>CAYWKD010000005.1:0-107235 GCA_964458705.1 uncultured Saprospiraceae bacterium | reverse complement strand
AGAGCATCAGCCTTCCAAGCTGAAAGTCGCGGGTTCGAGTCTCGTCGCCCGCTCACCACGTTGGTGGTTGTTTGTTGTCATTTTTTTGACAACGCCATAGATAAAGGTAATTTATTTTATGGCATGAAAGCAACGCCAATGTAGCTCAGGGGTAGAGCACTTCCTTGGTAAGGAAGAGGTCGAGGGTTCAACTCCCTTCATTGGCTCAAATTTATAGGTATATTAATAATATTTGTTAAACAGTCTATCAAAATAATTCTTGAAGGATAAAAAACAGTTTACTGATGGCAAAGGAAACATTCGATAGGTCAAAACCGCACTTAAATATTGGTACTATTGGTCACGTTGACCACGGTAAAACTACCTTGACCGCAGCAATTACTAGTGTACTAGCTGGCAAGGGATTGGCGGACAAAAAAGATTATGATTCAATTGATGGTGCTCCAGAGGAGAGAGAGCGTGGTATTACAATCAATACAGCTCACGTAGAGTACCAAACAGAAAATCGTCACTACGCACACGTAGATTGCCCTGGTCACGCCGATTACGTGAAGAACATGGTAACGGGTGCAGCTCAGATGGACGGTGCTATTCTTGTAGTAGCTGCAACAGATGGTCCTATGCCTCAGACTCGTGAGCACATTCTTTTGGCTCGTCAGGTAGGTGTTCCACAGATTGTTGTCTTCATGAACAAGGTTGACTTGGTAGATGATCCAGAAATGTTGGAGCTAGTAGAAATGGAAGTTCGTGAATTATTGGATCAATATGAGTTTGATGGTGATAATGCTTCTGTTATTCAAGGTTCTGCACTGAAGGCTTTAGAAGGAGATGCTAGTGCTGAAGAAGCTATTATGGAATTGATGGCAGCTTGTGATAGTGATATTCCAGAGCCAGAGCGCTTGGTAGATCAGCCATTTTTGATGCCAATTGAAGATGTATTTTCAATCACTGGTCGTGGTACAGTTGCAACAGGTCGTATAGAACGTGGTGTAATCAACGTAGGTGATGGAGTGCAAATTATTGGTATGCAGAAAGAAGGAGAAAAGCCGATTGAATCCATAGTTACGGGGGTAGAAATGTTTCGTAAGATATTGGATAGAGGTGAAGCTGGTGATAATGCGGGCATCCTACTTCGCGGTATCAATAAGGAAGATATCAAACGTGGTATGGTAATTTGTAAGCCAAAGTCAGTTGAACCACACAAGCACTTCAAATGTGAAGTTTATGTTTTGGGTAAAGATGAAGGTGGTCGTCACACACCATTCTTTAACGGCTATCGCCCTCAGTTCTATTTCCGTACGACAGATGTAACAGGAGATGTTTCTCTGCCTGAAAACGTAGAAATGGTTATGCCAGGTGATAACGTTTCATTAGAGGTGAAATTGCTTAACACTATTGCAATGGAAAAAGGATTGCGTTTTGCAATTCGTGAAGGTGGTCGTACTGTAGGTGCAGGTCAGGTAACTGAAATTTTAGACTAATTATAGTCGATTGAACTATAGGTTTTTAGGATAATTAGATGTGAGGTCGTAAATAAATCGATCTCACATCCGCTATCTAAAAATCTTATTAAAAACGGGCATAGCTCAGTTGGTAGAGCGAAGGTCTCCAAAACCTTAGGCCGTGGGTTCGAATCCTACTGCCCGTGCTTTATGAAGACCGCAAAAATGATGTTATATTCATTTTTTGCCCACTGATAAGAATAATGGAACAATTAAGACTTTACATTCGAGAGAGTTATAATGAATTGGTTAACAAAGTGACTTGGCCATCTTGGAAGAGTTTACAAAGTAACACAGTTCTAGTTATTGTAGCGTCTCTAATTTTTGCGCTCATTGTTTTTGTAATGGATTTCGCATCCAACAACGCATTAAAATTTATCTACGGTCTATTTAGCTAGTTAGCTAGTCAAAATAAACTCAAATAGTTTTCCATCCAAATGGCAGAAGGACATAAGTGGTACTCTTTAAGGGTAATAAGCGGAAAGGAGAAAAAAATTAAAGAACGCATTGATCTTGAAATACAGCGCAATGGATGGAAGGACTATGTTTCACAAGTATTAGTACCGACTGAAAAGGTTTACAAGATAAGAGCTGGTAAAAAAGTAATTTCTGAGCGAAATATTTTGCCAGGATATATTTTAGTGGAAGCAGATCCTAAGAGTTTTTCAGGAGAAATGGTGCAGACAATTGCAGGTGTAAAGGATGTTATAAATTTTCTTGGCGGTACTAATCCCATCCCAATGAGAGATGCTGAGGCCAATAGAATGTTAGGAAAAGTAGATGAGTCACAAGACGCAGGAGAGGCATTAATTGAACCATTCATAGTTGGCGAAACGGTCAAAATTATTGATGGAGCGTTTAAGGAATTTGTTGGAGATGTTCAAGAAGTAAATGACGAGAAAAAGAAATTGAAGGTAATTGTTAAGATATTTGGACGAGGAACTGAGGTAGAGCTGAACTTCATGCAGGTTGAGAAGCAGCAGTAAGTTAGATAAGTAAGGAATATTAGAGGAAATCATAAATTCTAAATTGAGTTTGAAGTATTTCAAATCTCAAACATGAATCTCAAATTTGACAAGAGAAATGGCTAAAGAAGTCAGTACATTTATTAAGTTGCAAGTAAAAGGAGGACAAGCGAACCCTGCACCTCCCGTAGGACCAGCACTAGGTGCAAAAGGTGTTAATATTATGGAGTTTTGCAAACGTTTTAACGCCAGAACTCAAGACAAACAAGGGCAGGTTTTACCAGTCGTAATTACGGTATTTTCAGACAAATCATTTGAATTTGTTATAAAAACACCGCCAGCGGCTGTTCAATTGTTAAGTGCAGCTAAATTGAAAAAAGGTTCTGCTGAACCTAATCGGGATAAGGTTGGTAACGTAACCTGGGATCAGGTAAAGGAAATTGCAGAAAGTAAGATGACTGATCTCAATGCTTTTAAAGTAGAATCTGCCATGAAAATGGTAGCTGGAACTGCCAGAAGTATGGGCATTAATGTAACTGGCACTCCACCTTGGGCAGGAGAGGCTGCTAGTGACAACTAACACATAATTATATTTAACCAAGGGAGTTTAAGTCTAGCACTTGAACGCTATTACCTTAAAAAAAGTAGTAATGGGTAAAATATCCAAGAAAAGAGCATCTGCCAATGCTAAAATTGATAAAGACAAATTATATAGCATTCAAGAGGCAGTAGCACTTGTGAAAGAGGTAAATCTCACCAAATTTGATTCTTCTGTTGACTTACACATCCGTTTAGGAGTTGACCCACGAAAGGCAGATCAAGCCATTCGAGGTACAGTTAGTTTACCTAACGGAACGGGTAAATCTAAAACAGTATTAGTATTTTGCACGTCTGATAAGGAAGAGGAAGCAAAAGCAGCAGGTGCTGATTATGTTGGTTTAGATGAATTAGTAAAGAAAATCCAAGATGGCTGGACAGATTTTGATGTGGCAGTAGCTATGCCTCAGGTAATGGCAAAAGTGGGTAGGATTGGTCGGATTTTGGGTCCTAGAGGTCTGATGCCTAACCCTAAGACGGGAACAGTAACACCAAACGTAGGTGCTGCGGTAGCAGATGTAAAGGGAGGAAAGATTTCTTTTAGAGTTGATAAGTTTGGAATTATTCATGCTCCAATTGGGCGTGTTTCTTTCGAGCCCAACAAGCTAGCAGAAAATGCAACAGAGCTGCTGTCAACACTTCAAAAGATTAAGCCCTCTTCTGCAAAAGGAACTTACATGAAATCAATTACAGTGGCGACTACGATGAGTCCTGGAATTCGTATTGATGCTAAATCTATTAAATAATTACTGCCGCAGTAAACGGTATTCAATTATAAAGAAATGACAAAAGATAAGAAAACCGCTCTGATAGACGAGCTAGTAGATAAATTCGGAGCGTCAAAGTTCTTTTATTTAACAGACTTCTCTGCAATGACCGTCGCTGAGACCAATGATTTCAGAAGAAAATGCTTCGAGAATCAAATTGAAATGCGTGTCATCAAAAATACACTTATCCAAAAATCTTTGGAGAGGATTTCTGATGAAGGTTACAACGAAGTGTTTCCACATTTGAAAGGACACACTGCTGTGCTTTTTTCAGAAGATGGTAAAACGCCAGCAGTAGTTTTAAAAGAATTTCGCAAATCATCAGAAAAACCCCTACTCAAAGCTGCTTACATAGATCAAGATGTCGTCGCAGGAGACGATCAAATTGACTTCTTGACTGAGTTGAAATCAAAAGCAGATTTACTGGGAGAATTGCTTACGGTATTGAATGGCCCAGCATCTAATCTTGCAACGGCACTAGAAAGTCCTGCAAAAGAGATGGTAGGTGCTTTAAGTTCAAGCAGCAGCAATTTGATAGGCTTATTAAAAGCTATCGGAGAAAAAAATAATTAAACACTTGATACTAGATTTTAACTGAGGTTAGGCAGTCCCTCTCCCTATGCTCTAAAATCTATTATCTGAAAAAATGTGGCTTCCGCTTAGTGATCTTTAACAAGGTTGCTTTTCAAAATAAATGTTACGCACCATTTTCAAATCAATGGTTTAACAATTTTAAATTTTATTACAATGGCTGATATTAAAGAAATCGCAGAACAACTAGTTAATCTTACTATAAAAGAAGTAACAGAATTAACTAAAGTATTAGAAGAAGATTATGGTATTAAACCTGCTGCTGCTGCCGCACCTGTAATGGTAGCTGGTGGTGCTGCTGCCGATGGTGGTGATGGCGGTGGAGCTGCTGAGCAAACAGAATTCGATGTAATTCTAAACTCAGGAGGTGCTGCTAAATTAAAGGTGGTGAAAGAAGTAAAAGGTCTTCTTGGCTTGGGCTTGAAAGAGGCAAAAGAACTTGTTGATGGTGCACCAACAACAATCAAGGAGAAAGCATCCAAGGATGAGGCTGAAGAATTGAAAAAAGCACTAGAAGCAGTAGGAGCAGAAGTAGAAATTAAGTAAGAGGAATTTTCAACCAACCAATGTTTCAATCATTAGGCTGGTTGTACAGTAATGGCTTAGCAAACATTCAATTGTTTGTTAAGCCTATACTAGTATATAGAAAAATAGGTGTTTGTTCATAATAAGCAATAAAAGTGTAATCTTTCAGCTAAACCTTATGAAATAAAAGGACTAGAAGAACTTTAAGGAGTTACGATCTGTTAAAAGTCGTAATTCTCTAGTGAGAATATTCTATTTGCTTTAATCTATAAGTATGATTTATTCAATATTATAGTGTGAGAAAAATAGTTCTTTGTATTTATATTCAATTATGTTGTTGCAAAAATAATAAAAATAAATGACTTCAACCATCGGTACTTTAAATGCTGAACAAAAAAGATACAGTTTCGGAAAGTCGCGTGTAGTTGCAGATTATCCAGACTTTCTCGAAATTCAGCTCAAGTCGTTCAAAGAGTTTTTTCAACTGGAAACGACCCCTGAGAATAGGATGAATGAAGGGCTTTACAGAGTGTTTCAAGAAAATTTTCCCATTACTGACGCTAGAAATATATTCGTTCTCGAATTCTTAGATTATTTTGTTGATCCACCGAGATACACTACGGAGGAATGCATGCAGCGAGGTTTGACTTACAGCGTTCCGCTAAAAGCGAAGCTACGCCTTTCTTGTAATGATGAAGAGCACGTTGATTTCCAAACTATTGTTCAAGATGTATTTTTAGGAAATATTCCATACATGACTCCTAAAGGTACATTTGTTATCAATGGAGCCGAGAGAATTATTGTTTCTCAATTACATCGCTCGCCAGGTGTTTTCTTTGGACAAAGTTTTCACCCTAATGGTACTAAAATTTATTCCGCTAGAATTATTCCATTCAAGGGTGCTTGGATGGAGTTTGCTACAGATATAAATACGGTGATGTATGCTTACATTGATCGTAAGAAAAAATTCCCTGTTACAACGCTACTCCGTTCAATTGGCTATGATACGGATCGTGCTATTCTAAATATATTTGGCTTAGCAGACGAAGTGTCCGCTGATCGCGATTCTTTAGAACAGTCAATCGGTAGGAAGCTAGCCGCTCGCGTTTTGCGTAGTTGGACAGAAGATTTTGTAGATGAAGATACAGGTGAAGTAACAACAATGGAACGTATCGAGATTATTCTTGAACGTGATATTGTACTAGATGAAGATAACATCGAAATGATTGTAGATGCTGATATAGATACAGTAGTGCTACAACGTGATGATATCGAGGATGACTACTCCATCATATATAATACATTACAAAAAGACCCTTCCAGTTCAGAACTAGAAGCAGTTCAATACATATACAAACAATTGCGTGGCACAGAGCCACCAGATGAGGAAACGGCACGCGGTATAATTGATAAATTATTCTTCTCCGACAAGCGTTACAACTTGGGAGAAGTCGGGCGTTACAAAATTAATAGAAAACTAGACTTAACAACATCTTCTGAGACATTAGTCTTGACAAAGGAAGATATTATCGAAATTGTTAAGTACTTGGTTCAACTAATGAATCAAAAAGCGGAGATTGATGATATAGATCACCTGAGTAATCGTAGAGTAAAAACCGTAGGAGAGCAGTTGTATGGTCAATTTGGTGTGGGGCTTGCGAGAATGGCTAGAACAATTCGTGAGCGTATGAATGTACGAGACAATGAAGTCTTTACACCTATTGATCTGATTAATGCTCGTACACTTTCTTCGGTTATCAACTCATTTTTTGGTACAAGTCAGCTATCACAATTCTGCGATCAAACAAATCCGCTTTCAGAAATTACACATAAACGTCGTATTTCAGCACTAGGCCCTGGAGGATTATCTAGAGAGCGCGCAGGTTTTGAGGTACGTGATGTTCACTATTCTCACTACGGTCGTCTTTGTACAATTGAAACACCAGAAGGTCCGAATATTGGTTTAATTTCTACGCTTTGCGTGCACGCAAAGATAAACAAGATGGGATTCCTAGAGACACCTTATCGAAAAGTAAATGAAGGAATTGTAGATCTAAAAAATCCAATTAAATATTTATCCGCTGAAGGAGAGGATTTTATGAGGATCGCACAAGCAAATGCACCAGTAAGTGAAACAGGGGCGTTTGATTCAGATCGTATCAAGTGTCGTGAGCATGGTGATTTCCCAGTGCTTGAACCAGAAGAAATTGAGTACATGGATGTTGCGCCAAACCAAATTGTTGGAGTTTCCGCTTCCATGATTCCTTTCTTAGAAAATGATGATGCGAACCGTGCTTTAATGGGTTCTAACATGCAGCGTCAAGCTGTGCCACTGTTGCGCCCAAACTCCCCTATCGTGGGAACAGGGCTAGAAGGAAAAGTAGCACGAGATAGTCGCATTATGATTAATGCAGAGGGCGAAGGAATTGTAGAATACGTAGATGCCAATGAAGTAGTCATTCGCTACGATAGAAATGAAGAGGAGCAGCTAGTATCCTTCGAGGACAATGTTAAGACTTACAAATTAATTAAGTTTCGCAGAACCAATCAAGGGACTTGCATTAACTTAAAGCCTATTGTTCGCAAAGGAGACCGTGTAACAGAGGGTCAAATTCTTTGTGATGGATACGCTACGGACAAAGGAGAGTTGGCATTGGGGCAGAATTTGAAAGTAGCATTTATGCCATGGAAAGGATACAACTTTGAAGATGCCATTGTACTTTCTGAAAATGTCGTCAGAAATGACATCTTTACTTCGCTTCACATTGAGCACTTTGAAATGGATGTTCGAGACACCAAGCTAGGTGAAGAAGAATTAACAAATGATATTCCTAATGTTTCGGAAGATGCAACGAAGGATCTGGATGAAAATGGCATTATTCGTATCGGTGCTTGGGTAAAAGAGGGAGATATTATCATTGGCAAAATTACGCCAAAAGGTGAATCTGATCCTACGCCAGAAGAAAAACTACTACGCGCCATTTTTGGTGATAAAGCGGGTGATGTGAAGGATGCTTCCATGAAAGCACCACCTTCTACAAAAGGAATTATCATTAACAAACAATTGTTCGCAAGAGCAAAGAAAGATAAATTACAAAAGACAAGTGAGAAAAACTTGTTGGATGAATTAGATGCAGCACATGAAATTGCTAAGAACGAACTGAAAACAATCCTGATTGATAAGCTACTAATCTTATTGAAGGAGGAGAAATCAAGCGGCGTTCGCAGTGTGTACAATGAGCGACTAGTAGGAGAAGGTGTTAAGTTCGATCAGCAAATGCTGCGTGAAATTGACTATACCTCTGTCGATTATAACAATTGGACAAAGGATGAACATACCAATTCTCTAATTGCTAGATTATTGCACAACTACAACATCAAGCTCAACGAAGAAGTGGGACGTTACAAGCGTGAAAAGTTCAACGTAAGCATTGGTGATGAGTTACCTGCTGGCGTTTTGAAACTAGCGAAAGTTTATATGGCGAAGAAGCGTAAGATGAAAGTAGGAGATAAACTAGCTGGTCGTCACGGTAATAAAGGAATTGTAGCAAGAATTGTTCGATTGGAAGATATGCCATTCTTAGAAGATGGAACGCCAGTAGATATTGTACTAAATCCATTGGGTGTACCTTCGAGAATGAATATTGGACAAATTTTTGAGACAGTGCTTGGTTGGGCCGGAGAGAAACTAGGTATGAAATTTGGCACACCAATTTTTGATGGAGCAACAATGGATGAAATTGAAGAATACATCCAACAAGCTAAACTGCCAAGTTTGGGGCAAACTTATCTATATGATGGTGAAACAGGAGATCGTTTCCACCAGCAAGCAACAGTAGGTGTGATCTATATGCTGAAATTAGCTCACATGGTAGATGACAAAATGCACGCTCGTTCAATCGGTCCTTACTCATTGATTACTCAGCAGCCTCTGGGCGGTAAGGCACAGTTTGGTGGTCAGCGATTTGGCGAGATGGAGGTTTGGGCATTAGAAGCCTTTGGAGCTTCAAGCATTCTACAAGAACTACTGACGATCAAGTCCGATGATATTCAGGGTCGTGCAAAGGCTTATGAAGCTATTGTAAAGGGTGATCCACTACCACAGCCGAATATACCAGAATCATTCAACGTGCTTGTACACGAATTAAGAGGACTAGCACTAGATGTAAAATTTGATTAATATAAAGGTACTAGGTGTTTAGGTATTAAGTGTTTGAATAGTAATATTCTTGCCTGATACCAAGAGCCAAGTACCTAACAACAATAAAATATGCCATTTAAAAAAGATAATCGCGTTCAAAGTCAAAATTTCGAGAGCATTACAATCAGTCTTTCTTCGCCTGATGATATTCTAGAACGTTCTTATGGTGAGGTATTAAAACCTGAAACGATCAACTACCGATCGTATAAGCCAGAGCGAGATGGATTATTCTGCGAGCGGATATTCGGACCAGTCAAAGATTACGAATGCTACTGTGGAAAATATAAGCGAATCAGATATAAAGGTATTGTTTGTGATCGATGTGGGGTTGAAGTAACGGAAAAGAAGGTGCGACGCGAGCGTATGGGACATATTAAATTAGTTGTCCCTGTGGTACATATCTGGTTTTTTAAATCTTTGCCTAACAAGATTGGTTATATGTTGGGCTTGTCTTCAAAAAAGTTGGAGACTATTATTTACTATGAGCGATATGTAGTCATCAATCCTGGAATTAAGGCAGACGAAGGTATTGCCAAAATGGATTTGTTAACAGAAGAAGAATATTTAGAAATTCTGGAGACTCTGCCTGTTGAAAACCAGCAACTACCAGAAGAAGACCCAAACCGCTTTGTTGCGAAAATGGGAGCAGATGCAGTTCGAGATTTGCTTATGAATTTGGATTTGGATCAGTTATCTTATGATCTACGTCATCAAGCTGCTAATGAAACTTCTCAGCAGCGCAAGTCAGAAGCGTTGAAGCGTTTGAGAGTGGTAGAAGCATTCCGCGATGGATTAACGCGTATTGAAAATCGTCCTGAATGGTCAGTGATTCAATACTTGCCAGTAGTGCCACCTGAATTACGACCACTTGTGCCACTGGATGGTGGGCGTTTTGCAAGTTCAGATCTAAACGACTTATATCGTCGAGTAATTATCAGAAATAACCGATTGAAGCGATTGTTAGAAATCAAAGCACCTGAGGTGATTTTGAGAAACGAAAAACGAATGCTTCAAGAAGCAGTTGATTCCTTGTTTGATAATTCAAGAAAATCCAATGCTGTAAAAGCAGAAGGTGGTCGGGCGTTGAAGTCTCTAAGTGACATATTAAAAGGTAAGCAAGGGCGATTTCGTCAAAATTTATTGGGTAAGAGAGTGGACTATTCTGGTCGTTCTGTAATTGTAGTAGGGCCAACGCTAAAGTTGCACGAATGTGGTATTCCAAAGAAAATGGCAGCGGAATTATTCAAACCATTTGTAATTCGCAAACTAATTGAGCGTGGAATAGTCAAAACAGTTAAATCGGCAAAAAAATTAGTCGATCGCAAAGATCCCGTCATATGGGAAATACTGGAAAATGTGTTGAAAGGACACCCTGTGTTGCTCAACCGTGCACCAACGTTACACCGACTGTCTATTCAGGCTTTTCAGCCTCGTTTGATTGAAGGTAAAGCGATTCAATTGCATCCACTAGTGTGTGGTGCATTCAATGCCGATTTCGATGGAGACCAAATGGCAGTGCACGTTCCATTGAGCCAAGCTGCTATTTTAGAAGCCCAAATTTTAATGCTTTCGGCTCACAATATGTTAAATCCTCAGAATGGTTCTCCTGTTACACTCCCATCTCAGGATATGATCTTAGGATTATATTACATTACCAAGGAGCGCTGGACGACAGAGGAAGTTGTTGTACAAGGTGAGGGGCGTAAATTTTATTCTGCCGAAGAAGTGCTTATTGCTTATAATGAAGGCAAATTGGACTTACATGCAAGAATCAAAGTAAGAGCTAAAGTAGAAGACGAAGAAGGAAACATGGTTACTAAGTTGATTGATACCACCACTGGTCGGGTTATTTTTAATCAATCAACACCTGAGAGCATACCTTTCGTTAATGAGCTACTGACCAAAAAAGCACTAAAACGAGTAATTGGCGATATTATCAAGCGTACCAATTTCACGGTTGCAGCAGAATTCTTAGACCAAATCAAGTTTATGGGGTTCTACTGGGCGTTCAAAGGAGGATTATCGTTTAACTTAGGAGATCTAATTATTCCCGAAATTAAGCAAATCGCCTTGAACGAAGCACAGGAGGAAGTAGACGAAGTATGGGAGAACTACAACATGGGCTTGATTACAAATAATGAGCGATACAACCAAATCATTGACAAGTGGACGTATGCCGATAACCGCATCACGGATACTTTAATGAAAGAGTTGGCAGAACATAAACAAGGCTTCAACTCGGTTTACATGATGCTACACTCAGGTGCGCGTGGTTCAAAACGTCAAATCAAGCAGTTGTGTGGATTACGTGGATTGATGGCAAAACCAAGAAAATCTGGTGATACAGGTGGAGCAGTAATCGAAAACCCGATTCTGGCTAACTTTATTGAAGGTCTCTCTGTATTGGAGTATTTTATTTCTACACACGGTGCGCGTAAAGGTCTTGCGGATACTGCATTAAAAACTGCCGATGCAGGTTATTTGACTCGCCGTTTAGTGGATGTAACACAGGATGTGGTCATTATGGAGGAAGACTGCGAAACACTGAGAGGAATTGAAACTACCGCACTAAAGGAAAATGACAAAATCATCCAAGTAATTTCTGAACGAATCTTCGGCCGTTACACGCTGTATGACATTGTGCATCCAGTTACTGATGAGATGATTCTTCCAGCAGGAGAATATATTGATGAAAAGACAGCAAAGTATATTGAGGAAGTTGGTATTGAAGAAGTAACCATTCGTTCTGTACTGACCTGCGAGACAAAGCGCGGAGTATGTAGAAAATGTTATGGTAAAAATCTGGCAACTGGTCGTATTACAGAGCGAGGGGATGCAGTAGGAATTATTGCTGCCCAGTCTATCGGTGAGCCAGGTACACAGTTGACTCTTCGAACTTTCCACGTAGGTGGCGTAGCTTCTGTCTCCAAGCAAGAATCTAGTATGATCGCTAAGTTTGATGGAGTAGTCGAGTTGGATAATGTAAAAGTGATCGAAGGAGAAGATGGCAATGTACTCGTTTTATCTCGTTCTGGTGAGATTCGAATCATGGATGCAAAGAAAACAAAGCAATTTTCCTCCAATTATATCCCTTACGGCTCAACGTTAGCAGTGAAAGACGGAGATAAAATTAAGAAAGGGGATAAAATTTGTGATTGGGATCCATTTAACTCTGTTATTGTCTCAGAATTTAGCGGTATCGCCCAATTCGAGCATATTGAGGAGAATATTACTTTCCGCAGAGAGCGAGATGACCAAACGGGATATGAAGACAAAGTTGTGATTGAATCAAGAAATAAGAAAAAGATTCCTACAATCAAGATTGTAAGTACTGATGGCGAGGTGATGAAAAGCTACAACTTACCAGTAGGTGCATATATCAATATTGATGAGGGAGAAAAAGTTAAATTAGGTCAAAAAGTCGTTAAGATTCCACGCAAGCTAGGTGGTATTCAAGATATTACAGGTGGTTTACCTAGAGTAACAGAGCTGTTCGAGGCTCGAAATCCATCTAATCCAGCCGTTACTGCTGAAATTGATGGTATTGTTACATTCGGTAAAATCAAGCGTGGTAATCGTGAAGTTTCTGTCGAAGCGAAAGATGGTCAAAAGAGAAAGTACTTAATTGGGCTTTCAAAACACATCTTGGTTCAAGATGGAGACTTTGTACGTGCGGGTATGCAACTTTCTGATGGTGCAACAGCTCCCAAAGATATCATGAATATAAAAGGAGTGTTTGCAGTACAGCAATACTTGGTAAACGGTGTTCAAGAAGTATATCGTTCACAAGGTATCGGTATCAATGACAAGCATATTGAAGTAATTGTACGTCAAATGATGCGAAGAGTACAGATTGAAGATCCAGGAGACACAACGTTCCTAGAAGGAGAAGCAGTCGAGAGATACGACTTCGTAGAGCAAAACGATTCAATCTTTGATAAAAAAGTGGTACTAGAGTCTGGTGATTCTAATCGCTTGAAGCCAGGGCAACTGGTCTCACTACGTCAACTCAGAGAAGAAAATTCTTACCTGAAGCGTAATGATCTAACATTGGTACAATATCGAGATGCAATTGCGGCGACGTCTAGTCCATTGTTACAAGGTATTACTAAGTCATCATTAGGTACAAGTAGCTGGATTTCAGCAGCTTCTTTCCAAGAGACGACTAAAGTACTAAGTACTGCTGCTATTGGAGCAAAACAAGATTTCTTGATGGGCTTGAAAGAAAATGTAATCGTAGGTAAGAAAATACCAGCGGGTACAGGAATGCGTAAGTACAATGACTTGTTTGTAACGACTAAGAAGGCTCAGAGAGATTATGAGGCTCGCAAAGCAGCACTGGCACTAGATGATTACGAAGAAGAGAATTATTAGCATATCCGAGTGCCAACTTTAGTTGGTAAGAAGCATACGAACAGAAATAAATAGACTTATTAGAAAAGCCTTACTGAAAAACTCAGTAAGGCTTTTAACTTTAGGTTCTTCCTAAAAATGAATTGCTAGACACCCACTTTTTTAATTGAAATTCAGATGAGGCATCCAGCCCAATATAGATTCATCTTCCTTACAATAGCGATAAATTCTTATGTCTCCATGATAGATATATTCCCAGTTATCTTCATAAGCCAAGCGATCCATCCAGTAAAATACATCTTTCCACGCTACATCATACGCCAGTGAGGCTAAATAATCATAAACGTCTTTTGCTGTAGTAACGCCATGAGTAAGTATCAGATGATCTGCTGCTTGTCTCACTTAAAGTTTACCAACTGATCTAAGAAGATGACTCATAAATATATTTGTTTTAGTGGTATAATTATAGTCTTTTATTTACACTTACTCCAAATATAACCAAAGAAGTGATTAAATGCAATTCATTCTCAAAATACTTTTCAACTTTTAACTACTAAAATCAAATACACAACTTAGCGTTAGAATATGTACCACGTTCAAACTTCCACTGCAAGCGTATTCTACCACATAGATTTATTTCCTAGAATAATGCTGTGTCAAACACATAAAATACTATCAATGCAATTGCAATACAAATTAATTACCTTTGCCCAATGAAAACTGCATATTTTCTGTGAAGATTTATTGATAATCTTTTGCAATTAACAAATTGAGCTTAATGAGCGGGCAGCAATCAATGGCGACGGATCTTATTTCGGAAAAAAAGCTTTATGCCTCTTTCAATCCTATTGTAAGGTCAATACTAAAATATTGGAATGGAAAGATAGCCGAAGTTCATCAGGATAATCAGACCAATGCAACCATTCAGCAGTTGAATGAACATCTAAAAACGGGAAATGCCGTTATTTTTTTCGATCATCATTATACATTTGATGCTATTCCAGTAGGTCTGACACTCGGTAAAGTACTAAAAAACGCTCACCATGCTTTAGTGCCATATGCTGTGCATCTGGAAATGGGCGTGAACGGCGAAGGAAAACCAACGCTTCGGTATCATTATAGAACCAAATTATTCAAGTGGCTAGTCAGCAAAATCCAAGCATCTAATCCTTCTGTTCATATCAAACCAGTAGCTCGCTCATTTGAAATGAAAAATGATAAGATGAGAGCCATTGTAAATAAAAAATACAGTGGTGCTTCATTAGATTATCTACAAACGTTCTACGATCTTTTTCAAGGCGCTTCAAATGGTTTGATTTGTGTTCTCTCTCCTATTGGTGGGTTAGCACTACCCGAAAAGCCAACACTGTACGATCGGTTGTACAAACTCATGGATGGCGCACAACAAAGTCTGAACAAACCCTTTCAGTTTTATTACGTTAGTGCCTACCCTCAACTAAAATCCAACTTCAATTATTTCGCCCCTATGCTAACAAAACATATTTTTGTGGCACGAGGTCCATTTGAGTTGCCTAGCAATGACTATGAAAAAGCAAATCAATTAATGACAAAAGAAGTCAATGAGCTAAGGGCAGCAGCCAGTTTTGAGTTGCCCGATTATGATAAAATAAAAAATAAGTAAGATCAATGGCAGTTATTGCACTAGAAGGCATGCACTTCTTTGCCTACCATGGCTATTACGATGAAGAGCAAAAAATGGGCACTCATTTCATTGTGGACGTTTACATTGCTACCAACACTAAATTAGCTGCTCAAAAAGATGATTTAGAGGGAACAGTAAATTATGAGACGATCTATTTCATTTGTAGAACAGAGATGAAAAAGACTTCAAAAATGATTGAAGCAGTTGCACAGCGCATCATTGATCGTTTGCAATTTGTATTTGGCGAACGCACGCAGGGCATAAAAGTGCGCCTAAGAAAACTAAATCCTCCTTTGGGTGGAAAAGTAGAATCAGCCTATATTGAACTGGAAGCAGGAAAAATATCCTAAAAAAGATGCTTTCACAAATCCAAACCACATCCTCCCTTCGTAAATAATAGTAAAGGCAGTACAAAAAGTAAGTTAACACAAACTTTACAGGCTTTATAAAACAGAGTGCTTTTATTTATTGTTACATTATTAATATTGATGTTGATAGTGTTATGCTTGTGTAAATCAAGCAATTATATTATCAATAACGCACTAATATATTAGCACATTATCAGACATTTTTTTTATTATTTAAAATTATTTTTTTTATGAGATTATTGTATTCATTCTTGAGCATAACTTTATTGGCGTTACTTTTTACGCCCTTATTCTCATCGGCTCAAATTTATCGTGCGACTTTAACTGGTCGCAGTGAACCATCGCCAGTAGCTACAATGGCATTTGGTGATGTAATTGCCACTTTGGATGGCAGAACACTAACAGTCGCTGGTGGTTTTGAAGGTTTATCAAGCCCTCTAGCTACAAGTATTGCAGGTGGAGCACACATCCATTTAGGTTTTGCCGGTCAAAGCGGCGGTGTAGAAGTTGTACTGAACACCACTTTAAATGAAAATCAAACTTCAGGCACTTTTGATACAAGCAACAACACATTTGAATTGACAGATGAACTAATCACTGCTTTGCAGGCACGTCAACTCTACATCAACGTACATTCAGAGAATTTTGCATCAGGTGAGATCAGAGGTCAATTGTTACCAGAGGCTGATGCTTATTATGCTTCCAATCTTTTTGGCAGCTATGAAGTGCCAGTCGTGATGACAGCAGCAAGTGGCTCGGCAGTAGTGGAAGTACGTGGTAATGAAATGGTGGTAACGGGTTCCTTTGCGGGTTTAGAAGGTGACTTTGCTGCGGATGTAGCAGGAGGAGCGCATATTCATCTAGCGATGGCAGGTCAAAATGGAAGTATTGCATTTCCATTAACAACTAATGTTGCTGATGATTTAAAGAGTGGTACTTTTGAAGCATCCAGCAATACATTTACATTGACAGATGAGCAAGTAAGTGCATTGGAAGGCAGACGTTATTACATCAATATCCACACAGAAAAAGCACGTTCAGGTGAAATTCGTGGACAAATTGTAAGTAATGATGCTAGAACAGTATTCCGAGCACATCTTTCAGGTGGCTATGAGGTACCAATTGTAACAACCACAGCAACAGGTATGGTATTGGCAGAGGTGCTGGCAGATGGACAAATACAAGTATCAGGTACATTTAATGGCTTGGAAAGTGATTTAGCAACTGATATTGTAGGTGGCGCACATTTGCACGGCGGAATGGCAGGTATGACAGGTGGTGTGATTGTACCAATTGCATCTAACACAGAAAATAATCGTACAGGTACGTTTCCAGCTAATAACAATGTATTTGACTTTTCAGAAGACTTGATGCGACTTTACAACAGAGGCGTGTATGTAAATATTCATTCACAAGATATAAGAAGTGGCGAGTTGAGAGGGCAGTTGTTGCCAGAAAGTGCTATCAACTTCAACGGATTTTTATCAGGTATTTTTGAAGTACCAGAAATATCAACGAGTGCTTTAGGCGCAGTAAAAGCAGAGTTGAGCGGTAATCAATTAACTGTATCTGGCTCTTTTGCGGGATTGAGCAGTCCATTAGCAACAAACATTGCAGGTGGTGCACACCTACACTTAGGCTTTGCTGGTCAAACAGGAGGCATTCGGTATTTATTGACGACTACGCAAAGTGAAGACGGACTTTCAGGCGTTTTTGAGGCGGCTCAAAACACCTTTACATTAACAGATGAGCAAGTAGCACAGGTACGTGGACGCCAGTTCTATGTAAATATTCATTCTGAAGATATTGCTTCAGGTGAGTTGCGCTCTCAGTTATTATTTGAAGCAAATGCTTACTTCGTTGCACCACTCTCAGGCGCAAGCCAAAACCCACCAGTGGATACAGACGCAACGGGTATGGTAGTGGTTGAAGTAAATGGTAGTAATGGTTTTGCAACAGGTTCTTTCGCAGGTTTGAGAGGGGATTTAGCTACTGATATTGTTGGTGGCGTACACTTCCACACGGCATTGGCAGGCGCAAACGGTCCAGTTAGAGAATTATTGAACACAACAATCAGTGCTGACAACAGAAGTGGTACTTTCACAGCAGGACAAAATACATTCTCAATCGAAAGTGGTTTACTAGATACTATTCGTAGTAGAGGTATCTACGTAAATGTACATTCTGAGTTTGCTCGTTCAGGTGAAATTCGTGGACAATTGCTTCCACTAGCAACAACTTATTTCACAACAACGCTAAGTGGTGCAAACGAAGTACCCGCTTTAATGACCGCAGCAAGTGGTGGACTGAAGTTTGAACTGACTGGCAATTTCTTAACAGTAAGTGGTCGATTCGATAATTTGCAAGGAACTTTTGCAGCTGATATAGCAGGTGGTGCTCATATCCACTTAGCAGCAGCAGGTCAAAATGGCGGTATTGAAATTCTGTTAAACACTGATACAGATGAAGACTTGCTAGGTGGCAGTTACAATGCAGCAGAAAATATATTTGAATTAACAGATGAGCAAGTGGCAGCCTTGAGAGCTGGTAACTTATATGTAAACATTCACTCTGAATTTTCAAGAAGTGGTGAGTTGAGAGGGCAAATTTTACCAGAAATCAACCGATTCCCACAAGGTGATATCATGATTACTGCGCCTGCGGACGGTGCATCTATTACAATTGAGGGTGCAGGTGATACTCCCTTCGTGCCAACTTGGAGTGCTGCACAGGATAGAGATAACTTATCTTATACTTGGCAATTAGCTGCTGATGAAGACTTCAATTCCATTGTTTTCCAAACAAACGTTATGGATACAGCATTCATCACCGATTTTGCAACCGTAGATGCCTTACTTCAAGGTGCAGGTCTTGAAATAGGTCAAACAATTACCTTGTATCATAGAGCGATTGCAACTGATGGCGCATTACAAAATACAGGTCAGAGTGCTTCAGTCGTATTGACGAGAGGCGCAATCAATCCAGCAGAATTTGTTGATTTGGAACTAAGTATTACCACTTCTCCTGGCACTTATTCCATTTATACAACAACGCTTTACGAAATTGTGGTAAGTAATACTGGTACAGTAGAAGCTACAAACATAAGAATTGCAGCAGGTCGCCCTGAGGGTATGGTACATACCAGTGCAGAAGTAACGAATGGACTATATCGCTTAGTGATTGGAAAATGGGATATTGAATCTTTGCCAGCGGGTCAAAGCGATACTTTGTTCTTGACACTGTTTTCTCTAGTACGAGACGTAGATATTACCAATTTCGTTCAAGTTGAATCCGTAGATCAAGAAGATATTGACTCTACACCTAATAACAATGATACTATGACGCCAGCAGAGGACGATGAATCAGTTGTAACAATCAGTGATATTAATTCATCTAATCGTACCAACTTTGCAGTGAGCAGCATGAGTGTCAATCGCTTATATCCAAATCCAGCGACTGATGTAATTACACTAGAAATCAATGCAACACAAAGTATTGATGGTGGCATTATCCGAATTTTTAATGCGAAAGGGCAAGTAGTACAGGCGAACCGAATTGACTTGTCAGAAGGATTTAATCAAACACGATTTGACATTTCAGCATTGCCATCGGGCAATTACTTCTTACAAGTAAAAGGAATGGATAAAAATATTTCATTTGTGAAATAAAGTTACACCCTCTTCAAGGCACAAAACTGTAATTATGATAAACGCAGTTTTGTGCCTCAAAAGGAGACAGATAAAAAGTGAGGCCGTCTCGAAAGTGAAAATGTAACTAGAAGATTTGATTATAAAGCATCAAAATCACATCAGATAACTAAAACTACTTTCGAGACAGCCTCTTCTAAATTTAAAGTATTTCCTCTGCCAGCGCAATTGCCTTATCCAAACCACTTGCGTCACTGCCGCCAGCAGTAGCAAAAAAGGCTTGCCCACCGCCACCACCTTTGATGTTTTTAGCGAGCTCTCTTATAATATTACCAGCATTCAAGCCTTTCTCTTTCGTCAAATTTTCACTAATCGTAACCATCAATTGAGGCTTCTCGTTGATTATCGCTCCAAATATGATAACGGCATCTCCAACTTCTTTCTCTAAGTTATAAGATAGTGTTTTCAAGGCTTTGGAATCCGCTAAATCCACTTTAGACGCTAAGAAATGAATGCCGTCCTTGTCTTGAAATTGCTTTTTCAATGCAACCTGCAATGAACTTGCCTGTGCCATCAGCAACTCTTCAATCTGCTTTTGCAATTGTTTATTTTCTTCTTGAAGGGACTCCACTCCTTTAGCAACACTTTTAGGATTTTTTAGTAAGGTACGTACCTCTGATAAGGCTGCTAACTCCTTATTGATAAACGCCTCGGCAGCCTCGGCAGTTACCGCTTCAATGCGTCGCACCCCTGCCGCTACTGCACCTTCATTCAGTATTTTAAAATACCCGATTTCTCCCGTTGCATCCACATGGCATCCACCACAAAGTTCTCGGCTGAAACTAGAATCAAAAGTAATCATACGAACAAAATCACCGTATTTTTCACCAAAAAGCATGGTTGTTCCCGCTTGCCTTGCTTCTTCAATCGGAATGCTTCTAGCTTCCTCCAATGCTACATTTTCGCGAATCTTTTGATTCACTATTTTTTCTACTTGAGCAATTTCTTCCTCCGTCATTTTTTGAAAGTGTGAAAAATCAAACCGCAAGTATTTTTCATTATTCAATGAGCCTTTTTGTTGCACATGATCGCCCAGCACTTGCCGCAGAGCAGCGTGCATTAAATGGGTAGCAGAGTGGTTGTTTTCTGTTAGTTCTCGCTTTGCTAAATTCACTTCTGCTTTAACTACTGCATTAATATTTTTAGGTAATTTTTGGACAAAATGAATAATAAGATCGTTCTCTTTTTTCGTATCAATCACTGGAATTTGCTCATCGCCAAAGAAGAATAGCCCTGTGTCGCCAACCTGTCCCCCACCCTCTGCATAAAATGGTGTCTTATTGAGCACGATTTGATACTGTTCTCCTTTTTTTACCTTCACTGTACGGTATTTCACCACTTGTGCACCTTCAACCACCAAATCGTCGTACCCCACAAATTCAACAGTTGGCTCGTTGATCAAAACAGTCCAGTCGCCTACTTCCTTTTTAGCATCTTTTCGAGAACGATCTTTTTGTGCTTTTAATGCCTTCTCAAAACCTGCCTCATCTACTTTCAAGTCTCGCTCAGCAGCCAGCAATCGAGTCAAGTCAATTGGAAAGCCAAAGGTATCATAAAGTTCAAAAGCAGCTTCTCCATCAATTACACCCTCTTTTACTTCAATTGTTTCAAATCTACTCAATCCATCTTGGAGCGTGCGTAAAAAGGATTTTTCTTCTTCTAAAATCACTTTTTTTACAAAGGCTTCTTGTGCTTTTAGAGCTGGAAATACTTGCTCAAACTCACTTGCCAAAAGCGGAATCATCTTGTACAAAAATGGCTCAGTAATTTCCAAGAAAGAGTAATAATAACGAACCGCACGGCGCAGAATTCGACGAATCACATAACCCGCTCCAGTATTACTTGGCATTTCGCCATCTGCGATCGTGAAAGCAACAGCTCGGATGTGGTCTGCCACCACGCGCATAGCAATATCCACTTTAGCATCGGTTGCATAACTAAACGTGTATTCTTTACCCGAAGCCTTCGAGATAAAATCAATAAAAGGTGTAAAAATATCAGTATCGTAGTTGGAAGTTTTACCTTGCAACGCCATCGTCAAGCGTTCAAAGCCCATGCCTGTATCAATATGTTTCGCTGGAAGATTTTCAAGGCTACCATCCGCTTTTCTGTTGAACTGGATAAATACCAAGTTCCAAATTTCTACCACCTGCGGATGGTCAGCGTTTACTAAGGTTTTTCCATCCACTTTTGCCCGATCTTCATCACTTCTGAGATCGACATGAATTTCTGAGCAAGGTCCGCAAGGTCCTGTATCGCCCATCTCCCAGAAGTTATCCTTTCTATCATAATACAAAATTCTATTCTCATCCACCCACTGCTTCCAATACGCCACTGCCTCTGAATCTAAAGGCAAATTGTCCGATTGGTCACCCTCAAAAACAGAGACATACAAACGGTCTTTCTCCAAGCCATACACTTCTGTCAGTAACTCCCAAGCCCAATCAATCGCTTCTTTCTTAAAATAATCACCAATAGACCAGTTGCCCAACATTTCAAACATCGTGTGGTGATAACTATCAATGCCGACCTCTTCTAAGTCATTGTGCTTTCCACTGACTCTAAGGCACTTTTGCGTATCTGCAATTCTTGGATTATCAGGGGTTTTATTGCCCAAAAAGAAATCTTTGAATTGGTTCATCCCCGCATTGGTGAACATTAAACTGGGGTCATCCTTATTTACAATCGGTGCAGAAGCGACAATCTTGTGCTGCTTCGACTTAAAAAAATCTAAAAACTGCTGTCGTATTTCCTTAGAAGTCATGGTTTTAGTCATTCAATCTTTCTTTTTGTAACTGATGAAAAGCATTGAGTAATTGGTTTTGTTAGTGTTATAAGCTACTCAGAAATCTAAAAATCTTGTTAAAAAACACTAGAAATGTTAAAATATATTTGGATTTTAAACGCTGACATTTACCTTTACACCAATCGCCATTAAAAATTATCCTTAAATCTTAGTGAACATAGCTAAATAAGCAGCTAAAAGTGCTGCAAATTTAGAATAAAAGTTGGATACGTTATACTTGATTCATGTTCTTTTCAATATTTGAGAATTAGATAAATCCAAGTAATAATGATTGTTGACGAATTAAAACACTTATGGCTAAGGAAAAATTTATTTACAACACTCAGACCTTACGTTACGAGAAAGTTGTAGAACCACTGAGTCAAAAACTAATCAAAGCGATTAGTGTAGTTTCTGCGGTTTTAGTTACAGGTTTGTTATTTTCATTTATCTACGATAAATACAATACTTCTCCAAAAGAGGAACAATTAGAGGCAGAGATCAAGCAACTAAATTTCCAAATTGCCAAGATGGGGGAAGACATTACTAAAATGTCAGCTTCATTACAAGGTATCCAAAAGCGAGATGCCACGGCTCACCGTATGATTTTTGGAATGGATCCAATAGATGAAGGCGTTTGGAATGGCGGTATTGGAGGTCATGAAAAATATGGAGCATTGAAAAACTTCTCTAACAGCAGCGAATTATTAATTGCTACTTTAGAAAAGGCAGATAAATTGAAACGCCAAATGGCAATTCAGTCAGCTTCTCTGGATACGATCATGATGAAAGCGCAGCAGAAAGAAGATATGTTGGCTTCCATACCATCTATAAAACCAATTAGAGAAGATAAATTAAAGCGAAAAATCACCTTCTTATCTGGCTTCGGCTATCGCTTGCATCCAATCCATAAAGTCCGCAAGATGCACTACGGTTTAGACTTTACCACACCAAAAGGTACTCCTATTCAAGCAACAGGAGACGGAAAAGTTGTAAGAGTAGAAAAAAGACGGACTGGTTTTGGCTGGAACGTAACAATAGATCATGGCTATGGCTACAAAACCTTGTATGCACACATGAGCCAAATAGAAGTCGAATCAGGACAAGAAGTAATAAAAGGACAAGTGATTGGAAAGGTCGGTAGTACTGGTACTTCAACAGCTCCACATTTGCATTACGAAGTGCACTTTAAAGGTAAGCCTGTCAATCCTATTCATTATTGTATGGATGGCTTAACGCCCGAAGAATATCAAGAGTTAGCCAATGCAGCCGCCGTTGTAAATCAATCGTTGGATTAGATTAGGTTCTATCAAACGAGTTGCTGTAAGCAAAGCGAGCATTCGATTAAGTGTTGGATGCTCGCTTTTTTTATGCTTCTCCACAAATTTATTGTGCCTAGCATATTCAAAATTCCCTATCATTCTTATTTTTACTATTCATTTGAAAAGATTCATACCGCTATGCAAGCAGAAAAACATAGATACGAAAAATTATTAGTTGCCAATAGAGGGGAAATTGCCATTCGCATCTTGAGGGCAGCATCAGAACTGAAACTGAGAACAGTAGCGATCTACACCTACGAGGATAGATACTCTTTGCATCGCTACAAGGCTGATGAGAGCTATCAAATCGGAGAAGATGATGACCCACTCAAGCCCTATTTGGATATAGAAGAAATTATAAAAACAGCTAAGAAAAACGATGTGGAAATCATACACCCCGGTTATGGTTTCCTTTCCGAAAATGTAAATTTTGCTAGAAGATGCCGAGAAGAAGGCATCATCTTCGTGGGTCCGAAGACAGCAGTAATGGATCAACTAGGCGATAAGATAGCCGCTAAGAAGCTAGCTCGAAAAGTCAATGTACCATTAATAGAAGATAGCAAACAAGAACTCAGCACCTTAGCAATAGCAAAAGAGGAGGCTAATAGGATTGGCTATCCAATAATGGTGAAGGCTGCTGCTGGTGGTGGCGGTCGAGGAATGCGAGTCGTCTGGGATGAATCACAGCTAGAAGTTGAATTTGAGGAAGCCAAGGGCGAGGCTAAAACAGCCTTTGGAAATGACACTGTTTTCTTGGAAAAGTACATCCAGAATCCCAAGCACATAGAAATTCAAATTTTAGGCGACAATTATGGTAACATTGTTCATTTGTTTGAGCGAGACTGCTCGGTGCAGCGGCGTTTTCAGAAAGTTGTAGAGGTAGCGCCTTGCCTTTCTATAACAGCATTTACTAAGGATAAACTTTACAATTACGCCCTTCGCATCGCTCATGAAGTCGGGTACAGCAATGCGGGAACAGTAGAATTTTTGGTAGATGAAGACGAAAGCATCTATTTCATAGAAGTCAATCCTAGAGTTCAAGTAGAGCATACTATTACAGAAGAAATCACAGGTGTTGACATAGTACGCTCACAAATTCTGATTGCAATGGGGTATGCTTTATCCCACAAGTCCATCCATATCCAATCACAACAGGACATAAAAATTGAAGGAGTCGCCATCCAATGTCGTGTAACAACGGAAGACCCCGCAAATGATTTTAAGCCCGACTATGGCACTTTGATTGCCTATCGCTCTGCGAGTGGCATGGGCATTCGCTTAGATGCTGGTAATGCTTATGCCGGAGCACAAATTTCACCTTTCTTTGATAGCCTCTTAGTGAAAGTATCGGGCTGGGGGCGCACCATGAAAGGGGCATCGCAACGCCTACATCGCGCCCTGAGAGAGTTCAGGGTGAGGGGCGTAAAAACCAATATTGATTTCTTGCTCAATTTATTACAAAATGAGACTTTCTTAGAGGGAAAAGCAACCGTTAATTTCATCAAAAATAACCCTCAACTATTTGATCTGCCAAGACGCAGAGATCGTGGCACTAAACTACTGCGCTATTTAGCAGAAGTCATTGTCAATGGACATCCCGATATTAAGAAAGTAGATAAAGACAAGGTGTTTAGACAGCCCATTGTACCTAAGTTTCATCCGAACACAACACCTCGGGAAGGCACTCGGCAGCTATTGCAAAAGCTCGGGCCAGAAGGTTTTTCCAGTTGGCTGAAAGAACAAAATGCCATTTACTACACCGATACGACTTTCAGAGATGCTCATCAAAGTTTACTCGCTACTCGAATGCGAACTTACGACTTGAAAAAGGTAGCAGAAAGTTATGCACATCATCATTCGCAAGGACTATTTAGCTTAGAAGTATGGGGAGGTGCCACCTTTGATGTTGCACACCGATTTTTGAAAGAAAGCCCATGGAAAAGACTACAAATACTCCGCGAGGCGATTCCTAATATTTGTCTTCAAATGTTACTACGTGGCTCTAATGCAGTGGGCTATAAGGCTTATCCAGATAATTTGGTGGTTAAATTCATTGAAGAAGCCGCAGAAACGGGTATTGATATTTTCAGAGTATTCGATAGTCTAAATTGGGTAGAATCCATGAAAGTCAGTATTCAGACGATTCGAGAAAAAACCAATAGCATAGCCGAAGCCTGTATTTGCTACACTGGCGACTTATCCAATCCAAATGAGCAAAAATACACACTAGACTATTACGTCAGCATGGCGAAAGAGCTAGAGGATTTGGGTGCACATATTATTGCCATAAAAGACATGGCAGGATTACTCAAACCTAGAGCTGCCGAACTATTGATTCGCGCTCTAAAGCAAGCCGTGAATCTGCCGATACATTTACACACACACGATACTTCTTCTATACAATCTGCAACCTATCTAAAAGCAGTAGATGCGGGCGTAGATGTGATTGATGTGGCTATTGCCTCCATGTCGGGCTTGACGAGTCAGCCAAACTTTAATTCCTTAGTTGCTATGTTGGAAGGTCATCCAAGAGCTTTCCCAATTGATTTAGGCTCGCTTAATCAGTTTTCCAACTACTGGGAAGCCGTAAGGGATTATTATTATCCATTTGAATCAGAGCTTCGAGCAGGTTCGGCAGATATTTATGAAACAGAAATTCCAGGTGGACAGTACTCCAACCTGCGTCCACAAGCAAGAGGGCTAGGGCTAGAGGATCAATTTGAAACCATCAAAAAGAACTACAAAATTGCTAACGAACTCTTCGGAAATCTAGTCAAAGTAACGCCTTCGTCTAAAGTAGTAGGAGATATGGCAATGTTTATGACAGCAAATGATTTAACTAAAGAAGACATCTTAGAGCGAGGAAGTAACCTAGCCTTCCCGGATAGTGTCAAAGCATTGATGAGAGGCGATCTTGGTCAGATGAGCGGTGGTTTTCCACCTAAGATTCAGAAAATTGTGCTCCAAAATGAAACACCTTACACGGAACGCCCCAACGCTCATCTTGCTCCCGTTGACTTTGAAAATGAGCTAAAATCGTTTTATGAAGAATTTGGCGATCATTACGATATCAAAGACTTTATCTCTTACCAGCTATATCCAAAAGTATTTAGAGACTACCATGTATTCAGAGAACAATATGGTGCAGTTAGCCCTATTCCAACCCTTTCGTTTTTCTATGGCATGGAAGCCAATGAAGAAATCATTGTAGAAATAGAAAAAGGAAAAGCAGTGACCATCAAATTCCTAAATAAAACGGAAGCCAACGATCAAGGAAGGCGACTAGTATTTTTTAGGCTAAATGGTCAAACTAGAGCAATTGAGGTGCAGGATAATTCCGCTAAAGTTGAAAAATCCGTTCATCAAAAAGCAAGTGGAACACAGGAAATTGGCGCACCGTTGCAGGGGAACTTATCAAAAATATTGGTAAAAGTAGGCGATCAAGTGAAAGTTAATGCTCCACTATTCATTATTGAAGCCATGAAGATGGAAAGCACCATCACTGCACCAGTAGCAGGCGAGATTAAGAAAATTCATCTATCAGAAAAAACATTGGTAGAACAAAATGACTTAATTATTGAATTGATGTAGTCGTCAGCTCGTAAAATCACCTATCAAAACACCCAAAAAGCCAATTACAGACAAATAGAAAAGCAACTCAATGAGTCTGGCGAAAGCCAAATTAGCCTGACCGATCCTGATGCTAAAAGTGTAGTGCTGCATCGCAATATTGTTAACTTTCAAAGATTTAGGCTTCATTAAAGCCTCTTTTAGCCTCTTTTTTTTATGAGTTTCTTTTTCTAAATAATCTCAAAACAAAAAAAATTATCCCACTAGAAGCTTTCTATTTGCACGCTAAGTGCTATATTTATAAATATTCAGGGTTGGTGCGCAGACTCTCGTTGTAGGCTAATATAAAAAACGACTATGCTTTGGAATAAAGAAGAGAAATACATTGAAATTCCGTATGACAAAGAATCGGAACTAGAAGATGCAGTAAATGAAGTAAAAGAGGCTTTGTTTGGTTCAACTCGAATATATCTTGACGACAAGAAAAAAATCGGACAAAAAGGAGGAACCAACAATTTACCTGATGGATATTTAATTGACTTAACAAATAAGCAAGATCCTAAAATATTTGTGGTTGAAAATGACTTAGCAAGTCATCAACACCTAAAGCATATAGCAGTTCAAATACTTGAATTTTCATTATCGTTTGAGACATCCAAAGTGAAGGTTAAGAACATCATTAAACAGATGCTTCAAAAAAGACCTGACGAGTGGAAAAAGTGTGAGACTTTCGCAAAAAAGAATGGTTATGAAAATGTGGACTATTTACTAGAATCAATAATTCATAAAAAAGACTCATTCAACGCTTTACTGATAATTGACGAACTTGGTGAAGAATTAGAAACAGTTTTAATAAGTCGCTTTAAGTTCCCAGTAGAAGTTACGACACTTAAAAGGTATAAATCCGAAAGTGGAAAAATTCTTTATGAATTTGACTCGTTCTTAAACGAAGTAACAGAAGACACCGAAAAGGTTGACATTTCGGACATAGACACTATCGTAATACCTGCAAGAGAAGACGGATTTAAAGAAGCATTTATAGATGAAAATTGTTGGTATGCAATCCGACTTAATTCCTCTATGATTCCCAAGATAAAATACATTGCAGCTTATCAAGTCGCACCAATTTCAGCGATAACACATATGGCAGAAATTAAGTCAATTGAGCAATGGAAAGACACAAATAAATATATTCTTCATTTTACTGAACCAGCGGAGAAAATAAAGAAAGTGCCATTAGGAACAAGTAAAGGAAAAGCCCCACAAAATCCGAGATATTCGTCAAAAGAAAGAATTTTAAATGCAAAATCACTTGACAATGTATTCTAAAGAAAGGAATACTAGCCATAACAGCGGTTTTGCAAAAGCGAGGGTTTTGTGCTTTCAAGAAAGTTTAGTGATAAATCAAAGTTTTGTGTTTCTAATGAAATTCAGTGCTAGAATACCTCGCCTTCGCAAAGCCGCCAACCTTTGTTGGCAATTCCCCAGATTCAAACGCACCAAAATTGATGACAAAAAATATCAATTTTTCCACGGCAAATTAATTTTCCTTGCTAATGTTTACTAGGGGAATTTGATATACTAATGAAGAAAAGGTATATTTGAATTAGAAAAATAACAATTGATAATCAGCAGTTTAGCGGACGTTAGTCAGAATCAAAAAGAATAAAACAACATGATTCCAATTACAAATGCAAAAGTGAAAGTGAGAGTGAAAAAGGAACTTCATAAGTTGAATGTAAAATCGAAAATTAATGAAAAGAAAAAACAACATTTATAAATCTTTGATTGCCCAAAAGGTGGACAATTATAAAATGATAGTCGAAGAATCTAAAGAATTGAAAGCTAGTATTGAATCAGAGCTAAACCCAAAATAGAATAAATAAATTTATGCACACAACAAACAACTACAGTAAAACTCACACAAGATTCAGTTAATCTTTCACCAAAGTGTTTTTAACAAGAGTCAGTATCAAAAGGTATTTACTCACTTTTCAAAAAAAATTACTTTCCTTATGAAGCTACAGTATGCGTTAGTTACTATTATTTTTATTGCTGTTTTTGCTTGCCAAACTGAAAAGGAAACTGAACAAAAGACAGTTGCTCCAACTGGCTACGAAGATATTGACAACATCACTCGTAGCATCACTAACAATCCTAGTGATCCTCAACTTTACTTTGCTAGAGCTAGCATGTACTACGAGTACAACGGCTATGAAAATGCCATTAATGATCTTCAACAAGCACTGGCAATTGATTCTACAAATATGGATTATTTGCACTTGTTAGCAGATGTTTATTTGGATTATTACAAGTCTAGATTGGCTTTGGAAACCATGGAAAAAACAGTGGAGTTATATCCTGAACATATTTATTCACTACTTAAATTAAGTGAGTTTCAACTTATTCTGACTAAACACGAGGCTTCTCTAAAAACAATTGACCGCATCTTAAAGCTGGACGCTCAAAATGCAGAGGCTTATTTTATGATGGGAATGACTTTTAAAGATATGCAGGATACTGCTCGTGCCATCAATAGCTTTCAAGAAGCCGTCGATCTCAATTCTGATCTAGTTGATGGTTGGCTTGAACTAGGACAGTTGTTTGCAAGTTTAGAGAATCCTATTGCTATTCAGTACTTTGATAACGCCATTCGGGTAGCACCTGAGGATGTTACCGTGCTGCATGCCAAAGCCTTCTATTTGGCTAACACAGCTAACGACTTGGAGGCTGCTCTGGAGGTTTATAAAAAAATAAATATCATTGATCCTCAGTATGAAGAGGCTTATTTCAATGCGGGGCTACTCTATTTGGATTTAGATAGGTTGGACGAGGCTCGGCAGCAATTTGAGATTGCTACTAATGTTTCTCCTACACATATCCGAGCCTATTACTATCGCGGATTGACGAGCGAACTTTTGGGTAATCTATCAGATGCCAAAGTAAACTATGAGCAGGCTCTACGCATGGCACCCGATTACGCAGAAGCACAGGAAGGTTTGCAGAGACTGCAGCAGTTACAGTAACCAGCTATTTATTGATCGCTGCACCATTTGCTCAAAAAGTACTTGTGCAGAGGTGGTTTCTAATGCTTCTTCTGCTAACTCTTCTTCAAACAAAGGCGGTAGGTTGGTATAGTCGTCTTCGTCATATTTGTAGATCGTCCAATTGCCCCATTGATATTCTAATGCGGTCAAATTTTCCACCCAATCTCCAGAATTGAGATAAATAATTTGCCGATCTTTCGTAGTTACTGATCGCATCTGAGGGCAGTGGATGTGCCCGCACACGACATAATCATAGCCTTTTTCAGCAGCTAGACGAATGGCTTTATCTTCAAAATCACTAATAAATTTGATGGCTGATTTTACCCCATCTTTGATGCGCCCAGCTAAAGACATTTTGCTCATTCCCAATCGCTCACGCACTTTGTTTACGAAGCGATTGAGCCAGATTAAATAATCGTACCCCTTTCCTCCAATCTTGGCAATCACAGGAGAATATTGTATAGAAAGATCAAAAACGTCTCCATGAAATATCCAGTATTTCTTTTGATTTAGCTGTATGGTCATGTGATTTCTTAAATGAATATTGCCTGTTGAAAAATTGACATATCTACGCAAGCTGTCATCATGATTGCCTGTCAAATAATAAACTTTAGTTCCACGTTCTGCCATTTTTAGGATGCAGTTCAATACTTGCATGTGTTCCTTAGGAAAATACTTTTTCTTAAACTGCCAAATGTCAATAAAGTCACCATTTAAGATTAAACATTTAGGGTTAATGCTTCTCAAATAAGTCAAAAGTTCTTTTGCGTGGCATCCATAAGTACCTAAATGTACATCTGAAATGATTACCAAATCCAATGCTCGTCTCATCTACATAGTTTTAACAATACCTGATTTAGAGTTATCATTACTTATCATAAATAAATTTACGAAATAATTGCTGCAAAAGTCTGATATTACTATTAACTTAATGTGAAATTATGTTTATTAATCAATTAAAACTGCAAAATATTCTATTGCTTTGAATATTCAGCAGGATTGTATCGATGCTCCCAATCGCTGGAAACAATAGAAAGATGAAGAATTAAACCTTTTGGAATCGAGTAGAAGAATAAATGCCTGTTTATAACTACAGTTATGCCATATAATTTTGACTACTTCACTCAATGGATTGATGAGCGATTAGCCATAAAGTCTGAGTAGAAAACCTAGGATAGCAAATTAATCAACACCTTATAATCATCAAACTTAGCATCTTTACTTTTCATTTCTAGTAAGCTCATCGCATCGGTTGGAATGCCATATTGCTCTAGTAAATCCTCAATGTCATGCTGCGTTTTGGAACAACGCACTTCTATTAGCCCTTTTTGGATTTGAGTTGCTCGCCATTGATAGGTCGCTTCAATTCTTGAAATAATTTTATCATGAATTACGGCATGGTTGCATTCAGCATCTATAGGGTTTACCTCTCTGAAGGCTTTATTATTTCTTGCAATCATTTTGCCTCGTTCAATAATGAAGTAAGCTGTATGTGCCCAATTTTCAGGTTTGTCCACTAAGCGGGAATATAGCACCAACTGCAAGTCCTCTTGATTTTTAATCATGGCTTCTCGATAGCCTGCACCTCGCCATTTTAAATCCACTACTGCAATTTCATCTTCTCTTTGCAGTACTAGATCGGCCTTAGCTCTCAATTCTTTACTCATAAACTCCCCATCAATGTTCAGCTCAGTATCTTTTACCTGCCATCCATTATTTTGAATAGAAGCCACTAGGCTCCAAGCAGCATACTTTAAACGATTCAAGAAATTGACCTTGTCAGGTTCCCGACCATACATTAGCAATACTGCCCCTTCTTGCCCAAACATATACTTGGCTTGGTTGTCTATCCAATTATTGACTTGCACTTTACTCCAATTTAGGATATTCTCTTTCAGCAACCGCTCAAAAAAACGATGTGCTAGATTTCCCAGCAGCGTGTTGTCTTTCACTAAACTCAAAATAGACGACTTGATAAGGCGTGTTTTATATCTAAATACCCATTGATAAGGATAGTAGAGTAGCGTATCCAAACTACTATAAGTCTCATGATCTTCTTTCAAGTAGGTCATTAATTCAGGAATATGCAGAAATGCTTTGGGCTTACCTAGTTGCTGCATTTCAAGTGGATGATAGCTCGGCAGCACTAAATGTCTAAAAGTAGATTGTGTATCTAATTCATCCAAATCAATTGTAATGGAAGAAAGTGTCTTAAAAGTAGCTTGTAAATCACTATGCAGTGGATGCAAATGAGCCGTTTGTCCTTCAATGTTTTCAGGCATGAGCAGAATCAACTGCTTTTGAGTATTCAAGGCGGGCTGCTTGCGATGCCAAATCAGACGAGCGTTTTCTTCTTGAGGCGTTTCGAGTAAAATATTTTTTTGCTTTAAATAATTTCGTTCATGCTGATACCACTTAGAAAAAAAATGATTGGGTTCTAGCTGCACAAAATTCCACCAAGCCAATTGCTCCACTGGCTTAATGAAGGCTGCAATGTGATGGACAAAAGGATAAAAACCAACTTCCTGCTCTCGGAACAGCACAGGGGATGGCTCGTAAATTGTGCGAACGACGCGTTCCAATTCTAAAAAAGAAAGTGATTGTTCGGGTTGGGCTTCTAGGAGTTCTTGGATGCGTTTAGCTTGCTCGCTCAGCACCATCAGTGAGCCATTGCGTTCGCCAGTACCTACAAATTGTTGGTATGCCCAATTACCAAGATACTGATAGATTTCAATTATATCATCAATTGGCACACGCTGTGAAGTCTTGTAGCGATTGCGATTAAACCAAAAATTATACTGAAATCGAATTTCCCCTACATCAATATTAGGGTCATCAATTGTAGCTACATTTAACTCATCAAAATAACTGCGAATAGTAGTATTCCAATCTTCACCACCAATGCCTGGCGTGGCTGCTAACTGACGAGCTATTCGATTAGAAAGTTCTTCTTCTAAGGGCTTGATATTTAAGGTAACAAATTCCATGATCTTAAATGGATCAATAGGTTCCCAAACAAAAGCAGGAGCTAATTTGATAATTTGTAGCATTGGTCGAGCCGAAGAAGCCGTCAAAATTCCCATACATGGCAAACCCTCTTGAATAAAAGCATTATCTAACGTCCTATTTTTTTCTACGGTCAATATATATGGCTGCATACTAGGGTTCTTACGAAGTAGCTTAGCTAAATAAGTTGCTATATCTGTTTCTCGCTTAGCCTTTAAAATGATTAAACTTCCATCGGCCTTCAGGTCTTTTTTTGTTGTAAATTCATCGCTCAACAGTTTTTGTTGGAACAATGCTAAATCAGAATCACCTTCAACTACAGGTGTAGGCAGTTGCTTAATTGTTGTACCTAACTGCTTCAATTGTTCAAAAAGTCGTTGGAAATAAGTAGGTAAAATAGCAAAAGGCTCAATCAAGCGAATTTCCTCTAGCTGGTTCTTTCGTTTTGCAGCAGTGTCCAACACTTGTACCATACGATCTGCATAGCCTAGTGATAAGTAGCGTTCATTGGGTTGTTGCAAATCATAATCCACTGTGATGCTTGCCTCTAATTCGGCCAGCACTTGTAGCCGTTCAGGCATATCCTTTTTTAGCTTAAAATCCCAATTTGCCAATTTTAATTCATCCCTCCGTGCTAATAGTTCTGTTGCAGTAGCTAATTGATCCGCCTCAAAGGAACGCTCATAAAATGGATGGCTATGCTGCCCCAAATGTTGCGTCAGTGCCTGCCGATACTGCTCAATCCGCAGATGTTCATTATCAGAAGGGTAACCCTGCAAACCATACAAAGTCTCCAGATATCGCAGCAATCGCTTTGCACCGGCATAGTAAATGCCTCCTTCTACTTTAGCCTGTAAGTGAAAATCATCGTCTAGCCCTAGCCCGAAGTATATGGTCATACTTTTGAGTGATTAGTGATATGCTGCAAAAAAATATTTCTTTAAAAACATTTTTAGCAGCAAGGTAGTTGAGCAATAAGATCGAGTGCATCTTGACGGAAGAATTGAGGTGCGCTCTTTGGTAGCTTTCTTCTGTTATTTTTTTAACAAATACAGGCAGCGACTAGGTGTTCTATTCGTTAAAGAATTTTGAAGGAATAGTAACTATTGAGGGCTACTCGAAAGTGAGGATTTTTGGAAGTTTAGCATTTGCAAAATAGAAGAAGATACCTAGTTCAACTTTACTTACTATGTTAAATGGTAGGTAGCAAATCTAAATAAACGCATCGTTGTCTTTTAGCTTTAAAATAGTTACGATAGATAAAAACATTTCTCCACCTAAAATGTGGATGTGATTAACTTAATTATCCGATTGTATGAAAACTTATGTTCGTATTGAAAATCGCATTATGAATGTCATTACAGACGAATTCAAAATTGCTCATCGTCACTTAGCATCTGATGCTAATTTAAAAGAGGATTTAGGATTTGACGAATATGACATGATTTTTTTGTCTTTGGCTTTAGAAGATGAATTTGAAATACTCTTCAATGAGCAACTCGAAAATGTCGAGGAAATAAAAGATTTAGTGCCTTTTATTGTAGCTAATTTTAAACAGGGTAATTATTTGAACTGAGGAAATTCCTCAAGTATTCTTGTCTCTCTATGCCTTTTGCTTTAGTTTAATTTTAGTCTAGTAGGCAGTAGCTTTCAACAGCGTACTGCCTACTAAAACAAATTATCGTTCCATATCAGAGCCTTGAATCCAAGGTGCACCTGCCTGATAGAGTTGCTGCTCCAAAGCTGGTAGCTGCTCCGTAATGGCTGAAAGTTTGGTATCAATTATTGTCAACTGATTTTTAGCCATCGTCAGACATTCTTTATGCAGCTTTGTTGGCCCGTAAGTAGTGTTTGCTCCACGATATGCCATGTAGAAGCGATCTGATACAGTTGGATTATTTTTTTCTCCAATCATTTCTTTGGCTGGATTGCCTTCCATTTCTATTTGAAGTTTTGTTAATTCTTTCTTCAACTCATGAATGCCCTTTGACAATCCAACTATATCACCATCCGTTCTTCCTAAAGCTATCTGCATGGCTTTTACCTTCTTCATGCTTTCATCCATTTGATGAGTAGCTGCCATTAAGCTAGTCTGTACTTCTTCCAACTCATTTATGAATGCTGTGAATTCTTCATGTGGTGTTCCCTCTAATGCACCTTCATGAAGCGGCTTCACTTTAAACGCAATAGGTTCAGAAAGTGGCGTGATTTCTCCATCTACCTGCTTAGAAAGTGAAGCGGTATAGGTACCAGGCATTACCATAAAGCCTCTAGAGCGCCATCCCTGGCTAGATGAAGTACTTTCTGGATTGATTGGACGCTTGGAGTTGCGGGTCAAATCCCAATTAACTCTATTAAAACCTTCTTTGGCTGGTGCTGATATTCTTTTAACCACATCCCCATCGCTATCTTTAACCGTAATCCAAATCTTTGCTTTTTCTTCTACTTGTTCTGAAGCCAGCACTTCCCAATCTGGAAAAGATAGCGTCTCTTCGGCTTTTGTTAGTTCTTCTTCTTTTTTTCTGCGCTCGTCCTTCATACTTGTAAAACCCTCTTTGAGATAGTAGGTAAATACCGCTCCAAAATCTGGATTTTTCGCAATATACTCATCCATTCCGTTAGAAGTATTCATATTGGAGCGAGGCACATACCAAAGAGCATCACGAGTTGCAAGTAATTTAGCTTCTTGCTCTAGTGTCTCTTGGGTTATTTCACGTAGTGGACTATAGTCGTCTAGTACAAAAAAGCTACGTCCAAAGGAAGCACCTATTAAGTCATTTTCTCGCTTTTGAATCGCTAAATCACGGAATGGAATAGTAGGTACTCCCCCTTTTAGCCTAATCCAGTTCTTACCAGCATTCAAAGTGAAATAAATACCATATTCTGTACCAATAAACATCAATTCTGGCTTGATGTGATCTTGCACTAATCGCCAGACTAGTGTTCGTTCAGGTAGATCATTTGAGATTGACTTCCATGTTTTTCCCTTATCACTACTCATGTAAAGGTAAGGACTGTAATCGCCCTCTTTATGATTATCCAAGCAAACATAAACTTTATTGGCATCGTGCAAGTCGGCTTTGATATCATTGATAAATGCTCTTTCCTCCAAGCCTTTTATGTTTCCTACCATAATTTTTCTCCAGTTTTTTCCACCATCTTCAGTCATCTGAATGATGCCATCATCTGTACCAGCATAGATCAGCCCTTCCTGTACAGGTGATTCTGAAAGAGAAGTTATAGTATTATAGTTTGACATTGCCAATACATCCCAAGGATTATCCCAACTTTGAATGTCTCCCATGATGGGCAGTTGCAAGCGCTCTTCATTTCTAGTTAAGTCAGTAGAAATAGCTGTCCAGCTATTCCCACGATTATCTGACCGCCACACACGCTGCGAGGCAAAGTATAAGCGAGTAGGATCGTGAGGACTCACGACAATTGGTGCATCCCAGTTGTATCGTTCATACGCTTCGCCTTCGCCTGCTTGAGGTTGGATGGCAACTTGCTCTCCTGTGATTTGGTCAATTCTGTACAAGCCGCCTTGCTGTGTTTCTGCATAAATAATATTTGGATTACCGGGTTCTGTAGCCGATTGGTGTCCATCTGCAAAGAGGGTTTTATACCAATCTCCATTATGAATACCATGGCTATTATCCGTTCTAGAAGGACCTCCATGCGAGCCATTATCTTGCGTTCCTCCGAAAATATGATAAAACGGCTCACGGTCATCTACAGCTACTTTATAATATTGTGTAATTGGCATATTATCAATGAATCGCCAGTTTTTACCACCATCAAAAGACTCATACAAGCCGCCATCTGTACCTAATAAAACATAGTTAGGGTCATGTGGGCGAAAAGCCATAGCATGATTATCAGAATGCGTACCTCTAGGGGCAAAAGTGCTAAAATCTTTGCCTCCATTGTCAGACATTAAAATCCGAACATTCATCAAATACAGACGCTCTTGGTGATGTGGGGAAGCATACAATTCTTGATAGTAATGGGGTCCTGTTCCTCCCGAAACGGTATTGGATTGCTTTTCCCAAGTTACACCACGATCGGACGACTTAAAAACACCTCCTTCTCGTCTATCTAATTCAATAGCTGCATAAACGATATTTGGATTATTAGGGTTGATAACTAGACCAATTTTACCCAGATTAGAATTCGGAATACCTTTCTTGCATGCTATCCAAGTTTCGCCGCCATCCGTACTTCTATAAATGCCTGAACCTGGTCCACCTCCCATATAAGCTGCTACTGTTCTATGACGATCCCAAGTTGCAGCGTACAAGTTCATTGGATTATTAGGGTCAATAACAATATCGGTTACACCTGTCCATTCATCATCGCCAAGTGTTTTTTTCCAGCTTACTCCTCCATCTGTGGTTTTATACAAACCTCTTTCACCTCCTTTGCTCCAAAGCGGACCTTGCACTGCAACCCACACTATATTTGAATGGTCAGGGTGAACAATAATAGTTGAAATATGCTCAGATTCCTTCAGTCCCATATTTTTCCAACTTGCTCCACCATCCATACTCTTGTAAATACCATCACCAAATCCAATATGACGACCACCAACATTTTCTCCTGTACCTACCCAGATTGTATTTGGATTGTTTGGATCAATAGTTACACTTCCAGTAGAATAGGAAGACTGCTCGTCAAAAATTGGTGTCCAAGTTACACCAGAATTTTCTGTTTTCCACACCCCACCTGAGGCAACGGCTACGTACCAGATATTTGTATTTTCAGGATGAATAGCAATGTCTGCAATACGTCCCGAAGTGAAGGCAGGCCCTACATTTCGCATTTCAAAGCCAGCAAAAGTGCTAGCATTCATTTTTGATTGTTCTTGTGCTGAAATATTAGAAGCAAAGCAGCAGATTACGAACAAGAGTATAGTCCAGTTGTATTTCATTATTCTGTGTATTTTATAAAAATAGATTTAACCAGAACGAAAGGTAATACAATAGACAATTTATTCAAAGGAAATACTGTCAAAATTGGTTCATTCGAGTTTTCTATGCATGATCTGCATTATTGGCTATTGGTTCAAGAACGTTGTAGTGCCAGCTCTAACACTTGCTCCATTGATTCAACAAAGTGAAAATTCACTCCCATCAAATATTCCTTCTTGATTTCTTCTACGTGCTTTTTATTGTCTTTACACATGATAATGTCAGTTAGTCCTGCACGTTTGGCAGCTAATACTTTTTCTTTGATCCCACCTACTGGAAGCACTTTACCTCTCAAAGTGATTTCGCCTGTCATAGCTAAGCGTGGCTGCACTAGGTGTCCCGAAAAAGCAGAAGCTAAAGCAGTAAGCATAGTGATACCAGCCGAAGGTCCGTCTTTAGGAATCGCACCTTGTGGTACGTGGATATGAATATCTTGGTCTTTGAATTGCTCCTCTGAAATTCCCCATTGTTCAGCGTGTGCTTTTAAATAGCTAAGTGCCGTTCTGGCAGATTCTTTCATCACATCGCCCAAGTTTCCTGTCAGAATGAGGTTACCTTTTCCTTTGTTCAGGCTAGCTTCGATGAAAAGAATATCACCACCCACCTGTGTCCAAGCCAGCCCTACTGCTACGCCAGGAGTATCCATAGATTGGTATTGGTCTTTTGAAACTTTTGTTGGTCCGAGTATGGAGCGAATGTCTGCAACTTTAAGCGTTACATTATAAGGTTCTTCCATTGCCACATTTTTAGCCACACGACGCATGATGGACGCAATCTGGCGGTTGAGAGCACGAACACCTGACTCTCTAGTGTAGGATTCAATAATATGCTGTAGAACTTCGCTTTTCAACCTAATGTGTGAAGCGTTTAGACCATGCTCCTCTCTTAATTGAGGAATGAGGTGCTTTTTAGCAATCTGTATTTTTTCTTCTGTCGAGTAGCCAGCAACCTGAATGATCTCCATTCTATCCAATAAAGCGGGTTGTAAGGTGTTTAAAGAGTTGGCTGTAGCTATAAAAAAGACTTTAGAAAGATCATATTCTATATCCAAATAGTTGTCGTGAAAAGCTCCATTTTGCTCAGGATCAAGCACTTCTAGTAATGCAGAAGAAGGATCACCTCTGAAGTCTTTTCCAACTTTATCAATTTCATCCAAGATAAAGACAGGATTAGAAGATTCTGCTTTTTTGAGCGACTGTATAATACGTCCAGGCATTGCGCCGATGTAGGTTCTCCGATGTCCTCTAATTTCTGATTCATCATGCAAGCCTCCGAGGGACATTCTAACAAATTTACGCTTTAAGGCGCCAGCAATAGATTTACCTAGTGAGGTTTTTCCAACGCCTGGAGGACCGACCAAGCACAAAATAGGTGCTTTCATATCGCCTTTCAACTTGAGGACGGCTAAGTGTTCTAGTATGCGCTCTTTCACCTTTTCTAGTCCGAAATGATCCTTATCTAATACCTTTTGAACGCGGTTCAAGTTGAAGTTGTCTTTTGTGTATTGTTCCCATGGCAATTCCAGCAGCAGTTCTATATAGTTGAGTTGAATAGAATACTCAGCTACTTGTGGATTCATTCGTCGGAGCTTGTTGAACTCCTTATCAAAGATTTCTTGTACTGTTTTGCTCCATTTTTTCTTTCTGGCTCTGGCAGCTAATAGTTGTAGTTCTTCATCTTGAGGATTAGAGCCTAACTCTTCTTGAATGGTTCTTAGCTGTTGATTCAAAAAGTAATCTCGCTGTTGCTTTTCAATATCTGTTCTCACTTTAGATTCTATCTGATCTTTTAACTCCAGCAATTGAAGTTCACTGTCCATATTCTCTAGAATGAGATTAGCTTTATCCTTTAGGTCAGATATTTCTAGGATACGCTGCTTCATTTTGACATCTGAACCCAAATTAGAGGCAATAAAATTGAGCAAGAAGCCTTTGTTATTAATATTCTTGAGCATATGATTGGCTTCGGAAGGAATATTAGGGGACAATTCAATAATTTGACGTGCCAAGTCCAATATAGTAGAAATGAGAGCTTCAAACTCAAGAGATTCAGAAAGTGAGGTATAACTCAGCGCCTGAATTTGCCCAGAGAGATAGGGCGTATCCGTAATAATTTCAAGCAATTTCATACGCTTGCGCCCTTGCAAGATAGCCGTTATTGTACCATCTGGCATTTTTAATAATTTGACAATTCGAGCTATTGTACCAATACTGAATAAATCATTGATGCTAGGTGCTTCTACTTCATTATCTCTTTGAGAGATGACACCAATTATTTTATTATCGTTATAGGCTTGATTGATTGCCTTGATTGATCGCTCTCGACCTACTGTAATAGGAATGACGATGCCCGGGAAAAGCACTGTGTTTTTTAGTGCTAAGATGGGCATTGCATCGGGGTAATCTTGATCGTCTCGCTCTTCATCTGTCTCTTCCATAGATATTAATGGCATGAACTCAGGCTCATCCTCTAATCTTTGGAGTAGCATGAAATCTTCAAACATACATTCTTATTTTATACCTTCGACGTTGTAAAATTGTGATTTTTTATTTGCAAGGTCTCTGTTGCCAAGTAGGTTTTAGATTTGCTGTCAAAAATAAACGCAGACAGGAATAGTCTAATTAAAAAAATCACTTCTCTTATGTCTTTCATAAAGAGCTACTTCTTTACTTTTTTTTGTATTTGGTAGTTGAGTAAAAGTAACGTAAAAAAAGCAGCAGATGTAGTACTTACATATCAATAATCGTGCCATTAAAATTCAATACAGTTTTGAGTGCGTGTTTCTACTAAAAACTACATTTCAACTATCTCCTCTACTACTGCTTCGATAGTTCTTTCTGATTCCTCCACTTCATCTTTTTCTATTCTGAGGTTATCAATGATAAATTCTTGACGAGTTGGCGTATTTTTTCCCATGTAGTATCTCATCAGTTTTTCAATATCGGTTTCATCGTTCAACAAAACAGGCTCTAGTCGAATATCTTCACCGATAAAATCACTAAACTCGTTAGGTGAAATTTCACCTAATCCTTTAAATCGAGTAATTTCAGGTTTGCCACGCAGTTTATCAATAGCAATTTGCTTCTCTGATTCGGTGTAGCAGTAGAAAGTTTGCTTCTTGTCTCTTACTCTAAAAAGTGGTGTTTCCAAGATATAGAGATGTCCATTTCTAACAAGATCAGGAAAGAATTGCAAGAAAAACGTCAATAGCAGCAAGCGAATGTGCATTCCATCTACATCGGCATCCGTAGCAATGACGACTCGGTTGTAGCGCAAACCATCCAAGCCATCCTCAATATTTAAAGCGTGCTGGAGTAGATTGAACTCCTCATTTTCATAGACTATTTTTTTCTTCAAACCAAAGCAGTTTAATGGTTTTCCGCGCAAGCTAAACACTGCCTGCGTTTGTACGTCTCTAGCCTTTGTAATAGAACCACTTGCAGAATCTCCTTCGGTAATAAAAATGGTGGAGTCTTGTCTTTTTTCTTCATCTGTTTTTCGTACACTATCAGAGAAATGAACTCGACAATCTCGTAGTTTTTTGTTGTGCAAATTGGCTTTTCTAGCCATCTGTCGGGCTTTCGTCTTGATTTCGGCAATGTCTTTTCGCTCTCGCTCCGATTGCTTAATCCGCTTTTCGAGTGCCGCTGCCGCTTCCGGAAATCTGTGCAGATAGTTACCTAGTTCTGTCTGTACAAAATTATTCACAAACGTTCGAATAGTTTCACCATCTGGTGCAATATCATTTGAGCCTAATTTAGTCTTTGTCTGTGACTCAAAGATCGGGTCTTCTACCTTGATACTAATAGCAGCAATAATAGAAGTACGAATATCTTTAGTATCATATTTCCCTTTGAAAAAATCTCGCACTGTTCTACCAACTGATTCTTTGAAAGCGTTGAGATGTGTACCTCCTTGCGTCGTATTTTGCCCATTGACGAAAGAGTAGTACTGCTCTCCATATTGATCGCCATGCGACATGGCTATTTCAATATCTTCACCCTTAAAGTGCATGATGGAATAGCGAAGTTGACCCTCGCTAAATTTTCGCTGTAATAAATCCTTTAGTCCGTGCTTCGACTGAAAAATGTTGCCGTTGTAGTTAAGTTTTAGACCTGCATTTAGATAAGCGTAATTCCAAAGTTGGTTCTCTAAGTGTTCTCGGCGATAGTTATATTTCTTGAAGATGGAAGGATCGGGTCTAAAAATGACGTGCGTTCCATTTGGCTCATCTGTTTTTTTGGGTTTGTGGTCTTGCACGAGTTCTCCTAACTCAAACTCTGCTATCTTTTTCTTTCCATCTCGTATCGCTTCTACTCGAAAATAGCCCGATAGAGCATTCACGGCTTTTGTACCCACGCCATTCAAGCCAACTGACTTCTTGAAGGCTTTTGAATCGTATTTACCTCCTGTGTTGATTTTTGACACACAATCCACTACTTTACCCAGCGGAATGCCACGACCATAATCTCTAATAGCAACTTCTCCCTCGTCTATCATGATATCAATTTGCTTGCCATGTCCCATCACATATTCATCAATGGAGTTGTCAACCACTTCTTTCACCAAAATATATATTCCATCGTCGGCTGAAGAACCATCCCCTAATTTTCCAATATACATACCAGGGCGCAACCTAATGTGCTGCTTCCAATCCAGTGAGCGAATATTATCTTCTGTGTAGTTTACAGTTGCTGTTGCCATATTTTGTTCAGTACAATTTCTTTATTGTAGAAATACAAACATAGCAAAAACAACTTTGTTAAACTGAATCCAGTAAAGTTAAAAAGTTCAGAAGCGAAAGTGCTAGCTGAATGCTTGAGATTATTGCGGTCTAGGATATTGAAATAAATAACTGTTGGACTTGAGTGTAAAGGTTTCAATAATTCGCCTTTAAGCTATATGAAACTACCGAAACCTTCACTTTAAGTAGCAATAAATAATTTGAAAGACTATCGTTTTAGAACATCTTGTAGAACAGCATAATAGCGATCAGCTATGAATTCTGCACCAGCTTCGTTGTAGTGTACATCATCGGCTAGGTAGGAATCATTGAAACCTGTAAACATATCAACAGTGATGACTTTTGAACTCGCCGTTGTTTGCTCTGCGGCAATAGTCAGTACCTCTTGTTGCATTTTATTGAAATTAGCAGTAGTCTCAGAAGTCATAAAACTAGACTTGCCGGGGGCTAACTGCTCTATGACAATAGTTACATTTGGATTAGCAACTTGCAGCGTATCTATGATGGCATTGATGTTGGAAATGGTTTTTGTGTAGGAAGCTAATCCATTGAGTATGTCATTTCCGCCGGGTGAGCTAAAAAGGACAATATCTGGCGCACCCACTGCACGTATCCAAGTGCCAATGCCGCCGAGTATTTCTCCTGAAGTCCACCCGCCCCTGCCTTCGTGGTCGGCATCAAAAGGCAAATCAGGTATGCCCTCGTATTCTGCTCCATCGGTTCTAGTACCAATGTAGTCAAAATCCCAACTTCCATCCACTAAGGATTTCCAGAGTTCGTACCTAAAACTCTCAAAATTAGGTCTGAAGCCTTCCACCCTTGATGCTCCTAAAGGCATAATCTTGTTGATGGATGTGCTTTCAGGCTTGGGAGTAATGGTTTCTTCATCGCAACTGCTGGCACTGCATACAATTAGTGCAATTATCCACAGGAAGTGAGAAAACTTTGAAAGTGGCTGATTGAAAATTGATAATTTACGCATTTGTAATAATTTAAAAATTGGTGATTAAAATCTTAAATACCAACAAATAAAGCACAAGCAGCATAAAATATTGGAGTATCAGCCGTAGTGGAAGTATGGAATTGTCAGTATTCTGATTTTCTAGGACAAATTCAACGCTTTTCGATAAGCACCAGGTGTGTTTTGGGTTACTTTTTTAAATGCAGCATAAAAGACACTCTTGGATTTGAAGCCTGCCTCATATCCGATTGCTTCAATGGAAAACAAATCAAATTTTTTCTGATGAAACATTTGAATAACTTGATTAACGCGAAACTCATTGATGTAATCATTGAAGTTAGTATCCAATTGGCTTTTTATCAATTCACTTAAATAGCCTTCACTTATTCCTAACTTTTGAGCGACAATAGTGCGAGTTAAGTCAGGATTGTTGTACAAATGATGTTCTGTCATTAATAAACTAAGCCGATGGATTTTATCTTCTGTTTTTTGAGCAGTGTATGTATGCTTATTTTGTACTGCCGTGTTTTTGTTTGTTGCAGCGTTGCTGTTTGAAGTGGACAAATTAGTCTGTTGTAATCTTTTTAGGTGTCTTCTTTGCTCAGCAATGTTGAGTTGATGAACACCTAGATAGGTTACTACGACCAAAAAAATACCCAATAGTGCCAACAGATACTTCCAAATAGCAAAATCAAAAAATGATTCGATAGGCTCGCCCAATAGCCAACTTACCAAAAAAAGTAATATAAAAAGGCTATTAAATGCTAGCCACTGTTTCTCTTTAGGGTAAATATTGCTAGCTGTTCTGACTTTTGAATAGGAAAATCCTAGTAAGGCTATCGAAAAAGATAGCGCACTGAAACTCCTGATTTCGGCAAACCATATTATCTTTTGTTCATTTCCTCTTGATAACCAATCAAATAAATCAAAATCAAAAAAGAAAACAATACCCTGAAGTAAACTCAATACTAAGCAAGGAATAACCAACAGCCAGATTTTACGGCTGTTGCCCAGAGGGTGCTTTATGGCTTTCAGAATATACATCATAAACGTAAAGGGAAACAGAAAATCCCAACTGACTATCTCCATGAGCCCGTTGGAAGGGACGTTATCTTCAAACCAAGTATAGGTGAGCATACAACTTAGCGAGATAATGGTTGCTGCAAAGTATCGATGGATGTCGCTACGAAAAGACTTTGAACTGAGGATTAATATGGCGAAGAACAGACCAAGCGTGATACCAAACAATACAATTACATCCAGCATACTACTGAAACAAGATATTCATATTCATAACGAGCATTATGAGTAAATATTCTTCAGGAATTTGAGGAACAATTCGTAGCTATTTGCCATATACCTTATATCTTCCGTTCAACCTGCTGCTAAACATTTAGCAACGAAGTCTTACCTTTGATTGCTCACTCACTCAAGTAATACTTGATACTAATCAGTAAAAAAAGCGCTACACTCTTTAAAGAATATAGCACTTTTTAGAAAGCTAACTTAATTTAATAGCGTCGCTTACTTTTTTTCTTTTTTGTTTTGAACTTGTTTCCGCTTGAGCCATCATTACCTCCTGGTGCGCCAACACGCGTCATAGCGCATCGGAAACCAATATCACGAGAACCTGTGTCTTCATCTCTAAATCTTCTAGTTCCAGGCGATAGCCAATATGCTCTGTCTGACCAAGAACCACCTTTGTAAACCCGTGCCTTATCGCTAATCAAAGTATGTTTTCCGTAATCATAGTAGGCAGACGAACGCTTATCACCATCCAAGTAGTCATAAACTGCACCTGTTTTATAGTTTTCACGATCAGCTACTTCATCATCTTCAACAGCTTTGTATTGTAACTTACCTAGACTATCAATCGTCGGCTTTCCTTCGTCATCTACAACCTTATTTGTGAATTGCCCACCACGATATGGATTTAAGTCGTGATTCTCTACATCTCTAAGCGTAGTGCTCGTCAAAGGACGATAAACATCCGCTACCCACTCATTCACATTGCCGGCCATATTATAAAGTCCAAAGTCATTTGGCATGAAGGAGCGCACTTCCGCCGTTCCCGCAGCATTGTCATTTAAATTACCTGCCATCCCCATATAATCCCCATATCCACGCTTGAAGTTGGCTTGAATCAGACCTTGTTGCTTGTTGCGCTTTTGATAACGAACACTACTGCCATCCCAAGGATATATTCTTCTATCTGTAATCAATTCGTCTTGTTCAGAAGCCATATTACCTTGTAAGGCTAGAGCTGCATATTCCCACTCTGCTTCTGTTGGCAGGCGATAGGCTGGTAGTAAAATACCATCTTCAAATTTTACTTGACGCTCGCCGCCCGTTCTAAAGTCTTTCATGCCTTTGCGCACATTAATTGCAGACTCTTCGTACACACCTGCCAGATAAGCATCCGTATTGAAGTTGGCTTCATCTTGTTGCTCGGGGTTAGGATTTAAAATACCTTTTTCAATTAGCATCATCTCATTTACACGATCCGTCCGCCACGCTGCATATTTGGTTGCTTGTATCCATGTTACACCCACTACTGGGTAATGGTCAAAAGAGGGGTGACGGAAGTAAGTTTCTACCAACGGTTCATTATATGCTAGTTCTTCTCTCCAGACTAACGTATCTGGTAGAGCATCCAAATAAACCTCAGGATAAGATTCCCCAAATACTCTTTGTAACCAGTATAAATACTCGCGATAGTCTAGGTTGGAGACTTCTGTCTCATCCATATAAAATGACTGTACTGTTACTCTTCGAGGAGTATTATTCCAGTCATGTGTTACATCTTCTTCGGTAAGTCCCATTACGAATGTTCCACCTTCTATTGGCACTAGGTTAGGACCAGTAATTTGACCTTCATAGTCATCAACCTTTTCAAAACCACCCCATTTTTGGTCATTATAATTCCAACCGGTAGTGGCTGAACGCTCTTTCTTTCCACAAGAACTAAGCATAAAAGCAACAGCGATAAATAATACCGAGAACTTAGTTAATCTCATTTTATTAATTTTGAATTTCAAGTTTTTGGATAAATGGTACGCAGCACATATTAGCAAATCTGAAACAAGAGCTGAGTACTTATTATTTTTGAGTGTAACGATAAGGAAATGTAATTGATTGTGCGACTTAAATAGTTTCTAACTCAATTTTGAAATAAAGACGAACAATGATTAGCAATAAATAGCTTTCAATCAAGGACTGCACTAACGAAATATTTTTAAACAATCGTTGTAACGAGAAGCTTTTTTCCTTTGCCTAAATTCTGCACTATCTTCAAAATTGAATGTAACAGATATTTCATGCGCTCCTCCCGATCCACCTGCTGAAATCGCTAAATTTGATACTGTAAAGTCATAACTATAACCTATTTTTAGTATGCCGTATTGCACGCCTGCCAAAAAAATAAGTGCATCAGGGTTATTAAAGGCGTGGCGATACCAAGCTCCACCAAAAAACGAACCTGCCCCAATGTAAGCACCACCATTTAGCTGTCCAAAGTTTCCTTGCTGAATAAACATAAGGTTGGGGGAAATGAAAGTGCCCAAACGACGTGTATTTCCTTCTTTAATAGTGAATTGCCCTCCTGCATGAAGCGTAGTTCGCATTGGAAGACCACTACTAATATTATCATTGATATTGAGCAAACTTTGGCTAGGGGCGTTGACGTGCTTGAAGGAAATACCACCATAGAATTTTTTACCATAGGCCATCAAGCCCGTACCAATGTCTAGGTAAGTTTTGGAAAGATTAATCGGAGGAATTTCTTCAGATGGATAGATATTTCCTCGAATTGCATCTAATTGATCTAAGAAAACCAACTGCTGCCAGTCAAGTGCTAGTTGTCCACCTCCAACTTCTATACCAATTTTCAAGAAAAAATCTCGATTGACTTCTAGTCTGTATCCATAAATAGCAGCAACATTAGTGAGTTGGTAAATGCCATCTCCAGCATTGTCCGTTTGTATCATCAAACCTATGCTGCTGTTCAATGGCTCCAGCAACTGTTCATAGGCTGCGCTGTAAGTAACAAAAGCATTGTTGAAAGACACCCACTGATTTCTATAGTTCAGCGTGATGCGCGGAGCAAGTGTATTACCGACCGAGGCGGGGTTAGTTTGCAGCGGCGCTGCAAAAAATTGACTATAAATAGGGTCTTGAGCCTTTAGGTTCGTTACACTAAGTAAGAGATACGCAAACAGACAATAATGACAAATAGCTTTCATAAATGGCAAATTACTTTTCATTCAATGATAACAATAAAAAAGGATATTCCGTATATTTAACAAGATAATGAAAGTGTGCTATTAACGTTTTTGTAACGTATTTCTGTTCTGAAAGCGTCAAATTATCAAAAGCGGACACTTCAAGACAAGAATTTGTCCCCTATCTTGGTGGCGTAGTAGTTTGCTACTGCCTGTTTGTTAGTTATGTGCTTCATCACTGGCTATCATCTAGCCAATCATAAGGCTCTGTGATGCTAACAATAGTACCAAATTCTTGCTCTAAGCTAGATTTAATTTGGGTTTTACGTCGCTCGCTACGTTCAAAATCGCTTATTACTTCTTGCTTTGCAGATTTGTATTTGTAGTCATCTGATTGTCCATAGATTTTATAATATAAATTAAACCAGCCGCTCCGCTTGGACGGGAGTGGTTTCATATTGGGGTCGTGCCTTTTCACTCTATTCGCAATGACTTGTCCTGCATTGATTTTCATATTAAAATCAAACTCGTATTCGAAGGTATATTCGCCATTTAGCATGAGGTTGATCGCATTACTTTGAATGAACATGACCGGGATATAAATTCGACTATTCCGAATTTCTAACCAATTGGTTAATGATGCAAACTTCACATACTCCAAATCTTTGAGGTTAATAAAAGTAGAAAAGCTCTTAAATAGCTCAAAACCAATTAGCTCACCATCCGCTATATTCATTTCCGATAGTACCCTCAATCGATCATAATCAAAATTCATTTGTTCATCCCAGTAAGCATAGATGGCAATTTTAGCATCCAAATCACCCCTGAGGTGCTGATCCGTTAGAATTGCTTGTCCAAAATTTTCACATTCATAAAAGAACTGACGCCCATCGATACTTTCACAACGCAGTCTTGCTTTTAAATAAGGCTTGTCTTGAAAATACATGGTGCCCGCTAGATTGAATGAACCATCCATTGCTTTGGTGTTGCCTGTAATCGTCATCTGGTTGGCGTAAAACTCCAGTTGACCACTAAAATCCTCACCATTGATCTTTTGATAATTAAACTGTTCAATATTCGCTGTAAATGTTCCATTTAAGAACTGAGTGAATTGCTCTCGCTGTTGTATCGCTACTGTTTGTGCAGAATCATATACTTCTGCTGTTACTTCTGACTCTTTCACCGGAGATTCGACAAGTGCCATTAAACGATCTAAGTCTAAAATAGGCGCATTTAGGCTCGCTTCAAACTCTAATTCCGCTTCTTTAGTATTCAAAGAATCTGCAAAAAAAACAGGTAGTAAGTTAGCTACTGAACCGTCCAAATAAATTTCACTTCCAGCTCCTTCTAGTTTCATGTCTCTAGCTGTCAGTAGATTCCCGTCCAATACTAATTCACCTCTATCCATCATCAACTGCTCTTTCCTAATATCCAAGCGCGCATCGTCGAAGCGCACAACGCCAATTGCTTGAACGTTAGCTATGCGATCTGTGGATTGCATATCACTAAGTTTTCCTAGCACTTGAAGTTTTTCGATTTCGATTTCACCACGACCGCCTGTGATGTTTTCATTGTCCAATAGTCCATAAATCGACTTCAAGGGCAGTGCTCCATTCAAGGAAAAATCTATCATAGGATCGTCTAAATCCTCTGCTTCTAAACTGAGTTCTATGAGTTCGTTATTAAAATATCCCTTCAATTGCTTTAGGTTGAAAAAAGATTTTCGGGTTCGCAACTTCACACCATTGTTGTATTTAGCGTCAAAAGAGACATCTCTGAAATCATTGGTCAGTTTTGGGCTACTCAGTCGTCCGTTTTTCAGACCAAACTCTACATCTATTTCAGGTTGCTGCCGTTTTCCCATTCGACCATTTATGAAAGCATTGAAATAGAACTGCCCTTGACTCTTGAAGTCGCCAAAACGCTCTAAGTATTGCTCAGGCAACAACTGTAGTACACCCTCCAAATTGCCGCCTTCATTTCTAGCCACTAAGTCAAAATCTGTAAATTCTGACCCAATCGTTATACTTCCATCCACATCAAATTCATCACCTTCCACATCCACTAGTAGTCGCTCCATTTTATAGAAACCTTTCTCCAAATTCATTGCCACTTTTGCATCATACTCCACTTTTTTTCCAACCAAGAATCGATCTTCTCCATATTCTACAAACCCTGATAAAATGCTAGCTTTACTTTCTAAATCATAGATACTACTGCCCAATTCACCTGTGAAAAGTCCATCTTGTACCTCCAAAAAAACTGTTTGCTCATTAGCAATATCTTCGTAAATAAGCTCCATATCTTTTAATCGAGCTTCCTGCAAAGAAATTGAAAAATTGCTGCTGCTAGTCTCTGCCTTATCATTTGTAGTAAAGATGTCATAGTTAGCATTTCTATTTTTGTCGTATCTAATAGATAATGCTCCCTGCTCTGCCAGTGCAGACTCCACCTTGATACTCGAACCAAAAATACTGAACAACTTAAAGAGCAAAGAAAGATTAGCGGCTTCTAGCAGGACACCTCCTTGACTATCCTGCAATTTTACGCCACTCAAATTGACAGACGCACTCGGAAAAGCACGAATGACCGAAAGATCAACTGCTTCGATAGTTAGTTCCGTCTTTAAGTTTTTGTTCAACTCCTGCACCACTCTACGCCCAATTTGATCTTCAAAAAAACCTGCAATGAGAGCAGTTACCATCACCAAAGTAGTAATAAGGAGTAGCCCGAATATGACAAACCGCCTGAAAAACTTTTTCATATCAATGATTTAGATAACACCAGTTTATTAAGCCACAATCTAGTGATAATGTGTTTCAATAAAGATAAAGGAAAACTGAATTGAAAAGAGCAGTTTAAACAAAATTTTAAAAAAATTGAGTAGGTATTGTGTTGATTGAAAAATGGGTGTATATTTGCATTCCATTTTGAAAAAGCAGTATTTGAATATAGTTTAGTACTTTTCAAAATGTAAAATAGGGAGATTAGCTCAGTTGGTTCAGAGCACCTGCCTTACAAGCAGGGGGTCACTGGTTCGAGCCCAGTATTTCCCACCAAAAGTAAAGAGTTATAGATTGTTCTGTAGCTCTTTTTTTATTAGACATATCTATCCTCAGTTCCATGAGTTATTGTAAACCAAGCCCTTTTCGCCTGAAAAATAAATACTGAATAGTACCTCTAACTGCCATAAACACTAGAAGTGCTGCCCAAAGTCCATGATTGCCACAGGGTGCTTTCAATAAAAATATAACAATCAAAAAAACACCAAATGCTATGAGCATAGCGTTTCGCATGGCATTTGAAGCTGTAAGCCCAATATAAATGCCGTCCCATATATAGCAGGGCGTACTTATGATAGGAAAAACAACGAGCCAAATGAGAAATGGGAACGTAGCATTTAGTACATCATTTTGGTTGGTATAAAAATGCAGAATAGAATGCCCTAGCAGGGCGTAAGTCAGGGTGAACAAGACTGCCAGCACCATTCCCCAGATAAAAGCATAGTTGATAGCTCTGTGAGTGTTGTAATGATCTGATGCACCATAATACTTCCCGACAAGACTTTCTGCAGCAAAAGCAAAGCCATCTATCCCATAAGACATCCAGTTGACTAGTTGTAGTAAAATTACATTAGCTGCTAAGATTAACACACCCGATGAAGCAGACTGGCGGTAAAAAATACCAAAAGCCAATGTTAGACAGACAGTTCGGATGAAAATATCTTGATTAATTTTCAGAAAAGCTGTAAGTGCTTGCCAAGCAATAATAGCTTTGTACTTAAAATATTGGCGATAAATTGAATATTTGTAGAAAAATAAACCTATTGCTAATACTAATCCAGCATATTGAGCAATAACGGTACTCCATGCCACACCGTCCACCTCCATACCGAATTGAATCACGAACAAGAAGTTGAGTAATATATTAATCGCATTGATGACAATGGTGATAAGGAGTGGAATAAAGGCATTTTGCATACCGAAGAACCACCCCATAAATGCAAATAAGCCCAGCGAAGCTGGAGCTGCCCATATGCGAATATAAAAGTACTCTTTTACTAAAGCTATCTGCGCCTCAGATACATTCAATAAGTAAAGTGCTGCTTGGCTGATTGGAACTTGTAGCGAAATCAATAAAAGCGCAATTATTGATACCACTAATAAGGCTCGACCTAGTGTTAAAGCAATACTCGAATTGTCCTGCTTACCAAAGGCTTGAGCCGTCATTCCTGTTGTTCCCATACGCAAGAAGCCAAAATTCCAATAAATGAAATTGAAGATCATTGCCCCTAGTCCAACTGCTCCAATATGTAATTCAGATAAACGCCCCATGAGTGCAGTATCCACCGTACTCAATAGCGGAACAGATATGTTACTTATGATATTGGGAATAGCAAGCCGCAGCATTTCTTTATTCATGCAACTGTAACATTAATGTCATCACTAGGTTTTGATGAACTAGAAGTGTTTCATTTATTATGTAGAAAGGGCATTTTCAAATTGGTGAAGGCTAGGAATGCCCTAGTCCGCTCGTCTTATGAAGAATAGGTAACTGACTTTGATAGGTTTTGGTAACGTTTTCGTCCGTAAAAGTTGTGAGGACGTCGCCGTAAGTGATGAGGCGTTGATTCAGTAAAATGATTTTGTCAAAGTAAGACTCTACAGTGGAAAGATCGTGATGGACAACGAGTAGGGTTTTTCCCTGATCGGCAAGGCGTTTCAGGATTTGAATAGTTTTATCTTCTGTTGTCATATCTACACCAACAAAAGGTTCATCCAAGAGAAAGATTTCCGCTTCTTGGCATAAGGCTCTAGCTAAGAAAACCCGTTGCTGCTGTCCACCTGATAGTGCGCCAATTTGACGATCTTTTAAGTCTTCAATACTCACTTCTTTTAGTGCTTCTAGTGCTTTTGCTTTATCGCTCGCATTTAGCCGTTGAAAGACTTTTTTGAAAGGATACCGCCCCATGAGTACCACATCGAAAACGGTGGCTGGAAAAGACCAATCAATATCGTTTTTCTGTGGCAGGTACACTACCCTTTTGCGTTGTTCTTCGATGGATGTACCTTTTATGTAGATGCTACCGCTATCTGTTGGTATCAATCCTAGCATGGCTTTCAGCAATGTTGACTTCCCGGCACCATTCGGACCGATAATACCATAAATATGTCCTGCTTCAATTTCTAAGTAAATATTTGCCAGCACTCTTTTCTGGTCATAAGAAACCGATATTCCCTTTACGGATATGATAGAATTTTTCATTTACAAATTCATTTTACGCACTAAAAAGAAAAGCACTCCTATTAGCAACAAGCCCACAATAGCGAAGAACCCATAATCATTTATCGAACGTCTTTTGTTTTCCTGTTCCACTAATCTGGCTTGATCTGCACTTTGTTTTAGTGCCTCGACAATGGTATCAGTGTTGTATTTCAGCATGTCGTAATAGCTAGAAGCAGGACTGTCCTCGTCGCCTATGGAGTCAGAAAATAATTGCCCACCAATTTTCACTTTATTATCCTTAGCAATTTGCTTCAACAATTTGGGATTGACTGTACTTTCAATAAAAACGGCTGGCAGGTTTGAGTTGCGGATAACTTGAGTGAGTCGAGTGATATCCGAAGTTTGTACTTCTGCATCTGTGGAGATACCAAGAATTGCTTCCAACTGCAAACCATATTTTCGTCCAAAATATTGGAACGCATCATGCGAAGTGATAAGAGTACGTTGTGCTTTGGGTATCTCAGCTATTCGCCTAGCAATGTATTGATCTAAATCTTCTAACTGTTGCTTATAGACCCCGTAGTTGAACTCATATTGTTCTCTGCCCTCCGAATCGAGAGCAATCAAGGCATCTTTGATATTTTTGATGTAAACTAAGCCATTCTGAGCATCCATCCAAGCGTGAGGATCGGTAGCATTTTTGTACGTCAGACTTTGTATGGGCGTGATACCCTCGGTGATTCTTACAATGGTTGCGTTTGTGCCTGCATTTTCGATTAATTCATTCAGCCAACCCTCAAAGGTCAGACCATTAACCAAAATCAAATCGGCGGCGGCTACTATTCGTGCATCGCGTGGCGTGGGTTCATGCAAATGCGGATCGCCTCCAACGGGTACAATAGATTCAATCACCACCCTATCAGCAGCTATATTTTTTGCCATATCTGCGAAAATGGAAGCCGTAGCCACCACTTTGTACTTGCTCTGTGCAGAGGATAAAAAAGGAATGCAAAGCGTACAAAATAAACAAAAAACAAATATATTTTCACTTTTTAATACTGTCATGTTTAACTCTTTTTTACAAATAAATTCTGACTGACTTTATCCGAAAGTATTTGCTCCGTCTTGTCGTTCAATCGAACAATGATGGATTCATCGTATTCAAATTTCTCCAGCAACTCAATAGAAGTGCCTAGATTTAAGCCTAGGCGATCTAAATATTGAAGAAAGGCAGCCGAATACTCTTGCACCCCTACTAAAATTCCTTTTTCTGAAACATCTAATTCCGAAAGAAGAATTTGCTGCCGCTCTACGATATTGCCATCTACATCAGGAATTGGATCACCATGTGGATCAAACTTAGGGTAACCTAAAAAATCTTCTAAGCGATCTGTCAGTTCTTTTGAACCAATGTGCTCCAGCTCTTCTGCGATTGGGTGTATTTCATCCCAAGAAAAATGTAGCTTTTCAAGTAAGAATACTTCCCAAAGTCTATGCCTTCTAATTAGATTAGTCGAGATTTGATTACCTTCTTCAGTCAGTGTAACTCCTTTATGCTTTTCGTAATGGATTAAATTTTTGTCTGCCAACCGCCTAATCATATCCGTTACAGAGGCAGCACTTGTATCCATATAGGCAGAAATAGCTTTATTACTAGCTGTCCCATTATCTTTTTCACAAATTTTATAGATCGCTTTTAAGTAGTTTTCTTCTGTTGTAGAGATGGAATCCATATCTTGTCTTTTGTGTTTGATGCGTAATTATTTCAACACGAATTGAAAGTGAATATTTTAGTTTGAGTAACTGTCTAATGATCCTTTAGATGCTGACTGACGTTTACTAATACAAGTACAAATATACTACACATTTAGGTTTACTTAAAAATATTTTTCAATAAGCTCAATAATATGAAAGTCTTAAATCTTAGCTTGATGGTACTATTTTTAATTTTTGCTGCTGTTCAAATTAATGATGTTGACCCATGGCAGTGGGTAACTTGGTATGTTTTCTTAGCCGTTCTCACTGGCTTGGCTGCCTTTAAACGATTAGTGGCACTGCCAGTCTGGGTAGGTTTGGCTATTTGTGTAGTTGCCTTGGTTCGCTTATTTCCAACATTTCAGCAATGGGTGAGTGATGGTATGCCCTCCATCATAGAATCCATGAAAGCGGAAACACCCTATGTAGAGTTCGTGCGAGAATTTCTAGGTTTATTAATTGGATTGATCGTACTAGTAAGTCTGCTATTTCAGGTAAAGAAATAGACTCGTAAATAAGGGCTTTACAGCTTTAAAACCGAATACTCTAAAATTTCACTTTTCTAATCTTTGCAGGATCAAATTCCACAAATTGTCAAATGGAATGATCTCTAACTCCATTAATTTACCATGATAAGCAAATGGTTTTTCCTCAGTGATGCGTTTGTAATACTTATCCACATTACTTAGTTGATTGATTTGAAAATCGGCTTTTTGTAACTGCTGGAGCAGCCTTAGAAAATTTATAGCCCTAAAATATTCTTCCTTTCTAAACTGCCGATTGATGTAACTCTTCATTGGTAGTATTGATTCACGCGCCGAAGAATATCGCTCTTCTTCCAATAAATAAAGCACTTGCACAATGACTAAATGAACGACATAAATACGTTGATCCTTTGGAAATAGTGGCTTCTGAGCTAAGAGCTTTTTAACTTTGAATGAGCGAGTTTGTTCTGCGCGAAGATTGCGCTTACCTTGATAAAGATAATCAATAGCATAGTTTAGATAATAATTGAATATCTCCCATTTGTCTTGAATTTCACTATTGGCTTTTGAAAATTTAGGAAACCCGATCACTTCATTATAAATCTCCGATGCGCGCTCGTAGTCTTCTACGTGCATAGCCAACAAAAAGTAATATTCTTGAAAAATATACCAGTTCACGTTCCCTTTGGTGAAAGCCTCCAGTGATTGCTCGACATGCTCTAATCCTCTGCTATCTTTGAGATGCAAATACGCCGTTAATTTTTTTAAGTATAAATGTGTTACTCGCTCGCTTTGATAGTAATCTGGATTTACGTCAACATACTGCTGTGCCTCAGCGATTGTATCAATCATTTTTTTGTATTCCATCTGCATTTCATGACGGTAAGTCCAAACTAGATATTTATTGTATCGGACGACAGGAGAATCATACTGCTCCGTAAGACTATTCAGCGCTTTGCAATAAGTATCTATTTCTTCAGTGATGTCTTCTTGCTTGGATGGTGGCTTATGATAATTAATTGAAACGCGCTGAAACAACTCCTCTGACCGAACCTCTGCTTCTAAAATATTAGAATATTGCTTTATGTATTGATCGTATTCCTCGAAAGCCTTATCATCTCCTTCTTCAGCAGCATATTCTCTCAAAATTCTTGAACAATTTACAATGACATCCGCAAATTTATACTTCAGGGAAGTCGTTAAAATCTGTCCAGCAAGTCCAACAGCAGAAGTCCTTGCTTGATTAGATAGCAATATTTTCACCAAAGTCCAGTCCTTGTTACAAGAAAAGTAAGCCCTATCATAACTAGATGAAGATGGACGATTGACATCAAGAAAGAATAAGGTATTCAAAAGCCTTTTGCGGAAGCGAGACTTTAATTGCCGATATTTATCATCCTTAGGCGTAGAGCCATACAGGAACGCTGCGGCATCTCTATCATTCTTAAATTTATCTTGCACTAACGCTTCGTAAAACTCATTAAACTTACTGCTTTTATTTTGGAGGTAGTAATCGTCAAAGATTTCTAACTTCTTAACCCTTTTTTTAGTAACTATTTGAGCAATCTCAATTAAATTCTTCATTTATTTTATGTTATCAGTTTGCACTTGTAAAAGTCGTGATTTCCTAAAAGAGTTATACATTAAATTGAAAGTCACACAAATTTAGCATTTGAATTGAGCAGTATGTAAGGTCGAGTATTAAATTAGCAACATTATGAGCAGTATTTAGCTTACAAATATAAGTGTTTTTCTATTTTTGTTTCGATAAATTGATGTTAAACCTGATAAAATAATAGTAAGTTTCTACTTGGAATGAGATGTCACAAAAAAAACAAGTAAGTATCAAGAAAAATTTACTATCAATTCTCTAAAATCAATTTTATTCCGCTGTATGTGAAATAAAAAATCAGCCTTTGATACTAAAACTAAAATCAATTAGTTATCCACCTGAAAAGAATTAGCATTTGTAATTTTCTATCTTCAAACTATTTAAGTATGCACCGTTTCTTATTACTTGCTGCATTATTGCTGACAACTTCTATCTTATCTGCTCAAGAGGCTATCCCAACAAAAAATATGATGTCCTTTACAACTCCATCATCTGAAGCGATAAATGGCACGACCCAATCTTTTTTTGCAGATACAGGCAGCAAAGTCTTCTTTATTGATTTTCAAAGCCTTAGCGTCAATTTAAATGAGATTATCGTCAAGGATGAATTGGGGAGTGTGATATTAGAAGACAAAGTTTTTGACTTACCTGTCGATACAATCTATGAATTAGACCTGACAAAATTCAAACGTGGAAAATATGCCATTGAATTGAAGTCCTTTACTAGCACTATTCACAAAAATGTTACTGTAAAGTAAAAAGTCGAGTACTATTAAAACAAGATGTAGCGATTCATTTCTGAGCAACTGTTCCACCTTGCGGATAATAAGCACCCCAAGTAACAAACAAAAACAGATTATAATAAAAGCCTCCTTACTTTTGCAAAGGATTCTCTCTACAGCAACAATTTGAAAACTACTACGTAGGAAACTTTAAGCAGAAATTCAAGTATGACTAGGGAGGAAATAATGCACCAAGCGGAGCAGTACGTTGGGCAGGGAGCAATAGAAAAGGCAATTGAGCTCTTACAGCAAAGTGAACTAGTAGGACAAAAGAACTTTCGCAAAGCACTTACCCTTATTGCTGCACGTTGGAATACTTACACCAAAGCACAACACAAAGGAGTTGTTTCTAGTGAAAATCTGAATATTGAATACAATCGCATCACCGATGCTTTACTTGACCTTATACACGAAGATATAAAAACTACCTACGAAAAAGTACAGGTTGAGCATCTTCTCAAAGAAAAACAAGCAAATGTATGGGGAAAATATAAGGTGGTGATTTTGGGTGCGCTACTTACCTTTATTTTGGGTATAATTGGTAATTATATTACCGATATCATTCCGGCTGTTGAACCTAAGGAGGTACTAATTGAGTACAGACTCTCTACACTCACACCCGAAGGAAGTGTAGATGAAATATACGTAGTAAAAGTATATCGGGATTATACTGGTGAAATGATACTAGACGGGAAGGCGACCAACCTGAAAGAGGTTGATAATGCAAATGAAACCTTCTTGGCTTTCACCGTCAAGCAGGGCGGTAGGGTATTGCGATATAATGGAATAAAGTCTATCACTAATCCTTATAGCTATCTTGATGGTACAATTTTAAAAGACCAAAAAGTCATTGGCAAATGGCAAGCCTCTGTCATTCAATAATTGGTAGTGATGCCTCTAGCCCATCTTTTCAAATAGGTCTTTCGTCTAAAAAACAGCTAATTATCACCAGCAATATCTTATCTTTGAACTAATCGTATGATTTTATTGTAACGATAAACATGGCAATTGATTTAATATTTGCAATTTTTGCGGGACTAGGATTTTATCTAGGCTTCAATCGGGGAATCATTAAGACTGTTTTTACAGTACTTTCTTATATATTTGGCTTTACCGCAGCAGTAAAGTTCGCTCCTTCTATGACTAAATTCTTAGAGAGTCTCTTGAGTTATGAGAATCCCTTAATGTTTATTGCTGGTTTCCTTTTATCTTTTGTCGTTACAATGCTGGGCATACGATGGATTGCATCTTTACTTGAAAATGCTCTAGAAGCTGCTAATATCAACCTTATAAACAGGGTATTGGGAGGAGGATTACTGGCAGGCATTATGATTTTAGCGTACAGTATGTTGCTACAATTTTATGATGCCTCTGGAGGTATTAATAATTACGACAAGCAGCAATCTATTACTTATCAATATTTAGAACAATATCCGGCTCAAGTCCAAAAGGGCTTTCAACTCTTGAAACCTACTTTTCAAGAATTTTGGGCTTACTCCCGCGACTTCCTCAATGGACTTCAAGAAATTGGAAGTGAAACTTTAGACCAGACAGAATCCTCTCGCGAAATTAGAGATATAGATTAATTTATCGCTCTTTATATCGTACTCCTTTTTCTGTTAATTGTGCTGGCGTACCATATTCATTACAGACCTGCTCCAGTACTGCTTTGATAACTATTATTTCATTTGGGTATCTTTCCAATAGCGTTTGATAGGCTTCTTCAAGTTCATGAATGACCCTCCCAAGTTCTACTCGTTCTTCTTTACCACGATATGCTTTTGCTATGGAAGTGAATTTTAACTTCGAGTCATTGTATGCGGTTTGCCAAGATTCCATTTTCTGTAAAATATCTTGAGATTGAGCCGAAAGTGGAGTGGTCTGATTACTTGAAAACGTATCGGTGACAAAGAATTGTTGTATTCTATCTTTTAGCAATACTCGATTGGCGCTCTTATAAAATACCATAAAAAGCAGTAAAAATATAGGCAAAAAAGAGAGCCACTTTAAAAAAACAGACTGCGCGGGAGTGTTACTAGAATTGTGCATAAGCAAAACATTACTTGTACTCCCTAATTTAAAGCATAATTGATAAAGAATCTAATTTTTAACAAGACATTTGCATTTTGGCTGTATAAATCTACATGAGAATGGGCTTAACAGTTTATACTGAAAGACAGAACTAAAAGGATTCAGTTTCATCATGATCTTCAGTTTGAAGTATCACAATACTCCAAGCTGAAGATCAAGAAAGAAAATCTATTATCAAAGCTAGATAATCAAAAGCTAGTTCTTCTCAAAAACACCCCAAATTGCAGAGCTACTAACTTCCTCTACATTACTTTCCAAAATATGTAATATACCTTCCATCGGTAGAATAGTGCGATCTATTTCATAGTTTAACTGATAGTACAACTCTTTCAAAGCGCGCTCCAGTGTAAATATCTCCATCAAGGTTTTGAAATCTTCTTCGTTGTCGGGAATAAACTCTGACACCTCAGCCGTCTGAATTACGCTCTTATAGCTTTGTAAGAAAAAGCTGCCAATACTTGCATACCAAGCACTAAGCATACTTTTTAGCAGTTCATCTTCTTTGTCTTGCTCTATTAAAGTCAAGGTGGTGGCATAGTGTATAGAACGCAGCATAGCAGCTACGTCAATTAACGGTGATTTTCGTAAGCGACGTTCACTGAATGGACGATCATAAGTACCATCAAAATCATCAATCATCACATCGTCGTTAACCATCATAATCTGCTCTAGGTGTAAGTTACCATGAATTCTGATCTTAGAGGCTTCAAACTTATGCTTGTAAATTTGCTTGAAGAAGGTAAGTAATTCCTTCTCTTTGCTGAGCATACTATCAGCCACTTTTTGATCTGATTCAGAAAGCAAATGTTTTTGAGTTTTTAATGCTGTCAGAGTATTTCGTACCAAAGATTTTAGCGAAGAAAAAAGCGAACGTTGGTAATGTAGAGAGAATAATTCTGGCTCGAAAAGTGGTGCTTTTTTACCATTACTATTCATCAAAGCGAGGTGCATTTGAGCAGTTCTAGCAGCTAAAGCATCTATTTTTTCTATAAAGATTGGATCAATTACTGATTTTAGTAAATCTGGTAGTGTGTCGTAGCTGATAGTATCATAAACGCTCATCTCTGGCACAACCCCAGATAGATCAAATGGGTTGACGGTTATGCCTTCGACTACTCTTTTCAATTCATCCATTACATAATCCCAACCATAACCTTGATGATTGACTAGCGGCTGAACCGTTACCAAAGAAATATGAAACTGCTTTCGCTTGTAAAAAATAGCTCCTAGTAAATCAGGTACAAACTCCACATTATGTTCCTTGGTCAACCAATGATTAAGTTCATAATCTGGGTTTGGCTCAACATCTATTCGTCTATAAAATTTCAAGTAATATCCTTCTTTATAAGTAGCTGAAACATACTGTATAGTAGTTTTTTTAATGCTAGATGCTGTCATTTGCTCCAATGGTGGTAAATCGAATTGTAAGGATTTGTTCTTTGCAAACTGCGCTCGATCATTCAGCAGACTCAGTCTGAAGCCTTCGTCATAAAAGGCATCAAGGATAAGTCCTTTTTTACCGCCAATGGAAGCCACACCAATCACTTCCTCTTTCACCCAAAGGTCATCTTCCGCTTCTAGCTCTTTAAAAATAACAGGCACTTGGAACAACTCTGATAAACCTTTTCTGAATTTGACCTCCACAATCAAAATTTCTTGATGCTGTTCCTCATTGACTAAGGGAATGTTATCAATTAACTGAACTTCCTCAATTTTGCGCCCCTTGTTACCAAACCAACTCACTCGCAAAAAGTACTTTTTCAATATCTCATCTGTGAACACTTTATTTGTGAATAAATCACCGAAGTAGTCCACCTCAATTTCTGGAGATCGCAACAAAGTGGGAGTTAACGCTAGCATTTCAACGGGCTGCAACAAAAACCAATAGTAGCCATGTGGTGCTAGACTAATAAAATAAGGTACTTCATCAATAATTGGAAATTCGCTATCTCCAAAGATTTCAATAGGCGTACAATTTTGGTAATCTGATAAATCTAAAGATACCCCTTCTACGAATCGAGATAAATTCACAACGACTAAAATCTCTTCTTTTTCAAGGCTACGAGTGAACGCCAGTACCTTTGAATTGGAAAGTTCAAGGAATTTAATTGTTCCTCGACCGAAGGCTTGAAAACGCTGACGTATTGCAATCGTCCGCTTCATCCACCAAAGCAATGAGTTGGTGTTATGCTGCTGACGCTCAACATTGATATATTTGTAGTCATATTCTGGATCAATAATGACCGGTAGATAAAGCGACTGAGGATTAGCTTCTGAAAAACCTGCATTTTGATTGGCATTCCACTGCATGGGCGTTCGCACTCCATCTCGATCTCCTAAGTAATAATTATCACCCATACCAATCTCGTCACCATAATACAATACAGGAGTGCCAGGCAAGGAGAACAACAAAATATTCATCAACTCAATCCTATTGCGATCATTGTCGAGCAATGGTGCTAAACGCCTACGAATACCTAAATTGATTCTTGCTTTTGGGTCAGCAGCATAATTTTTTCTCATGTAATCGCGCTCTTCATCCGTTACCATCTCTAGGGTTAGCTCATCATGGTTGCGAAGAAAAGTCGCCCATTGGCAGCTTTCGGGAATGTCTGGCGTCTGGTCAAAAATATCTGTTATTGGATGTCGATCTTCCATCTTCAAGGACATATACATGCGTGGCATCAACGGGAAATGATAGTTCATTTGGCATTCATCACCATCCCCAAAATAGGAAGCTGAGTCTTCTGGCCACATATTAGCTTCTGCTAAGAATAAAACATCTTCGTATTTTTCATCAATATATTTTCGCAATTTCTTGAGGAAAACGTGTGTCTCAGGTAGGTTTTCACTATTTGTATTTTCGCGCTCATACAAATAGGGTATAGCATCTAGACGGAATCCATCAATACCCATACTCACCCAGTAGTCTAGGATTTTGAAAATCTCTTCTTGCACTTTAGGATTATCGTAATTCAAATCGGGCTGATGAGAATAAAAACGATGCCAGTAATATTGTTTGGCTTCTCCATCCCAAGTCCAGTTAGAAGTTTCAAAATCTTGAAAGATGATACGAACATCCTTGTACTTACTTGGATCATCACTCCATACGTAGTACTCTCGTTCCACTGAACCTATTGGCGCACGTCTTGCTCTTTGAAACCAAGGGTGTTGGTCGGAAGTGTGATTAATTACCAATTCTGTAATGACTTGCAAATTGCGACTATGAGCTTCATCTAGCAATCGTTTAAAATCATCTAAATCGCCATAAACATCGCTGATAGTGTAATAATCAGAAATATCATATCCATCATCGCGAAGTGGAGAAGGATAAAAGGGTAAAATCCAGATTGCGGTTACGCCAAGGTCTTGTAAATAATCCAGCTTTGATATCAATCCATTAAAATCACCAATACCACTGCCAGTGCTGTCCTTGAAGCCTTTAATATTCAATTCGTAGATGATCGCATCCTTGTACCAGAGTGGTTGTCGCTTGTAGTTTGACGCCATAGTTTAAGATTGTAAATAAAGTGTTGTAAGAAGAAATTAGCCAATAGTTAGCTTTCATGATGTAAATTAGTAGATTTCTAATAAGAGTGGCACAAATCAGATGAGGATTTTTTTAAATTTAGCATCAAACTGAGTTTCATAAATGAATATTTATTTTATAAGCCAGCCCAAGTCCATATCAATTCTGCTATCTTCGCAGTAACTAAGCTACTAAAAAATGAAAAGAATAGCACTAGATATGGATGAGGTAATGGCAGATATTTACGCTAAATTTCACACTTATTTTGAGCGTGATCTTGGTTGGAAGCCAGAAAAAAAAGACTACTGGGGAAAAAAAATATATCAACTAGAAGGTGCAGAGCATCTGAGGGATTATCTACATGCCAGAGGCTTCTTCGGCGATGTAACACCTATGCTAAACAGCCAACAAGTAGTGCAGGCCTTACAAAAGCATTATCAAATTTATGTTGTAACTTCTGCCACGGAGTTTCGCAATTCTTTGGTGGACAAATGGGACTGGTTAGGGGCTCACTTTCCGAGTATTCACTGGAAGCAGTACGTGCTTTGTGGGGACAAAAGCATCATTGATGCCGACTACATGATAGACGATCATGTGCATAATCTTAAAACTTTTAATGGCAAAGGATTGATTTATACAGCTTCTCATAATATTCATAACCAAGACTATACAAGAGTAAATAACTGGCTAGAAATCAAGGCTTTCTTTGAGTTGGAATTAGCTAAAGAGGGTAAGTCATTGTAAGCAATAGAAAAATGCATTGGAGGATACAAAAATCGGAAGTTATACTGAAGAATCAATAGATCAATGTACAAGTTGATCAGTGCGAAGTACCTAATGGTCAGGTCGTGAAGCCTTATTATAAATTGAGAAAACTAGCAGCACTAAGCTCATGGAAGAATGGAATTCTAAAATAAAGCAATTATTCCTACTGAAGTCTAAGTTCTTAGTAACGTCTATCATCGCTACTGCAGTAGATATTGGCATTTACTTGCTTTTATACTATCAATTTGGGCAGCCTGCTGTAATATCCCAAAGTATTGCCTATCCAATCGCTGTTATTTTTAATTTCCTGTTACAAAAGTGGTTTATCTTTGAAACCAATCGAAAGGCAAGTACCACTTTTTTGCTCGCAATGATGGTATCAGGAATCGGTTATCTTCTATCTTTACTACTTGTCTTTGGTTTGGATCAGGTTAGTTTTTTACATGAAAATCAGTTTGCTCTAAAATTCATAGAGAAAGGTATGCTGTTTTTTTATAATTTTTATCTAAAACGATTTGCTTTTGAGAAGCGGTTTGTCTAAGTTTATCTTATGCAAAAAGATAATTTCATCCTCTATCAGTTTAATTCTGCTTATTCTTGAAACAACAATCTTGCTTTGCTACCGTAGAAAATAAAAATAAGTGCTTGAATTCATGTTGACCAAAACGACTATTCCACTTTTGAGTTTACTTTTAGTAGTTTGGATAGGACTTTGTACCTATCTTAATATGCAGTGCTGTCAAGGTAAGGAAACTTCTTTCTCTGGCGAGCCATTGATGATTCAAGATCAAGAAACTAAAGTGCTCGAAGCAACAGAAGGAATGTGGTTTAGCTTTGCTAGTAATAACCTAACAATACCAGAAAGTACAAGGGTAGAACTACAAAAATTAGCAACTTATCTGAATCAGCATCCTGCTAAATTATTGGTACTGACGGGAAAGATGACCACAGAAGAAGCAACCATTAGCGAAAATCCTAATTTGGGCAGAATGCGGGCTAGTTATCTGCGTGATGAACTAATAGAACTCGGAGCGAAACCTCACCATATTTCAACAAAAGAACAGTCCGTTGACACTCTTTCCACAGATAATGGATATGTTACAAATGCTATCGCATTTCATTTTTTTGACTATCCTATTTTAATCGAAGACGGTGAAGCATTTCGATTCTATGAAAATGATAATATTCGCTTTTCCTTCTCTGACTATTTGCCTAGTATTTCAGAGGTAGTGCGAGACGGATTGGAGAAACTAGCGGACTATTTAAAGAGTAAACAAGGCAGAATACTTGTTATTATTGGACTTTATTCTGCTCAAGAAGAAAACAACAGCATTCTTTCTGACTTAGGTGTTGCCAGAGCTAATGCGATTCAAAATGAATTAATTGAACTAGGGGTGTTGCCCAATCAGATAGAAATAAAAAGTAAGGAAGACAATCTCCTCGAGATATTTGATGTAAGTGTGATCGGAGGAGTAGAATTTGACTTTGAATAAGGTAGCATTTACAGCACCAAGTGCTTAACCAATTGTTTTGATAACCACATATATTTAAAAAATTATATGGGAAATTTGATGGATACTTGTATGCTTTTCCCCATTCTAGCTGGAGTGGGCGGCGCAATTATAGGAGGATTTATAGTCTGGGTATGGCAGCAGTTAAATTTTCAGAATCTCAAAGAGCAATTTGAAAAGCAGAGCAACTTTTTGGAAAAACTACAAACAGATAAAGATCAATTGAAAAAGCGGCACAGGGATTTACAAGAGAAAGTATCTGTGTTAAGGACACGCGAGTATCAGTTGAATGAAGAAATTAATAGTTGGAAAGAACAATTCATTGATCTTGAAAATAACCACAAGTCGCTTACTGACAATCTTGTAGCTAAGGATCAAGAAATAGAAGTATTGAAATCGAGCATTGTGATCGAAGCAACGGAAGAAGACGAAACAGCCGCTACATTGGAAGAAAATGTAGAAGACCAAGAACAGGCTGATCCTTTATTGGCAACACCAGAGCTATCAGAGGAAGTAGATACGGAAGCGGAAGATGCTGACATCGAAGCAATGGCAGATTCTGATGGAGCTGCAACTACCGAAGAAGGCAACATAACAAAAGTGGAATCTGATGAAACAATAATAACACAAGCAAACATTGAGCGGAGCAAATTAGAACAAGAGCTGCTAGAACTTCGCAATGAAAAAGAGGAAGAGATGACTAGATGGGCGGAAAAATATCAACAATTGCAAATGGAAGCGAATAATCTTCAAAGTCAATTAGCTGCGAAGATTGAAAGGGACGATACTTCTGATCTGAAAGCAAAACATCAGCAATTAATGAAATATTTGGAAGAGGAGCAATCAAAATACCGCTTATTGGAACAGGAAAAACTACAATTAAACCAAAACTTAGAAAAGTTAAACTACGAATGGCGATCTGAGAACGAGGAGTTGGAGCAACGCTATCAACAATCGCAACAAGAATTAAATAGTATTCATCAACAATTAGAGACAGTTGTTTCAAACGCAAGAGCGATAGAGCTAGAGCCAGCTTTAGCAGAAAACTGGGAAGAGCGATACAAAAGTGTGGTAGCACAATTTATTAATGCCAAAGAGCGTATTCGTGGCTTGGAGCAGGCATGGGAACAAGAAAAGCAACACATTGAAAATCAAAAGAATGAACAGTCCAAAGCTACCGATATTGTAGTACAGCAGCAAAATGAATATGCGGCACTGCTTTCTCAATTCAAAGCTAGTCAGCGAGAAATTGATGAGCTGAATGAAAATAAAATGATACTCTTTGCCAAGTTGGAAGAGCTGCAAGAAGCATATAACTTGTTGAGCCAGCAATTCAAAAATAGCCATCAGCACATTGACAATCTGCAAGTTAGCGAATCAAATATCACTCATGAAAATGCTCAACTATCAGAGAAATACGAAGGTCTATTAAAGCAGTTTAAGGCAGGTCAAGCACATATTGATACACTTGAAAAAGGCTTACTAGAACATCAATCGAAGCAAGAAAATCTTTTGACAGAGCGAGAAACAGTGCTGCAAGAATGGTCGCATCGCTATAATAAAGCCATTAAGGAATACAATGCAGCCATTGTAACCATCAAAGACCTGAAGGAGCAGCAAAACCAGCTAAAGCAAGAAAATGATACGTTAAATCTTCAAAATACATCTATCACTACAGCTTTAGAAACAACACAGAGCAACTGGGCAAACGAGCGCGCGCAACTAGAAAATGAATTGGCAGAACTCAAAGAGCAAGAACACCAAAAAGAACAAGCAAGATTACATTTGGCAGACCGATTGAGCCAGTTGCAACAAACACTGAATGTCCAAATCAACACCACAGCAGAATTAGAACAAACCATCACTACATTGAACAGCCAACAAGCCGATTGGGAACAACAACTTGCCGATCAACAAGTCCTTGTAAAGGCTATTGAGGCAGAAAAAAATCTACTTCTAGAACAGTATGAAGCAGCAAAAGAAAATCAAGAATTCAAGGATTTGTATGAAACACTAAAAATACAGCAAAACGATTATCAAGCCGTCATTGCTGAATTGGAGGAAGAGTTGCATAAATACAAGTAAATAATGTGCAGCAAAACTTCCGAAATCTTTAATTCTAATCAGTAGCAAACATTAGCTATTCACTTTTGAGCGTTGTAAAGAGCAACGCTCAAAAAAACCCATCCTCGCTGTAACTAATCGAAATTAAATTCCGTCTTATAGGCAAATGAAGCAGCCTTAGGCATAAAAAAAAGCAGATTAGTCGAAGAAAATCAAATAGAATATTAAGGTTGCCTAAGTTTGTTCGATGATTGTTTAAAGAATTAGCTTTCAAGCTAGTCTAAAACTTATTTTCTAATCAAAAAGAAATCATCCGAAATGAAACGATCTTTCATTGTAATGCTCCTTATGTCCGTACTTTTCTTTACAGGGTTTGCAAAGACAACTGGCACAGTAAAAGGAAAAGTGCTAGACAACAACAAACAACCACTCGCTTTCGCAAATGTAGCACTGAGAACAGCTAAAGATAGCACCATTGCAAGAGTAGAATTAACGCTAGAGGACGGAACTTACCGCTTTGTCAATGTAACTAATGGCAACTATTTCATAGAAATCTCTTTTGTGGGTTTAGCTACTTTTTCAACAGTAGCCTTTAACATTGAAGAAGGCGACGTTTACGATGTACCCCTCATTCAAATGACGGCACAGGAAAATCAACTAGAAGAAGTAACCATCACCGCCCAAAAACCACTACTAGAGTTGAAGCCGGGCAAAATGGTACTGAATGTGCAGAATAGCATAACAGGCGCTGGTGATAATGCACTAGACTTACTTCGCAAATCACCAGGCGTTGTCATTGACAATAATGAAAATATATCGCTGCTAGGCAAAGCAGGCGTTCAGGTTTATATTGATGACAAAATTTCGCCACTCAGTGGTTCGGATTTAGCTGCTTTTTTGAAAACGGTGCAAGCCTCTGAAATTGAATCTATTGAAATCATCACCAACCCCTCTTCCAAGTATGATGCACAAGGCAACGCAGGTATCATCAATATTAAAATGAAGCGAGACGAGCGACTGGGAGCAAATGCCAATATGAATCTCGGTTATTCCCAAGGGGAAGTGGCTCGATACAATGGATCAGTTAGTGGAAACTATAAGAATAAAGCCTTGAATGCCTTTGGTAGTTATAGCTACACCAACGGAGAAAACACCAGTTTTAACGAATTTTATCGAGAGCAATTTGGATTTGTGTTCGATCAAATTTCCAATCAAGAAAATGAATGGACAAGTAATAACTATCGCTTTGGTACAGACTTTTTCGTTGGCGACAAGCACACTTTAGGCTTTTTAGTCAATGGATTTATTACTGATAGCAAAAATTTCAGCAAAAGCACTGCCTTAATTGGAATGGCAGGAGAAAGCAGCATTGATAGTATCTTGATTGCAGAAAGTAATAGTGTGTTTGATCGTCAGAATACTAACTTCAATATCAATTACAAATTCGATAGCAAAGATGGCAAAACAGTCAACATTGATGCCGACTATGGATTATTTAAAATTGAGGGTAATGATTTTCAGCCAAATGCTTACTACAACTCTACAGAGACCATTTTGCTAAGTCAGAATGATGTATTTATGAATACGCCAACTGATATTGATATTGCTTCGTTCAAGGTAGATTACGAGCAGCCCTTTTTGAAAGGGCAACTAGGAGCAGGGGTGAAATTTTCTTATGTACAAACCGATAATGCCTTTAACTTCTTCAATGATGTAAATGGTGAGCGAACACTCAACAAAGCAGTAACCAATCAATTTGAATATACAGAAAATGTAAATGCAGCTTACGCAAATTATTCGCAGCAAATTGATAAAATCAGCATCAATGCAGGCTTGAGATTAGAGCAGACGAACTCCGAAAGCAATTTAACAAGTTTTGTACAAACAGATGATGAGAACGTAAAGCGTAATTACTTAGACCTCTTTCCATCAGCAGGCATCAGCTACGCCATGAACGATAAGCACAGTTTTCAACTGAATTATAGCCGACGCATCAATCGTCCAAATTATCAGGATTTGAACCCATTTCGGATGCGTTTAGATGAATTGACTTTTGAAAAAGGAAATCCATTCTTACAGCCAGAATATACAAACAAAATATCCTTCACGCACTCTTTTATGTACGCCATCAATACAACATTTAGCTTTGACTATACAAAAGACTTAATCGCTCGATTAACAGACGCCGAGACCGAAAAAAGTGCTTTTATAACGTACCGAAATGTAGCAGATCAATACAGTTATAGCTTAAATGTTAGTGGCGCTTTACCGATCACCGAGTGGTGGTCAACCTACACAAGCCTCACAGGATTTTATCAAGAAAACAGAGCTGATTTTGGTGACGGCAAAACGCTTGATCTAAATGTTACGAGTTTCAATGCCTATGGACAGCACACATTCCAGTTACCCAAAGAATTTGCTATGGAAATTTCTGGCTGGTATTCCTCTCCATCCATTTGGAAAGGTAGCTTTGAAATGGAAGATATGTGGCAGTTGAATGCAGGTATTTCTAAGAAAATTCTCAATGGTCGTGGGAACTTAAAACTAGCCATAAATGATATTTTCAAAACGCAGGTTTGGAGTGGTGTAAGTCAGTTCGGTGACTTGTATATGGTCGCTAGAGGAGGTTGGGATAGCAGGAGAGTAAATCTGAACTTTAGCTATATGTTCGGCAACACAAACGTGAAAAGTAGAAGAAGAAAAACAGGCTTAGAAGAAGAATCAGGCAGAGTAAAATCAGATAACTAAAAGCAGTTAGTAGTCAGACTTAAAACCTGATAAATCTGACTGCTGACTCGTATAAATGCCTCAATAACATTCTAAAAATATCTTTCTAAATTAACTAGAACGGACTCAGCTAAGGGCTACACTTCTTGATCTTCGCTGAATAATAGGATAGATAAAGACCGCTAATAAAATCAAAGCAACACCATAATAGAAATAAGGTGAAAGTTCTTGATCTTCTTTTAGAATAAGCCAAGCCAGTGCAATACCATAGACCGGTTCAAGATTGAACACTAAATTAGAAGCAAAAGCAGTAAGATGCTTCAGTGCAATCAGACTTAGTGTATATGCCAAAGTTGTGCAAACAAGAGAAAGTACCAATAAATACCACCAATCCATCGGCTTTGGAATAAAACTTTCCCATCCTTGTTGCAATAGATAAAACGGAAGCATTAGACTAATGAACAGCCATGCGCTGCCTAATTCTAAAAACGTAATGGTATATGGATTGGCTTCGGTAATTAATCTTTTATTCATCACAGAGAATAAAGCTGCCAAAAAAGCAGCAATTAAACCTACCCAAAGTCCAAGCATCATACTAGCTGATAAGCTATTGACTACCAACATCATACCAGGCACTATGAGCAAGCCGAGTAATACTTCCAGCCATTTGATACGCGTTTTGAAAAAAAGTGGCTCAAGAAAGGCAGTAAAAAGAGATACAGTAGCCATGCAAACCAGCGCAACAGAAGCATTCGCCAGTTTGATTGAACCGTAAAAAGCGATCCAGTGCAGTGCAACTAAAGTGCCAATGCCCATGAACTGTAAAATGCGTTTTCTTCCATATTGCGCTAATAATTGTCCAACTTTTACGAAAAAAAGTAAGCTCACACTCGTTATCAACACACGCCACCAAACTAAACTGATGGCTGAAATACTGATAAGATCACCCAAAATAGCCGTTAGACCAAACAGCAAAACAGCAGTGTGTAATTGAATATAAGCACGTAGGTTTGTATTCACAAGCAATCAGTTTTTACAATTTTTTCATGTAGAATTAAAATAGTCTGCGACAATTGGTCATCAAATCTAAAAGTTTTATAGCGCATGAAAGTAGCACAACAACATAAAGTTTATACTTTTTTCGATTACTTTTACGATTTAGAATAGCAGCCAATTATCAGAGATATGCGTTGCTTTGAAAAAAATAATAATGAAGCATAAAATATTCTTTTTTCTACTTTCTATTTTATCGGTAACCTCATCCGCACAGGTAGATACAGTGATTTACAATATGGCAGAAGAAATGCCGCGTTTTCCATTTGGTGTTTGTGAACAATTAGACACAACCGCACAGGCTAAACATCAATGCTCCCAACAAGCCTTAATTGCTTTTGTATATAGCAATATAGAATACCCTATACAAGCTCGCTTGGATGGAATCGAAGGAATGGTGGTAACGAGTTTTGTAGTAGAACCCGATAGCACTATTTCCAACATTGAACTCTTGAAAGATATTGGAGGCGATTGTGGTGCTGCAGTAATTAATTTATTCAATGCCTTCAATGAAGGAGGAGTAAGATGGATACCTGGCAAAAATAATGATACCCCTATCCGAACACGCATGACCGTACCCGTAAAATTCAAATTGACGGAAGCGCCACCTTATATGTTCATGCAAGGAGATACCGTTTATACAGAAATAGACCAGTTACCCAATTTTAAAGGTGGCGATGAAGCGCTGTCTGCTTATATTGATAAGAACCTAGACTATCCAGAAGCCTACCAAGATACTTGCCTAATTGGATACATGGATGTACGGCTGCTCGTGCAGCCTGATGGCGTGGTCAAAACGCTTGAAGTAACAGATTACTGCAACTTAGGCATAGACTTTCAGCTAGAGGTGTTAGAATTAACAACGTCTATGTTTGGCAAATGGGAAGCATCTACTTATCAAGGTCGCCCAGTGCCAGCATCGGTTGATTTAAGGCTGCTCTTTTCTCCATCTGATGCAGTAACTTGTCAACCAGTGATTGATCGTTTTAATCAAGCCAATGCCACAATCAATGAAGGCGTTACACTGTACAATGAAGGAAATATAGAAGAAGGTTTAGCCAAAATGGATAAGGCCGTTGAGCTATTTCCAGCTAATGCTGAACTCTTAGTAACGAGAGGTCAGATACTGATGGATGAAAAAAAATACACCACTGCTTGCGAAGATTTAACAAAGGCTAAGTCAATACTCGGCGGCAATAGCTTAGATCAACTACTGCTCATTATTTGTAATACTCAAGCAGAGGAAAACTAATTGTATAAGTTTTAAGCCGCTGAAGCTAAAACCCCTCAAGACATTTTAGAAGATTGGTATGAATATTGGAATCATACCAATCCTCTTTTTGTTGTCAGTCCTTACTTCATCTTCAGCGACTTCAACAATGAAACGCCCTCACCATCAGTAATTCGATAGAAAAACACTTCACTAGCAATCGTACTCAAGTTAACTTTTCGCTGATGCTTACCTGCGGATAAGTTTTCCTGTGGAAGCGTTTGCACTATGCTGCCGTCTATATCTATAAGATCAATTCTTACCTGCCCGTTTGAAGTAGTCTCAAATTCAATCGTCTGTTGATTTGTAGCTGGTAGTGGAAAAGCGGAAAGCTGATGAATATTTTTAGTAAGAAATTCGCTATCATATTCTGTAGGAATCAATAAGAAGGCAATGTTTCTGTATAGCTCTACTTTATCGGTTAGCGTTTCAGAAATTTCATTATTGCTGTCCTGAGTTAAACTGAAATCCTCGCTTTTTGCCAACTCGAAACTTATTCGATCAATTTGCTGGTCAAACTTAATGCCTAGAGCTTTTGCTTTGTTAAAAGTTTCACGATCACTTTGTACCACGCTTTCGACTACACTAACGTTTTCAATAACGTACTCCTGCTTCAATTTCCAGCGTTCTGCTAGCAGATCCAAGAGTTCACTCCTCTCTGAGTCGAATTTTATTTCTTTCAACCAGTCCAAATACTTTGCTCTAAGTTCTTCAATGACTTCACGATCAACTGGCGTGATGAAAGGATTAAATTCACTTCTTATCCTCACGCGCTCAGGAATTGTATAAGTTTTCAGTTTAGTTAATTCAAATTTTGAACGCTCAAGACGCTCTTCCATATCGCCGAGATTCAAACTTGGTGAGCGACTCGTAAGAACACTTTTTGATAAGTCTTCTCGCTGATTCTTTCTCTCGTACTTTTCCCATTGGCTGTCGGTCAGCACTTCTTTAAGCAGGCTGCGTTTTTGGGCTTTGTAATCGCCCTCCAGCTTACCATCATTAAATGCAATTTCAAAATCTGCCAACTGTTGAGCCTGTTCGGGTTTGATTTTTAGATAGTTGTAAACATCTAAGTACAAATCTTTGTAGTATTTTTCTTGCTTACCCCCCAACTCTGCGACAGCATCTTCTAAAAACTGTTCATAAGTTGCAATTTGCGCTGTTGTAAGAATCGCTGCTAGTTTGCTTTGATACTTTTTTTCTAATTCTTGAATGCCAGCATTCAAGTCATCCCTGTATAATAATGCCTCATAAAGTGCCTTCTTTTCTTGACCGATGGAAGCATTTAAAGATTTAATAGATTCAACTTGACTAGGCGAAACACCTAAATCCTCCATCACAGCAGTATTGTAATAAGGAAAAAAAGATAAGTCTGTTTGAGCAATAGAAAGAAACGGAACTAATAATGAAACCAATAAAATGAGCATTCTCATATCACAAGAGTTTTTGATGAAAAATAATGTTCTATGGTTGTAGATGATATTTGCTCGAGTATTGGTGTTTGGAAAATGAATTTTAACACTTATACACTGAAATTAAAGATCGCTATTTATATCCCATTTGAAGCCAAGAAAGTTGTGAAAATAATATAAGTGGCAGTAGTTGCTTACATTTTATTTTTGCGTAGTGGAAGTTTACACTATACATCAGCCACAGTGGAATCAACTTCATAAAAGCTAAAGATGTTTGATTAAAAACTGTTTTTAAAATGATACTCAAGCGACTTGCCCAAATTATTTTAGCACCATTTTCTCTACTTTATGGTATCGGTGTAGGTATTCACAAATTATTTTATAAAACAGGCTTACTCAAAAGTGTCGCATTCAATGTTCCTGTTATCGCAGTCGGTAATCTTTCGGTGGGAGGAGCTGGCAAAACTCCCCATGTCGAATATCTCATTCGCCTACTAAAAGATTATATCAACGTGGCTACGCTGAGTCGAGGCTATAAACGTAAAACCAAAGGATTTCGCATTATACATCCACGTAATACAGCAGAAGATGCAGGTGATGAACCATTGCAGTACAAGCGTAAATATTCAGATGTGGTAGTTACAGTTGCAGAAAGTCGAGTGATGGCAATACCAGAAATTATGAAGTTTTTTCCTGAAACGCAGGTCATTCTATTAGATGATGCCTTCCAACATAGAGCCATTGATCCGGGTTTGAATATTTTATTGACCGAGTATAGCCATCCCTTTACGAGCGATTTTTTGCTGCCTTCTGGAAGGCTTAGAGAAGGACGTGGTAATTATAAAAGAGCAGACATTATTATAATTTCAAAATGTCCTCCAGCATTAACAAATTCAGATAAGAATGAGTGGATCGAGAAAATACAGCCCTTACCTCATCAACAATTATTTTTCTCTTATTATGCTTATGGTAATCCTTATTATATTTTTAACACTCAATTTAGAGGAAAACTAACAGATGACATAGATGTGCTACTAGTTTGTGCCATTGCGCGATCTGAATATCTAATTAGCTATTTAGAGGAGCAAGTCAATTCTATTGTATTATTAGAATTTGAGGATCATCATTATTTTACTAAGCAGGACATGAATGCTATTCGCGCCACTTTCGAGCGCATGGAATCCAAAAGAAAAGTAATCATCACAACAGAAAAAGATGCCATGCGCTTGGACTTACATCGTTCCTTTTTGATAGAACATAAGCTACCGCTCTATGCGCTGCCAATTCAAGTGCAATTTCATTTTGAGGAGGGGACTAATTTTAACCAATTAATTCAGAACTTCCTATTGGAATTTAAAATCTAACAACTGAAGCAGCACGGGTTGTGAAATCTACAACACAGACGAGCTGCAAATCAATTAATCATATCTCTCCTTTTGTTTTACTTATATCGACTGAAACCAAATTTGACACTGCTCGCCTATCAGTGGAACGGGCTTATTATCGCGCTCCGCAATAGCATCCAAAATGCCAATAATCCAAAGGACAAACGACAAAATAGAAAGCGCAAGACTAATAATCCAACCCAATATAGGAATACTAGCAAGCAAGCTAGCAGCTACTGAAATCAGTATAATGCCAAGTGATTGGCGTATATGAAATTTACCAAGAGAAGAAGGATTGTTATTATTCAGTACTAGAGCAACTATCCAACCGACAATAGTCAAATATGAAATGATAGCAACTGTCTTTGGTGATATATTTTCCATTACGTTTTAATTTTTACACAATAAATGTAATTTATGCCCCACCGATTTACCAGTTTTTTCGATTAAATAATCAAAACACTGGAGCAATGGAACACTTTAGATTGTTATTTGGTTATGAATAATAATATAGATTGCTGATGGTCAATCATCACATTCAGATTAATTTATTTTATACGTAATATTAGATTTTAAAAATGAATAAACATGAATCAATACAGGTGTAGTAGATGAAGCAGGGATTAGTGATAAAGTCAACAGGGAGTTGGTATCAAGTTTGGTTAAAAGCAGAAAACAAAGTGCTGGAAAGCAGGATAAGTGGGAAATTTAGACTTGATGGTAAGAAACTCACCAATCCAGTCGCCGTGGGAGATGAGGTGAAATTATTAATAAATGAAGAGGAAGAAACAGGCATGATTAAAGAAATATTGCCTCGTCGAAACTACGTAGTACGGCAGTCGCCACGAAAAAAGCATGATTTACATTTATTGGCAAGTAATGTAGATCAAGCAATTATCATTATGACCATCGTTGAGCCTAAGTTGAAACAAGGCTTCATTGATCGTTTTCTACTAATGACAGAGCCGTATAATATTCCAACCATCATTATATTTAATAAATCAGATTTATATGATGAGCAAATACTAGAAACCTATAATTATTTGCAATCTATTTATGAACCACTTGGCTACACTACCCTACTGACCTCTGCTTTAGATGGTACAGGATTGGACATACTCAAAGCAGAATTAAAAGATAAAATCACCTTAATCAGTGGACAATCAGGTGTTGGAAAGTCCTCTTTGGTTAATGCTATTCAACCTCAACTAGAACTGCGGACAGGTGATATTTCTGAACACTCTGGTAAAGGACAGCATACAACGACTTTTGCAGAAATGCACACGTTAGATTTCGGTGGTAAAATTATTGATACTCCTGGTATTAAAACCTTGTCATTCAACAACTTAGAAGTAATGGATGTCGCTCATAATTTTCGAGATATTTTTCAAATTTCCACCCATTGTAAGTTTAGCAATTGTACCCATCGCAACGAGCCACAATGCGCTGTAAAAGAAGCTGTTGAAGCAGGAAGAATCAGTGAATTGCGTTATATCAACTACGTTACTATTCTGGAGGAAGTGGAAGATCAAAACTACTGGGAGCGTCATCAGATGTAAGCAAGTAAAATATCTATTGTATTTTTGTGCTTATTAATGCTTCATGCAGTAAGCTCTATCACTATGCTAACAGCTTTTAAACTTCACTCTACTTATTTTATACTTTTACTAGGTTATTTACTAATTGGAGGAATCGCCCTGCTTTTTATAGAAAAAGGAGATGTTTTGCTTTACTTCAGCGATCATCGTACTGCTTTTGGGGATTTATTTTTCAAATGGGCAACACAATTAGGAGAATTTGTTCCTTATCTCGCAGGATTTGGAGCTTTCTTATTGATGAAGCAATACAAAAAAGCTATTGCGCTTCCATTATTAGCTGCCGCAGTTACCATTGTTAGTTTTATAACAAAGTCAGTTTTTAAGCAGCCTCGACCAGCACGCTACTTCAAGGACTTAGATCAGTTTGAAGTAATCAATCAAGTAGCAGGGGTCGTATTAAATCAAGGAGATACTAGTTTTCCATCAGGACACACCATGTCTGCTTTTGCTGTCAGCACTTTCTTTTTACTTTGCTTTCCTCAAAAATGGTGGCTGGACATTGTGCTATTCACAGTCGCCTTACTAACAGCCGCTTCCAGAATTTATCTAGTGCAACATTTCTTTCAGGATGTCTATCTGGGAGCTATTCTAGGCATACTCATAGGTTTGCTCAGTTTTTTATTATTGAGCAACATTGAAAATCGTGCTGCGAAGCAAGTCTAAGCAGTATAAAGATGATTCGCTATTGCTCTGTTACAAAATTTGTTTTTAGCTGCTGCCTATTAATCGTCGAGCAAGTAGAAATCCCCTGTCAATTTAATATACTCGTCCGTCCAGTCATTTCTTTCCTCATTTTGTAGGACTAGTTGGTCGGTGATAAGGTCTTGAGGTTCTCGTTGAAATTCAAGTAAGAGCCGCTCAATTTTCTTTCCTTTTTTACCCAACACTTCCGTCTTTCTGGTACAGTAAAGATGATAATTTATAGCCATTTCCTCAAACCTCAATCCTTCAATGAAAGGTAAAATAATAGAGAATTTGCCGTTGAGCGTAAGCAGCGATTGCACAGCTCGAAGTAGATCGCCATGTGGCAATTTAATCGTATGCCTTACACTATCTCGATCTTGATTTCCAGAAAAAGTGCCTCCAGTAAAAAAAGGAGGATTGCTAATAATGTGATCGTATAAATTGGAAGTTGTTCCAATAAATGACTGAATAGAAACTGGAAATATGGTCAAGCGATCCCGCCAAGGCGCATTATCCATATTTTCTTGAGCTTGCTCACAAGCAATTTCATCAATTTCAACAGCATGAATATTGGCAGTTGCATTGCGCTGCCCCAGCATAATGGCTATCAGCCCAGTGCCTGTTCCGATGTCTAGTATATACTCCGCATTGGCAACATCAGCCCAAGCTCCCAGTAGGACACCATCTGTACCTACTTTCATGGCGCATTTATCTTGCTTAATTTCAAATTGCTTAAATCTAAAAGGAATCATCTTTTTTTCTGGCATGAACTTGTAGGATGTAATTAGTAAAATGTAAAACTAAGAAAACATAAGTGATGTTCTACAAAGCTTGATTAATAGCGGCTTTAGCCATTGCAAAAGCAGTTGGATCGTTAGCATTAAATATTGTTTGAGCATCTAAGAGTTCAATTTCTTCAATTTCCGTATTTATTAATACTTTTCTCGGACAGGAGTAGCCTTGACTCAGAAACTCTAACAGCACAGGATAAGCCCTCGACTCCCAAATAGTAATAAGTGGCTCAGGAAATTTAGTGCTAGAATTATGAAAGCAAGTGGCTAATTTACTCGTGTTTCGATGCTGTACAAGTTGCTCAACAGTTGATTGATTCAAGTAAGGTAAATCACAAGCAACAGAAAGCCAAGCGCAGTTTGGATGCTCACGAAATGCAGAAAGAATAGCACCATAAGGCCCCAAGCCTTGGAAAGTATCAAACAAGGGTTCATAGTCTGTTACTTGATCTATTTGTTCCTTTCGGAAAGACATGAACACTTTCTCGCAGTGCTCAGACAGTAAGTCCGCCAAATATTCTCTATGTGGTTTATTGTAGTAGTGAAGCAATCCCTTGTCCTGCCCCATTCGAGTACTCTTTCCACCAGCTAGCACTAGACCATACAAAGGTGGAACAGCAGCGAGAAAGTCCGTTTCGATGATATCAGTGATCGCTCCAATTTGATCAATCGGTAAAATAGGAATATGCTTCTCTACTACATTGTGCAAATAGTCATGTATAGCGTCACCTGCTTGCTCTACGAGTATAAGACGCACATCCGTTAGGCGATCAAGTTTGCGCTGCAAAGATGCTTTCTTTTGTTCATTGATAAGTACAATTTGCTTATCTGCTTTGAAGTGATTACTGTTGACGATTAGTAAGTCTAGATCATTGAAGAACTTTCTGAATTGCTTTTGCTTGGGCTTAGTCAATGTATGGAAACTTTGAAAAGCAATTTTATCTGTGTAAGTTATGTAAAATGAATCTTGCTTTTCAGGTGATTGATGAGCAGCATCCAAATAGCCAACCTTATATTTAGACTGCAAGCGCTCACTAATTTGCCTTGAAAGTTTGGTAATAATATCGCACGGTGCGCCAATGATACCCCACTCATTACTATGATAGGCTCCCCCCAAAGGCTTAGTTAGTGCTGTATGTTTTGTATGCTTCCTTTGCTCTTTCATCTTTTATGGTTATCTAAAGTGGCAAATCAAACTTTGTGCTAATTAAAATATATGATACTGGATAAAGTTCATTTGCAGATTATTGCTTCATCAAAGGCATTTACACTTCATTTTTGACAATTCACTCATTCAAATTGAAATTCCTCTTTTTTGTAAATCTTTTCCAATCGTAAAGCATTTATACTTGAAGAAAAAACAATTTTCACATTTTCTTAACAATCAAAACTAAACAACGATTTATGAGAATCTCACTATTGAGTTTATTATTATTATTCTTTATTGGTTTTTCATGTACAGCACCAGCTACTGAAGAACAAGAGACAACAGAAAAAGTATCTGAGGAAACTCCAGAAGCGGCAGAAGTAGAAGTTGTGCTCGCAAGTGGAGAAAACTATTCTACTGAGTTGCTAGAAAGCGGCATTCCTAGTCCACGCAAAGAAATGACTGGCACAATCGGCGATATTGAAGTTACAGTAAACTATGGCAGTCCTTCTGTTAAGGGTCGTGAAATATGGGGTGGTTTACAAGAATACGATGAAGTATGGCGCGCTGGTGCAAATGCTCCAACAGCTATCGAATTTTCAGAAGATGTAATGATTGAGGGTGAGGAACTCTCAGCAGGTAAATATCATTTTTTGACAATTCCTTCCGAAGAACAGTGGGCAGTTATTTTTACAACCTCAGCGCAAAATGCTTTTAACTACGATGATTCCAAAGATATTCTTCGCGTGATGGTGGAGGCTCAATCTTTAGATTCCAATGTAGAAGAATTGCAATATGTTATCGAGGAGAATGCTGTGGCGCTTCAGTGGGAAAAATTATCTATTCCATTTACAGTGGCAGCTAAAAGCTAAAAATTGGCTAATTAATAACATTAAAAGACTTCCAAGGCTTTACAAGTTCTGGAAGTCTTTTACATTACTTTTCTATGGCTCGCATAGAATGCTGCACTTTAAACTCTCCAAAAATAATTAAGACAATACTCGCCAAGACGATCAAAATGGTGATGGTATTTAAAATATTGCCTAGTGAAAAGCCAAGTAAACCTGCCAAAGCAGTTAAGAAAAGTAGTATCACTACTGCTGCAAGAAGAAGGTAGATGCCATAACCCACTTCTTGGATACCCGCAAAATGAACGCTGAAATATTTATGCTGGAATAGTCGCTTGTCAAGATAAACAAAAATACGATCTTGAAGAAATCCGATTAGTATAATTAGTAATAGGATAGCAAACACATCTGGAATTTGACCACGCCGACCAGCTGTATAAATCAAGGCACCAATACCACCCTGCTTATTTAACAACTCTGCAATAATAATATAAGTCCAAGAAATGGCAGTCAGCACTCGAATATCATCCATTAGTTTAGACATCACAGAAGGTATATAGACCGACTTGATCGTATCCCAGTCAGTTGCTCCTAGTGTGAAGGTCGTTTTTAAATAGACATCTTCTACTTCATAAATGCGTTGAATCACCACAGGTAGAAGATATACAATGATACCAAAAGCTAGAAAAGCAATTTTCATGGTTTCATCAATACCAAACCAAGTAATGAAAATACCAACTAACGCTGTCAGTGGTAAATATCTAAGCGCATCTACCTGATTACCAAAAAGCCCTCTAAATAGAGGAAGTAAACCAACTATAAACCCAATTGGGACAGCGATCAAAACTGCCCAAAAATAGCCTTGCACATTTCGCCACATGGAAATTAAGGTATTGGAAATCAGTTTATCTTTCTGAATTAAATCTGGAAAAGCTCGAACTACTTGTGTAGGAGTTGGCAAAACAGGATAGACCTTTACGAACTGCGTAGCATTATCAAAACGCAAGGAATCTGACCGCAGCAAAGAATCCAAATCAATATTCATCTCTTCGGCTTCTGCAGCAGAAGGAATGCGAGTTGTATAGCCATCCACCACAGGGCGTTTTACGGCTTTGAACTCAGCGATTAACCACCAGATAGCAATAAAAACGACTAGTCCAGCAATACCCAGTAATAGATTTTGTGACGAACTTAGGCTGCCACGCAGTTTTAATAGCGACATAGCTACAAATTAAATGAAGAGTCAAAATTGAGAATTACTATCTTATATTATACAATTTTTTTATTGAAAGTTGAGTTGATTTAATTTGAATAAATCTGTAATGCAGCCCAGCAATAATAGGTCATTCGAGTAAATTACACTCAAACAGTACAGTTAGTTGCTACTCATGCAGCACTCCACAACCAATTGGTGAACCATCTGGCAATTTAGGAGTAGCCGGCACTTCATAGCTAGTTGGATCAGCTTTAAATTGAGTAATTTGTTGATTAATATATGCCTTATGAGCTTCGGAGGCTTCATTCAAATAAGAATAATCCCTTTGCTCAATGTCATTTAGCAGCTCTAGAGCAGTTGCACTCACTTGCTGCATGATCTTCTTATCTCCAGCTAAATTCAATAGATGGTGTACGACTAATTTTTGCACAATGAATGATAGCTGTTCATCCCGTTTTGGCACACTACCGCGCTCAGGAGTTGCGCTACTGTAAATCATGGTCAAATAATCATTGAGTGAAAAATCAGTTTTACCTCTGGCATTTTGCTCCACAATTCTTGCCAAACGCTGTGGGTGCATCATTAAGCTCACGGTATGGTTGGCAGCAGCCTCTGCTGCTCCAAAAGGATCAAACGTTAAGCCAGTATGGTTCTTAAATAGCTCTCGCCCTCTTGTATATCCAATGGGCTGCGGCGGAATCAGATTTACAACTGATTCTGGCATAGCTAAAAATGAAGGAGTAAGGGTCATCAAACAAGCATCAATGGCTGCATTTTGCACCTCACTTGAGACGGGTTTATTGGTGATTTGTCCATCGCCTCTAGCAGCATAAGTATAATTAACACCACCAATCATTTTTGCTGTTGCCTCTACTTGATAACGATGTAAAAGATATAACGGCACCAGTACGTTTTCCAGCGTTGCCATTGGCGCACCTTCTGGAATATTTTTTTCAGAAAAATTGGCAAGTGCTTCTGCTCTGATTTGAGCAATTCTCCTCAACTCAATCACTGCTGATTCACCATTATCCCAGAGGTGTGCCAATGGATGTGCTCCGCCTTGAGGACGGGCATCTTGATCAGAAATATAATGAAAATCTTGCTCAATGTTTTCTTTCAATATAGCTTTTAAGCCTTCTGATTCTTGTACATCATCTGAAAAGTCCTGATAGCCATAAAGTATTGTGCGTTTGTCCCATTCGCCGATACCAACATCGTAAGCACTTGAGTAATCCACCTTCCCATTTTTATCCAAACTGAGGTAAGGATGCGGATAATCCATTACGGAAGCACGATCGTTGACGCTTGCAGCAAAGTTGTGCGATAAGCCCAAAGTATGTCCAACTTCATGTGCCGATAGCTGACGCAAGCGAGCTAATGCCATTTCCATTAATTGAGGATTGGGTTCTGTACCATCTTCGTAGGCATTGATTAAGCCTTGAGCAATCAGAAAATCTTGACGCACACGCAAAGACCCCAGCGAAACATGCCCTTTAATGATTTCGCCAGTGCGAGGATCATAAACAGAAGCTCCATACGACCAGCCTCGCGTTGAGCGATGTACCCACTGAATTAGGTTATAGCGCACGTCCATAGGATCGGCATCAGCAGGCATTTCTTTCACAATAAAGGCATCTTTATATCCAGCCGCTTCAAAGGCTTGATTCCACCAGCTTGCTCCTTCAATCAAAGCAGATTTCACGGGCTCGGGTGCTCCTTTATCTACATAGTAAACAATTGGTTCAACAGCTTCGCTTATTGAAGCAGTTGGGTCTTTTTTTTCTAGGCGATGCCGGCGAATGAAACGCTTCATTAAGGGTGCTTGAATAGGCGTCGCATAATCGTGAAAAGAAATACCAAAATAACCACTGCGAGGATCAAATACTCTTGGCTCGTAATTATCATCTGGCAATTCCACAAAGGAATGGTGCATCCGAACAGTTACAGCGTCAGCGGATGGAGTTACAGATCGGATATAATCTCCTTTGGGCTGCCCAACAAAAGTTAAGGTAGCTTCTAGCTCTGTATTTTTAGGAAAATTTTTGCACATCGGCAGATAGATGGCTGAACGTGAATCATCTAACTTGTAAGTACCCTGCTTTGCTCTGCTCAGTCGCTGTATTACGCCGTGAGCATCTTGAAGCAAGAATTTTGTTGCATCTACTAAAACCGTTTCATCTGTCTTAGCTTCTACTTTGAATCCATGCAGCACGGATTGAGCAAAGGCCTGTTCTACTGATTCCTGCTCCGCTTCATTATCACTAATGGCACGATAATCGTAATTGGGTTGTACCATCAACACTTTAGGTCCAATTTTTCGAAACTTGACGATGCGTGTATTACCTAATTGTCCTCTATCTAATCCGATATCATTAGACCCCACACCCGCAGGCAGGGAATTGACATATAAGAACTCTAAGTCCCATTTATCAATTTCTAACCATATCTTTCCAGCCACTTCATCCCAGTAGAAATCAAAATAGCCTTCATACTTTTTTAAGCCCGCTGTTTTTTCAGCAATAGAAGATATTTCTTTTTTCTTGTCTTGTGCTTGTGCAATGCTTGTTGTAAAAAGCATAATAATTATTAGCGTCAAACATTTTGCATTCATAATCAATAAAATTATTCGTTTTTCATAAAGTGAAGACCATCGCATCGAAGTGCTAATATACAATTTACCAGTTAAGTAAGTGGACAAAATTGTTTACAGGTTTAATAACAAACAAAAATCTATCTGCCGCAGGCAGAATAACTAATCGATTTGTACTAGCATTTTTTACTCGCCAACCAACTTTATATCCTTGACCATCAGTTGAAGGTAGTTGTGCCCTTGCCACTTATTATTTTGAATATTATAAATAATGTGAAAAGGCTGGCGAGATTGGATGTAATGATAGTGCTTGCCCATGCCAAAGGCAATACCTTGAAATGGAGAAGACTCTATTTGTTTGATATTCAATTGAACATGCTCGTTTTTTAGCAGCTTAGAATAACCCGAGTCTTGGACATATTCCGAGATAAAAGCAGGATTCATATTGCCTGGCCCAAATGGTGCAAACTGCTGAAGTATCTTCCAGAATCCAGGCTTTATGTCTCGTAAATCCAATTTTGCAGCATATTGTATGCTTGGTATAAGTTCTGCTTCTTCGATAGTAGTGCTTACAATGGCTTCAAAACGATCTTGAAACGCTAGTATATTTTCAGGATTTAGCGTTAGGCCTGCGGCAAAATCGTGCCCACCATAGTTGATAAGCAAATCTTCGCAAGCTTGGATGGCATTGTGAATATTGAAACCATTGATGGAACGTGCTGACCCAACAATCTGCCCTGCCGACTCTGTCAGTATGATGGTAGGTCTGTGAAATAAATCGGCAATCCTAGAAGCAACAATTCCGACGACGCCTTTATGCCAGTGTGGCTGGAAAAGAACAATTGATTTTCGATCTTCCCATTTGTACTGCTCCTTGAATAAGACCTTAGCTTCTTCACCTATTCTTTGATCGAATTCTCGCCGAATCTTGTTTCTTCGCTCTAGTAAATTAGCTAAATCAACAGCCGCCTGTTTGGTGCTTGCCAGTAGCAATCGAACTGCCTGCTCCGCATCCGCCAACCTACCAGCCGCATTAATAATTGGAGCGATACCAAATACAATATCACTAATGCTAAGTGGTAATTCTTTACCACTTCGTTTGATGAGCATTCGTAGTCCAAGTTTATTGGTTGTATTCAATCGCTTCAAGCCATGATAAGCTAATATTCGATTTTCGCCCGTAATATCCACAATATCACTAGCAATACTAATGACAACGTAATCCAGTAGTTCTTCCACTCTTTCAGATGGTCGATTCAATTTTTGATTGATGGCTTGGGCAAGTTTAAATGCTACTCCACAACCACTTAGTTCTTTGTAGGGATAGTTGCAATCAGGTTGTTTGGCATCCAAAATGGCATGAGCAGGTGGCAGTTGCGCCTTGGGGAGATGATGATCGCAGACAATGACGTCAATGCCTTGCGCCTGTGTAGCTTTGATAGGTTTAATTGCTGAGATACCACAATCCACTGTAATAATGAGCTTTACGCCTTTAGAAATTGCATACTCAATACCTTGATAAGAAAATCCATACCCTTCTTTGTAGCGATCTGGAATGTAATAGTCTAAGTGTTTATGAATAGAAGAAAGATAAGCGTAAAGCATAGCAACAGAGGTCGTTCCATCTACATCATAATCGCCATAGATCAAAATTTTTTCATTTTTTTCAATAGCCTGAAGCAGGCGCGCTACTGCTTTGGTCATATCCTTCATTAAAAAAGGATCATGCAAATCATTCAGTTGAGGACGAAAAAAATTTTTGGCTTCTTCGTAAGAAGTTACTTTGCGCTGTGCCAATAACTGACAGAGCACAGGATGAATCTTCAAGGCATCTTGAAGGTGTCGAGCAATCTCTTCATTATATGGTATAGAATGCCAAATCTTTTCCATCTGTGTAAAATAGCACAAAAAGATCAATATTCAGAAAAGCAACTATAAAAAAAAGGATTTTACCAAATGTTTAGATAAGCGTTTATGACTCCATAGAAAGTAAAAGCAATAAAAAAGGCTTAAATTTGAGTTGAAAAATGCCTATTTACCATTGTCTAGTTGCTATGTACTTTTGCATATCTTATTCAACGTATTGATAAACTGTTAATTACAAAGCCAAATCTCTGGCAAATTTATTAATTTCAAATCTGACTGCTCACTTTGTAAGAATTTTAAAGATGAAAAAAGTAGTGCTTAAACATAAAAAAGACGCAGCAATACGTCGTTTCCACCCTTGGATATTTTCGGGTGCTGTTTACAAATTAGAAGGTCAGCCAGAAGACGGAGATTGGGTAGAAGTATTTAGTAGTCAGGGGGATTGGCTAGCAGTAGGGCATTATCAAGCAGCTAGCATTGCCATACGAATTGTCAGCTTTAAACCCATTGAGTCAAAAATTACTTTTTGGCGAGATAAGATACAACAGGCTTACTATTATAGGCAGCAGCTAAATTTGATAAATGAGTTGACTAATTGTTACCGTCTAATTCATGCTGAAGGGGATGGCTTGCCAGGCTTGATTATTGATATTTACGGAGATTGTGCAATCGTTCAATGCCACTCAATAGGTATGCACAAAGATTTGGAAAGTATCGTAGCAGCACTTCAAACTGTTCTTGGCGATTCTATTCAAGCAATATACAATAAAAGCGCAGAGACGCTACCCAAAGAATATGCGGCACAAATCGAAAATGGCTACGTTTGGGGAGCAAAAACCACGCAGGTAGTAAAAGAAAATGGACATCGTTTCTTTGTGGATTGGGAAACTGGACAGAAGACAGGTTTTTTCTTAGATCAGCGAGAAAATCGCCAGCTAATTACGCAGTATGTAAACGGCAAAAGTGTTTTGAATGCTTTTTGCTACTCGGGAGGATTTTCAGTTTACGCTTTGCAAGCAGGAGCAAAACGAGTTGATTCAGTGGATATTTCAGAGCGTGCTACAGCATGGACAGATGAAAATGTGGCACTCAATGAACATCAGGGAGCACATCTAAGCCATACGGCAGATGTATTGAAGTTCTTAAAAGACGCTAATCAGTATGAAGTAGCAATTATTGACCCGCCTGCTTTTGCTAAGAGCCTAAAAAAACGACACAATGCAGTGCAAGGTTATAAAAGACTGAATATGTTGGCACTAGATCGTCTAGCTCCTAAAGGTATTTTGTTCACCTTTTCCTGTTCACAAGTCATTGATAGGCAGTTATTTGAAGATACTGTTACTGCTTCTGCCTTAGAAGTTGGAAGAACGGTGAAGATCATGCACTGTCTTACTCAACCTGCCGACCATCCTATCAATTTATTTCATCCTGAAAGTGCTTACTTAAAAGGATTAGTTTTATATGTAGAATAATGCCATCTATTGACAACTAAAGCGTTAGCACTATATTCCGTCATCTAGCATTACGTCAACTGACACTTCTTGCTCTTCGCGAATGACTTTCACGCTGACCGTCTCTCCTGGCTTGTATTTTTCTAAAGCTAGAATAAGATCACTATAATTTTTGATTTTATCACCGTTAATACCAATGATGATATCACCAATAATGATGCGACCGTAACGATCCTGAAGCAGTCCACGCAGTCCAGCTTTTTCTGCTCCACTGTTCGGTGCAATACCACGAATCAATACACCATCTACATTCAAACGTTGACGAGAGGGATAAATACCTAAAGTTGGGCGATTAATGCGACCATAGTTGATTAAGTCGGGAACAACCCATTTTACTGCATCCACAGGAATGGAAAATCCAATACCAGCATAAGCTCCAGAAGGAGAGTAAATAGCTGTATTGACACCAATAAGTTGACCAGAAGAATTGAGTAGAGGACCACCTGAATTACCCGGATTAATGGCAGCATCTGTCTGAATCACATCTTGAATCTTAACGCCTCCTACGGACTCAATTTCTCTACCCAGTGCACTCACAATGCCTGTTGTAAGCGTCTGATCAAGTCCAAATGGATTACCGATCGCATAGGTAGATTGTCCAACTTGTAAATTTTCTGACACTCCAACTGGAATAGGACGAAGCAGAGTGCGTGGTGCATCTATTTTGAGCACAGCTAAATCTTTCTCAGGAGCAATACCAATTAGCTCGGCCTCCCAAGTGCTTTGGTCGTAAAAAGTAACGGTTGCTTTATCTTTGTTTTCAATGACGCTTTGAATAACGTGATAGTTCGTAATGATGTGTCCATCTTCATCCCAGACAAATCCCGATCCCGTACCTCTAGGGATTTCGGTGATGTCAGTACTAAAATAACTGCGCTGTCTTGCCAGCGTTGTAATAAAAACTACGGATGGAGCAGATGCTTCAAACAATCGAATAGTAGATTTTTCTTGTTTATCTAATTTACCTTCCTCGAGTGAAGTGGTACTTGATGCTATTGACCGATTATTATCTTTTGTGTTAGTTTCCAGCGTTGTGGTATCTTCTGTTGTATTTATTGTTCTATCTGTTTTCCAAGCAGACCCGACAAAAAAACCTGCAATGAGCAAGATGGTGCCAAATAGTAAATTGAGTGGTTTCAATTGTTCTATGGATTTGTTATTTAATCTTTTACAGCAACAATTGATATAAAGTTCAGTTTAGATAACTACTAAAAACTATACCTCTATCAACTGAGTAGCTACAAACCTACTTTAGCTCCTATCAACAATTCTAAGGTACTAATTCGGTCTTGATTTGGTCCGATTCCACCATTGATGAAAGGCAGGTTTTGACGGTAAGTAGGCTGAACAAATACACTCCATTTTTCATCAATGAACCTTTCAATACCTAACCCTATATTAGCGGTGTAATAAGAATTTTCCCTGAATGTACCACCACTCACCCAACCATCAGCAAATTTTTTCTTTTTTAATTTATCTGACTGTGGCTCTGATGGTCGAGCATACTTTTTAAAGCGATCTAGCTGAAAAGAGGAAAGTTGATATTCGTTTTTAGATATAGTGGGACTACTGCCAATGTTGAGCTGACTTGCCATTGTGCTTTTTACATCATAATTAGCCTGAGTGATGACATGTAACGATACGCCACTTGCCGTATAAAAATGCCATTTAGATGTTTGCTTTACATCGTATTTAACTTGAAGAGGAATCTGAAAAGTATTTAATTCAATATTCAGTAGTCCTTCTACATTGTAGCCATCCACTGTATTACCAAATAGCACTGGAGTCTGCTCAGGGCTATATTCTTTATGGTTGTATGCTAGGCCAGTCTCTATTTCCCATTTGCTCCATTCCCAACTCACACTGAATCCGCCGCCATAATTTACAGCTACTCTGCTATATGCTGCTTGATTCAAAATCTCATCATAAGGAGTATTGATGTAATCACCATTGAGGGAGCTAAACATACCTACTCTCAAATGCTTCCTTGTCCTAGGCTTAGGAAATACGATACTTGGCGACGCCTTGTGTTGATCGTTTAATAGAAACGGTGTAGCGCTTACTAATTCATCTTGCACTTCATCAACTCCTCTTTTTTGAATTTTACTCACTTCTTCTGCTTTTGCGAAGGCAGATGACACTCCTGAAACTGGTAATGCAGCAAGCGCCTCTTCTTCGAGAGGACGAGTTGGCGAAGTAAAAACTGAAGCGTATTCAGGTAATGGGTTTATAACTGCTACTTTCTCTTTTGTTTCCGATTCTGCAATCAATGGCACTGACTCTACCACAGCGGAAGAGGCAGTATTAGAGATTGTTTGATCGAAGGAAACTTTATTAATTCTTTCGATAGCCGTCGGAGAAATATTAATAAATGTAATCAGTAGTAAAAATAAAAGTCCAAGTTCAATAGACTTTAAGCGAATGAACTGTCGGCGAAGGGCATCTTCTTCCTCTAATCTAGCAGCTAGCATATTCCAATAGGATGGACGATAGGAAATTTCAATATCAGAGAGTCTTTCACGCATAGCAGCGTCAAAATCATGGTCGCTAGCTTCTTCTTCTTCTAGCCGACCTTGCAACTGCTCCCAACTTGACGACTGATAAGGTACATCTAAATTGCCTAGCTTATCTCCTATCCACTGATCCAAGTGCTTATCTTCCATAGTCTCGATATCTTGACGCTAACAATTCTTTTAATCTTGCTCTCGCTTTTACTAAGTTTGATCTCGACGTACTTTCTGTTATGTCTAGCAATTCGGCTATCTCTTTGTGTGCGTAGCCCTCAATAGCATAAAGGTTGAACACTGTTCTGTAAACAGGTGATAATTCTTGTATTACTTCCAATATTTCTCGTTCTGAACATTGACTAACAGCATCCGCATCGATAGACTGTACGTTATAAGCTTGATCCAAATCCTCTGTTCTTCTGCGCTTCTGCTTTCTATAGGTATCAATGCAAGTATTTACCATTATTCTACGAACCCAAGCACCAAAGGTTGTGCCAGTTTGGTATTTGCCTATGTGCTTAAAAACCTTAATGAATCCTTCGTGCAGCATATCCATTGCCTCATCCTCAGAACCTGCATAGCGCAGACACACACCCATCATTTTACCATAATATGCTTCATATAACTTTTGCTGTGCCCATCTTTCTCGACGTTTGCACGCAGCAATTATATTTTCCTCACTGTAACTATGAGACACGAATAAGTCCATAAATTTACATTTTACGAAGCAATGAAGTACAGCCACTCCAATTAGCAACAAGCCTTTGGTTGCTCATAAAACCAACGAAATTGCGGTGCAAAATGCTGCTTTTGTTGCTTAGTGCTTCTCGACAATTATTAAATCTTACCCAATATTAAGCAATTGTTAAGTAAAAAATGATCTCTTAAAGGACAAATTGATAAGTTTAACAAAAAAATGTACCTCAACTGAAATATGTAAGACAGTTTTTATTGCTCCTCCGTTGGTCTATCCTGCAAACTGTACCAGTCAATACGTCGAGTAAAAAACATAATGACACTCAGTACAACCAATAAACCTATTGTTCCGAGTAATAGGGCATAATCCTTTAACTGCAAAAGCGTATAAATAAACCCATAAAGAATGCCCAAAATACCGGTAGTAACTAAGGTAAGACTGCGATTTCTAAAAACTGAACTAATATATAAGGCAATCAAAGTGATGATCGCAACACTAGAAACCAGATAAGACCAACTGAAACCAATGTGTTCTGATAGAGCAAGCAAAAGCGAGAAAAACAACACTAAAGCAAGTCCAACCAAAATATACTGAATGGGATGAATCCTTTTATTATTGAGCACTTCGACAAAGAAGAAAATTAGGAATGTCAGTGCAATAAATAGCACGGCATATTTAGCCGAGCGCATACTTTTCTGGTAATAGTCCACAGGAATCAACAAATCAACGCCAAACTGGGAGTCTGTGAAATTATATTGCTCACCCCTCCATTGTTGAGGATAGTTACGATTGAGGTTGAGCACTTCCCAGTTGGCAGTAAATCCCTCTGTATTCACCTTGCGATCATCGGGCAAGAATGCCCCTTTAAAGCTAGGGGTTGACCAGTCTGAACGAAGTGTAACATTCGTTTTCCGACCAACTGGCGTAAAGTAAATACGCTGACTTCCATTTAAATTAATACTACACTCAAAACCGTAAGTTGATTTATCATCAGAAAGATCAATGCTTGTGCTAATACCAGCATTGGAAATTTTATTGCCGTAATTATCTTGTACACTAGAGGACAGACTATGGCGCACACCTGGCTCAAAAGCTAGCGTACTTTCATTCCATGCTAGTTGAATTGTATTTTGAATACCTCTCATGTCAGAGATGCCAATAGAAAGAGCGGCTTCATCCCAAAGAATACTGCTATCATCAATCTTCCATTCACTAAAATCAGGTCGTTTAAAGTTCCCACTAATCGTTAAATCGGTGCTATATACCACCACCTCGTAAATGCTGCGATAGCGCTTTTGGCTCTCTAATGTCCCATCAATAACCAAATCCTCAGGCAAAAAGTAAGCATATCGAGTATTGCTCAAAAGTTCATCTTTATCATTTTTGTAGTATTCTCTATATGGCACACTCACCACAGGTCCACTAATAGTTTGGGGATTACTCCATAGACTACTCACCTCGTCTACCACCGTTTGGCTTGTAAACTCCCGATCTCGAATGAGCGACTGCACCATCTGGGTCGGAATCAAAAGCAGTAACACCAAAATAGCAACCCCCATTAATTTTAACATTAAAGAGCGCCGCACCCATTCATTAAATCGTTCAAAAAAGCTCATGTTATTCAATTTTCTCAATAGCGGATACTAGAACCAAATACTAGAACAATACTTAGCTTGAGATATTTTATGATCTACCAAATTTCTCTGAAGCATGGCTGATTGAATGATAGTAACAATCAAAATTATGAAACCCGACGATACTTACTTTTAAGCGTTACATTTATTTCTATCTTAGCTGTTAATCAAAAAACTATGCAGTGAAGTGCAGAATTAAACTGGCAATTGGTCTTTTGTTGTTAGCTTAACTAGGCTTCTCGCGAGCACCTAAATTAACACACTGAATAAAGGTAAGACAATGAACAAGCGTTCTCAGACTATTCTACAGGTATTACTACTGCTAGGCATTTTAATCTTTATCAATGTACTAGGTAGTTTTTTTTATACTTATTTTGACCTAACAGAAGAAAAGCGATATACCCTCACCAACCCGACCAAACAACTCCTCAACAACCTAGATGAAGTCGTTTCGGTGCAGGTGCTATTGGATGGAGAATTGCCAGCAGCCGATTTCAAACGTTTGCAGCAATCAGTACAGGAACTGCTGCGTGATTTTAGAGCAGAATCCAACTATATAGAATACGAATTTGTCAATCCAAATGAAGGTTCAGCCAAGCAAAAAAAACAACGCCAAGAGGAGTTAGCAAAAGACGGTATCATCCCAACAAGTCTGAAACTTAATAATGTAGATGGCTCTCAGGAGCAACTTATCTATCCCTATGCTATCTTTACCTACAAAGGGCGATTCACCATTGTGAATTTCTTGGAAGCCGATCGTCCGGGTATTCCAAAACCTGTTTTGGTGAATAACAGCGTCGCATTATTAGAATATAAATTTGCCAATGCCATTCAAAAACTACAGACTAGCAAAAAGCCCAATATTGCTTTTCTACAAGGTCACGGTGAATTGTTGCCTTTGCAAATGCTAGATTTTGAGAAAACACTACGTGAATTTTATGATACTTATTATTTTAATCTCGATACGCTGCTGAGTCTGCCTCCTAACGAAATCAATACCCTCATAATAGCTAAGCCTAGAGGAACATTTTCAGAGAACGATCAATTCAAACTCGATCAGTATGTCATGAATGGCGGAAAAGTATTGTGGCTAATTGATCGCCTTAATGTAAATATCGACAGCATTAATCAGAACAAACGCTACGTTCCATTTGCCTATCCTTTGGGCTTAGAGAATTTATGGTTTAAATATGGTATTCGCATTGATCCTAGTATGGTACTGGACTTAGAGTGTTCTATTATTCCACTGGTACGAGAAGGCAACTCGTTGGGTGGGCAACCACAATTTGAACCGTACCCTTTTCCTTATCATCCAGTGGTTGCGCCAAAATCAGAACACTCCATTATCAAGAGTTTAGATAGAGTCAATCTGTTTTTCCCAAGTTCTATTGACACCACTATTCGCACAAAAACACCTGTGAAAAAGACAGTGCTACTGGCTTCTTCCAATAAAAGCCGTAAGCAACTTACTCCAGCTACTTTAGATTTCAGCCGACTAAGAACGCCTCCAAAACCCGAAAACTTTAATCAACCCAATCAGCCTATGGCAGTGCTTTACGAAGGCGTTTTCCCTTCTGCCTTTGAAAATAGAATAACGGAAAGCAAACGCCAAATGCTAGAGCAAGCGCAGATGCCCTTCCAAACGCAAAGTCAAGCAACCGCTATGATTGTAGTAGCAGATGGAGACATCATCCGAAACGATGTGAAGTTGAATAGCGAAAACATACCCTATCCGTTAGAGTTGGGGCGCAATCCTTTTGATGGCTATGTGTATGCCAATAAAGATTTTTTGCTCAACGCAGTAGAATACCTCTTGGACGACAATGGAATCATCGAGGCTAGAGGGAAAGACGTAAAACTCCGCTTACTCGATCAAGTAAAAGCAGAAACTGAACAGACCAAATGGCAACTCATCAACATCGTGTTACCCTTATTCATGCTGCTTTTCTTTGGAATAATTTACAATTGGTGGCGAAGACAGCGGTACGGGAAAATATATTAAATGCCATTTTGACACTATAATTTGGCTATGGCTGACTTTTTGGCATAAAAATCTACCTTTTCTTTAGCTGGTATATGATTTGAATAGTATATGGTGAATTTGATTATAAAAACTAAATCTATCAAATATGCTATTCACAGTAAGTAAACCAAGTTATTACAAACCTGCACACAACAAAGTAAGTAACAACCATGCAGGTGTTTTCAGACCGAAGGTAAATGTTGTAGAAACAACAGATGATTTTCAGCTACAAATGCTCGTACCGGGATGGAATAGAGCAGATTTGAGCGTGAAAGTAGAAGAAAATGTATTGACTATCACATCCGAGAAGACGTGGGAAAAAGGAGAAGACCTAAAAGTAACCTACAAGGAATTTGAGTTAGGAACTTTTAGAAGACGTTTTGTGCTACCTGAAAACATAGATCAGGAGACGATTAGTGCTACCGTAAACGATGGTATTCTAAGTGTAACATTGAAGAAAAAAGCAGTCTTTAAGAGACAAATAGAAGTAGTGTAAGTTAGAATTTTGTTAAATCATATTACATAATCAATAAAAACTAAATCTTATGAATTTAATTAAAGCGAATCAACTTCCTGTAGGAGGTTCTTTTAGTGATTTATTTGACGATTTCTTCAACCGAAGCCTAACGAGTTTCGGAAGAGATGGCAACTTTTTTAGTCAGCCATCCGTCAATATCAAAGAAACAGATAAGAGTTTTGAACTTGAGCTAGCTGCTCCGGGTTTAAATAAAAGCGATATCAAAGTGAATATTGACAATGGTCAAATTACTATCTCTGCAGAACGCAAAGCAGAGCAGGAAGTAGATGAAGAGAACTACAAGCGTAGAGAATTTAATTACACGAAATTCACACGCAGTTTTCAAATTCCTGAAAGTGTAGCGATTGAGAATATTGGTGCAAATTATCAAGATGGCGTATTGGCTTTAACATTGCCAAAAAAAGAAGAAGCACAGAAAAAAGCACCAAGAGAAATAGTTATCAATTAAAAGAAAAGATTAGTTAATAGGGTTTTAGGTGTTTAATCGGAAGTCAGGACTCCATGTCTTGACTTCTTTTTTTTAGTGATGATAGTCGAGCTGTTACTTACACTTACTACCTTCGTCGGAAATTAGTATAGCTTAGTAGAATGTCAAAAACGATTTCGCTACTTAATTTTTATTATTTTTGAGTGTTCGATTACAAAATCAAATATTTATTTCCAACAAAAGTTATTTGTCATTAATTATTCGCAAGTAACAATTAACAAAAAAACAAATTCATGGGAAGAAGTGCCATTATTTTAGGACTAGTAGCTATCGGCTTAATATTTGTGATGGGAGGTTGTGGAACTTACAACTCCTTAGTGGACAAAGATGAAAACGTCAATCAAGCATGGGCAAACGTTCAGAGTGCTTACCAACGTCGTGCTGACTTGATTCCAAATTTAGTCAACACCGTAAAAGGAGCGGCTGATTTTGAACGCCAAACAATCACAGATGTAGTAGAAGCGAGAGCAAAAGCAACTTCGGTAAATATTGATCCTTCTAATATCACCCCAGAGCAACTAAAGCAATTCCAAGAAGCACAGTCGGGTTTATCTTCTGCTCTGAGCCGCTTACTTGTTACTGTAGAGCGCTATCCAGAATTAAAAGCTACCGACAACTTCAAAGAACTACAAGCTCAGCTAGAGGGAACTGAAAACCGAATTAAAGTAGAGCGGGATCGCTTCAACGCTGCCGCTACGGAGTACAATAAGTCGGTTCGCCGTTTTCCGGCTGCTTTATTTGCTGGTATCTTCGGATTTGATACACGCGCTCAATTTGAAGCAGAGGATGGTGCACAGGATGCACCAGATGTAAATTTTGATTTCAGTAATTAATTCGTTGAATTGTTAGAGGTCAGCTATTTGTATTTGACTTTACACTCATAGCTGACCTCTAATATTCGATACCCAAATGTAATGATTGAGTTTTTTACCAAGGAAGAGGGCAATCGCATTATAGCTGCTATTCGAGCTGCTGAATTAAACACAAGCGGCGAAATTCGAGTGCACATAGAAGCCAAATGCAAAGGTGACATAATGAAGCAGGCACAAAAAACCTTTCGTAAACTCGGCATGAAAAAAACGGTTGCTCGCAATGGAGTGCTATTCTTTATCGCTCCTGAACGGCGCAGTTTTGCCATCATAGGCGATGAGGGCATTGATGCCGTTGTTCCTGCTAACTTCTGGGACGATGTAAAAAATAGACTTCAAACCAACTTCCGAACTGCAAAATTTGAACAAGGTATCACTGAAGGCATACAACTAGTTGGCGAAAAACTTAAAGCGCACTTTCCCTATCAGGATGATGACGCAAATGAATTACCCGATGAAATTTCTTATGGCAATTAATCAATCAAGGCGACTTTCTCTTTTTCCATTGTTACTTTTGGTAGCTTCTCTACAGTTGGGTGTTGCACAAAAGCAAATACCTCAGCGACCTTATCCACCTAGCCTAATCAATGATTATGTAGGTGTGCTGAATGGAGGGGAGCGTAATGCGTTGGAGCGAAAGTTAGTAGCTTACGACGATTCTACTTCTACACAGATCGCCATAGTAATAGAAAGCTCTTTGCAGGGGGCTGATCTATTCACTTATTCTCATCAGTTAGCTCAAGAATGGGGCATTGGGGATGAAAAGAAAGATAATGGTATTCTTATCTACATTGCTTTCGATGATCGCCGAATGGGTATTGTTACAGGATATGGTGTGGAAGGATTCTTGCCTGACGCCATAGCAAAGCGAATCGTTGATCAAGTCCTGCGCCCTGCCTTTAGACAAGGTGCTTATTATCAAGGCTTGAACCAAGCAACCGATGTAATCTTTCAATTGGGAAATGGAGAATATGTAGCGGACAGGAACAACAATGAAAGCGAGGAAATTCCCTTCCTTTTTATTGTCCTGTTTTTCCTAGTCCTTTTTATTATTTTTTCCAATCGAGGTGGAGGTGGCAGAAACGACGATGGAGGTTATTATCGTGGTGGTCGCTATGGCAGAAGAGGGGGCGGATGGGTTGTTATTCCTGGAGGTGGCTGGAACACTGGCGGTGGTAGCAGTTGGACTGGTGGAGGCGGGGGCTTCGGCGGCTTTGGTGGTGGTGACTTCGGTGGTGGCGGTGCCTTTGGTGATTGGTAAATCGTGAATTGATGATTAAACTTTCCTGATTCATCCAGTTTTTTTAAGGCTGGCAGGTCAATTTATGAGTTACAGATATAGTTAGCTTAGTTCAACCATTCTAGTAAACCCGCTAGGTTTTGATTCAATAAATAATAAGCTCCTAAGCAAAGTACAATAACCACTAACAACAGCGTCATATTGGAACGACGGACTTGTGCTGATCTGAAACTGCGATCCGTTGTTGCTCTACCTGATTTTCTTTTGAAATTACTTTGAATACGAGACTTCACAGCTTCTGTATCACGCTCTCCTGTTTTTTGCTGTTCTATGCGCTTTAATCGCTCTTTTAGTTCTTCTTTTTCGGGATCAAGAAAGCGTGTTTTGTAATTAAACCGCTGCGGTTTAGGCGTTTTTGTGAATCGAAAAGCCATATCATTTATTTTATTAGTAAAACGATTTAGTATAACTAAAGTTATAAAATTATTTCACAACTTTTTGTTTTATTTTAATACAAATTGTTTTATATTTGTATCAATAAGCAGTTTTTGACTGCCCTTTAAAACAAACCTTTTAATTTAAAATAGAAAGTTTAGCTCGTGATGAATATATTGGTGTGGGTATTTGATTTTGTAAAGCAGCATTGGCTTAAAGTAATTTTGATTTGCATTTTGCTCGTCGTAGTTTTCAAACGAGAGATTAGTTTAGGTATTCATTTTAAAACGCCTTATCGCCCTGATGCCACTAAAGAACAAATGCAGCCTATTCCAATACAAGAAAAGAGAGAAAACAAAGGGTACTTTACCGAAGAAATACAACCTACCCAAAAGCGAACCTCACTCATAGAACGATTCTCTAATTTTCCGATATTGGGTAGTAAAAAGCATAGCATATTGTCAACATTAGATCAATCTGAAATAGATGATTTTCTAAATCGTTTTACGAAAATTGCTCAAGTGGAGCATGAGCAATACGACATTCCAACGTCCATCATTCTGGCAAATGCACTACTGCACAGCGAAGCCGGCACGATTGCTTTGGCCAAAGAGCAGTATAATTATTTTGCTTTGCCTTGCTCGGCGAATTGGCGGGGAGCATCTCACTGGAAAGCTGGTAACTGCTATCGACAATACGAAAAAGCATGGACAAGTTTTAGGGATCATTCGCTGTATTTAACGACTGGACCGAATACTAGCTTAGTAGCGCTAGGAAATGACTATGAAGAATGGGCAGCAGCGATAGAAGCACTAAACTACTCCCCTACCCCACAATTATCAAGACAACTAATAGAAATTATAGAGACACTAAATTTGCAACAGCTAGATGTAGAGTAACGTCTGAGCAATCACTTAATGCTACCTTTTTTTGTACTTTATAGATATATCTACATACACTGGAAAGTGGTCGCTGATGCCTCCGTAGTAATTCGGACCTCCATAGGTTCGATTGGGAAGTTCTCCGTAGCGATTATGTTTGAAAACCATCCATTCCGCTCGATAAATGGTAGGTTGTTCTACGGTCAAAGCATGCTCATTATCCACCAAATTACCAGATACAATAATTTGGTCTAGCATATTCCAATCACCTTGATAATTGTAAGAACCCATCTCATCACTATCAGGCTTTGCAAAGCAATTGTATAGTTGATGTTTTTCTATAACGGCTTCCATTGGTCGCGCTCCCAGCACTTCTCTGATGCTCTTATTACTCGTTTCATCATTGAAATCACCCATAATTACAATAGTGGATTCGGGATCACTAGCAATAAGACTATCTACGGCAGATCGAAGTTGCTGGGCTACATATATTCGGCGTGGTTCACTTGCTGCAAGTCCTCCTCTTCGAGAAGGCCAATGATTGATAAAAAAGTGTAGCTTTTTATTATTTCTAAAAATGCCTTCTACCAATAAAATATCCCGGGTAGTATAATTTTCAACAATGGATGAGGGAAACTGTATTGGTATGGTGCTACTTGATTTGACCTTAAAGTCGCGTTTGTTGTAGATCATTGCCACATCAATTCCTCTAAAATCAGGAGACTCCTGATGTATCCAGCCGTATTTGCGTTGCTCAAAGGCTGGCTGCTCTAATAAATCTTGCAATACTTCAGCATTTTCTACTTCACACAATCCCACAAAAGCAGGAAAATCCATACCTTGAATTACCTTGGCAATACTTTCCAATTTCTGATTGTATCGCTCCGTATTCCACTGCTGTCGCCCCTCTGGAGTAAAATCTTCATCTGAAAAATGGGGAGCATCCAATGTATCAAATAAATTTTCGACATTGTAAAATGCGATACGCGGAGCACAATACTTGGGCGACTCTGTAGAGAATTGCTTAGAACTGCTACAACTCACTACAGCTATGGAAACGATTGCTAGAAGCCACAGATAAAATAGTTCCTTCATAAGAACAAAATGATTGTTTCAAAGCCAAGATAAGAAATAACTGAAATAAAAAGACCTACACCTAAATAAGAATAAGGTGTAGGACGAATTAAAACATACTATGAGAAAACTTTGAGTCAAATTTAATAAACAGGGAAGTTGCTAATTAGGAAGTTTAGGAAACGGTAGGTAATTACAAGGAAGTGGTTAAGCAGATCAGTAAAATCTATACGTATTATTTAATTATTTAATATTGAGTGTACTAGTAAGTTATGAAACTGGAGATAAATGCTTTTGTCTCTAAGCATCCAGAGGATTAAAGAATCCTCAGTTCTCCTCTACATAGAATAGTTTATTCTAAATCCACAATTGGGATAATTATTTCTACTCGCGTCCCTAGAGCAGCTTGGGTAGAGGTATCTTCTAAATCAATGATATTCACGAATGACGCATCGTCATCTGCTTCATGAAGCACTTGAAGGCGCTTTTCTGTAATGCTTGTTCCCATTGATTTGTGGTCTTGATGTTTGGCACTTGCCTCTTGCATTTGTCTTGCCACTGCTCTACCCACGCCATTATCTTCAATAATGCAGAGTATATTTTCTTCACATTCCATCATCTGAAACTCCACCTTGATAAGTCCATCTTTTTTAGGACGCAATCCGTGCTCAATAGAGTTTTCAACATACGGCTGAATAATCATAGTCGGCACGCCAATGATATCATCTTCAATATCATCATCTACTTTGATTAAATAATTTAACTTGTCCCCAAATCGAAGTTTAGCGTTGATCTCTAAGTAGTCTTTCAAAAACTCTACTTCTTCTTCCAGAGAAATAATTTCTTGTTCAGAATACTCCAAACTTCGCCGCATTAGTTTTGCAAATTTGGAAAGATATTTTGCTGCTAGCGTAACATCATTTGAAGTAATATAATTTTGTATTGAATTAAGCGCATTAAACATGAAATGAGGATTCATCTGCGCGCGTAGTGCTTTGAGTTGTAGTCGAGTAGCTTGTAGTTTTAAAATTTCTGCTTCCCGCCTTTTCTGCTCTGCATCATATTTCACCTCTAGCTCCACTCGTTGTCGTTTATTGACTTGATCTTCATAGAGTTGATCCATTCGATCATGCTCCAACAAGTAGTCATAGGCAGCCTGAAAATCCTCTAAATCAGCGTAAAAAATAGCAAGACTTTTACACACTTCTGATAGTTGCCGATAGTCCTCCGTGATCTCCGCATAAGCATAGGCATTATCAAAGTGCTGTAAGGCTTGATCTTGATCCCCCAACTCCGCATACAACTGTGCTTTCCAGCTATCCAAAATAGAGAAATTGTAGAAATCTCTTGGAGAATTTTCTTTATAAAGGTTTTCCGCTTTGTTGTAAAGTTCAAGTGCTTCATCATAGGACCTTCTAAAAAAGTAGCAATGCCCCAAGTTGGCATAGGCACTTGCTCTAGCGTGCTTGCTTATATCATCTTTAATATTGATGGCTTTCCAAAAATAGACCTCTGCACTATCGTCATCATCTAGTGACATATAGCCATTACCAACATTAAGATAGTGCCAAGAAAGCCTAGAGCGAATGTTCATTGTTTCGCACATATTCACGACTTTCAAGTAGGCTTTTACGCTTTGCTCTGACTGATTGCTTTGTTCGTATATCTTTCCTAGCCCACTATGAATGAGCGTTAGGAAATAATAGTCTTTTACTGAAAGCTCCTCATTGAGCAGTCCAATTTGTTTGTCAGCTTCTAGCAAAAGCTCCACCGATCTCGATAAATTATTGTAGTGAAGATTGAGGTAGGCCTCTCGACAAATGATACGTGTCTGAAGGCGTTTATCTGGAAAGACAGCAAGTTTCTTTTCCGCTTTCTTAAGAAACTGCATGGCAGCATCCATTTTGTTTAGATTTATACAGGTGCCTGCATAATCAATGAAGGCATCCGCTTGCTGAATAGCAGAGCCACGCTCGTCCAACAAATCAATAGCTTGTAGGAAATGAATCTCAGAGAGGTAATAGTTGTAATGTTGATTTTCTACAATGGCAATGTTGAGGTGAAAATTGAGTTTCAAATCAGGATAGCTCCATTGCTCTAGGAGCTGCTGCTGCTCCTGAAGTAGCGCTTTGGCTTTTGATACGTCTGTATAAGCATAATGACTAGTCAATTGATCTATCAATATGATGCGTTGCCTGTCATCTTTTTGTGTGGTAAGACTAAACTCTAAAGCTCTTACGTCTTTCTCTAAAATGGATTGTGCTATCAATGAAAATATTTCTAAATCAATACTTCTTTAGGTTTATTGAGGCACAATGTTTCCACAATTGTTCCCGTTGTTCCACTTCCTTTTTTTCTTACCACCTTTGAGTTTGTCTTGCTGCTCTTTAGGTATTTCATTTTTCCCTTTGAAAGAGGATAATGCTTTTCTTTTTTTTCTCATAGCATCTTGAATCTTTGTAAGCTTTGGAATACATCATTAAGTGGAGAGTACGCTCTGCGTTACTCTGAACAATAATGATTATGTATTGACCAAAGACTCCCTGTTGGTAATTAAGATTTTCAACAAAAATCCTTAGCAAGGATAAAGTTATGAAATTTAGGACACCTAACTAGCAAAAAATCAATAATAACACATCAAAATATAATCAATGTGTTTATTGAAAGGGTAAAAAGAAGGGATGCTACTAAAATAAACATACTAACTGATGATTACAGACCTTCTTGGAGGCGTTTCATTTGCTCCATAAATGCTGGTCGGCGACGACGTGAAACTTCTATCTTCATGCCATCGTCCATAATCAAGTAGCCACCATCACCTTTAACGAATTTTTGCATGTAGTTCAAGTTAATGACATGCCGCTTGTGTACGCGATAAAAGTTAAAGGCAGCTAGCAGTTGTTCGTATGATTTAATTGTTTTAGAAGCAGTTAATCTTTCTCCTGTCGTGAGGAAGATGTGGGTGTAGTTGTCATCTGCTTCAAAACGCATAATGTCCACAATATTTACAAAATAGATGCCATCCAACGCCGAAATACTCATTTTTTTGAAAGCATTTGGATTGTTGAAATAGGTATTAAAAATTTCAAGTCGGTTATTGATCTGACTGCTTTGTTTTTCATGTACTCTATCAACAGCCTCTCTAAGTGCATCAGGATCAATTGGTTTAACAATATAACCAATAGAGCTATACTCACAAGCCTTTATGGCATACTCCTCAAAAGCGGTTACAAAAACGACTTCAAAATCTATTGGCGCAATTTCGTTAAGCACCTGAAACACCTGCCCATCAGGCAAATTAATATCCAAAAAAGCAACATCAGGTTTGACGGCAGGATTGGATAATAATTGAATACCAGACTGCACGCTTCTTGCTTCTCCAATAAAATCAATTTCTTCGCAATATTGGTCTAGCAGATTTTTTAAATTGTTCAAGCTTTTTTCTTCATCTTCTATGATGACCGCTTTTAAAGACTTTACTTTCGTTCTATTGCTTTTTACGCTTCGTACTGCATTTTCCATATCTTCCATTTTTGAACAATATACTTAATACATCGAATTTAACAACAAAAGAAGCAGTTTATTTTATTGTTACATATTATATTTTTATTTCATATAATATTTTTTTGAATAGCTACTGCTCAAAAACTTTTAGAATTAGAAAGTATCTCTTTACAAATTAAAGGCAGCCCTAATAGCATCAACCATATCTAACTTCTCCCAGGTAAAAGTTTCTACCTCAAGTTCTACTATTTTTCCAGAGCCATCTGCAAAACGAACATTTTTCACTTCTGGAGACCTTCCCATGTGTCCATAAGCAGCTGACTCTGAGTATATTGGTGTGCGTAGCTTTAATCGTTTTTCAATAGCATAAGGACGCAAATCAAAGAGACTTTCTATCTTTTTGGCAATCTCGCCGTCGCTCTTATCTACTTTTGCAGAACCATAAGTATTAATATATAAATTAGTAGGCTTTGCTATTCCAATAGCATAGGAAACTTGCACCAGTACTTCGCTGCATATACCTGCCGCCACCATATTTTTTGCAATATGTCTAGTAGCATAAGCTGCTGAACGATCTACCTTTGAAGGATCTTTACCAGAGAATGCGCCGCCACCATGTGCACCTTTCCCCCCATAAGTATCCACTATGATTTTTCTCCCCGTCAAACCAGTATCACCGTGAGGACCTCCAATTACAAATTTTCCTGTTGGATTAATATGGTAGGTGATTTGGTCATTGAATAGCTGCTGCACTGAGGGTATGCAAGCCTCAATGACTTTTGGCACAACAATATTGACAATATCTTGACGTATTTTTGCTAGCATGACTTTATCCTCATCAAAATCATCATGCTGAGTAGAAACGACAATCGTATCAATACGAATAGGCTTATTTTCATCAGAATATTCAATAGTGACCTGCGATTTAGAATCTGGACGCAGGTAGGGAATTTGCTTGCCTTCTCTTCGGAAATCTGCCAGCACTTGCAGTATTTTATGCGACAAATCCAGCGCTAGTGGCATGTAGCTATCTGTTTCGTCCGTTGCATAACCAAACATCATTCCTTGATCGCCTGCGCCTTGCTCCTCTTGTGTTTCACGCTCTACGCCTCTGTTAATATCGGGCGACTGTTCGTGTATGGCAGAGAGTACACCACAAGAATTTGCCTCAAACATATACTCTGACTTGGTATAACCAATTCGCTGAATGACATCTCTTGCTATCTGCTGAACATCTAAATACGTTTTGGTTTTCACCTCCCCAGCTAGTACAACTTGACCTGTGGTTACTAGTGTTTCGCAGGCTATTTTAGATTGTGGATCAAATGCTAGAAAGTGATCTACTAAAGCGTCAGATATTTGATCCGCAACTTTATCTGGATGTCCCTCTGATACGGACTCTGATGTGAATAGATATGGCATAAATATTTTTTTACTTAAAATGACGATAATGGACAAAACCTTTGAATCTCGACAACTACTCATTGATTTAGTATGACACCTGAATGACAATTATGCAACCACTCAAGATGAAAGACCAAAAATAAATAGCTGTAAAATCAATTATTGAAAATTAAATTAGCGGCAAAAATAGAAAAATCTATGAAGCTATACTGTTTATTTTAGCAGTATTAGGCACTACCCTACTAATAGGATTTCTAAACAAAAGCCTAAAATGCTAAATTGCTGCAACCAATACAATGGCTAAACTCGTTATCTTTGTGTTTTTCATTTATGAGTTGCTGTTCTAATCATCATCTATGAGGATCATTGATCGCTTACTAATAAAAAGTTTTATTCCCCCTTTCATTGTTACTTTTTTCATTGCCATTTTTGTCTTGATTATGCAGTTTCTATGGAAATGGATTGATGAAATAGCAGGCAAAGGAGTTGGATTCTTTTTCATTCTTGAGATGCTTGGATATATGTCTATCTCGCTCATCCCCTTGGCATTACCTATTGCTGTCTTAATTTCTTCCGTAATGGTGATGGGGAATATGTCAGAAAGGTATGAACTTTCAAGTTTCAAATCAGCAGGAGTTTCTTTAGCGAGAGTAATGCTGCCGCTCATGTTTTTAACGAGTGTTATTAGCCTTTTTTCTTTTATATGCTCCGACAAATTAATCCCAATTTCTAACTTAAAATACCAATCAAGGCTTTACGATGTAAAAAATCAGAAACCAACGCTCAGCTTAGAAGAGGGCGTATTTAATGATGACTTTCAAGGATTCTCTATTAGAATTGGCAATAAAAAAACTGATAATAAGACCATTGAAAACGTGTTGATGTACGACCAAAGCAATGTCTCTAATGGTCGTTTTGCTCAAGTTTCTGCTAGAAAAGGAGAAATGTTCGTAACCGCAGATGAGCAGTTTTTTATTATGAAACTTTACGATGGTGTGCAGTATGTAGAACCTCGACAAGAAGTAAGAAACGGCGAAAGAAATTATCCCTTTATCAGAACAAGTTTTGAAGAATGGACAAAGGTATTTGATCTAACTGAGTTCTCCTTAGATCGTACAGACGAAACTTTATTTAAAAGTCATCACAATATGTTAAGTAGTCAGAAACTCAAAGCGGCTATTGATTCTATTGACAATAAACGACTTAAACGCATTGAACGCATGAAAGACGAACTAAATAACAGCCTTCACTTGCGAAAAAGTAAAGAAGAACAGCCCACCGAGAACACGCCTGTTGATACCGTTCTGAGTACATCACTCCTGAACGGCGGCGAGTCCATCAGCGCCAGTAATACAAACGGAAGCCCAAAAGACACCAACGAGTTTGAAGTAAGTAATCGATTTTCCATTAATACTGATTCAAGAAAAAGACTCAAAAAATACAACCTATACAAATTCAAAGACAGTCTAAAAGCAACAAATGAGTATAAATCTCTACTAGGCTTATTTGTAGAAAACGATCAGCGAAAAGCGGTGAATAAGGCTATTTCGCTCATCAATGGCGCTCATCAAAACGTCATCTCCACAGAAAGATCTATTAGAAGGACAAAAGAAAATAGAATAAAGCACATCTATCAGTTGCACAATAAATTCAGTACAGCTGTAGCTTGCTTAATCTTTCTTTTTGTAGGCGCTCCGATGGGCGCTATTATTCGCAAAGGCGGATTTGGTTACCCTCTCCTCATTTCCGTTATCTTCTTTGTAACTTATATTGTTCTGACTATTTTATTCAAAAAGATGACAGATAGTGAAGCGATTATCCCCGCTCTAGGTGCTTGGATGCCCTGTGTCATTATTTTGCCTATTGGTATATTCCTAACTCACAAAGCTATGAATGATGCCAAGCTCATTCAACTGGATTGGTTAATCAACCTTTTTACAAGGCTGGGACGCTTTTTAAGTCCCTTGTTTAAATTCGTAACTAAAGCAACTGGAGCTTAGCGTATAGCTTAAGGCAGCTATTCAGCCTTTAGCTAATCTTGATAAAAAAACTTTTACAGGTTGTTTGAACAAATCAAAAAAAGCAATTATCTTTGCAGCCCATTCAAAGGAATGTTAATTTTATTGGGGTGCGGTAGCTCAGTTGGTAGAGCAATGGACT
>CAYWKD010000004.1:0-109838 GCA_964458705.1 uncultured Saprospiraceae bacterium | reverse complement strand
GCAACTTCTTGATTCAAACCTACTGAAATGGCTAGGTGCAATAATGGTATTATTTGGTATAGTTTTAATGTGGCAAGCCTTGAAAGGATATAATTTATCTGCCTTTGCTGGAACTTATCAATACAAAACTGGAGAGGAAGAAACAGCCGATGCATTGATCACAAGTGGCTTGAATGCTCATGTTCGACATCCACTTTACTTTGCGACGCTTCTATTAGTTTGGGGCAGTTGCCTTTTCAGACCTCACCTGCCCATGCTTCTAATCGCAATAATCACAACGCTCTATTTGTGGATAGGAACAAGACTGGAAGAGCAAAAACTCATTCGTCAATTTGGGATAGCCTACAAAAATTATCAGAAAAGCGTCCCAATGTTAATTCCCTTAAAACGATTGTTCTAGCAACAACTATTCTTCAATTCTTAGTTCTTGAATCTTATGTATGGTTTGACTAGCATCCAAAAAGATATAAACTCTGTAAGTTGCTACTTCTGTTTGTAAGTTACCGATGCAGTATTTAGCACCAATTCCCTTGGAAGCACCTTGATGAATTTTACTGAAATTGGCTGGTCGGTTGGATGCGAAAAAACGTTGCATCTGTCTAATAGCCTCTGATTTGGAATAGACTGACTCCTCATCTAATATGGCTAATTCAACATTCTCATCCATATAATTTCCCAATGTTTGGGCGTCTCCTACGCTTATTGCTCTGGCGATACTTTCTAATGAATCTGCTTGAAAAGCAAGTAGTGGAGACAAGCATACAATAAAAATAAAACTTTTCATGGGTTTTGTAATTTTTAACTAATGATCTGATATAATTTAGACTACGCGTCCTTGAAACTCAAGGATGCAATAATACATTTGCACTCAGCCTACTTTAATATCTGTTAAATAATTTTTGTAACCTTATCCCTAGTTTGTTCAAAAATTTTCACCGTATGTTGCTTACCTTTGTAACGTGTGTTTTTGCTAAAGTTACATGACAACAGTTATTTAAGTCCGTCTTTAACAAAAAAACTTGCATTAGATTATATTTTGATAGTTTATTTAATCATTTGATTCACTCAGTATTATGAAGAAAGCAGATCGTGCTATGCTCGTTATTCTAGATGGCTGGGGCATTGGACAAAAGCGGGCAGCAGATGCCATCGCTCAAGCCAATACACCTTTTGTAGATAATTTAATGCAGCAATATCCTAGCTCCCAACTAACTACTTACGGTGAGCAGGTCGGTCTGCCAGAGGGACAAATGGGCAATTCGGAAGTAGGACACTTGAATATTGGTGCTGGAAGAATTGTCTATCAAGAGCTGGCGCGCATCAATAAGTCAATACGTGAACAAGATTTACATCAAAATGATGTTTTACTAAATGCCCTGAGTTATGCAAGAAAGAACAAAAAGGCAGTTCACATTATGGGCTTGCTCTCTGACGGTGGCGTTCATTCTCATATCAATCACTTAAAAGCCTTATGTGATATTACTGATAACCAAAAAGTATCAAATGTATTTATTCATGCTTTCATGGATGGTAGGGATACTGATCCTAAAGCTGGAATTGATTACATTACAGATATAGAAGAACATATAGTTGGTAAGAATGCGACTCTTGCTACTGTAATTGGAAGGTATTATGCAATGGATAGAGATAAGCGCTGGGAGCGTATAAAACTGGCTTATGATTTACTAGTAAATGGGAAAGGTGAAAAAACCAATGATGTAAAATTACTCCTAAAACAACGCTATGAAGCTGGAGAAACAGATGAATTTCTGAAACCAATTGTAATAGAAGAAGGTGCAACTATTCAAAATGATGATGTATTGATTTGCTTCAATTTCAGGACAGATCGTCCTAGAGAAATATCTAAAGTCTTGACGCAGAAGGATATGTCTGAACACGGCATGAAAAAGTTAGACCTTCGATATCTTACAATGACCCGCTACGACGAGACGTTTGAAAATGTAGAAGCACTATTTACTAAAAAAGATATTGAAAATACACTAGGAGAATTACTATCAAAAGCGGGCAAGACACAAGTGAGAATTGCAGAGACGGAGAAATATCCGCATGTTACTTTCTTTTTCAATGGAGGGCGTGAGCAAGAGTTTGATGGAGAACATCGCATATTGATTCCATCTCCAAAAGTTGCAACTTACGACTTACAACCAGAAATGAGTGCTAATGCCATTACGAATGCCATTACAGAATACATAGAAAAAAATCAACCAGATTTTGTTTGTTTGAATTATGCCAATGCAGACATGGTAGGGCATACAGGAATTTTAGAAGCAGCTATTAAGGCTGTAGAAACTGTGGACAATTGTACTAAGCAATTAATTGAAACGGGATTGAAGTATGGATATGCCAGTATCATAATTGCCGATCATGGTAATTCTGATTATATCATTAATGAGGATGGAACACCGAATACAGCACATACCATGAATCCTGTACCTTGTATATATGTCGCCCATGACGTAAGTGGCATTCAATTAAAAAATGGTAAATTAGCAGATATTGCGCCAACAATATTAAATATTTTAAATCTGAATGCTGCACCCGAAATGGATGGTGACGTGTTGTTTATATAGCTTGAGCATAGATGCTGAAGATGCCTACTAGAGTAGTTCACTTTGCCACCTAGCTAATTATTCATCACCTAGGGCAAGTGATAATCATCAATCATAAATGAGTAGTTTGAAAAGAATATTATTTTTGTATTGTTTCACAATGGCTATTGCCTGTAATTTTCCTAGTGAATCGGAACTCAACTCGCCAGTAGGAGAGACCTACTTCGATCTATCTGATTACTTTGAGTCAGAGATGGTTCGATTAGAAACATTGCCTATTCGTTATCAAAAGCGCATCCTATTAAATGAGCAAGAAGAAGAGGTTATTTCAGATACCCTAGATTTAAATGTTGAATTTGCAGCATTCATCAATAATGACATCAATAAGCCCTCATTGATAGGTCGCTATCAGGTAGATTCTGTTCTAAATGAAACTAGTCAATTGAGTAGTTTGGTTTATCGGGCTTTAGATGATAAACTTACAACGCGTCAAATCAAAATAGAATATGATAGCCTTGAAACAATTTCAGCTATCCACATCGAATCATTATCAGATGCTAAATTTATTGGCACAAACTCTAAGGCAACCTACCGCCCTGATTACGGTTATTCCATTAAAAATCAGCAAAAAATAATACTATTCGGAGCACAAGATATAAACATTCAAGTTCAGTGGTTGAAGTAACTATTTTTTAAAATAAATAACGAATACGAAAGAGTTGAAATCAGAAAGTGAAGCATGAGAATAGTTGGTTTTTCGATTATAAGAAATGCAATTTTATACGATTATCCAATAGTGGAGGCGATTCGCTCTATTCTGCCTATTTGTGATGAAGTCGTAGTTGCAGTGGGAAAATCAGAAGATGATACTTTAGCATTGGTCAGAAATATTGACCCAAAAGTTCGAGTGCTTGAAACAGTTTGGAATGATCGTTTGCGTAAAAGTGGAGCAGTGCTTGCAGAGGAAACTAACAAAGCATTTGATGCTATTGATAAAGCGGATTGGTGTTTTTATATTCAAGCAGATGAAGTGCTGCATGAGCAATTTTACACGCCATTGAAAACTGCAATGCAGCAGCACTTGGCTGATGAGCGTGTGGAAGGTTTGTTGTTTGATTACACTCATTTTTATGGTTCTTATGATTATGTAGGGGATTCAAGGAAATGGTACAGAAAAGAAGTCAGAGCAATTCGTAATGACAAGTCCATACGATCTTTTCAAGATGCCCAAGGGTTCAGAAAAATGGAAAAAAAGCTCAAAGTAAGAAGTGCCAATGCTTATATTTACCATTACGGCTGGGTAAAACATCCAAAGCATCAGCAACTCAAACAAAAGAGTTTTAACAAGCTGTGGCATGATGATGATTGGATGAAACAGCGCATCCCTGATGTGGAAGAATTTGATTACACCCAAATTGATTCCTTACAGCGATTTGAAGGAACGCATCCCAAAGTGATGAAAGCAAGAATTGAACAGATGAACTGGCAGTTTACTTTCGATCCTACAAAACGCAAGTTGTCTTTAAAAGAGCAACTTTCGAGAAGCATAGAACGCTCAACTGGTATAAGAATTGGGGAGTATAAGAATTATCAATTACTGCGATAATTTACTACACTAGCCCTTGCTGTACCGCAAATTTCACAAGTTCTGTACTTGAATTAAAATTGAGTTTTCTCAGAATATTTTTGCGGTGTGTCTCTACGGTATATTTACTTATAAATAAGGCTTGACTAATTGTCGAACTGGTATATCCCTGACTAATCAATTCAAGTATTTCTTTTTCCCGCTTTGAAAGACTTAAACTTTTTTGAAAATCATCTTTTAATTTTTTTGGATTGGATATTTTGCTACCATTTATTTGAACGCCTTCACCTATAAATACATCTTTTTGAGTCAATACATAGTTTATAGCTTTTCTAAATTGATCTGGAGCAGTAGTTTTTAACAAGTATCCATCAACACCAGCCTGTAAGACATTCTTGACTAACTGACAGTCATTGTAAGCAGTATAAGCAATAATTTTAGTAGAAGATACGATATTTTGTACGGCTTTAATTAAATCTAAAAAATCAAAATCGGGAAGATTAAGATCAAGTAGAAGTAAATCTACTGTGTATTGAGAAAGGTATTCAAGTATATCTTCTCCACAAAAAGCGTGATGAACGAATTGTATTCTGCTATCTTTACTGAGCATCCCTTTGACGCCAACTGCCACAATAGGGTGGTCGTCAACTAAGGCAACCGTAGTAAAATTCTTGTTCATGGATTACAATTTTGTAAATAGAGAAACCAAATAGAGCGCTGCAAGATTACCAACATCGCTACTAATAAATTTTTACGGCATATTGAGCGAACAGTTACAAATAAAGAATGCTTTAACAATCAAGCAAACATGACAGAAAATACATAAAATGAAACTGAATAAATATATTGCTCATTGTGGTATATGCTCAAGGAGACAAGCCGCTGACTTGATAAAAAGTGGACAGATTAAAGTGAACGGATTGGTAACGCTAGAGCCTTGGTACGAAGTAAAAGAAGAAGACAAAGTTACTCACCAAGAAGTAGCTATTTCCTTAGAAGAGCAAAAGGTCTATTTATTGATGAATAAGCCCAAAAATTATATCACCACACTCAAAGATGAGCGAGATAGAAGAACCGTTATAGACTTATTAGAAGGAAAAATTAAAGAGCGTGTTTTTCCTGTGGGGCGTTTGGATAGAGCCACAATGGGGTTGCTATTGCTCACTAACGACGGCGACTTAGCGCAGAAGTTATCACATCCCAGTTTCAATATAAAAAAGTTTTATCAAGTAAGATTAAATGAGCCCATTCATGACAAAGACTTGGAGAAAATTAGGGTAGGCTTAAAGCTAGAAGATGGTACAGCCACCGTAGATGGTATAGATTATATTGCAGGTAGCGACAAAACAGAAGTTGGCATTGAAATTCATATTGGTCGCAACAGAATTGTTCGCCGCATTTTTTCTCATCTAGGCTATGAGGTAATTAAATTAGATCGAACTTATTATGCCGGACTAACTAAAAAGAATTTATCCAGAGGACGCTTTCGACATCTCACAGATGAGGAAGTACGAATGTTGAAGTACTTTGTGTAGCTGAAGATACTCATTTCTAATGTCAAAAAGTGGATTAAACCATAACTAACCTATGAATAAAAAAAGAGTAAGGAATAAATTGATTTGGATTGGACTTGGTGCATCAGCAATTCTGCTAAGATGGATGGTGAGCGATCAATCAGCGTTAGTAGAACAATACTACTCAAGAGGACTTTTTTTAGGCATTCGTAAAATCTTGGATTTTGCTATGGACTTATTACCTTTTCCTGTTCTGTACATATTGTTGCTAGGTGAAATTGCTTATTTGATTTACGGCATCATTGTATTTATTAAATCAAAAAATAGATGGTCGTACAGGCTACTAAGTGCCATTTTATCCGTGTTTGCATGGACAGGAAGCGTTGCATTTTTCTTTTTATTTCTATGGGGATTTAATTATGCCCGAATTCCTGTTGAACAACAGCAATCACTAAAATTAATGCCACTCTCTGAAAAAGATTTAGCTGAAGGAATGGATCGCGTCACGGAAAAACTAGTTGCAATACGCCCTATCTTTGGCATAGATTCTGTTGCGCTGTCTAGTAAGCAATTTCCAACAAATCTAACAGATTCCATCCAAGCAGAAGTAAAAACTGTATTCAGCAGACTCAACTATCCCTCCAAGTTCAAGCCAAAAGTGCAGCAATTGCAGCCCAAGGGAATATTGTTAAGGTGGAGTACATTAGGTGTTTATTTTCCTTGGACTGGAGAATGTAATGTGGATGCTGGTTTACATCCGCTTGAACTGCCACACGTCATGGCACACGAATTAGCTCACAGCTATGGCATAGGCGACGAAGGCACTTGCAATTTTATTGCTTACCTTGCTTGTACTCAATCTCAGAACGATTTTATTCAGTATGCGGGTTATCTCGAATATTTCACAACACTCTTTGTCAATTATAGTAAATACGACAAAGTAGCTGCCCTGCAATACCTCCGCAACTTACCACCTGCTGTTAAGGCAGACTGGAATAGCATTATTGAAAACCATCAAAAATATCCCAACGTCTTGCCCAAACTTCGCAGAGCAACTTACAACACTTACCTCAAGGCACAAGGTATCGAAGAAGGTATCCAAAATTATAACCGTGTATTGATGTTGGTGAAGGCTTGGGAAGAACAAAAATAAAGATTTGCTTATCACTAACAGATAATTGTCAGAATGCTTATCTTTATCTAAAACGAAAAACATGAAATACAAAATAGTGTTCTTTTTCTTTAGTCTTATCTCAGCATCATGCCAATCGCTAGAAACAAATAATCAAGATGCCCTGACCACTCCGAGACCCAATATTATTTTTATCCTAGCCGATGATTTGGGATATGCTGATTTAAGTTGTTTTGGGCAGCAAAAATTCGACACACCTAACATTGATCGCTTAGCAAAGCAAGGAATGGCATTTACGCAGTTTTATGCTGGTGCAACTGTTTGTGCACCTTCTCGTTCTGTCCTGATGACAGGTCTGCATACAGGTCACACACCTGTACGTGGCAATAAAGAAATACAGCCCGAAGGTCAACACCCACTTCCCGCAAGCAGCTTTACTATTGCTGAGCAACTAAAAAAAGTAGGTTACATAACAGGAGCGTTTGGTAAATGGGGACTAGGTTTTCCGAGTTCCGAAGGCGATCCCTTGAAGCAGGGTTTTGATCGCTTTTATGGGTATAATTGCCAGCGATTAGCGCATCATTATTACCCCTACCATCTTTGGGATAATGACATGAAAGTTACGTTGTCAGAAAATGAAGGACAGCAAAAAGGACTTTATGCACCTATCAAAATACAGGAAGAAGCCTTGAAATTTATAGAAAACAATAAGGATACTAGCTTTTTCCTTTTCTATCCTTCCTTGATTCCCCATGCAGAATTAGTTGCTCCAGAAAAATATATGGCAAAATATCGCAACCAATTTTTACCTGAAAATAGCTACCAAGGCTTAGATGAAGGAGAGGGGTATCGAAACGGTTCTTATGCCTCTCAGCCTGAGTCTCATGCTGCTTTTGTAGCTATGATTACCTTATTAGACGAGCAAGTAGGAGAAATTATGCAGCAAATTGAAAACTTGGGCTTAGCAGAAAATACTATTATTATCTTTTCTTCTGATAACGGACCACATAAAGAGGGTGGAGCAGACCCCGACTTTTTTGACAGTAATGGAGCATTTAAAGGTCATAAAAGAGACCTTTACGAAGGAGGTATCCGTGTACCAACTATTGTGAAATGGACAAATAATATTGAGCCTAATTCTACTTCTAATCATATTGCCGCATTCTGGGATTTCTTTCCAACAGTATGTGATTTAACAAGTATTGAAACACCTAAAGGCTTGGATGGCATTTCTTTTCTGCCTACATTATTAGATGGTGGCAATCAAAAAGAGCATGAATACCTCTATTGGGAGTTTCATGAAAAAGGTGGCAGACAAGCAGTGAGAAAAGGAAACTGGAAAGCAGTCAAATATGATGTAATAGCAAATCCTGAGAAGATGATTGAATTGTATGACCTTTCAAAAGATTCAGGAGAGGAGAATAATGTAGCCAGTGATTTTCCAGATGTAGTATCAGAACTAACTAGAATTATAGACACTGCTCGAACTGAATCAAAGGTGTTCACCTTTAAAACCACGAGATAGTTGAAAACTTATTTTAAGGTATTAACAGGGCGTTAACGATACTTCCTTTTATTTTAGCGTCAAACCTTATACATTTACACTCGTTATTATATCAAAGATTAGATTTAGCATTTTATTTCAAATAAAAATTGGTAAAACTTCATTATTAAAGTAACAATTAAAACACTAAATAGCATGAAACAATTTTTTTCAGTGATTGCATTGATAGCTTTAGCTACGACTTTCACAATGGCACAAACGGCTGAACCTAAAAAAGTAACAAAGCAAGTAACGCAGACAGTAGAGGGTGCAGCTATGGAATTTGAATCAGAGACAATTGATTACGGCACAATTGAACAAAACTCCGATCCTTATCGTGAATTTACTTTCACCAATACAGGAACAGAGCCATTAATCATTTCTAATGCGCGCGGAAGCTGTGGATGTACAGTACCAACTTATCCAACAGACCCAATAATGCCAGGCGAAACAGCTAACATTAAAGTCAGATATGCTACGGATCGCATCGGTCCTTTCACAAAGTATATTACATTGACGACAAATGCTGCTGAGCCAACCAAGAAATTAATGATTAAGGGTAAAGTATTAGAAGCACCAAAGGAAGAAAGTGTTCCCGCTAATAAAAGTATCTTCAATGGTAGCGGTAGCGGAAAATAGTTGAGACTCCTTTTTAAAGGTGTAAAATATTGCTAAGGCTCTGAGTCCGTCGCATTGGCTGGCTCAGAGCCTTTTTTATTTGATAAGTATAAACAAACGAAGTTCATAACCAAATGGCGCATTTCTCTAATAACCAAGAGCCTACCGCTAAATGGTACAAGCATCGCTTTATCAATTGGTCGATTAAGTTGCTCGTTATAAGTTTACTGACTTGGTCCGTTTATAGATACATATTCGGCAAAGAGAATGCAACTGCCATCTGGGAGGCTTTTTTAGCTTGTTTTACATGGGAATATGCTCACTGGTTAATCATTACTATTTTTCTTATTCCCATTAACTGGGGGCTAGAGGCTTTAAAATGGCAGCAACTCATTAAGGGCTTCTCAGATTATTCTTTCTGGAGAATATTCAAAGCTATATTAGTAGGGATTGCAATCGGTCTTTTCACCCCCAATCGCATCGGCGAATACGGTGGTCGAATTTTAATGGTAAAGCCCGAACACAACTGGAAAGCCTTTATAGCTACTGCCGTTGGAGGATTCAGTCAGTTGCTAGTGCTTTTATCTTTCGGATTGCTGGGTTTGATTTATTTTGCCTCTATCTACTTCACTTGGGATACCTACTTGCTCTACCTCATATTTTTCTTAGGATTGGGCTTGATTAGTCTCATGCTCTTTTGCTTTTTTAATATTGATTTACTACTTCCCATTGCCCGACGACTACCATTTGTACATTATCTAAAGCAGTACTTAAAGCATTTAATGTTACTTACAGAGTACAATGCTAAAGCACTATGGACAACACTACTTTTCTCCGCATTGCGTCTATTTACCTATTCTTCCCAGTATTATTTTATGCTTCGATTTTTCGATATTGAAATTCCTTCTTTTCTTGTTGCTATCAGTGGCATTTTTACTCATTATTTTTTTCAAACGAGTATTCCGCTCCCACCCATCTTTGACGTTGCAGCTCGCGGACCGATGGCACTTTTTATTTGGCAGCGTTTCACTAGTGATACTATTGGTATTTTGGGTAGTACTTACACGCTCTACATCATCAATCTGATTATACCTGCTATTTTGGGAGGATTCTTTTTGCTTAGAGTAAACATTATCAAGTCATTAGGTTACCAAATTGTTAATCCAAAAGACAAGTGAAACAACTTGCCTAACTAAAGCATTCTCAATTTGGAACAAGACTATAAAACATGAACATAAATAAATTAATAAGTTTATTGACGCTATTTGGCTTGCTAGCTTTTATTGATCCACCAACTACTTCTGCCCCTACTACTAGTATAGACCTAGAATCTTGCAGTACAAAAAACGAAACTTTTAAGTCTGGAGAGGAGATTGTTTACAAAATTTACTACAACTGGAATTTTGTATGGGTAGCAGCAGGTGAGGTAACTTTTAGTGTTGATGAGGCAGATACAGAATATCATTTTTCAGCTATTGGAAAATCCTACGAATCTTATGATTGGGTATATCGAGTAAGGGATCGTTATGATACTTATGTGGATAAGAAGACTTTGTTACCGAAGTTGTCGATGAAAACGATTGAAGAAGGGGAGTATCGTTTGTACGACCAAACCATTCTTCAACAAAACAAACGAAAAGCTATCTCTCTTAGAGGAAAAACTAAAGATGCAGTTGAAAAAAATGAATTTGAATTGGATGATTGTATGCACGATATGCTTTCCATTGTTTATCATGCTAGAAATATTAATTTCAAACAGTTTGAGCCAGGCAGCAGTTTCCCGATCAAGTTATTCATGGATGAAACAACGTATCCGCTTAATGTAAAATATCTTGGTCAAGACGATAATAAGAAAATTAAAGGTCAAGGGAAATATAAAACGCTTATCTTTAGCCCTGAAGTAGTAACAGGCGACATTTTTAAAGAAAACAACCAAATGAAAGTGTGGGTCTCTGATGATAAAAATCGTATTCCGCTTTTAATTGAATCGCCTGTTAGCGTAGGTTCGATAAAAGCTGTATTAAAAAGTTACAAGGGTTTAAAACACGATTTTACAGCTAAAGTAGAGGGATAGTTACTACCTTTGATAAAAGGACATATCATCATGAAACAAGGATTTATTGTATTGGGTTTTCTAGTTGCTTTTGCAATGGGAGTTTATCTTACTTGGCAAATGGCTAAGCCTGCCGATACTGAATATGTTGAACAATCCACTGTTGTTCTAGAGCAAGTTAAAAAGGTATTAAAACTTGTTACGATAGAGGGGCAGCTTTCAGAAACTTACAAAGGAGGGGATATTAAAAATTTGACTTTTTATTTGCCCTTTCCAACCAGAGTTCCTGCTGCAAAGCAAGCAGTTATACATGTAACTGGAAAAGTGTTAGTAGGTTATGATATGAAGCAGGTACAAATTAATATGGATCAAGCAAGTCAGGTACTCACAATAAGCAACTTACCTGAACCTGAAATTCTCTCCATTGACCACGAGCTGAATTACTTTAATATTGAAGAAAGTTGGTTTAATTCCTTTGCCCCTAACGACTATAACCGTTTAAATAAAGATGCTAAGGAAAAACTACGCGAAGCTGCCTTAAAAAGCAACCTTTTACAACAAGCCGAGGAACAAGGAAATCAGCTCATCGAAGTTATTAGAATACTGGTAGAAACAGCAGGCTGGACATTGCAATATGACAATGGACTCATCAAGATGCCAATTGATAGCTTACTTAATTAACGTTAAATTTATTGTAAATTATGGTCTGAAATAACTATATTTGCAATTCTCAAAAAAAATGAGGTAAAAAATGAAGAAAGAAATCCATCCAGAAACTTACAGAACAGTTATATTTAAAGATATCTCAACAGATACTAGTTTTTTGACAAAGTCTTGTGCCTTATCAAGGGAAAGCGTTACGTGGGAAGATGGAAATGAATATCCATTAGTAAAAGTGGAAATTTCAAGTGCCTCTCACCCATTTTTTACAGGTAAGATGAAGTTTGTAGATTCAGCTGGACGTATTGATAAGTTCAAAAAGAAGTTTGCTAAGTTCAGCAGTAGAAAAGGAAAAGAAGAATCAGAAGAGCAAGAGTAGTATATTCTGTTACTTTTATGACAAAAGCTCTAGCTCAGATCGGCTAGGGCTTTTGTCATAAAAACATTAAGAAAAAGAAGCCCAAGCGAGAAACTTGAACTTCTAGTTTATCTTCATGGAATTAGTTACTGTTCAATTACATTTTTAAGACGTAATTACTTCATAAAGTCACTTGCCTCCTATACTTTTTCTCCTCTTTCCAGCCCAGCTTTATAAACTTCCAGACATCTTGCTCTTGCTGCTTTGTGTTCTACGATAGGTTCTGGATATTTATCCATACCGTATTCTGGTATCCATCTTTTGATGTATATTTTTTCTTTATCAAATTTTTCTTGCTGAGAGTGTGGATTGAAAATGCGAAAATAAGGAGCCGCATCTGTACCACTACCCGCTGCCCATTGCCAACCACCGTTATTGCTAGCTAATTCGTAATCTAATAACTTTTCTGCAAAATAAGCTTCGCCCCATCGCCAGTCAATTAGCAGGTGTTTCGTCAAAAAACTAGCAGTTATCATACGTGATCTATTGTGCATATAGCCCGTTGCATTCAGTTCTCTCATACCAGCATCTACCATCGGATAGCCAGTTTTACCCTCACACCATTTTTTAAATCCTTCTTCATCGTCTCGCCATTCAATGTAGTCGTATTTTTCTCTAAATGCGTTGCCGACAACATGTGGAAAGTGATGCAAAATCATTGCATAAAACTCTCTCCAGATCAATTCATTAAGAAAGGTTTCGTTCAGATGTTGTGCCTTTCTCGCCTTCTGTCGAATGCTAATAGTACCAAATCGAAAATGAATGCCTAAACGAGAGGTACCATTTTGAGCAGGAAAGTTCCGAGTTTTGTCATAGTTTTTTATTATTCCCTGTGTTACTTCTTTTGATGGAATATCCATATCTGTACGTGCAAAACCCATATCAGCAAGACTAGGTAGGTTGAGCGGTTCTGTTGCGTAAAAATTTGAAAAATACGCTTCTGTTGGATAAGGCTGTAAATAGTCAGATAGCTCTTGACCATCTACGCTTGTCGTCTTAGAGCTTAGTTTCTTTTTCCAGACTTTGCTGTATGGCGTAAAAACAGTGTATGGGCTACCATCTTTTTTTAATACATCTTCGGTATCAAAAATTAGATGGTCTTTAAAAGATTCAAACTCAATACCTTTATCTTCTAATGATTTAGCGACTGCTTTGTCTCGTTCTTTGGCATAAGGTTCATAATCTCGGTTGGTAAATACCTTTTGAATATTGTATTGATCTGAAAGCTGCTCCCATATTTCAGTAGGTTTGCCGTAAGCAACAAATAAGCTACTTCCTGTCTTTTGTACTTCCTCGTTTAAGTGACTAAGTACATTGTGTATGAATGCTACTCTAGCATCTTTTTCTGGTAGCAAATCCAAGATATTTCGATCAAATATAAAGACGGGTAATACAGGCAAATCACTTTTCAAAGCATGAAAAAGTCCAGCATTGTCATGCAATCTCAAGTCTCTTCTGAACCAAAAACAATTTATTTTCATTAAAATGAGTATTTGAGTTGAAACAGGAAGTAACTTGTTTTGTTTGGTAAATTACGAAGTGTTCATTTCGTGATAATAAAATTTGTTAGGCTATGAGAGTGATGCTACTGCTGATTAGTTTATTCGTTGTTATTGGATGTCAATCAGATAGAAATAACAGCGAGAGTCAATCCATTGGTCAATTAGAAAGGGCTTATGAAGAAAACCCTACTGAGGAAACTATGATTGCGCTAATGAATGCTTACAAAGCGGACACAACCAGTGAATCTCAGCTCAGATTAGCGACTTTACAAATAGAAAATGACTTCACAGCAGAAGGAGTTACTTCCTTGAAAACTGCTTTAAAAAAAGAAGCGGATCCTGAGAAAGCTACACTTTTGGCATCGGCGTATCAGAAAATACAACCTTCCATTATAGAAATAGTATATCAAATCATTGCAGCAGCATTCCCAGACGAAGTAGATCATTCACATCTACAAAAAGCCAGTGTATCCGATGTTGACCTCGATCAAAATATGCAGAAATTCTACCGTTCCACTTACAGTGATTCTCTGCAGCAAATACTACCTAATAAAGCAAAAGACTATATTGAAATGAGTGAGGTTTACGCTATTTTAATGCCTCAAAATGAAAAATCAGCGCTACATTTAAAACGTTCAGGGGAGTTGGCGCGCACCGTCCAACGCTTTGATAAAGCGGTAGAACTTTATGATTGGTTATTGACCAATTACCCTGAGACAAAAGAAGCAGAATCTGCTCTTTTTCTTTCTGCTTTCACTTATGAAAACGACCTCGTAAATATAAGCGAAGCCCAGCAGCGATACGAGCAGTTTCTAAAGAAATATCCTAAGAGCGATTTTGCGGACGATGCACAATTTTTGTTAGATAATTTAGGAAAGGACGATTCAGAAATATTAGAATCTTTACAGAAAAGACAATAAAATATGTTTAAAATAATAATGCTATCAAGCCTGTTAGCGTGCGCCTCTAGCTCACTGTTTTCACAAAAAAAGGTAGCCTATCAGCTATTTCAGGAAAATGGTAAACGAGTGAATTATAAGAAACTCCAAAAAAAAGCTGTAAAAGCAGATATTATACTATTTGGAGAACATCATAATAATCCAATTTGCCACTGGTTGCAACTAGAATTAATTCAGGATGCAGAAATTGGTGCTATTGGAATGGAGATGTTTGAGCGAGACGACCAAGCGTCTATAAATCAATATCTTAAAAGTGAAATAACCGAACCTACCTTTGCCAAGAAAGCGCGTTTTTGGTCAAATTATGAGACGGACTACAAACCCATTGTTGAATATGCCAAATCAAAGCAACTACCCGTTATTGCGACCAATATTCCCCGTCGCTATGCTTCTATGGTTTTTAAAGGTGGCTTTGAGGTCTTAGACACACTCTCTGACGAAGAAAAAGTATGGGTTGCTCCGATACCCATTCAGTATGATAAGAATCTACCAGGTTATCAAAAGATGTTGGAAATGATGCCAGGGGGACATGGAGGAGAAAATTTTCCTAAAGCACAGGCAATCAAGGATGCGACAATGGCATATTCTATTCTTGAGCAATGGAAAAAAGGACAACTTTTTATTCACATTAATGGCTCTTACCATAGCGATAATTTCGAGGGTATTCTTTGGTATCTGCGGCAAGCCAAACCTGATTTAAACTATTTAACCATCACAACGGTGGAGCAGGAGCAACTCAAGAAACTAGCAGATGAAAACAAAGGTGTTGCCAATTTTATGCTTTGTGTACCTAGTACCATGACGAAGACATACTGATTTATATAATTTGCTCGCTAATTTTGCCAAAGCGTCGCTCCCGATTTTGAAAATCAAGAATTGCTTCATAAAGATTTTGTTTTCGGAAGTCTGGCCAGTAAATAGTTGTAAAATACAATTCAGCATAAGCGATTTGCCAAAGTAAAAAATTGCTGATGCGCGTTTCGCCACTTGTTCGGATAAGTAAAGCAGGATCAGGAATGCCTCTTGTTGCAAGCATATTTGAAAACATATCTTCATTTACCTCATCAGGAGATAAGGCACCCTGCTGTACTTGTTGTGCGATTTCTTTTACCGCCTTCATGATTTCCCACTTAGCACTGTAGTTTAAGGCTAAAATAAGTGTCATTCTAGTGTTATCTTTTGTACTTTCTATACCGCGCATCAAGGCTTTACGACTAGCGGAAGGTAGCTTATCTAAATCACCGATTGTTTGGAGTCGAATATTGTTTTTATTCAGCGTGTTAATCTCCGATCTTATTGTGTCCACCAAAAGCGTCATTAAGGCATTCACTTCTGCGGCTGGTCGATTCCAATTCTCAGTAGAGAAAGCATAAAGCGTCAAGAATTTAATGCCGAGTTCTGCGGCTGCTTCTGTAGTCTCTCTCACTGACTGCACGGCACTTCGATGACCAAAGGCTCTAGGTCTGCCCTGCCGCTTTGCCCAACGCCCATTACCATCCATTATAATTGCTACATGCTCAGGCAATTTATCTACATCTATCTTTGATTTTATATCTTCCATTATTCCTGTTTTGGAATGTGAATCGTTTACTTTATTTATCACTTGACTTCCAAGCATAGCCATAATTAATTACTCGTTTGTGATAATAATTGCCCGAAGAGAAAGTGGACGCTTTTCCAATTTTAGTAAGCTCTCAAGAAAGTCAATACAATTTTTTGGAAAAGAAACGTAAAGTTAATAAACTACAATTACTTTGTGTAATATCGTTCAGAAGTTCAGGAATCATGAAACAACCTATCTGGGGAATTGATCTAGGCGGCACTAAGATTGAAGGAGTTGTATTAAAAGACCAATATTCTTTAAACGTGCTAGCTCGAAAGCGTATTGCTACAGAAGCACATCAAGGCTATAGCCATATCCTTAGCCGTATTAAAAAACTAGTGGATTTACTTAAGAAAGAAACTCAGTCAACACCTGAAGCTATTGGTATTGGTACACCAGGTTCTATTGATTATCAGACTAGTACTATGAAGAATAGTAATACTACTTGCCTAAATGGGCGTTCGTTAAAAATGGATTTAGAACGCGAATTAAATATTCCTATCTTTATGGCAAATGATGCAAACTGCTTTGCAGTTGCTGAAACAAATCTAGGTACTGTAAAAGACTTACTGCCAGCAGCTAAAGTTGTTTTTGGTGTTATTATGGGAACAGGTGTGGGAGGAGGCATTGTTTTTAATGGGAAAGTCTGGAACGGTAAAAATGGTATCGGTGGAGAGTGGGGTCATAATTTTTTAGATGAATCAGGCGGAGCCTGCTATTGCGGCAAATCGGGTTGTGTAGAAACCGTTATTTCAGGACCAGCATTGGAAAAATTCTACTATCAGCAGTCTGGCGAAAAAAAGCGAATGCCCGAAATACTTCTTCAACATCAGCAGGGTGTAGATAAAGCTGCTACTCAGACTATCGAGCGCATGATAAATGGATTTGGAAAGGCTATTTCTGCGGTTATTAATATCCTTGATCCCGATGCTGTTGTGATAGGTGGAGGGTTAGGTAATATTGATTTACTATACTCAGAAGGTGTGAATGCTGTCAAAAGAAATATTTTTAATCCCTATTTGCGCACTTCTTTCCTTAGACCTAAGTTAGGAGATAGTGCTGGTGTATTCGGTGCGGCACTCTTAGTACCTTAAATTTTTAGCTATTTCTTAACATCAAGAAGGCTGATTGATCCGTTTGAAAGAAAAATATTGAATCGACTATGAATCTTAAATATCATTTTACGCTATTTTTACTTACTGGTTTTTTTATTACTCAGGCTCAAAGCCCTTTAGTGCTGGGAGGTTATAATAAAAAAGTGAAAGCGGGTGAAACCACCTGTGTAGGTATTTACGGCCGCAGCTTTGATCGTATTCTTTCAATGCAATACACTCTTCAATGGGACAATGAGTTATTAAAATTTAAGCGGGTGGATAATATGAATTTGCCGGGTATGAGTATCAATAACTTTGGACTGAATAGAACTAATGAAGGTCTGTTGACTTTTGCATGGTATGATCCTCAACTTATAGGGATTACAAAATCTAGCGGAGAGCAACTCTATGAAGTTTGTTTTGAAGCGAGCGTTACGGATGCAGCGACTACTTACTTACAATTTACAAGTGAGCCTACTGTAATTGAAATTTCTATGGGAAGTGGTGTATTAATTGATCTGCGGACTGAAGGTGGGAAAATTGAAATTCATCAATAGCTGGAGCATAATCAGTTGTTGAAACTTGTTGAAGTATTATATATCTTCAATAACGATATTCTAATGTAATCTATTAGGAAAACACTTTTTGTCCATCTCACCCAATTAATCAAATCTTTCCACAAAAAAAGACGTTAATTATAGCTAATATTGATTGTAATAAAATAAATTTACAACACTCGTGTAGTTTGTCAGAAAACTACATCTGAAGTTAAATAAGAAAAATTTATACAATTGTATGCAAGAAGGTTCAAGTAACAGCGAAAATAAACAATTCAAATTTAGGGAACTTAAAGTATATGCTTCAACGGAATGGTTGGCGGATAATAGAAAGAAATACCGTCAAGTATTTGATCGATATGACACTACGTACATCTATGCGGAACTTTCATTTTACAATAAATTATTCGATGCTTCTGACTGGGAAGTAGATGTTGAACTAAAATGTTATGCACTCAAAAAGTCAAGGAAAGAAATTTGTGCTTTAGACTTCCACAGAAAGGTGAGTAAGTATGATAATGTTGTTTACATCAGAGAGGGCTGGGGCAATAAGCAAATGGGAGCATTTTGGAAACGAGGCACTTATTATTGGGAAGCATGGATTGATGGCGAAAAAGTAGCAACAAAGTATTTTTATATCGAGGATGCAAAAAAAGACACTTTGCCAAGTGAGAATCCCTATGTAGAAATTCAATCTGTCAAACTTTACGAAGGCGCTTATGATGATGTGCCTCATCCTGATCGCAACTATATGAAGGTATTTAGTAACGAAGAGACTCGATATATTTATGCTGAAATATCGCTCAAGAATCTCAACTCACAAAATAGCTGGCAATGCGAACTATTTACCAAATTTTATAATAATGCTAGAGAGCTAAAAGGGCAAATAGTCAAACTGCAGCGCATCGAAAAAGATACCGATATTATTCAGTTAACTGCAGGTTGGGGGTCTAACGTCAGAGGATCGTGGCGCGAAGATCGCTACACGGCTGAAATTGTCTTCATGGATGAGTTGTTAGCTATTGTGCCATTTGAAGTAGAATATGAATTTGAAGAAGGTCTCAGTCAGGTATATATGCCTAACAGAGTACCACTTTTGATGCCAGAAGAAGAAGATAACCTAAGTTTTGAGGACGTCATGCAGAAGATGGATGAACTCATTGGGCTTCAAGACATCAAAAAACAAGTACGCGACCATGCCAAATATATTCAATTCTTGCAGTTGAGAGAGAAAAAAGGCTTCGAGGAAAAAGACGAAATTAATGTGCATTCCATTTTTATTGGGAATCCAGGCACAGGAAAGACGACCGTAGCAGGCATGATGGGTAAACTTTACAAAAAAATGGGTCTGCTAAGCAAAGGGCACGTTCACGAGGTAGATCGTGTGGATTTAGTGGGAGAGTACATTGGTCAAACTGCGCCAAAAGTAAGAGAAGCCATTGAGAAGGCTAGGGGAGGAGTGCTATTCATTGATGAGGCTTATGCCCTTGCTCGCTCCAACGAGGACACAAAAGATTTTGGTCGAGAAGTGATTGAAATACTTGTGAAAGAAATGTCCAATGGAAGCGGCGATCTAGCTGTTATAGTAGCAGGTTATCCCAAAGAGATGAATCAATTTTTATCCTCCAATCCTGGGCTAAAGTCTCGGTTTAAACTAAGTTTTGAGTTTTCAGATTATCTGCCACAAGAGCTTTCAAAAATTGCTAGCTACGCCTGCCAAGCAAAGGGAGTTCAACTAACCGAAGGTGCAAAAAATAAAATTGACGAGATCATTACAGAGGCTTTTCGCACTAGAGATCGAGCCTTTGGCAATGCCCGATTTGTCTATGATGTCATAGAAAAGTCTAAAATTCAGTTAGGTCTAAGAATAATGGCTCATCAAAATCCAGAGGAACTTGAGAATGAGACCTTAAAAATTGTTGAGGCAACTGATGTGGAAAAAATAGATATTAAAACGCCTCCTCAGGTACCTAATATACCAATTGATGAAGCCTTGCTGACGCGCACATTAGGCGAGCTAGATCAATTGATTGGAATGCAAAAAGTCAAAGACCAAATCAGAGAGTTAGTTAGTCTCGTTCGGTTTTATAGAGAAACGGGGCGTGATGTGCTTAATAATTTCTATCTGCACACCGTATTTATTGGAAATCCAGGCACAGGGAAAACAACCGTAGCCCGCATTCTAACGACGCTTTACAAGGCTTTAGGAGTGCTAGAACGCGGTCATATGATAGAAACAGATCGTCAAGGATTAGTCGCAGGATACGTCGGACAGACCGCCATCAAGACAGCAGAAAAAATAGATGAAGCAATGGGTGGAGTATTATTTATTGATGAGGCTTATGCTTTGACGATGAGGAGTACAGCAAACCAAGGTGATTTCGGCGACGAAGTGGTACAGACTTTACTGAAGCGCATGGAAGATAATCGAGGTAGATTTTTTGTGTTTGCAGCAGGTTATCCCGACAACATGGAAGTTTTCTTAAAAGCCAATCCAGGACTCAACTCTCGCTTTGATAAGGTGCTAAAATTCGATGATTATTCACCAGATGAGTTACTTCAAATTGCTTTGTTTATGTTAACTGAAAAAGAGATTTTTCCAACTCCAGAAGCCGAGGAGCATCTAAAGAATTATCTAGCATTTTTGCATGAGTACAGAGACAAGTACTTTGGAAATGCACGTACGGTTAGACAAATTGTAATCGAAGCAATTAAAAATCAAAATTTACGACTAGCTTCTTTATCAGCACAAGATCGAGTTCAAGTCTCTGTAAATGTACTGACCCTAGATGATGTTGCTAGCCTCAAGTTGAGTAATGACGATTCTATTTTCAACAAAAAGACGATTGGATTTAGAAGAAAAGAGAAGTAGTTGGCTGCCTTAAAACAGCAGGATGCGGGTATGCCTGCATCCACCTAAATTGTTAAGTGTTTTTCCTATAATATATATTATGTTAAATAGAGGGCTTTGATGCTCATTTCAAAGTGGACAGCTATCTATTTCGTTTATCAATTGAAACGAATTAGGCATATTTACAAGACCAAAATATGAGGAAAAACATGATAAACAGTGAAAATGGATACTGATAATCAATTAGTTATGCGTTTCTAACACATGCCATATCACCCTTTTTCCAAAAAAGAATGGAGGAAAATTTGACTTTTTCCAATAAAACCTATATTTTTACAAAAAAATGAACAAATAACAAATTCAAGGAGTACTTGAAAAAATATTGAATATCATGCCGCATATAAAAAACGTAATAATCGAATCAGACAACAGTGTATTAGGAAGCCCTGGTTCAAGTAATTTTGATGTAGTTGTTAGAGCTGAAATAGGCTTTTCCGAAGTCGAACAAAACTTGGCTATAAACTATAACACTAGAATTGCACTCTACGAGATAGATGATACTATGGACGTATACTCGGTATTTCCGAATGGCGCTGGTACTTTGATACAACGGGCTAGTAGAGGAGATAAAGATGACTTCCTTGGCTTCTCATCCAACAAAGCAATAAGCGCACAGGCTGGCAATGTAACGATTGAACATCAGTTTTCAGTTCGCGCAACTCTTGAACCAGACCGAAGGATGAAGCTCAAAGCACTTGTTGTCTGCACACCTGATACAGCAACTGCTATGAAATGGAGTGGCACGAAGTTTGTAGAAGTTATTGTTGGCTAGAAAACGTGTTAGGGTTAGGTCGTGTAACGTACAAGATGCCCCGAAGAAAGTTACAAACACCTGCTCACTGGCGGTCGATCCGTATTGTTGTTGAATGATTGGTGGCGAAAAATTTAGCATATTCGGTAATTGTGTACGCACCTGTCGAATAGACTTCCTGAATGGTGAGGTCGCGAGTCTGATGGCGTTACGCGATCACTAGCCCGACCTGCGCGCTGAGTTGGAAGTAGTCGCACGACAGAGACTCACACCCCTATTAGCACCAAAAACATACAATCCCCTTATGGTGCCCTATCCCGAAAAATGCAAGCATTTTCCGCCCTCCGGGTCGAAGCCTTCGTGGTCTACCGAAAAGTTAGGGCAAGAAATCTCCAACTACTCATATCATAGCCGAGAACCGTCAGACTGAGCAAAAACTACCTATTGAATTACTTTTAAGATTCATAATTATTCTGCAAATTCATATTTTTAATATTCGTGGGCACCGCCTCCTCATATTGAACAACACAAAATGTACAAACCCTCACAATCAACTCGTCTTAAAACAAAATTAAATGATCACTGTTTTATTTTAGTAAAAAATGGCTTAGTCACAGGTTTCCCATTTGGATAAATTCATCCTAAAACAATGATTAAATTTTTTAAAACACCAGAAGAAGAAATACCTTATCAAGGTAATATTTGGGGTTGGAAGTTCTCTTTAATCGGATTAGCTCTAATCCTTCTACTGTCGTTTGGCATTGCCTATCGCTACTTTGTGCTGGGGATTCCGCTGAATGAAGACCTTAAGTATGATAAGGAAGATACGTTTATGATAGAAACAACTAAGGAAGAATAAATAATTGCTCCATTTAACGTATCAGCTCCACTATAACTGCTTATTTAAAACGAGACCACTTGAATATTCCTTTCTTAAAATATCATGGTACGGGAAATGATTTTGTGCTGATAGATCAGCGATCACATCAATACCTCACTCGTCGAGATCAAACTACTATTTCAGGCATCTGTCGCCGTCATTTTGGTGTTGGTGCAGATGGATTGATTCTCCTACAAGATCACACTGAGGTGGATTTTGAGATGATCTATTTCAATGCGGATGGCAATGAAAGCAGTATGTGCGGAAATGGTGGACGCTGCATTGTTGCCTTTGCGTACCATTTAGGTATATTTGAACAGCAGTGCATCTTCAAAGCAATTGATGGGCTGCATGAGGCTAAGTACAACAAGGATCAAGTTGAATTAAAAATGCAGAACGTACAGCTATTAGAGCGTTTTGATGATTATTTCTTTTTGGATACTGGCTCTCCTCATTATGTGAGTTTTCCTACTCATTTCGATGAAGTTGATGTGGTAAAAGAAGGCAGTGCTATTCGCTATTCTAAATCTTTTCAGCCCAATGGAACGAATGTAAACTTTGTTCGCATCCATCCAAACGGCATTGAAGTAGCCACCTATGAACGAGGCGTAGAGGACGAAACATTATCTTGTGGCACGGGAGTAACTGCTGCTGCCCTTTCCTATGCCACTACCCTACCCCAAGCTATCACATCAGTTAATGTAAAGACTAAAGGAGGTATGTTAACTGTTAAGTTTGAACAAAAAGAAAATGAATTTAGTCAAATATGGCTATGTGGTTCTGCAATGAAAGTATTTGAAGGTATTATAACAGTATAAATGAAATATTGCATCAATTGCCGTACAGAACTCCCCGATATAGCTAAATTCTGCTCGAACTGTGGCACGCCTCAACCCGAGCAAGCAATCAATAAGATCACCTATATATTAGATCAAAGTCAAGACATCAAGCAGCAGATCGTAGATCAATTTTTCAAAGCCCTCAAGTATAGAATAGAGGAGCAACACAAACCCAACCAGTACAAAAGCTATGTAGAATTACTCTATGAAACTGGATTCAGAGAGACGGTGCATCTCAGGGCAGAGCAGCTTTCTGAAACGATCAGGCAACAACAACTCTCCCCAGTAGGCATAAGTGATTTGCTCGAAAATAGCTATGAAGGTTTATTGGATTACTTCATTATTCATCATGGAAAATTGCTCAATCAAATGCACTTCCCCGAAGCTATCTTAAAATACGAAGGGGCAACGCTTCGCAATGTAAACTTACCTCAAATGGCTTTTGATTATCTCGATTTTCGAAAGGAGGAAGAAACAATTTATAGTGATTTTCTCCAGATGCCACCTAAAAAAATCAGAAATGCAAGTCAATCTTTTTTATTTGCGACACCAAAAGAAAGAATTTACTTTATTTGTGATCAGTCTTTGCTAGGTTCGTGTAGAGAGGGCTTTGCGATGACTGAGGAAGGGTTGTACTGGAAATTTCAATTTCATGCAGCTCAACGTGTTTACTACCACAAACTAAAAGATATTACAACAGAAAAGAACTGGATTAACATTAATGGTATGTTTTTCAATGTTAATCCTTCCATTAATATTAAAATGCTTAAACTGCTGCGGAAAATGAAGCAGCTTTTCAGAACAAGTAATTAACGACACAAAAAATATGAACTTAGAGAAGTTAGTGGCAGTCAGTGGTAAGATAAATGGTGTGTTCACGATGGTTGCCAATCGTAGTAATGGACTAATTGTCGAAGATATGCAGACTGGCAAGCGGCAGTTCGCCTCGGCTCGTCAAAATCAATTCACCCCCCTTGAATCAGTTGGTGTTTTCACAGATGACGGCGATACCGCAGACCTAAAAGAAGTTTTCAAAAAGATGATAGAGCAAACAGAGGATAACCCTCCTGTATCCATAAAATCTAGTGCAGAAGAATTGCGAGAATATTTTAGAGATATATTACCCAATCACGATGAAGAAAAAGTATATCCTAGAGATATACGCAGGGTGATCAAATGGTTCAACATATTAAAAGAAAATGACTTATTGAAGTCAACAGAATCAGCGGAGAATAACGCTACGGAGGATAATCCAGACCTAGAAACGTAGATTTGGATTCGGAAAAAGACAAAATAAGTTTGCAAAGATTCAATAGAAAAATTGTGATCTATCTAAAAGGATGCTACATTTGTTGTAAATAAGACAACAAGTGAAAATAATTCATCTATCTATAATCAATCTTCCTTTTTTGCTTATTGCAAAAACCAAGTTTCGCCCTTAGGGGCGCTACACCTTCCTCCTACTTGGGACAAAGTTTCTGTCCATCACATATTATAGTCAATTAAAATAAATTCAAAATCAATTATTTCTTAGTCGAAATGGAAATTAACATCTTCATTGCTAGCGATGAACATTTAATCTATGCGGAGCATATTTGTGAAATGTACGCTTTATCAGCAAAAGATCGTGGCACGGGAATAGCTAAGCGTGAACCTGAGTACATTCGGCAAAAAATCCAAAAAGGAAATGCCGTTATTGCACTAAGGGATAAGGAGTGGGCAGGTTTTTGCTACATAGAAACTTGGACGCATGAAAAATATGTAGCCAACTCTGGCTTAATTGTATCTCCTGCTTTCAGGGGCTTAGGCTTAGCGAAACGCATCAAAAAAATTGCTTTTCAATTAGCTAGAGAAAAGCATCCCTCCGCTCGAGTATTTGGCATAACAACTAGCCTGGCAGTCATGAAAATCAATCATGAACTGGGGTATCGTCCTGTAACTTTTTCAGAACTGACTCAGGATGAAGCATTCTGGACGGGTTGTCAAAGTTGTCCAAATTTTGATATCTTAATGCGTAATGATCGTAAATTATGCCTATGCACAGGTATGCTTGCCCCTTCTAAGGAGGAAGTGCCTGAAATTAATTTATCGCACTTAATCCTAGAATCTACAAAATGAGCGATAAAACAATTTTGAATTTTGTTTGAATAAAAAAGTAAATTATAAGAATACTTATGCCAAATCATGTAAAAGAAAAAGTTGTGCTAGCCTACAGTGGTGGGCTAGATACTTCCTACTGTGTGAAATATCTTACGAAAGAGCGCAATCTCGAAGTGCACGCTGTACTAGTCGATACAGGCGGATTTACAGAAAATGAGATTGAAACAGTAAAAGAAAGAGCCTTGGCACTAGGCGCAGTTTCCTTTGAAGCCATCAAAGCTGTTCCAAATTTCTACAATAAATGTATCAAATACTTAATCTATGGCAATGTACTAAGAAATAATACCTATCCTCTATCCGTGAGTGCAGAGCGCATGTTTCAAGCAATTGAAGTGCTAGAAGCGACCAATAGAATTAAAGCAAAATATGTGGCACATGGTAGCACGGGGGCTGGTAATGACCAAGTGCGATTTGACTATGTTTTCAATGTAATGGGCAAGGATTTAGAAGTCATTACTCCCATTCGGGATATGCAGCTTTCCAGAGCGGAGGAAATTGAATACTTGAAAAAAAACGGGATCAATTGGTCGTGGGAAAAAGCAAAATACTCAATTAATCAAGGGCTTTGGGGAACAAGTGTTGGCGGCGCTGAAACACTTACTTCGCACCAAACGCTTCCATCGGAAGCTTATCCTAGCCAATTAAAAACGACTGAGCCTAAACGTATCTCATTACAATTTGAGCAGGGTGAATTGGTTGGTATTGACGGAAAAGTGATGAGCAATCCAGTGGCGGCGATTCAGCAATTGCAATCCTTGGCAAGCCCTTACGCCATTGGCAGAGACGTACATGTAGGAGACACAATCATTGGCATCAAAGGACGGGTAGGATTCGAGGCAGCAGCAGCACTGATTACAATAAAAGCGCATCATTTACTAGAAAAACATATCTTAACAAAATGGCAGCAATACTGGAAAGAGCAACTAGCGAACTGGTACGGAATGCTATTACACGAGGGGCAATACCTCGATCCTGTCATGAGAAATATAGAAACCTTTTTAGCAGATACCCAGTCTAATGTAACTGGTAGTGTTTTTGTTCAACTACTCCCCTATCGCTTTGAGTTAGAAGGCATAGAATCGAATTTTGATTTGATGCAATCGAAATTTGGTAGCTATGGCGAAATGAATCGGGCTTGGACAGGGGATGACGTGAGAGGCTTCACTAAAATTCTTTCAAATGCCACAAAAATTCATCAGTTGACCAACCGAGTCTGAGCGTAAACTTGCTTACTGTTAATGTAATTTTTTTTCTGACATTTTTTTTATCTCGTATCCTTTGTTAATTTTATCCTCACATAAATTTTTAGAATAAAATATTTGAATTAATGAATTTTAGAAGATCACTGATTGTCAACTTATTCATCCTACTAGTTGGAGGAAGTATGACGCTTTTTGCTCAAAATACATCCAACCATGGCAACAAATTTGAGCAACTTGGCACAGTAATGCCAACGGGAAACATTTATAGAGGTATGGATGGCGCACCTGGTCCAGAATATTGGCAGCAACGTGCCGATTATGATATTGAATGTACCTTGGACACCAAAGAACTGAGACTGGATGGTACAGAAAAAATCACTTACTACAACAAGGCGCCTAATACACTAAAGTATTTATGGATGCAGTTGGACGAAAACCAACATGAAAAAGGTGCTGATAACCACGTTTTCAATCCTAGCTCTATACGAGAAACAATGAGTGAAAGTGCATTAGAGCGACTGGAGTTTGACGACAATATCGATAAAGATTATGGTCACAAAATCCATGAGGTGAAGGACGACCGTGGTAATGATTTAGAATATACCATCAACAAGACAATGATGCGAATTGAGTTACCTCAACCATTAAAATCTGGAGAATCCTTTTCTTTTCAAGTAAAATGGCACTATTACATCACCAATAAAAGCGAAATGGGTGGTCGAGGTGGCTACGAATACTTTGAGGATCAGGACGAGTATATTTTCACTATTACACAATGGTTTCCAAGAATGTGTAAGTATAGTGATGTAGAAGGTTGGCAAAATAAGCAATTCACAGGTCGTGGTGAGTTTGCTTTAGAATTTGGAAACTATGTAGTAAAAATGACTGTGCCAGAAGATTATATGGTAGGCTCCACAGGCGAGTGTTTAAACTACACTTCTGTATTGAATAACAAGCAGTTAGCTCGATGGGAAGAAGCCAAGCAAGAGCGCAAAGATCCGCTTTTCATTCATACATTGGATGAAATGAAAGACATTTTAAAAAAGAAAAAGTCCAATAAAACTAAAATTTGGATTTTTAAAGCTGATAATGTCCGTGATTTTGCTTGGACTGCCAGCCGAAAATTCGTTTGGGATGCCTTGCCACATTTCACAGAAGACGGTCGCCGGGTGATGTGTATGAGCTATTACCCAGAAGAATCTTACCCAATTTACAGCCGATACTCCACCAAAGTTGTAGCACATACGCTAGAAACCTACTCTAAATACTCTTTCCCTTATCCTTACCCAGTAGCCATCTCTGTTGAAGCATCAAATGGTATGGAATATCCAATGATTTGCTTCAACTATGGTCGAGCGGAGGAAGATGGCACTTATACCGAGCGTGCAAAGTGGGGAGCTATTGGCGTAATCATTCACGAAGTAGGGCACAATTACTTTCCAATGATTGTAAATAGTGATGAAAGACAGTGGACTTGGATGGATGAAGGACTAAATTCATTCCTAGATTACATAGCACAAGAAGAGTTCGATCCCGGATTTCCTTCAAGTAGAGGTAATTCTCCGAGAAATATCACTGGGTACATGAGTTTGCCCAAAGATCAACTTGAGCCAATTATGACAAACAGTGAAAACATTGTTTATTTCGGGCCCAATGCTTACTCGAAGCCAGCTACGGCATTAACTATTTTGCGAGAGACAATTATGGGGCGAGAACTATTTGATTATGCTTTCAAGGAATACTCTAATCGCTGGATGTTTAAAAGCCCAACACCTGCGGATTTCTTCCGAACTATGGAAGATGCTAGCGGCGTGGATTTAGATTGGTTTTGGAGAGGTTGGTTTTATGGAATAGATAATGTGGACATTGCCATTGACACCGTAAGATGGTACAAAGTAGATTTAGAAAATGATCCAGAAGCAAGAGCATCAACTCGCACAATTAAAGTGCCAGAACCTTTTGTGGACATTACTAAAAAACGCAATCGAGAATCGGGCATGAAATTCGATGTAGAAGAAGATGATGCTTTGGTTGATTTTTATACCACTTACAAGCCATGGGAAACAGAGGACTCTGTGCAAACTGTAACGACTAATTTATTTGCAGAAACGTTTAAGAAGCAAGAGAAGAAAAAACTATTTGGTGATAAAAATTACTACGAAATTGAGTTTTCTAATAAAGGTGGGTTAGTGATGCCAATTGTATTAGAATGGACTTATAAAGATGGTACAACTGAAATCGAGCGCATCCCTGTGGAGGTTTGGCGTAAGAATGAGAACAAATTCACCAAGGCGTTTGCCAAAGATAAAGAGGTAGAATTTGTTCAGCTTGATCCATTCAAAGAGCTAGCAGACACTGATGAGAGCAACAACGTTTCTTCAGCATTGACTGCACCAAGTTACTTCCAAGTGTACAAGCAGCACGACTATGGTGATCCAATGAATCCAATGCAGAAAGCTAAGCAGAAGGGAAAGGTGATAAAGCCGTAGTGCAGAACTCAAGTTCCAAGTATCAGATGTATTGATATCAATAGGTCTGATACTTGGAATACTAATCACTTTTCTTTTTAAATTCAACATAAGCTGAAAGTGACAGAATATTTTATGCAACGCTGCTTCGATCTAGCAAAAATAGGAGCGGGTAGTGTCTCGCCCAACCCAATGGTGGGTGCCGTGGTCGTATATGAAGGACGTATCATCGGGGAAGGGTATCATGGAGCCTATGGTCAGGCTCATGCAGAAGTAAACGCAGTCAATAGTGTTCCTAAACATTTGAAGTATTTATTGCCATTTTCAACAATCTATGTGTCACTAGAGCCTTGCTGCTTCTATGGTAAAACACCTGCTTGCACCGATTTGATTCTTAGAACAAAGATTCCAAAAGTCATTATTTCAGCTTTGGATGCCACGCCGAGTGTAAATGGAAAAGGGGTACAAATACTAAGAGATCAAGGAGTGGACGTACAAACTGGAGTATTAAAAAAACAAGGAGAAGAATTGGTCAAAGCAAGGACTGTACTGGTACAAAAAAATAGACCCTATATTATACTAAAATATGCTAAAAGCAAAGACGGATTCATCGGAAGACTCAATAAGCAAGTCTGGCTGACCAATTCGCTGTCAAAACGGCTAGTGCATAAATGGCGTAGCGAAGCGGATGGTATTTTAGTCGGTACAAATACTGCTATTATTGACAATCCTAGATTGAGCAATCGCCTGTACTTTGGAAAATCACCTATCCGAATTGTTATAGACCGGACAGGAAGATTAGTAGCATCTGCAAATTTGCTGGATGATAGTTCAAAGACTATTGTGTTTAGTGAAAGGGTTCAACAGCAGGTCTTTCAACAGACTCATTATGTAAATATACCTTTTGATGAGACTTTCTTTGATCGCTTTTTTGAGCAACTACTATCAGAAAAAATTGGTATTCTTTTAGTCGAAGGTGGTGCAAGATTACTTCAAAGTTTTATTAATAAAGGTTTTTGGGATGAAGCTAGAGTATTTACAAGTCCTAAGTCTTTAGATAGTGGCATCAAAGCTCCAACTTTACCTATTGAACCTACTAGCTCTCAAAGAATAAGAGAGGATAACCTAGCCTTGTACTACAATTGAAATATCCTATGCTCTAAACTGTTAACTCTATTCGATTGCCTTCTGGGTCAAGAATAACACTCTCATAATAGCCATCGCCAGTCGTTCTTGGCTCGCCAATCACACTGAATCCATCTGCTCTAAGTTGTTCCGTCATTGCATTCACTTGCACTTTGCCCCCTAGCGAAATAGCCAAGTGCGCTAAACCGATTCGTTCTTCATTGCCTTGATCTTTAATATCAACACGGTGCATCAGTTCTAGCCTACAACCGCTATCAAAAGTCAAAAAATAAGAGGTAAATTGCTTGCTAGCATTGTGATAACGCACTCCAGTTTTTACTTTAAAATACTTTCTGTAAAAAATACACATCGCTTCAAGGTCATTTACCCAAATGGCCACATGATCTATCTTCATTTGAATATGGTATGAATAAAACATTAGTGTTTATGATACTATCTATACTCAACTAGTTATCTAAAATTGCAACAAATCTTTCAGTCGCTCTTTCAATCTATGCTCGGGCAGAAAAATAGCTTCTAACGATTTAGCAAATGGCACAGGAGTATCTAAACTAGCCACTCTCATCACAGGTGCATCCAAATAAAAAAATAGATGTTCTGAAACATGAGCAGCAATTTCTCCACCGATCCCTCCAAATAAGGTATCTTCATGCAAGATTAATACTTTATTCGTCTTTTTAACACTTTTTTCTATCAACTCATAATCAATGGGTTGTAGGCTTCTCAAGTCAATAATTTCAATATCTGCTCCCATCTCAGTTACAATTGCATTAGCCCAGTGTACTCCTAGACCATAAGTAATAATGGTCGCTTCTTCTCCAGTTCGTACAACTTGACCTTTACCAATAGGTGTGGTGTAATAATCATCTGGGATTGTGTCTGTCAAACTTCGATAGAGTGCCTTGTGCTCAAAAAACAAGACTGGATTGGGGTCTTCAAAACTAGATAACAGTAAGCCTTTTGCATCATGAACATTGGATGGATAGACAACTTTCAGACCTGGTGTGTGCGTAAACCACGCTTCATTGCTTTGAGAATGAAAGGGACCAGCACCCACGCTGCCGCCTGTTGGCATTCGGATCACCACATCTGCGGACTGCCCCCAGCGATAGTGTAACTTAGCTAAATTGTTGATGATCTGATTAAAGCCACAAGTCACAAAATCTGCAAACTGCATCTCAACCATTGCCTTCCAACCTCTGAGGCTCAGCCCTAGTGCTGATCCAATGATTGCACTTTCGCAAAGTGGTGTATTTCGCACTCTCTCTTTCCCAAATGCTTCTACAAACCCGTCTGTTATCTTGAATACTCCTCCATAATCGGCAATATCTTGTCCCATTAGCACCAGTTTTTCGTGCTTTTCCATTGCTTGTTTAAGTCCGTCTGAAATAGCATCTACGAAACGTTTTTCTGTCTTTTTATCAGAAGTTGGGGAGGTGATGGCGAACTCAAAAGGTGCATACACATCAATTAATTCCTTTTCTTCTGCCGATTCAGGAATAGCTTCCTCAAAAGCAATTTTTAGTGCATTATTGATTTGTTCTTTTATTTTTTCACGCATCACAGCAACTTGTTCTTCTTTGAGTAAACCAATATCAAATAGATATTGCTCATAATTTTTGACTGGGTCTTTGGCAGCCCAAAGTTCCATAAGTTCTCTTGGAACGTATTTTGTACCAGAAGCCTCCTCATGTCCTCGCATTCTAAAAGTTTGACATTCAATTAGTACAGGCTGTGGTACTTTCCTGATTTTCGTTGCCCACATATTAATAGTATCGTACACTTCTAGTACATTGTTGCCATCTATCACCAACCCTTCCATACCATAGCCTTTAGCCCGATCAGCTAAATATTCACAGCGATACTGCTCGCTGCTTGGAGTAGAAAGTCCATAACCATTATTTTCGATTATGAAAATGACGGGCAATTGCCAAACAGCCGCAACATTCAATGCCTCATGAAATTCTCCTTCGCTAGTCGCTCCTTCGCCTGTAAAAGCAATTGTTACTTTCTCTTCTCCTCCCAGTTTACTAGCCAGTGCAATGCCATCTGCAAGTGATAGCTGAGGTCCTAAATGTGAAATCATACCCACAATATGATGTTCCATCGTGCCAAAATGAAAAGAACGATCTCTACCTTTAGTAAACCCTGACATTTTGCCCTGCCACTGTGCAAAAAGGCGGTGCATTGGCACATCTCTAGTCGTAAAAACTCCCAAATTTCGGTGCATTGGAAAAATAAACTCGTCTGTCTCTAGAGCCATAGCTGCTCCTATGGAAATAGCCTCTTGCCCAATACCAGAGAACCATTTACTAATTTTTCCTTGCCGAAGCAAAATCAACATTTTTTCCTCTATCATTCTAGGTAGAAGCAATTGTTGGTATAGTGCTAAAAGGAGTTCGTCAGGGTACTGCTTTCGGTTAAACTCGATTGCATTTATTGCTGTGGTCATAAGGCAAATGTTACTATTTATTAGTAATTTTGTTGAAGATCAAATAAAACAATTATATGTCAAATATAATATCACTTCTTACGCTTTCTCTATTTTTATTGTTTGTAGCCTGCAATACAGATCAAAAACCTGCACAGGATGTCGCCGACGTAAGTGAAGACAAAACTTTTCAAGATAAGCACGAAACGCCAGATGCTATTGATTTTAAAGGTAAAGGAGTAATGCTCACTTTTGATACACCCGATGGAAATACTGGAAGTGCTTACACGCTAAAACCTTCCGATCCTTCTAATAAGTTTTTATTTGTTTTCCACGAATGGTGGGGCTTAAATGACCAAATTAAGCGAGAGGCGGAGCGCTTATTTGATAGTTTAGAAAATACAACAGTAATGGCAATTGATCTTTATGACGGCAGTGTAGCAGACAAACGAGAAGAAGCCTCTAAGTTAGTAGGATCAAGGGATGTAGAGCGATTGAGAGCAATTGTAAAAGGAGCCAAAAACTATGCAGGCGAAGCGGCAGATATTGCAACTATTGGTTGGTGCTTTGGTGGTGGTTGGTCTATTCATAGTACCTTACTTTTGGAAGATCAGGCAGCAGGCTGCGTTTTATATTATGGTGCTTTACCCATTGAAACAGCTAGAGCTTTGCCTAAGATTCAAACAAACGTGCTAGGTATATTTGCAGAAAAAGATCAACATATCACTTTAGAATATGCTAATACATTAAAAAACTTCGTTATGGATTCAGGCAAAGCAATGAGCATTCACTCTTTCAATGCCGATCATGCTTTTGCTAATCCTAGCAGTCCTAGATACACAGCAGCAGCAGCACAGGAAGCAAACAAACTAGCATTAGCATTCTTAAAAGAGCAGTTGAAATAATTAATAATCGTTTTTACTTTTAAAATATATGTCAAAAAAGAAATCTATATCAGACTATCCAGAAGTACACAATGAATTAGAAGGTTTAAACATTGAAATCAATAAATTTGGAGAGTTATCCTCTACAATGAATATTGAAAAGGTGAATCAATTTCTGAACGAAAACGTAGAAGATAAGAAGTTGAAAGATCAAAAAAACGATTTCGAGCAAATTTCTAGCAAAGAGGATTAGATCATTATTATCTCAGTAACCAAAACCTGCCTTTAAGTGCTAAAAATGAGAACTACAAAACATAATCTTCGATTGAAATAGCCCGTTTTATGCACATTATTCAATCGAAGAAAATTAGAAAGTTACCGAAGGCGACCCATATCGTCTTGAAAGCAACGCTTATTGTTACACAGCACATGCAGATTATTCTTATGAACAAGACACTACAACTTTTTTTGAGTATTGTATGTATATCGGGTCTTTATCAGACCGCCTCGGCACAATGTAACCCTGACAATACGGCTCCAGTCTTCATAAACCCACCAGCAGATACTGCTGTCTGTGCGGGTAATGTACCTTCTCTTTTGCCTCTAAATGTTGAGGATGAATGTGATGGATTACTCATTGCTTTCTCAATGGACGATACTACGTCGGTAAATGGTTTTTGCAATGGTGGAATTATTGAGCGAACTTGGAGCATTAGAGACGGCAACAATAATGTAGCGAGTTACACACAAACCATTACAGTAGAACCCGATACAGCAGCTCCAACCTCTAATGCTGATCTTTCGGAAGTAATTGAATATGTGGGAGAGAATAATTTTGGAGTCTGGGTCATTAACAAACAAAATGACATCATTATCAATGCAGTTGATGATTGCAGTGTTAGTAATATCTCTAATGATGCACCCGCTTCCTTCAATGATTGCGGATCAATTGTCGTTACGTTCACGTTAGAAGATGAATGTGAAAAGTCAGCCGATTTTCAAGTTACTTACTCCTTAAAAGATACACTAAGCCCAACTTTTGTCAATTTCCCTCAAGATACAACTATCTCATGTGGAGCGACAATTCCTCCTATACCGACAGTAACAGCAACGGATGTTGGAAATGGAGTTGTAAATATTCAATTTAATGAAGCTCAGACGCCGATAGGAGACCTAAACTGTAGTTCTTATCAAATTATTAGAACTTGGGTTGCTACGGATGAATGTAGCAATACTGTTGTAGATACACAGATTATAAAAGTGCTTGATGAAACCGCCCCTACTTTCTCTGTGCCAAGCGACACTACTTTAAATTGTAACATAGATTTTAACGACTTACTTATTACAGGAGAGCCTTCTAATATTTCGGAGGGCTGTGATTCTGATAATATTAAAATATCTTTTCAAGATGAATTATTACCTAGTGAAGATACACTGATCGTAAAAAGGGTTTGGACAGTTACAGATGCTTGTAAAAATAAAAGTCAGCAAACGCAAACAATATATATTTTAGATAATGAAGCCCCTTCTTTTGTCGTACCTACTGACGTAACCGTAGATTGTGGTGAAGTTGTTGATTTGAATATTACAGGTCGTCCAACGATGGTTATGGACAACTGCGACACGATGCCCGACATTAATTATGAAGATGTCTTCTCCTCGGGAGATTGTGCTAGCGGTGGCGCTATTCAAAGGGTTTGGCGGGTAACCGATGATGCTGGGAATATAACAGAACAAATCCAAAGAATTAGCCTTGATGATAAAATTGCTCCAACTATCACTGTACCTGCTGCTGAACAAAATCTTTTTTGTGATGGTATGCTCTCAACTAACGAGCAGTTTGAGAATTGGGTAGCCACAAAGGGCGGAGCCGTAGCAGAAGATAATTGTACTTCCACAGAAAATTTAACTTGGTTAGCTTACAATACTGGTACACAAAATACACCCACCCTACCTGAACCTAGCTGCTCAGACGATACTAAAATAATTCGTCAACAGACTGTTGATTTTATTGTACAAGATGAGTGTGGCAATAGAGATACAACAACTGCAACCTTCACTTTGAAGGATGAGATAGCGCCTAGTTTTGCCTACTGCCCACCGGACACCATACTAAATGTAAAAGCTGGAAATTGTGAAGCAGACTTTCCGCTTGCCGCTCCAATTGTAAAAGAAACTTGCTCTGCCAGTGTTGGTTATTACAATAAATCCATCAACTATCCTGTTGTCTCTGATGCTCCTAATAATAGAGATGTAGTAGTGAATGAAGTTCGCTTGAGTTTCCCAGTCATTCTATCTCCGAGTTTTGCAAGTGATAGCGTACAGCTAGCTATTAATTTAATAAGTTTTGATGGAGAGCAATCGCCTGAATATTTCAATGTAGTAGCTGAGGATGGCACTATTCTAGGTAGAACCAACAACGCCAGTGCACAATGTGGCAACTCAGAAACAGTTTTTACTAATATCTCCGCTGACCAGATCAACCAGTGGGCAGGCTCTAACTCTCAGATTACTTTTTATCTACAACCTAATATTTTAGTCGATCAACCAGGCAGATTCTCTATTAATGATATTTGTGGTGGCTCATCCGTAGAAGCTACACTTTTCTTCAAACAACTAACTCCCAGTGATATTCGCTACGAATATAGCATTAATGACAGCCCTAAATCCCTATTCAATCCACCCGCTCCAGTATTTGTTAATTTAGCGACAGGTATTCATACAGTAAAATATTTTGCAACGGATTGTGCGGGTAATATTGACTCCTGTAGCTATCAAGCTACGGTAGTAGATAACGAACCGCCAGTAATTGACTGCCCTAGCGACACCACTTTGGGTATTAGCGGTAATGGCTGTTCTGCCAAATATCAATTGCCGCTACCGTTAAAAATAAAAGATAATTGTAATACTGATAATGCTAATGAAATTACTGTACCCACTGATAGCATTGATGCCTTACTAACTTTTACTTTTGATCCAGATTTGAATGATTATTTGGCGGATGATAAAGTTTTTGTGTTTGAAAACCTGAGGCCTAATGCGATCAGTAGTGTTACTTTAACAATTTCACTCCGAGCAGATATGGACAACACAAACGGCTTTTTCATTATCACTGGAGACGATGGAATTCCTATTATGAATACAACTCTAGGGCAGCCAGAGGTTACCTTCGGTGATTGTAGTAATTTTAGTGAAATAAAAATTCAACTTACTCCAGAAACATATAATAGCTGGGCAGCAGATGGACGCATCCAGATTACTGCATTTTCCAACAGTGCCATTCCTATTCCACCAGGGGGGCCAGGAGATGGTATTAATCCCTGTGACCCATCCATAGTGAACAACAATGGCGATTCGGATGGTGTCAGTACGATGTTTGCTACTCTTTCTTTCGACAATGTACAATTTACTTATTTCTCAGAAGGGGCGACTGAAATTCCAATGACAACCATAAATTCAAATAACTCACTTCCTGAAGTTGAATTTAGTGCAGGGGTAACAGAAATCTTTTACATCACACAAGACGCTAATGCTAACTTTGATACTTGCCATTTCATAGTGACTGTAGCAGACACAGAAAAGCCAGTTGCGATTTGTGGTGGAACGACTATTGCAATTAACCCTTCTGGTACTTTTGCAGAAGTCATTGATGCAACTGAAATTGACCTTGGTAGTTCCGATAACTGTGGCATTGACACTATGTTTGTTACGCCAGCCATATTCGATTGCCAATACGAAGGTCGAGATACTGCTAATGTTACATTAAATGTAGTAGATAAATCTGGTAATATTGCTACTTGCCAAGCTCCTGTTCGTATCATTTCAGAAGTGCCTGAACCTTCCTATTTTGTTCCGCCATGTGGTGGCGACACGTTGTTTTTATTTACCAATCCACCAATGGGGGTTGGCAATAATGTCTATACTTACCAGTGGACTGGACCGAATGGTTTTATCTCTAACAAATCTAACCCTATTATCACAAATATTACTCCAGAAAAGGCTGGTTCTTATCAAGTTACGATAAAAGGAATCACTGGCTGTGAAGCAACAGGAATTGTTGAAGTTGCTATTTCAAATACTCCAGTAACACCAGATTTAATCCTGCCCAGTAGCATCTGTGCTGATGAGGCAGTTTCACTGAGAACCTCAGTCGTTTTAGAAAATACTAATGTGCTTTATCAATGGTATAGTGGAACAGAGGCGACACAAACCTTAATTGGTACAACAAACACACCATCCCTAGAACTCGGTGTGCTGCCCTCAGGGATTTACAGCTACTTTGTTATAATAGAAGTTAATGGTTGTGCCTCTTTCCCTTCTTCACCTCAAAATTTAGAAGTAGTTGACATACCAGAGGCAATAGTTGCTGATCCAAACCCACCTGCAATATGCGAAGGGGAGTCTATTGAATTATCTACATTCGTGGTGGGAGCAGATTTAAATTATCGCTGGACAGGCCCGAATGGATATACTGCCAATACTCAAAATCCACCAATTATTGAAAATGCAACAATCAATGACGCTGGCACTTATCAGCTCATTATCTCAGTAGGAGAATGTACCTCTGAACCTGCTAATGTAAACATTAATGTACGCCCTCGACCAGCACAACCCGTTCTTACTTACACAGGTAGTGCTTGTGAAGGAAGTTCTATTACGCTGACAATGAATACTACCGATGCTACTGCCTATCATTGGCAAACACCTGACCAGTCAGAGCAAGTAACTGTTCAAAATACGCTAACACTCAATAATATCTCAACAGATATTGCAGGAGCATGGAGAGGATATATCACAAAAGCAGGATGCGATTCAGAGCTATCTGCTCCTCTGGATGTCTTAATCAACACTAATCCTAATCTATCCGTTTCAGCTAGTGCCAGCCCAATTTGTGAGAATAATGATTTACAACTGACTGCTTCACCTATTATTGATGGAGCAACCTACGAATGGTCTGGACCGAATGGATATAGAGCCGTTGGCATTAACCCAGTGATAGAAAATATAACCCTAGAAGATGTGGGTAACTATACTTGCTTAATCACAACGGCAGCAGGCTGCACCAATACTGCCACAACAGAAGTAACAGTAGAAAAAAATATAAGGATTACAGGTATAAGCAATAGTGGTGGTGTGGAGTGCTTGACAAGCCCAACAGATATAAAACTAGCCGTTTCAATTTTTCCTCTTGATGATGGAACCTACACCTATAATTGGGAAGGACCAAATAACTTTACTTCAACGGATAGCATTGCAACCATTCCAAATGCTACTGAAGCCAGTAGTGGCAACTACTCCGTAGTAGTTACAAATCAAGCAGGTTGTCGTTCCGAGAAGAAGACGACTATTGTTTCCTTAATGGATGCTCCAGCAGCTCCTAGCACTCCAACAATCAGCGAAGCTACTGCTCCTCCGTTTTGTGAGGGAGATGTTATTACCTTAACGACCAATAATTACTCCGGCACAGAAGTGGAATATACTTGGCTCACACCTACTGGCAATCGAACAACCACAGTACCAACCTTAACAATACAATCATCTGATGTCAATGATGAAGGAGAATATGCTGTATTAGTACGTATTGATGGTTGTACTTCAAGACAGTCTGGCGTAACGAGTGTAAAAGTGAATGCTATTCCTACTATATCCGCTTCTAGTAACAGTCCAATTTGTGAAGGTGGTCAATTGAGGTTAGAAACAGACTTTATAGAAGGCGCAACTTACAGATGGGAAGGACCTTCGGGTTTAACTGCATCTGGTGTTAATCCTGTATTTCCTATGGCTAACCCTGATATTCACGCAGGCACTTATCGAGTAAAAGCTATTTTAAATGGTTGTGAATCTACGCAAGTTTCCGTAGATGTACTTGTCAACGAAGTACCTACTCTGCCAGTTGCCATCAGTAACGGACCGATTTGTATTGATAATGACAATGCAGTACTACGCTTGGGCGTGGCAGAAGTAACTTCTACTCCCGGAGCAAATTACACTTGGTATGATGGAGACCTTGAACTACTGGGTAGTCCTACAACTGATCTAATTTTTCCCATCAATAATTTTAGTGCCTACACGGAGGGAGTTCAAAAGTTCTATGTAGAAGCTAAACTAAAAGGCTGTTCTTCAGGGTTATCTCAACCAACACAACTCATCTTTAATACAATACCAAATAATCAAGCATTTGCAGGAGATGACTTTATTGTATGTCAATCTCAGTCCGTTTCACTTGATGCTACTCAACCAAGTATTGGACAGGGACGCTGGACACAAATTGGAGGTGATACTGAAGGCGTTGTAATTGCCAATCCAGATGATGCTAAGACTACTGTTTCTGGCTTAGAAATATCAGGAACTTATACGTTTCGATGGACACTCAGTAATGGCGCATGTGGTGATTTCTCTTCGGATGATATAGCTATCATTATCAATCCAAACGAAGCTGCTGATGCAGGTATCATGATTGACACCTGTACAGTGAACTCGCTCCAGCTAAACGCCACCTTGCCAACAATAGGAACAGGTTTTTGGACACAGGGTGATATTCAAAAGGAGCTTGGAATAACCATAGAAAATATCAATGATCCTAATACTATAATTTCAGGGCTAGAACCCGGTAATTTATACGAATTTACATGGAATATTACAGAAGGGACTTGTGGGGAATCATCTGATGTTGTAACAGTAATCGTTTCTAATGGCTTAGCTTATGCTGGTGAAGATTTCGACGAGTGTGGAGATGGCTGTACCAACTTGAATGCAACACCACCGCCAACTGATTTTGGTCGTTGGTCAAGTGAGAACTCGAACATTACTTTTAACTCAACGACTGATCCAAATACACTCATTTGCGGACTGGAGATTGGAAAGAATAAATTAATTTGGACAACCGATAATGGTGCTTGTGGTGATGCATCTATTGACACTGTCATTATTAATTATCAACCTTTAGCACTTGCAACACCAGACACAATTATTACAGACTTTGCTTCTCAAATTGAATATGATGTAACAGTAAATGATAATTTTGTTAGTGAAGTCTTCACTATAAACATCGTAGAAGCTCCTAAAAACGGAACAGTCGAAGTTTTAGAGCAAGGATTTATTAGTTATCAAGCGAGTGCCTTTTTCTCAGGTACTGATGCCTTCATTTATGAACTCTGTACAATGGGTTGTGATTGCTCAGAGGCAATAGTAATAGTGAACGTAGGAGCAGAGACAGCCTGTCGTATTCCGTCTATTTTTACACCTAATGAAGATGGCATTAACGACGCCTTTATCATTCCTTGTTTAAATGATACTGCTAAATTTCCCAACAATGAAGTTATTATATTCAATCAATGGGGAGATGAAGTTTTTAAACAGGCAGGATACCAAAATAATTGGCGTGGTTCTTACAATGGGGAGAATCTTCCAGACGGACCTTATTTCTATGTGATTAACTATGGAGATGGCAGTAAGCCTGCAAGTGGCTACATCATGCTGCAACGATAATTTGTAACGATATAAGTTGTTCGCTATTCAGATACTCATACTGAGCAGCTAAACAGTTTAAAAAGTCTCCACAAAAAAAAGATATTTATGATGAATCGATTACTTATTCTGGGATGTTTCTGCTTAATCAATTGCATAGCTATTGGACAGCAAGATGAGCAGTACACTCAATTTATGTTTAATAAATTGCGCTACAATCCAGCTTATGCAGGCAGCAATGGCTTACCTTGTTTTACTGCCATCACTCGTAGTCAGTGGATTGGACTGGATGGCGCACCTCAAACACAGGGCTTAACTTTTGACTTTCCTTTACTCAATAACCGAATTGGAGTGGGTGGAAATATCTATCGAAATAGTATTGCTGTTTCTGAACGATTCACTTTTGATGGCAGCTATGCTTATCGCATTCCACTTGGAGATGGTATTATTGGCATAGGTATTCAAGCATCTATCAGATTTATGAGAACAGACTTTTCCAAAGTAGAGGGAACACAACCAGTTTCCTCTGATGGTGCAATTCCTGCTAGTTTGCAGAGTAAATTCGTTCCTAATTTTGGACTAGGTTTTTATTATCACACTGAAAATTTTTATTTAGGTTTTTCTAGCCCAAGATTATTAAAGTCCAATATTGACTTAGCAGACGACATAGGAATTATATCGAGAGAAGTACAGCATTTTTATTTGATGGGCGGGACAATTATTGGTGAGGGCAACTTTAAGTTTTTACCTCAATTACTCGTAAAATATACACCAACTGCGCCTTTAGATGCAGATATCAATGCTAGTTTTATTCTAATGGATAGAATTACACTAGGAGCTACTTATCGTCTAGGTGGAGCTAAATCTAATGGAATAGGTGAATCCATTGGTGCTTTATTTGCTGTAGATATAAGTGAAAATTTCTTATTGGGAGTCTCTTATGATATCACACTTTCAGCATTGAAAAATTATCAACAAGGCAGTATTGAGGCTGCTATTCGCTACTGCTTTGGTAGTCGAGATAATGTAGGTGATCGAGAGTATGTTAATCCAAGGCATTTCTAATATTTTTTAATAGCCATTTGAAAAAGATATGCTATCATGCTTCTACTCAGACTAAACGCCACATTCCCTTTTCTACTTGTTTTTACCGTAATAAGTCAAAACTTAGCTCAAGGTAATCTTGACTTAGAAAGTTGGCGAAAATCAGTAGCAATAATGAATCTAGCTCAGATCAATTCTGAAAAAGACGATTATGCACCTACTTTTTACCGAGATGGAATCGTCTATCCTTCGAGTAGAAGAAAACAAGGTCCTATTGATAGAACAACAGGAGATACTTTTCACGATTTATATTTTGCACCTATCGAATCAAAAGGTATCAAAGCAAAACCTAGTAATTTCTCTTTTAATATCAATTCTCAATGGCACGAAAGTGCTTCTTCCTTTGAAGCTTCCCAAAGAACGATTTATTTCACACGAACTGCTAATAGAGGAAGACAGAATAAAGGAAAAGAAATGTGGTTCACTCGGATTTTTGAGGCCTCTATGGGTGATAATGATTGGGAAAATATTAGAGAAATGTCGTTTAATAATGGCGATTTCAACTATATGCACCCTTCTGTTTCACCTGCTGGCGACCGACTATTCTTCGCTTCTGATATGGCTGGAGGATTTGGAGAGACTGATATCTTCATGGTGGAACGCTTAAAAGATAACACTTGGTCTAGACCCATCAATCTAGGTAATTCTATCAATACCTCTGGAAAAGAGGCCTTCCCATTCATTCATGACAGTGGCGTATTATTTTTTGCTTCCACAGGTCATCCTGGTTATGGTGGTTATGATATTTTTATGATAAATCTAGCTGACCCTGACGAAAGAGTTATTAATCTCGGCAGCCCTTTCAACTCAGGAGAAGATGATTTTAGCTTGATTTTAGATGCTTATGGAGAAAAAGGATATTTTACCTCTAATCGCAGCGGTGGCATGGGTAAAGATGATATTTACTCATTTCAAGCTTTGAATGGTATCAAATCAATGACGAGTACATTTAACTTACGCTCTACAATTCAAGTTATGAATGAACAAAATAATGCGCCTGTTCCTCTAGCAGATATCCGCATATTTGAACAGTTAAAAGATGGTTACTCGGAAGAAATATATGAGTATAAATACGTTGCTGATCCTAACAATCCCGAACATCGAATTCTACAAAAAATACTAAAAAGCGAAGAAAATATTACTCAGCCTCCTGTACGAACTAACAGAAGAGGCGAGGTCGTTCAAACACTAAGAGCAGAGAAAAAGTACTTAATACTAGTATCAAAGTCAGGATTTGAGACGCAGGAATTTGTTTACTCTACTATTGGAAAAATTGAGGCAGAGCGCATCGAGATCTTACTTCATCCCATCTCTTGCTTCGACTTAAATGGGACGATTTTGTCTAGCTCAACCAATCCAATTCCCTATGCCAACATACAAGTAACAAATAAATGCAACAACAAAGTTCGACAGTTCAACTCTAATCAAGTTGGGCAGTTTATATATTGTCTTGAAGAAGGATGTGACTTTCTTGTAGAAATCAGTAAAGCGGGCTTTGAAAACTATCAAACAGTAGTTTCTACAAAAAATATTAGAGGCGTTCGTTCTAAAACGCTCAATGTAAATCTCGAAATTAATCAATCTGGCATTTCTAATATGCCTATCAAAGCAGGAGCAGTGGCTATACTTGAAGATATATACTATGACTTTGGAGACTATGAAATAAAATCATCAGCTACCAAAGAGCTAAATGAATTAGTTCAACTAATGGAAGAATACCCTAGCATTAAGATTGAACTGATTGCCCACACTGATTCAAGAGGAGAAGCCTTTTATAATATGGAACTTTCTCAAAAGCGCGCACAAGCAGCGAAGCAATATCTCATCAATAGAGGTATTCAACATCATCGCATCAATACCTTTGGTTTTGGAGAGTCCCGAATAAGAAATCATTGCACAGATGGAATCAACTGTTCGGAAGAAGAACATCAATTTAATCGAAGAACTGAGGTACGTATCATTGAAGTCGGTTCAGGTGATAAATTACAGATCAATGGAAATTAAGGTTTGGCAAACTAAGTAAAGACTTGTTGTGTTAGTGGGAAAAATAATAAATGTATCAAAAATGACTCGACTAAGTATATTGTTGCTATTAGTATTGCCCCTACTGCAAAACTGCCAAGTAAAATCTGAGTATGACAAAATGGTAGAACGAGAGCTCGCCAAAGGAGAGCGAAACGACGAGCTGTTTCTCAATATTTCGTTTGGAATGAATTCTAAAGACTTCTATCAACATTGCTGGGAAATGAATAAACAACAAATCATTAAGCAAGGCGATGGCAACACTAGTGTAGAGTATGACCTTTCGGACAAGTTAAGGCATCCTGGAAAAATGAATTTTTATCCCACTTTTCATAATGATAAAATTGTAGAGATGCCTGTGCTTTACCGATATGATGCTTTTACTTGGGATGAACAATACAGCATAGATACGCTCTTAGTAGATGTTATGCAAATTATAGAAGAAGAGTATGGCGAACTCACAGCATTTGAACATCCTAAAAGCCATGAAAAAGTATTTGTGAGGGTGGATGGCAATCGTAGGATTCGAGTATTTAAAGACCCTATCCAAAATAGAGTTCGAGCCATTTTTACAGACCTCACAATTGATCGCAAAGAGTATGATGCAAAGCTTACGACCAATCGTAAAGTAAAGTAAGCCATCTATCGCTGCTTACTCTTTCTTCTTGCTTTGATAAGTTCTAGCTTTCGCTCCTGCTTTTCTTTGTTGTGTTCTTTTTTCTCTTTTGCAGTCATAGGTCGATCGGTCTGCGGATAAGGATGATCTTTTACTTTGATGAGTGGCTTTTTAGTCAAATCTTCTATCGCTACGACATAAGCATTTTCTTCTGGCTCGCTAATGGATATGGCGACCCCTTTTTCGCCTGCTCTGCCCGATCTGCCAATTCTATGCACATAAGTCTCTGGAATGTTTGGCACATCATAATTAATAACATATGGGAGTTTTGTTATGTCTATTCCTCTTGCCGCAATGTCCGTAGCAATAAGTATTTTTAGGTTGTCTTCCTTAAAGTTTTTCAATGTCCTCTGCCTAGCATTCTGACTTTTATTGCCATGAATTGCATCAGCTTGAAGATTCATTTTTTTCAGTTTCTTAGCTAGCTTATCCGCTCCGTGCTTCGTTCTCACAAATACGAGTACTTGCTCCTGCTTTTTATCTACTAAGATGTGATTCAACAAATTAACTTTTTCCTCTTTATTGGTGTAATACACAAACTGCTGAATAGCTTTTGCTACGGATGACTTTCTAGCAACTTCTACCCGCTCTGGATCTGTTAACATTTGTTCTGATAAAGAGAGAATATGATTTGGCATTGTTGCAGAGAAGAATAACGTTTGCCTTTGAGCTGGTAAGAGAGCAACGAGCTTCTTAATGTCGTGAATAAATCCCATATCTAGCATTCGGTCCGCTTCATCAAGGACGAATATTTTTAGATCCTCTAGTGTTACATATCCTTGCTGTATCAAATCTAGCAATCTTCCTGGTGTAGCCACTAAAATCTGAACACCTTGCTCTAGTGCTTGAACCTGAGTGTGTTGTTTTACTCCTCCAAATATAACAGCATGCCTTACTTTAGTATATTTGTTGTATTCGCTTATGTTTTCGTCTATTTGAATAGCTAATTCCCTAGTAGGAGTAAGAATTAAAGCTCTCAAGCTCGGTGTGGACTGTCCGCTGCCATCTATTTCATGAATCATTTGAATGATTGGTATTGCAAAGGCAGCCGTTTTGCCAGTTCCCGTTTGTGCTATTCCTAGTACATCTTTTCTGTTTAAAATTTTGGGTATGGCTTCCGCTTGTATTTTGGTAGGCTCTTCATATCCTACATCTTCAATTGCTTTAAGAACTGGGGCTATTAATTTTAAATCTTTAAACTTCATTTTTTTATTTTAATACTGCACCGCATTCGGCAATCAGTATTTAGTACGCTCATTCCTATTCAGACTAACTTAGTAAAATAGGAATATAATAATTGATGCAAGGTAAGGCTTATTTGGTAGATTTCGTTAAACAACGGTAGAAATAATCGTTTATTCATCAGCATTTAGTAACAGCTAGCAGTAAGATAAGCTATCAAAAATCACAGCCTCCGCTTTCTTTTTTCAACCAGTTTTCTTGTTGTTTATAATCGGGCATAGCCTTGGCAACTACCTGCCAAAACCGGTTGGAGTGATTCATTTCTACTAAATGCGCCAACTCATGTATGATAACATAATCAATAACACGAGGTGGAGCAAAAAGTAAGCGTGTGGATAAGTTAATATTTCCTTTTGTGGAACAACTGCCCCAATTAGATTGATTGTATTTAAGTACCACTTTTTTAATAGGCACCTGAAAATGTAGCACATTGAGTTGGTGTACCCTTTGTTCTATTTCAGGCAAGAAGTCCTGAGCAATAATTCGGCTAAGTAGTCTTTTTATACTGTTTATAAGAATAACCTTTGGAACTTGATTACCCAGTTTTAAGTAGATGATGCCTTGTTTCAATTTGGCAGTATGCGTTTTTCTGTCTTGATAAGTAACTTCCAACAGGTATTGTCGCTCTCCGACTTGAAGTACTGTACCTGTTTCATAAGTTTTAAGTTGAAATTTATCTCGTATGCTTGGATGATTCTGTAAAACATCTGCGATCCAATCTTTGAACCACGCCAAGTATTTATTCTGTTGTTGCTGTACTACATGGTCAGGCATTCGCAGTATGAAATGCCGTCTGCCAATTGATGCCCGTACATCATTTCTACGTTCTTGATATATTTTGATAGGAATAGTCAGCCCATTTACTTCAATATATGTTTGTTGTGCTGCCAAATATTATCCAAATTGTTCTGAGAAATCATCCATAATATCTACCAATACTTGCACACTAGAAATATCCATTGCATTATACATTGAAGCTCTAAGTCCACCAACTGAACGATGCCCTTTTACACCGCTGCATCCCGCTTTTTGGCAGGCCTTCAAAAACTGATCGGTCAACGATTCGTCTTTCATCATAAACACCGCATTCACTAAAGAGCGGTCTTCTAAAGCTATTGGACATTCAAACAAAGGATTGCGGTCAATCGCATCGTACATTAATGCTGCTTTGGCGCGACTGCGGCTTGCCATTTCTTCTACTCCACCCTCCGCTTTCACCCAACGCAAATTTAGCATGGATACATAAATCGGAAAAACAGGAGGTGTGTTGAAAGAAGAGCCTTTTTCAATATGAATTCTATAATCGAGCATAGTTGGAATAGCTCGATCTATTTTGCCCAGCAAGTCTTTTCTGACAATAACTAGGGTTGTCCCAGCAGGTCCAGTGTTTTTCTGCGCTCCAGCATAGATCAAGCCGTACTTCTCTAAATCAATCGGCTTAGTAAAGATATCTGAAGAAGCATCCATCACAATTGGCACGTTCGTCTCAGGTAGGCTATGGTACTGCGAACCTCTCACAGTATTATTGCTTGTAATGTGCAAGAACTTAGCAGCAGTGGGTACCTCAAAATGCTTTGGAATGTAGGTATAGTTTTTATCCTTCGAAGAGGCTACTACCTCCACTTTGCCAAACAGCCCAGCTTCTTTGATTGCATTTGCTGACCATCTTCCAGTATCAATGTAGGCAGCCATTTCATTTGATCCCAGCAGATTCATTGCTACCATATAAAATTGAGTACTTGCTCCACCCGTCAAGAAAAGTACACCATAATCGTCATTCACATTTAGTAAATCTCTCACTAATGATTCTGCTTCCTCTAGTACACTTACGAACTGAGAACTCCTATGAGAAATTTCTAAAATAGATAAGCCCATTCCTTGAAAGTCAATGCAAGCATTGGCTGATGCTGCTAAAACAGATGGAGGAAGAATGGCTGGACCTGAGCTAAAATTATGTATTTTTTTCATAATAAAAGTAATATAAATGGCTCAGAGGCTACAAAACAAAGTAGCCTCTAAGCCAAGAATCAATTAGACTTCAAATGTAACTGACTTGCTTGAAGAATTACAGTAATGTGCCAGAGTAATTATGTTTCACTCCCTAACAGAAGGAAAGGCTAATGGTTGATTTTGATACTCTGACCAAGGAATACTTTTATAATAGTCATGACCGAAATAGGTAAGAATTTTAAAGAAGAGTTCTTTTTCTTTGTAACCACTCATGGATTGTATGATGTCCAAGTCTTCATCAAAAAATACAATAGATGGAAAGCTTAAATTGCCCCTAGTCATTTCTGCTGCTAATTCGTGATAGCCCCTTCCTCCTTTCTTGACAAATTGATAAGTTCTGTCTTTAAATTTAATCTCATCTTTTGAGTTGGCATCAAAAGCAACTGCATAGAAGTTTTGGTTGACATAATCAATAATTGGGGGTTCATTGAGCGTTTGATCATTCATTCGCTTGCACCAGACGCAGTCTTCAGAGTAGATTTTTACAACAATTTTCTTAGCTTCTGTTTTTACTTCCTCTACCGCTGTTTCCCAAGAAATCCAATTAATTTGTGCCTCCACCGAAAAAAACAGAACCCAACCAATTACACACAAAACAAACTGTCTCATTTATCCCTAATTTTTTTTGCTCTATTATCCTTTTGCAGAAGATAAAGAAACAATTTTCTCAAATAATGCCAAACAAATTTACCAAGTATAAAACAACTGTAGGTAATGTAGCACCCTAGATTACGTTAACTTTAAAAGAAGTTTAACCTTAAATCGTTAGAATGTGAATAAAAACAGCAGAATAGAATAATTTTATTTTTTCGTGCATTTTTTATCTCGACTTAATCTAAATAAGAATAAATGCTGTTATATTCGCATTAAATTAACATTGAATTGATGCAAGTCATTTTCTTCTAGTTGATGAGTAACTAGCTTTGCATTGGTAACTTGAGTATAATATGAGTAAAATTCTTTCCGACTTAGCACCTAAAGAAGAGGGAATCGTTCAAGCATTCACGAACGATCAGATAGGCAGTAAATTGATGACAATGGGCATGCGTCCTGGAACAATGATTCAACTCGTTCGACGTGCGCCATTTCGAGGGGGATGTTATATTAAAGCTGGAAAGCACTACTTTGCACTAAGAAAGAATGAGGCTGCATGTATCCTAGTAGAAGGATGATGAAAAATAGCACAGTTACTCGAACTATAAACGTTGCACTTCTTGGAAATCCTAATAGTGGTAAAACAACCCTCTTTAACTATTTAACAGGGCTGCGCCAAAAAGTAGGAAATTTTCCTGGTGTTACAATAGAAAAAAAAGTTGGTAAATTTTTAATTGATCACCTAGAAATTCAAATTATTGATTTTCCAGGCACTTACAGCGTTTATCCTACTTCAAAAGACGAGCGAATAGTTGTTGAAACACTTTGCAATCCAAAAGATCAAAACTATCCAGAGGCTATTATCTATGTAGCAGATGTAACCAATCTTGAAAAACAGCTTCTGTTCTTTACACAACTGCGCGATCTGGGCTTGCCTATATTACTTGTTTTAAGTATGTCAGACATCGCAGTACGAGATGGTCTAGCATATAATATAGAGCAATTAGAAAAACAACTAGGTGTCCCAGTAATTGCAGTCAATGGCAGAACAGGTAAGGATATTGATATTTTTAAAGAGCAACTGCAAGAAGTACTTATTACTGAACCTCATTTTTCTGATAAATTATTCTATCAGCCTTCTGACACAGAAAAAAAAGTCATAAAATCAATAAAGGAGATTGTTCCTACCCAAAGCGACTACCATGCACTGCTACTAGCTCATCACGCCAATTGGATTTCTTCTCTAAATACTGAGCAAAAAGATAAAATTGCAGCAATCAACGAAACTAATGGTTTTGAAGACCTAAAATTGCAAATTCGAGAAACCATGCAACGCTATAATCGCTTTGAGTCTATCGTTCAAAGAACTCTAAGCGTTGCCAAGGAACAGGGCACTACAACAGAGTGGCTTGATCGCTTCTTTACACATCGCTTCTGGGGAGTAGCTTTTTTCTTTCTAGTAATGCTGCTTGTTTTTCAAGCCATCTATGCGTGGGCAACCTATCCAATGGATGGGATAGAGAATGTCTTTGGTTGGGCAGGTGAAACTATAAAGTCAGCGTTGCCTGATGTCTGGTGGGCAAATCTACTTACCGAAGGTATGCTAGCAGGTTTAGGAGGTGTAGTAGTATTTGTTCCACAAATCGCTATACTTTTCTTTCTTATTTCGATTTTAGAAGAAGTAGGCTATATGGCAAGAGCAGTCTTCCTTTTTGATCGATTAATGCAGCGTTTTGGACTGAATGGGAGGAGCATAGTTGCACTTGTATCGGGTGGTGCTTGCGCTATCCCAGCAATTATGTCCACTCGTACTATCTCCAACTGGAAAGAACGACTGATTACGATTATGGTTACCCCACTCATCAGTTGTTCTGCACGGATTCCCGTTTATACTGTATTAATTGGCTTTGTTGTGCCTTCCATTACAGTTGCGGGTATTTTTAATGCTCAAGGCTTAGCCTTTATGGGTTTGTACTTATTGAGTATCACTGCTGCTCTTTCTGCTGCTTTAGTATTTAAGTTTATTCTGAAAAGTGAAGGGCAGAGTTTTCTAATGTTAGAAATGCCTGCCTACAAGATGCCATCCTTTAAAAATATACTACTCACCGTTTGGGAAAAGACTAAGTCGTTTATTTTAGAAGCGGGCAAGGTTATCTTGTTGATCTCCATTATTTTATGGTTTTTAGCTAGTTTCGGACCTAATCAAAAAATGGCAACTGCAGAATCTGAGGCAATAGCCTTAGCAGCTACTCGCAATTTGGATGAAACAGCTACCAACGACCTAATAGCAGCTCGCCGAATGGAAGTCTCTTACGCTGGGCATATTGGCAAATTTATAGAGCCTGTTATCAGACCTTTGGGTTACGACTGGAAAATTGGTATTGCACTACTAACTTCTTTTGCCGCAAGAGAAGTGTTTGTCGGAACAATGGCTACAATATACAGTATTGGTAGCGATGATAATGAATATTCTGTGCATGCTCAAATGGCAAAAGAGCGCGATCCAATTACTGGCGAACTTGTTTATAATACAGCTACTTCTCTTTCTTTATTGCTATTTTATGTTTTTGCAATGCAGTGTATGGCAACGCTAGCTGTTGTTAAGAAAGAAACGGGTAGTTGGAAATGGGCGATGATTCAATTTTTATATATGACAGCACTCGCCTATCTAAGCGCACTGCTTGCTTATCAATTGCTAGGATAGTGCTCATTTTATGCTAACTAACAGCAATTTAACAATTATCTATCCAACACATTGCAGATTTCAATGTTAGTAGTGTAAAGATAACAAACACATGATTGCAGGAAGCCTACTTTCTAATACTATTATTCCTCTCCGAACTTCTGACACTGGTGAAGAAGCACTAAGCATTATGAGCGACTTTTTTGTGCGACACCTACCAATAGTGAATAATGAGCAGTTACTTGGACTAATTTCAGAAGAAGATATTCTTGATTTCGATAGTCAAGAAGCAGTAGGTTCTTACAGTTTATCACTAAGCCAGACTCATGTGCGAACCGATGACCACATCTACGAAGTGATGCGAAAATTATCGGAATATGAGCTGACTACAATTCCTGTTGTAGATAATGATGATAATTACAACGGACTCATAACTCAAGAAGATTTATTGCAATATTTTGCTCGCACAATGGCTTTAAGCCAACCTGGGACGATCTTAGTGTTAGAAATGGGCAAACACGATTACTCTATGGCAGAAATTGCTCGAATTATTGAGATAGAAGGTGCATCTATACTGAGTTCTTTCATTACCTCGGATAATTATTCTATGCGAATGCAAGTAACGCTAAAGATTAACTCTTTATTCGTTCAAAATATCATTGCTACTTTTAGTCGCTACGATCATTATATTGTGAAAGCCTCTTTTAATGAATCAGAATATTTGGATACACTACAGGAGCGATACGATGGTTTAATGTCTTATCTAAGCATTTAACTAAATTAAAATTATGAGGCTTTTTTTTAGTTTATTCTTTATATTATTATTTCCCTCGATTATTCTAACAGCTCAACGTTTTGAGGGAAAAGTAATTGCGGGTGCTAACTTTGCTCAAATTGATGGTGATCGCTTATTTGGCTATAATAAGGCTGGAGTAACAGGTGGCGTAGGCGTAACAACCTTACTTTCTGAAAGGTGGAAATTTAGTATTGAAATGCTTTTTAATCAGATCGGTAGCCGAAGCACTAGAAATGATGATCTAACTTCAGTTTATGACAGAATATCACTGAATTATATCGAAATACCGCTGCTTATTCATTTTTTGGACTGGAAACTCCATTTTAATGCAGGGGTAACTTATAGCCAACTTATCAACTACAGAGTCATAGAAAATACTGGAATTGATATTACTGATTTAGCTACTTATAACTCTAACAATATAGCAGTAACGCTTGGTGCAACCTACTTTAAAGACGAACACTGGGGATTTGACTTTCGCTGGTCTCGTGCTATCAATGACTTAGAAGCTAATACGAGTAACAGTAGCCTTATCAATAAGTGGCTAACTTTTAGAACAATTTATGTATTCTAATTTTGATGTACTAATCTACTAAAACTTATTCTTCCACATCATGCTTTCAACAGGCTTATCGGTACGTTGAGTGTATTTAGCATTTTTTTTACGATTGTAGTAATTTTCAATTTCGCCATCTACTTGAAAATAAATTAACTGTCCAATTGGCATACCTGCATAAACTTTTACGGGCTGCGTACAAGAGATTTCTAGTGTCCAAGTATTACAAAAACCAACATCGCCTTTGCCAGCAGTTGCGTGAATATCAATGCCTAGCCGACCCACGCTTGATTTGCCCTCCAAAAATGGAACAGCCGTATGCGTCTCTGTATATTCTTCTGTTACCCCTAAATACAACTTATTGGGTAATAAAATGAACCCTTCTTCTGGAATTTCTATGTAGCGGATTTTATTGTGTTTTTTAGCATCAAGAATTTGGTCTTCATATAATGCCAATGTCTTACTTAGATGTACATCGTAAGAATTTGTGCCTAAACAAGAGGACTGGAAAGGCTCAATCACAATTTCACCTGATTCTATCGCTCTTAGTATTTTTTTATCGGACAATATCATTATTGTTAAATTTAAAAAAGACTTACAAAGTTTCTGAACTTCATAAGTCCAGCAATAGAGTAGTTACAAAAAGAATAAAGCATTAGAAAACAAAAACTTACCTTCTTCCCAAAAGCCTCTATATAGTGGATTATCGATAAAATAAACAACTGCTCCTCGACCTTTATTTTGCACACCTGCAACTAGGCTTTCCTTAAGTTTTTTCATAGCATTCACTCCTACAAATCCTTTAACCATAGGATTTTCATTAATATAACTTACATTCCAACCACCCTCTAAATACGAGTAACTGCTAGCACTAGTTTTCAAAGTAAAATACTGCTGTCCCATTCCGTAACCCAATGGATGGGTTGTATCAACTTGTGTGCTAAATATTGCACCAGGTGTTGTGTTACTCACATACTCACGGTCGGCATTACCATAAATTTTTATATTATCTTCTGTAACTTTATTATTATCTTCTTTTCCTTCTTCTTTAGATTTCAAAGCGAAGCCTGATTTATTGGCAAAAGAGCGATTAGCGGTACCTATCAAAATCAAGCGACCGCCAGCACTGACCCAACTTTCGATTTTCTTTTGCAGCAACTCATTAACTTGATAACGACCTTCTGGGAAAATCAGCACATTGTACATACTTAGATCAGCCTGCGAAATATTGTCCATTGTTAGAGTAGTCAAAGGATAGTCCAAATCTTGCTCTAAAAAATACCACGTATGACCAAAGGAGTTTGAATAAGTCGGCTCATCGCCAATTAGAGCAACTCTAGGTGTTTCAATTAATTTATAAGCTCCTGAACCTAAGTCTTTTCCAGCATCTACAAAGCCTGTTTGTATTGGAACAACTGCTTGATTATACTTGGCAACTAATTTGTTCATAGTCTCAAAAAAATCATCGCCTAGCTGTCGGTTATCTGCACGATTAGCAGTGATTGTTCCTGTTTCAAATTTTTCTCCATCAACTTCAAATGGGACAGTTGCGTAGCGTGCTTTAATGCCTGCTTGCAGCAACGCACTCAAAAATTGGGCATCAGCGAGTGAAGTCCAACGAATAGCATAAGCATAAGGTCGAGCAAGTTCTTGATTAGGTGTATTTCTTAATGTGAACTTTGCGCTAGGATTAATGCGCTGCTCAGAAGCGGTAGCATCTAAACCATGAGCATAGGGCAATGCCCAAGCGGTGATGTCATAGGTAAGAGAATCAACTAGTTTTACATCTGGATCAAACAAAGTTTGAATCAAAACACTTTTGGGTTGATACGCACTAATAATTAAGTCATTTTGTGCTATGCTTTGGCTACTAGTTTCACCTGTTTGATAGTTATAGGCTTGTATTTTTTTATCGTTAGTAACTGCACCGTATTTTATTTGATGCCTGTCTAATAATTCAGTCAATCGCTCTAACTTACCTTTAGGATTTGAGCCTTTAATGATGTAAGTTTTATATTTTCCTTGAGGATTTTCCTGTGCATTTTTAAAATACTCAGCAAAATTTTGATTTAGTTTAGAAGCATTTAACGAAGCTATCTCTACCGTAGAGAGTGCTGCTGTCTGGTGGTGTGCTATTCTATCTTGCAGTGTTACCACATCTCCGTTGGACTGCTGCCCTACCCTACCAGCTCTTCCCGAACCGCCTTGTTCATAGGTCATACCTATTGCGCCATTGTAAGTTGGATAGGTATCACCGTAGCTGGGATAAAGCAAGTCAAATACTTCCTTAGTAAAATATAGCCAGCCATTTTCATCGAAATATTTTGCATGATTTTTTCCAATATCAATTTGAAAGTCGCGCTGCCATTGAGTAATGTACTCGTGGTAAGGCTGTGCTGCGGGTGCAAAATAATAAGGACTATTAATCCCCATTTCGTGTAGGTCAGCATGAATGTGCGGCATCCATTCATTGTATTTTACCAATCGCTGACGAGATTCCACCTGAGTCGCCCAAGCCCAATCCCGATTCAAGTCAAAAAGATAGTGGTTGGTTCTACCTCCTGGCCAAGGCTCATTATGTTCTAATGAAGCTAAGTTGGAGTTAGGCAATTTATTAGCGTATCTTCTATACCAATGCGTGTAGCGAGAATAGCCATCAGGATTGACCGAAGGATCTATAATGACGATAGAGTTTTCGAGCCACTTTTTCGTTCTTGCATTTGCTGGATTGGCTAGATCATACAGTGTAGGCATAGAACTTTCAGAACCAGCAGCCTCGTTTCCATGTACACCGAAGCTCAACCATGTAATGGCAATATCCATTTTCTCATCCACTTTACCTTCCGCCAAGCCTGTGCGGCGTAGTTGGTTCAAACGAATGTCGTCTAGTTTTGCTAAGTTTTCAGGTGTTGATACAAATGCTAAAATCAATGGTCGTTGCTCATTTGTCTGTCCATATTCTAATAATTTTATATAAGGGCTGTTTTCTGCAACATACTCATAATAATCTACTAATTGATGATGTGGTGTAAACTGTTCACCGATCTCATGCGGTAAAAAATCGCTTGGTGAAAGCAAGTCTGTTTGAGCATTTAATTGAAATAGAAGGATACTAAACAGGAATAATAAAATCTTTTTCATCATTTTCTTTTTATAATCTGCTAATTATTGATTGCTTCCAGTAGATAAATGGCGACGATGCAATTGCTTGACTAAAAAGTAGCACCCTTAGAAGCCTATCTTTGATTAGGAAACGTAATATTTAATTCATCTTCCAGTAATGCTGAATTTGCCAAATCTTCAGTGCAAATTAGTAGTCAACAAGTGCTATAATGTGCAATAATAAGAAACTTATTTGAGCAATGAAGAATACAAATATAATACTTCGTCTAATTCATTATCTAAGTAATCATTTAATCTTGTACTTACTGCTATCCATTTAGATTATAGCCTAATTAACTATCTGTTAAACGTGTAAAAATATACCGACTAAATAACTGATTTACAATAGTATATAGTCATTCTCTTTTCACTTTGTATTGTATAAGCACCTCAGATTGAATTATTGATTAGAGCATCTTCTACATATATTTGAATAAGTCAATTACATTGTAGTCTTTGATGATCTTAGAAGTAAACATATTAAATGAACGAACTCAATAAATACAGTAAGCACGTTACACAAGATGATACACAACCTGCTGCTCAAGCTATGCTACATGCCATTGGTCTGACAACAGAAGATTTAAAAAAGCCACAAGTCGGTATCGTAAGTACTGGTTGGGAGGGAAATCCCTGCAATATGCACCTGAACGACTTGGCAAAGGAAGTGAAAAAGGGAGTACAAGAACAGGATTTGATAGGTTTAATATTCCATACCATTGGCGTAAGTGATGGCATTTCAATGGGAACAGCAGGAATGCGCTTTTCTTTGCCCTCCAGAGATATTATTGCAGATTCTATTGAAACAGTAGCTTCTGCACAATGGTATGATGCCATAATTGCTATTGTAGGCTGTGATAAAAATATGCCAGGAGCAATGATGGCTTTGGGAAGATTGAACCGCCCTGGAATTGTGATGTATGGTGGTACGATCAGCCCTGGTTGCCATGCGGGTAACAAGTTGGATATTGTCTCTGCATTTGAAGCCTTTGGACAAAAGGTTGCTGGCACAATTGATGATGAGACTTTCCGAGCAATTGTTAAAAATGCTTGTCCGGGTCCAGGAGCTTGCGGAGGTATGTACACTGCCAATACAATGGCTTCGGCTATTGAAGCCATGGGAATGAGCCTTCCTTTTAGTTCTTCCTTTCCAGCAACGAGTAAACACAAGCAAAACGAAGGCATGGATGTCGGCACAGCCATTAAAATTATAATGGAACAAGACCTAAAACCAAGAGATATTGTATCAAAATCCTCGTTCGAGAATGCGATCAAACTAATAACAGTTCTAGGTGGTTCGACAAATGCAGTGCTTCATTTAATTGCTATAGCTAAAGCTTATCAAGTGGATTTAAACATTGATGACTTCCAACGAATTAGTAACAGCACGCCCTATTTAGCAGACTTGAAGCCAAGTGGCAAATATGTGATGGAGGATTTATACAATGTAGGTGGTGTACCAGCCGTAATGAAAACTATGCTAGAGCATAACTACTTAGATGGAACTTGCTTGACGGTTTCAGGTAAAACAATCGCAGATAACCTAGCAAATGTTCCGAATTTGAAAGAAGGACAGCAAGTCATTCATGCTTTCAATAAACCAATTAAGCCAACTGGACACCTACAAATACTGTATGGAAATCTAGCAGAGCAAGGAGCAGTTGCAAAAATTACAGGTAAAGAAGGGGAAGTATTCAAAGGCAAGGCAAGAGTTTTTGATTCAGAGCCCGAAGCCATTGAAGCGATCAGTAATAATAAAATTACAGCGGGAGATGTTATTGTCATTCGCTATTGCGGTCCGAAAGGCGGACCAGGTATGCCAGAAATGTTAAAACCTACTTCCGCTATTATGGGGGCAGGTTTAGGCAGCGATGTTGCGTTGATTACAGATGGTCGCTTTTCTGGTGGTACACATGGATTTGTAGTAGGTCATATCACACCAGAGGCAGCAGTTGGGGGTACAATTGCACTTTTGCAAGATGGAGATATCGTAAAAATTGACGCTATAGAACATAAGATAGAAGTAGATTTGACAACTGAGACACTAGAGAAGCGTAAGAAAAATTGGAAACCGCGACCTTCAAAAGCAAATAGTGGTATATTAAAAAAATATGCTCATACCGTTGCTTCTGCCAGCGAAGGCTGTGTAACAGATGAATTCTGACCGAATCATTGGTTAATTAAATAGGTTTAATTAAAATAAAAAAAAACCGAGGTAGCTAGATGAGTTTTATACATCATAATTTGATACCTCAAATCTTATAGAATATGGTAGCCACACTTAAAAAAACAATAACGGGAGCAGAAGCTGTGCTGAAATGTTTGATAGAGGAAGAGGTTGACACTATCTTCGGCTATCCTGGTGGTGCAATAATGCCTGTGTACGATGCACTTTATCATTACACAGACCAGTTGCAGCATATCTTACCTCGTCATGAGCAGGGCGCTATTCACGCTGCAGAGGGATATGCAAGAGTAACAAGAAAGACAGGCGTTTGTATGGCAACATCTGGTCCAGGAGCAATGAATTTAATGACTGGATTAGCAGACGCTATTTTGGATTCCACGCCACTCGTCTGCATTACAGGTCAGGTTTATAAGCATCTACTAGGTTCAGATGCTTTTCAAGAAACTGATGTGATTGGCTGCACGATGTCTGTTACAAAATGGAATTATCAGATCACTTCTGCAAAGGAAATACCATCAATTTTTGCAAAGGCGTTTTATATTGCAAATACAGGTCGTCCAGGTCCGGTTGTCATAGATATTACGAAGAATGCTCAGATAGAAACAATGGAGTTTGAGTACCAAAAAACGACCAAAATACGAAGCTATAAACCGCGCCCTAAGGTAAATATGGATAGAATTCAGGAAGCGGCAGAACTTATCAATAATGCAGAGAAGCCTTTTATATTGGCAGGTCATGGCATACAAATTGCTCATGCACAAGAGCCATTTAAAACATTTGTTGAAAAGACGGGTATTCCACTAGGATGTACAATTCATGGACTTTCTTCCATTCCCTCTGATCATCCACTTCATAAGGGAATGCTTGGAATGCACGGAAATTACGGACCAAATATCAAGCAAAATGAATGTGATGTTCTTATTGCAATAGGGATGCGTTTTGATGATCGAGTAACAGGAAATCTAGATAAGTACGTCAAGCAAGCCAAGGTTATTCACATTGAAATTGATCCTTCAGAGGTAGATAAAAATGTTAAAGCTCACGTTCCAATTATAGCAGATGCTAAAGATGCTCTAGAAGCCTTGCTACCACTCATTCACCATAAAACTTACCCGAGTTGGTTGGAAGAATTTAAAGAATGTGAACGTATTGAACAGCTTAAAGTCATTTCAAAAGATACAAGTGCATCCAAAGATGGACAGATCAAAATGGGAATGGTTGTGAAAGAAGTTTCCGACCAAACGAATGGACAGGCAGTAGTAGCAACAGATGTAGGGCAGCATCAGATGGTTGCCGCTAGGTATTTTAGATATAATAGTACCAATCAGTGGGTATCTTCTGGTGGTGCTGGCACGATGGGCTATGGTTTGCCTGCTGCATTTGGAGCAAAGCTAGCGCAGCCCAAGCGAGAAGTTGTAGCCTTTATAGGCGATGGCGGCTTTCAGATGACTATTCAAGAATTGGGAATGTGTGCTCAGTGGGATGTGGCAGTAAAAATTGTGTTGCTAGATAACAACTATTTAGGTATGGTGCGTCAATGGCAACAGTTATTTTTTGATCGCCGCTACTCATTCGTGGAATTACAAAATCCTGATTTTGTAAAAATAGCCGAAGGCTTCGGCGTGAAAGGAAAAACAATTACTGATCCTGCAGATGTACAAGATGCAGTTGCGGCAATGCTAGCTTATGAAGGTCCTTACCTATTACATGTACAAGTAGAAAAGGAGGAAAACGTATTCCCAATGGTACCTTCAGGTAAAGGGGTGAGTGAAATTGTTCTTGAACCTGCTGATCTATAATAAAATAACTTAGTAATTGCATAAAGCAATAATACAAGCAAAATGACAAAGGAATATACTATCACCGTCTTTACGGAAAATCAAACAGGGCTGCTTCAAAGAGTAGTAACCATATTCACCAGGCGACATATTAATATTGAGAGCCTTACAACTTCTAAATCTTCTTCACCCGACATTCACCGCTTCACTATTGTTGTAAATGTATCGCAAGAAATGGTAGAAAAGTTGGTAGCTCAACTCGAAAAACAAATAGATATCGTCAAAGCTTTCTACTACGAGGAAGATGAGATTGTCTATCAAGAATTGGCGTTGTATAAAGTGCCCTTAAAAGCCTTTACAGGCGGGCAGAATTTAGAAGAATTGGTTCGTTCGCATAATGCTCGCATTTTAGAAATAGAAGCAGAGTATGTTGTAATTGAAAAGACGGGGCATCAAGAAGAGACCGAAGTTCTACTCGATGCACTAGAAAATAGTATAGGTATTTACGAATTTGTGCGTTCTGGACGTGTTGCCATCGTAAAGCCAATGGAAAGACTGAATAAATATCTAAAGTCATTAGAAGAAGAAGTGCAGGAAATTGATTAAATGAAGAAATAATTAAATCTTCGATAGACTTATTAGAGTTAAGTAGCTTAAATACTTTTACCAATTGGAATTGACTCTAAATAACAACAGCACTTGATTAAGGTATAATCAAGTGCTGCTAATAAACTAAAGTCGTTTAGTTTACTTCTTATCATCTTCGCTATCATCCACCATACCCTGAATTTCAGAGAAGATATCTAAATCTCCCATTGTGGACTTCTCTACTTTAGATTGCTGCTGCTTCACTTGTTCAGACACCTGAACTCGTTCTGCATTCTTTTCTTGACGCACTTTTTCCTTCGCTTGTTTCTCAATATCCTCTAAATAGCGTAAGTGAGAAACTAGAATGCGCTTATCATCTCGGTTAAACTCTAAAATTTTCACCTTGATTATTTCATCTATTTCTGCTTCTACACCATCTTCTTTTCGGATGTGCTTAATTGGTGCAAAAGCTTCCAATCCATATGGTAACTGTACCATAGCACCTCTATCGTCCTTACGCAGTATTGTAGCATCGTGGTAAGAACCTTCTGGGAAAACCTCTGAGAATGTATCCCATGGATTTTCTTCGATTTGCTTATGTCCAAGTGCTAACTTACGATCAGCAACATCAATTTCTAAGATCATACATTCAATATCATCACCTACTTTTGTAAATTCAGATGGATGATTGTAACGCTTCGTCCAAGAAAGATCAGATATGTGAATCATTCCACCAATTCCTTCTTCTAACTCAACAAATACACCATAAGGAGTTAAATTCATTACCTTACCTGTATGACGACTACTCTCTGGGTATTGCTCTGCAATATCGCTCCAAGGATCTTTTGAAAGTTGTTTTAAACTCAGAGACATCTTGCGTTCTTCCCGATCAATCGTTACGATCTTAGATTCAAACTCTTGATTCAATTTAAAGTATTCTCTCGCATTAATCGGCTGATTGCTCCAAGTTACTTCTGATACGTGAATTAGTCCTTCCACTCCTGGCAATATCTCTAGGAATGCACCATAATCTTCGATATTTACAATCTTACCTTTAACTACTGAACCCTCTTTCAATTCTGCATCTAGCACATCCCATGGATGAGGCTGTAACTGCTTCATACCTAGAGAGATACGCTTTTTATTTTCATCAAAATCTAGCACTACTACGTTGATCTTATCATTCAATTTCAACACTTCGCTAGGATGATTGATGCGCCCCCAAGAGATGTCTGTGATGTACAATAAACCATCCACACCACCTAAATCTAAGAATGCACCAAAATCTGTGATGTTTTTAACAAGTCCTTCCAGTACCTGACCACGCTCAAGACCCGAAATAATTTGCTCTCTTTGTTCCGCAAGATCGCTCTCAATTAATGCTTTGTGAGAAACTACGGCATTCTTGATGGCTTCGTTGATTTTCACAACCTTGAATTCCATCTGCTTCCCTACATACGAATCATAATCAATGATTGGCTTAATATCAATTTGAGAACCTGGCAAGAAAGTTTCCAATCCACCTGTATCTACAATCAATCCTCCTTTTGTCTTACTAATAACAGTACCTTTGATAACAGTACCATTTTCGTATGAGTCTTGAATACGTTCCCAAGCTCTTAGCAACTTTGCTTTTCTACGAGAAAGTACTAACTGACCTTTGGCATCTTCTTGCTGCTCAACGTAAGCCTCTATCATATCTCCTACCTTCAAGTCAGGTAAATCTCTAAATTCACCTAGAGATAGTAAACCATCTGACTTAAAGCCAAAATCCACCAAAACATCTCCGTCTCTAATCACTGTAACTCTACCAGGAACAATTTCGTTTTCCCTTACCGCATTCATGGTTTCTTCGTAGGCATGCAAGTATTTCGCCTTTTCGCCTTCACTATAAGAGGAACTCGCTTTATTACTAACCGACCAGTCAAAGTCATCATGAGCAGATTCTCCTTCTACTGCATCGTCTAATTCAAGTTCTATTTCATCCTCTTCTTCATCATCGCCATCTTCTTCTTTCTCCTCTTCAGTTTCATCCTCCTCCTCTTCGTTCTCCACATCTTCTTCTTTTTCTTCTATCTTCAGAGTTTCAGTGGATTCATCTGTGATCTCTTCTACGACTTCTTCTTTGTTTTCTTGAACTTCTTCGTTCTCTATGTTATCGTCTAATAGCATTAAAAGAATGCTTTTTTGAAAATTGCTCTTCCTAGTAAGTTCAAAAATCTGATAATCAGTGAATTACTTTAGTAGAAAAATTTTCTGGTTAAAAAATAATTTTTAGCGTGGCGAAGATAGCTAATTTCCGTCAACTTCACAAAATATTTGTTTTTTTATCTTCGAGAAATAGATTAGATAAGTGAGTGTTTGGATAAGATATGTATATTCGCATTTGAAAAAGGACTAATATGGGATATTGGATACTGTTATTTCTAATGACTTTCGCAACGACCTTCGTGGCGCAGTCATCTATTACTAATCTGGAGCAAGCTCTAGAAAGGTCAACTGACTCGAGAGAAAAATTGAATCTATCGCATCAGTTGGCAGAGGAATATTTAAGTAAAGGAGATGAGGATAATGCTATCCAATATGCAGAACAGGCTGCTAACTTGGCAAAAAATTTGAATGATCGTGTGCTAATGGCAAGTGCCTACTTATTGAGAGGTCGAGCAAATTACAGCGATCGGGATTACAGAAAAGCAGCAGCGTATTTCAAAAACGGTATTGACAATGCCAAATCAGTGGGCGAAATCGAATTAGTCATTGAAGGTTATTCAGAGTTAGTACAAACCACAAGGCGGCTGAAAGATGAAGGAAAGGCAGCGAGATTAGCAGAAGAATTGTTAGAATACTTGAAAGAAAACTCAAATTATCGCCAGCTAAAAGGAAGAGAAGTAAATTATAAGAATCGTTTAGCTCAACTGAATCAAGAGCAAAAAAACCTAGAAATAGAAAAGCAAAAATTAGCACAGGAAATTAATGCGCTCAGAGATAATCAATTAAAGCTCAATGAAGATAATAGCCGCCTTTCAAAAAATAACACTCAACTTTCTGAACGTAAGCGTCAATTAGAACAACAAAAAGCAGAAGCGGAGACTAGACTAACACGACAGGAAGAAGCCATCCAAGAAATGTCAAAGGAAGTACTGAAGGCTAATTTATTGACAGAGAAACGTGAACGCATGATCGAGCAATTGAGTTATAAAGCTCAAATGGATTCTATGAGTTTGGAAAGTAAAGACTATGAACTACAAAATGCCGAACTTAGAAATGAACGCCAAACTTATATAGGTGTAATTATTATGTCTCTCCTATTATTGGCCGGTGCGCTATCATTTTTGTTTTACATACGTTATAAATCAAAACAACGATCAAACAAATTATTAGAACAAACCAATAAGACTATTGCAGAAGAGCGAGAACGGTCAGATGAACTACTATTAAATATCCTGCCCGCATCTATTGCGAAGGAACTAAAAGATACAGGTGCGGCAAAGGCTAGGAAATATGATGAAGTAACAGTCATGTTCACTGATTTCAAAAATTTTACACGCATAGCAGAAGTGCTTTCACCAGAACGATTAGTAAAGGAATTAGATGATTGTTTCAAGGCTTTTGATATGATTCTCTCTCAGTATGGAGATGTTGAAAAAATAAAAACAATCGGTGATGCTTACATGTGTGCTAGTGGTTTTTCTGAAAGAAAAACTTATCCAATAGGTATTATCCAAGCAGCACTTGAGTTTCAAGAGTATCTTGAGGACATGAAGCGCGAAAAACAGCGCAGAGGATTGCCTTATTTTGAAGCTAGAATTGGATTACATACAGGTAGCGTGGTGGCAGGTGTAGTAGGAAGCAAAAAGTTCGCTTACGATATTTGGGGCGATACTGTAAATATTGCTGCTAGAATGGAGCAAAATAGCGAAGTTGGACAAGTAAATATTTCACACTATACTTACACCTTAATCAAATACAATTTTGAGTGCCAGTATAGAGGTAGAGTAGAAGCTAAAAATAAAGGAATGATAGATATGTACTATGTTTTGAAGCCAGTAAATACTCCCAGAACAATCAATTATGCTGTTTAAATTCCTACAAGCGCACAGGAACACTGCGCTGACTAAGGTAGTTTTTTAAGTCTATAATTTCTATTTCTTTAAAGTGAAAAATGCTAGCTGCCAAGCCAGCATCTGCTTTTCCATTAGTAAAAACATCGTAAAAATGCTCCATATTGCCAGCACCGCCTGAGGCAATAATAGGAATATTTAATTTTTCTGACATTTTTGCTAATGCTTCATTTGCAAATCCAGCCTTTGTACCATCATGATCCATTGAAGTGAAAAGAATTTCACCTGCTCCTCTGCTTTCACTTTCTTTAGCCCATTCAAACAGTTCTTTATCCGTTGGCACTCTACCACCGCTAAGATGCACCTTCCAGCTACCATTAATATTCTTTGCATCAATCGCCACTACTACGAATTGGCTACCAAAACGTTTAGCCAACTCTTCTATCAAATTTGGATTGCGAACGGCTGCTGAATTGATAGACACCTTATCTGCTCCCGATGCTAGTAACACTTCCGCATCTTCTACGGAGCGGATACCTCCTCCAATTGTAAAGGGAATATTTAAGTTAGCTGCAATTTTCCTCGCTAGGTTGGCAAGCGTTTTACGCTTTTCATGCGTTGCTGTAATATCTAAGAAAACTAATTCGTCAGCTCCTGCTTCGCTGTATCGTTTTCCTAGTTCCACAGGATCACCTGCATCTCGAAGATTGACAAAGTTAACACCTTTAACCGTTCGCCCATCTTTAATATCTAAACAAGGTATAATGCGTTTTGCTAGCATATTCTGTATATTAAAAATTGATATAAAATCAGCCAAGGACTTTACTGAATTATAAATTTATTGATGAAATAAAAAGGAAAAGTAGTGGTTTATAATCACAATTTACATAAATACTAATATCAGTCCACACAATTTTTCTAACTTTCGGACGTGGTAAAGTTTGACAACAGAATAAAAGTTCATTTTTGAGCTTTAACGCTAAAATTTAAGGCTTATATAAAACCTAAATTCTCTAAAATTATGATGCGTCAATTCATTCTACTATTCTTTGGAGTTGCTATATCGATTAGTATTTTTGCTCAACCTGTGGTTTCCAATATTTATCTTTTTGATATGAAGAAGGAAAACGATAGAACGTTTAAGTTTTCTAACCCGCAATACCTGACCAGCTTCAATTCAACAGGATACAATAATCAACCCCATTTTATTAGCAATAGCGAGCTATACTTCACCGCTGAATTTACAGGTGAGAAACAGACTGATATTTATGTGTTGGACCTATACGCCAAAACAAAGTCACGCGTAACAGAAACTACTGAGGCGGAATACTCTCCAACTATTATGCCTGACTTATTCAATTTTGCAGCAGTCCGAGTAGAAACAGATGGCAGACAAAGACTTTGGCAGTTTCCAGTGGATCGCCTTTCTAATGGCAAACCTATTTTTAAATATATTGAAAATGTAGGCTATTTTCAGTGGATTAACAGTCGAAAAATTGCACTCTTCCTCGTAGACGATCAGAGCCAACTAGTTCTAGCAGATGTAGCGACAGATGAGGTGAAAGAGTTGGCTCGTAATGTAGGAAGGTGTTTTAAAGTTATTCCACGCTCGGGTGGGTTAGCTTTTGTACAAAAAGCAACGCCTCGCACTTGGTATATCAAATCCACGAACGTTTATGATCCTTACGCCAAGTCTGACATCGTAACCACTACGCTGCCAGGCAGTGAGGATTTCGTTATTTTAGATGATGGCACTTACTTGATGGGCTCGGGAAGCAAGTTGTTCAAATACCACCCAACGTACGACAATGACAAAGGCTGGCGCGAAATTGCTGATCTAAAATACTATGGTATCCAAAATATTACAAGATTGGCTATTAGCCAAAATGGAAAAATTGCTGTTGTGAATGAAGAACCACAGGACAGAAGGTTTTAGATAATTGTAGATCGACTCTTATTCATAACTAAAAAAAATATCCATGAAAAAGACATTGCTTCTTTTAGTAAGCAGCTTTATGGTAGTAATGCTTTTTGCACAAGAAAGAATAATTATACAGCTACAAGAAAAATCAAGTCCAAAGCTATTTATAGCTGATTTAAATTCGGAAATACAATATGAAGGCGTGCTATTTGAACGGCTCAATATTCATCTCTTCCAGTTGCCAAATATAAAGGCAAAAAAAGAGACCTTATTTGCATCCATCCAAAAGCATCCACTAGTAAAAACTGCTGCATGGGATGAAGAAATTGAGTCTCGCTCCACTATTCCCAATGATCCTTTTTATCCCGATCAATTTGCATTAAACATTATTCAAGCCCCAGAGGCTTGGGATATTACAACAGGGGGAACAACTGCAAGCGGCGAGGAGATAGTAGTCGGAATTGTAGATCAAGATTTTTCAATTACCCAATCTGATATTGCTGAAAATATTTGGATTAATCCTACTGAGATAGCCAATAATGGTTTGGATGAAGATGGCAATGGTTTGATAGATGATATTAATGGCTGGAACTTTGGCAATAATTCTAACACTTTGTCAGAAGGCGTACACGGGACGCCAATTACAGGTATTATCGGTGCAAAAGGAAACAATGCAGCAGGTATGGCAGGTATTAACTGGAATGTAAAAATGGCATTAGCCCAACACAACTTCCGAGTTTCAGAGATCATCGCTAGCTATGGATATTTTGAAAATCTAAGAAGAACTTACAATGAAACAAAAGGCAGAGAAGGCGCATTGGTCGTAGCTGTAAATTCCTCCTTAGGGCTTAGAGACCCTAGAATTTGTGAGGTGAACGATATTTGGAATATAGCACAGCAAGCCATGGGAGAGGTTGGTATTTTAGCTATTAACTCCGCTAAAAACGAACCTATCAACTCCGATGAAATAGGGGATACACCTTCAAGTTGTCCAAGTGATTTTATTATCTCTGTTCTAGGTACAGATCAGAATGACAAGAAATTTTCAAGCTCCGCTTTCGGTAATTTGACGATTGACATAGGTGCTCCTTACGATGTATTATCCTCCTACCCTTTCGATGAGTATAGAAATTTTGGGGGTAATTCCTCCGCCACGCCCCATGTTGCTGGCGCAATAGCCTTGCTGTACAGTATTCCTTCTCAAGAATTTGCAGCTATGATAACTGAGCAACCAGCAGCAACAGCATTGCTCATCAAAGATGCTATATTGAGCAGCGTGGATAAAATAACAGCTTTGGAAGACTATACCAGCTCGGATGGTAGATTAAACATTTTCAATAGTATCAGATATTTAGATGCTTTATTCAATCCCAATCAAGCACCCACAAGCGAATTAGTCATTACGAGCCTAAATCCCAACCCTAGCAATGGATCAATTGAAATTACTTACGAAACACAAAACTTTGAGCCTTTTCCCATTCGTATTTTCAACGCTATTGGGCAATTGATTTACAAAAACGAAATTAATCCTTGCTGCTTTGGTAAACCTAGCTTTTCATTCAATACTTCCAACTGGGCAAGCGGCACTTATGTAGTTGTAATGGAAAATGGTAATAATCGAGCAGTAGAGCGGTTTGTCGTGTACTAGTCTTTAAGCCGATGCAAAAAGTTCTATTTACAAAACAGAAATAATTCTAATTTTTTCAGTAAAATATTTGTTAAGCTGAATAAAATTATCTATTGTTACTTAAAGTCATAACAATTAATTTTATGTTAAAATACTTGTTTCTAACCACTATCTATGTTTTTACGCTATCCTCTATCATGGCTCAAAACAACAATGCCTTTCCCGTACAAGCAAAAGTAAAGAATGGTATCATCGAAGGAAATTATGATACGCACACTGGTATTCAGACTTATTTTGGTGTACCTTTCGCAAAACCACCTCTAGGCGACCTGCGCTGGAAAGCACCGCAACCCCTAGACAACTGGAAAGGGGTAAAGGAAACGAAGGCATTTAGCCCGAGACCGATGCAGAACCTAGTGTTTGGCGACATGAAATCTCGCTCGAACGGGGTGAGTGAAGACTGTCTCTATTTAAATATTTGGACACCAGCAAAGTATGATACTAAAGACTTACCAGTACTAGTCTACTTCTTCGGAGGTGGTTATGTAGCTGGTGACGCTTCCGAGAATCGCTATGATGGAGAAAGCATGGCAAAACAAGGAATGGTAGTAGTAACAGTGAATTATCGCTTAAATATCTTCGGCTTTTTTGCTCATCCTGAATTAAGCGAAGAAGCCTCCTACAAAGCTTCTGGAAATTATGGTCTACTCGATCAGCAAGCAGCTTTACAATGGGTTCACGATAATATTGCATCCTTTGGTGGCGATCCAAGTAAAGTAACTATTGCAGGAGAGTCAGCAGGCTCAATATCAGTTAGTTATCAAATGGCTTCTCCCCTATCTAAGAACTTGATCGCTGGTGCAATTGGAGAAAGTGGTGCTGGCATTCATCCAACTTTAGCTCCTATTCCATTAGCGGAAGCAGAATTGGCGGGAGCAGCATTTGCCAAATCTATTGAAGTTCCTACTCTAAAAGAATTGAGAGCTCTGAGCACCAGGGAAATTTACGAGAAATATAACGAATCTGATCGCTTTGGCTTTCTGATAGTATTAGATGGCTACTTTCTACCCAAAACTCTACCAGAAATCTTTGAAGCAAAGGAACAAGCACAGGTACCACTATTGCTAGGCTGGAACTCCGCAGAAAATTCTGGCATGGCGTTTATGCAAGGAATGCCATACACGAAAGACAACTTCGTAGCAAGGGTCAAAAAAGTTTACCCTAAAAATCATGAAAAAGTACAAGAACTTTACCCACACAGCACAGCAAAAGAAATTGAATGGGCAGCAACCAATTTAGCATCTGATCGCTTCATTGCTTACAGCACTTGGAAGTGGTTTGATTTGCATCGTAAAAATAGTGAGCAACCCGTTTATCGCTATCTGTATAGCAAATCACGTCCACCTTTAAAAGATCAAAACTTGACTGCTGGCTTTGCTGGAGTTACAATGGAAAAGGATGAAAACGCCCCTGAACCTATCAAGCCAATTGGCGCGCCTCACGCTTGTGAAATCGAATATTGTATGGGAAATTTAAACCTCATAGACGATTATGCCTGGACAGAAGATGACTATAAAGTCTCTGAAACAATGCAAAATTATTTTGCTAATTTTATAAAAACAGGTAATCCCAATGGAGATAATTTGCCACAATGGGATGCTGCCAATGCGAATGATACCAAGCCGCCAGTCATGATTTTAGATATAAAAAGCGAACAGAAAGCTATAGCAACAGATGCACGATATCTTTTCATGGATGAGCAGTATGGCAATGATAAAGTAAACGAAAAACGGCAGTTTGGTGGTTTAGCACTCTACACTTTAAGAGATGCTATGGCTAACGACCCTAAAGGCACCTTAAAACTCATTGCTGAAATGGGCTATAAATATATTGAAGCAGCAGGATATGAAGATGGAAAATTTTATGGGATGACACCACAAATATTTAAGCAATACTTGAATGAAGTAGGTCTAATACCAGTTAGTTCACATAATTCGATGATTACGCTAGACAATGCCGATCAAACGATTGCAGACGTCAAAGCGGCAGGCTTTAAGTACTTAGTTATTCCAGTGCCGCCGATGGGGTATTTTAAATTTGATCGAAGAACAAGAACTATTGGCATGAGCGACGACGTAGAGGCAGTTGCTGAAATCTTAAATAAAATAGGAAAAAAATGTACTAAAGCAAATTTAGTACTCTTGTATCACAACCACAATTTTGAATTTGAAGAAAACAAAAAGGGCATTGTTGCCATGGATTATTTTATCGAAAATACAAATCCTAAGTACGTTAACTTCCAGCTAGACTTGTATTGGGCAACCTATGCAGGTGTTAATCCAGTTGAATACTTCAACAAGGCTCCAGGACGATTTAAGTCTTGGCACGTAAAAGACATGGACTTTCAAAAACAGTTTGCACCAGTTGGAACTGGAATGATCGACTTTGGACAAATCCTACAACATAAAGAGCTTTCAGGTATGGAGTACTACTTCGTAGAACAAGATAGAACGTTTGGGCAGTCTCCAATAGAGGCTATAAGAATAAGTCACAACGCCTTAAAAGCTATTGGGTTTGAATAGATACTTTTTTTATAGAAACCCAATTTGGTATAGAGAGAATTTTAATTCTTCTTTATGCTAACACGGTTAGACTATTGGCTAGTGGTTTTCATGAACCTGAAGCACCATATTGTAGCTTTCAAGAATACAAAAAAAATATGAACAGCAGAGCAAGGTTCATCTGGAATGTATATTAGACAACATCTAAAAGAAAATAACGATGCTATCTATGGCTGTTATAGTCGATGACTAGGAAAATGCGTAAGAAAATTTGAGTTTTAGTATTTAGCCTTTTGCAATATACGCTGCCACTTGATCTCCTACCCAGGCAACTTTATTCATATCAATCTTATTGTCTAGTGGCAAATGAATGTTTTTGATGTAATAACCTCCTTTCCACTGAGCCGGATTCATCCGAGTTATAACAATAGCACCAATATCTCTAAAAATGTAATTATCATTAATAGGCATAATTCCCAAGTTGATTAGCTTGGATTGTTCCTCTTTTTCTTGGAAGGCTTTTATAAGTTCCTCTCCTAATTCTGAGTCTCCATTTCTTACAATCACAGGGATTTCTCCCCAGCCAATGCAATCCAAAGAAATGATTGCTGCTTTTTGATAGGGAAAACCTCTTTCATTCCAAATATCTCGCAAGTGATCTGCACCTGTTAAGAACAATTCCTCGTTATCTACTAGGACAAATTGTACTTTATTTCTGTATTCAGAATTTGCACCAATTTGTTTCGCTAGATAAAGCAGGCCTAACACTCCACTGGTGTTATCATTATAATTTTTAGGGTTGGGAATTAACATTAGTAGCAATGATGCCCACAATAGAACACCTATCCAACCTAGTATGCCACCTAAACTACCAAATATCAGCAAGATAGCTAAAATAGCTAGATTAAGTAAAAGTATGCGTGTATGCCCAATGATTCTAACCAATGGCTCAATCCAAGGAGGTAGAATTGTTGGTGTGTCGTAGTGTGCTAGAATGATATACTCAGGAGCAGCAGCTTTAGTGCTTAGATTGACACTTCTTAACCAATTCAATGATCCAAATAATTGTCCTTGCTTTTCGAGTAACTCTGTTTCGAATCCCCAGCTGTTTAAGTTTTTAGCAGCAAATTGAAGGAACTGTTCTTTTTCATTGCGTCGAAATCTGCGTCCGTAAGGACGAATTTCGTCAAATAAAGACTGTAAAAAATGTGCCATTGTTCGTTTCTTTGAAAGGCTGTTTTAATGCAAAGCGGTCTATTGTTCTAGCACAAATGTAGCAATTACTGGATAATGGCTAGATAAGAAGTCAGTCTTTTCTGTTTCAAGCACTTCGATTCGCTGACACTTCTCTTGTAATGACTTCGTCGCCAAAATATAATCATAGCGGTGTTTGTTATACTGTGGCATCACGCCAAATACTTTAGTTGGATAAGTGCCCTTTACAATAGCTTTTTCCTTTCCCTTTGCTGCATAAATATCATTGACACCGACATTTAGTAGTTCATGCAATACAGCGTAATTTTCAGTTCGTTGATAACTTGCTATCTGTTGGATTAACTTACTATCGCTCCTTGCATTATTTGGAATCATTCGGAATCGACGATTATACAATAAGCTATCGGCAGGTGCATATCCATTGAGATGTCCTAATACTATTGCTTTTTCTTTTCCTTTAACATCAGCAGCAATAGCTTTCGCTATTCTTGTGCGGTCAGCAATACTATCTTGCTGTAAGTCTAGCACATAAATATCAATATCCATGTCTTTAATAGTTGCCATCAACTGTTCGGCTTTAACTGTTGAAACAATAGGAGTTTTAGAAGTTACAATAGTTGCATAACCATCGAATTCTTTGATTGCGATATACCTATGTTTCCATTTTTTGGCAATTTTCGTGAAATTGGATAAGTCGGTCTTTTGAACATTCTGAAAGGCTGCTACATCCATATCAAGGTATTTCATCCATTGCTGAAACTCCTTGATCTTTTCTTTCTCTACACCAATCCCTTTTCCGATATTATAAGTCATTACCTTAAAATCGTCTTGAGCTACTGAGGCTTGTGCCAATAGTGTAACTACCATCCAAATTAGAATACGCATAACTGAGTGCTATTTTTTAGTTGTGATTGAATGATTAATTCGTGGTGATTTATTGCTCGTCAGCATTATTGGCTACTGCTTCCATTTTATGTTGCAGCCCATACTTGGGTACTGCTTTTCTGTTATGGCTTCATTAGCAAGTAAGGCATCCAAGGCGCCACGTAGGTCTGCTCCTGTTATGGGTAAGTCATTTTTGGGGCGAGACTCATCCAATCTGCCCCGATACACCAACTTAGCGTTGCTATCAAAAAGATAAAAATCTGGCGTACAAGCAGCATCATAAGCCTTTGCTATTGCTTGTGATTCATCATACAAATAAGGAAAAGTAAAGTCATTTTCTGATGCAAAAATCTTCATTTTTTCAGGCGAATCATCTGGATAATTTTCAACATCATTAGAGCTAATTGCGACAAAACCAATACCTTTAGCTTGATATTCTTTTGCTACATTCACCATTTCATCTTTTACGTGAATCACATAAGGACAGTGATTGCAAATGAACATGACGACTGCTCCCTTTTCTTTTTGGATGTCGTTATAACTTACGTTTTTATCTGAAACCGTATCTGGTAAGTCAAATGCTGGTGCTGCTGTACCAAGTAGCAGCATGTTAGAAGGCGTTCTAGCCATTTATAATTTGTTTATATTTTTTGAAAACTAATTCTTTAAAATTCAACTGTTGAGACAGAGGATAGTTTAGCTCATCTTATAAAGCTGCTTGCCTCACAGCATTAGCTACTTTCCAAGCTACTTCCTCATTGAGGGTTGGTGGAATAATGTAATCCGAGGTAGGCTCATCAATATAATCAGCAATGGCAAAGGCAGCAGCGAGTTTCATAGCTGGTGTGATGCTTTTTGTGTAGTCCCAGACTTTTTCTGGATGCTTAGCAATTTCTCTACAAGGCTCGGCTACGCCTGGCGAATATACCAATGAGAGATCATCTTTTGTTCTTACATCAATTTTAGATATAACTTTGATCTTTCCACCAAGGCGTTTATGTAGTTTGAGCGATTCCTTAAAATAGTCCATTTTTGGTTTGATTTTATTTAGTAATGCAAGAATACATAATTCCTACTGATTAGCTATTTTTTCTCTATTAAGCCTTCTTTATACTTGTCTTCACAATCACATCGCTATGTAAAGTACGATGAACAGGGCATTTATCAGCAATTTCGAGTAACTTCTGCTGTTGAGTTTCCTCCAAATTTCCCTGAATTTCTAGCACTCTATCAAAGTGATCTATTTTACTTTTATTATTTTCACAATCTGCTACATCAGTTGTATAATCTTTTTTGTGATCTATATGAACAGTTACCTCTTTCAAATCCCATTTTTTGCGTTTAGCGTACATTTGAAGCGTCATTGCGGTACATGCTCCGAGTCCAGCAGCCACTAATTCATAGGGTGTTGGTCCAAAATCATCACCACCAACCGATGCTGGCTCATCGGCAGTGAGCCCGTGATGTCTTACCATAACTTCTGTAGTAAATCCTTCTTCGCCTAATCGAACGGCTACCTGACGGTCAGAATGTAATATTTCCTTGAACGGAAGCTCGACATATCGCTTTACCCAATTGCCAATAATACTGCCTGCATATTGGGAGTCTTCTTTGTTAGCGAGCAAATGATCCGCACCATCTAGCGAAATAAAACTTTTGGGATGGAAAGCTGCTGAATACATTTTGGCTGCATTTTCTATTTCGACTGTTGTATCCTGTGGGGAGTGCATAATTAGAATGGCTTTTCGCATATTCTGCAACTTATCTGTTAAAGACTGCGCTCGAATGTCCTCTAAAAATTGCCTCTTCACTGTGAATGGTCGCCCGCCGATATTGACCTCTGCAACTCCTCTTTTTTCTATTTCTTCTAGCTTCGAAGCGACTAAATGACTGACATGATTAGGATGAAATGGTGCGCCAATGGTAACAATTGCCTTGATGCAGTCTAATGCTGCACCTGCACAAATAGCTGCTGCACCGCCCAAAGAATGCCCAATCATAATGCTAGGAGCTTGATATTTTTCAGCTAGGTAGTCAGCGGCTGCAATCAAATCTAGTACATTGGAAGTGAAATTGGTATCCTCAAAATCGCCTTCGCTTTCGCCTAATCCGGTAAAGTCAAAACGAAGAACCGCAATACCTTCTAAATTTATAGCTCGACTAATATTTCTTACTGCAGACAAGTTTTTATTGCAGGTGAAACAATGAGCAAAAAGAGCGTAGGAGTGTGGATGCTGACTAGTAGGCATTTCCAATCGAGCAGATAGCAATTTTCCAGTTGCATTGGTGAATTGTATTTTAGTAGAAGGCATGATGTAAAAATTTATTTTTGAAGATAACAAGAAGTAAAGTAACGTTCAGCTTTGTTTTATGGTTTATCAGCGTGTCATAGCCAGTTAGACCTATTGATTAAGCGATAAATATCTATTTGCTTGAACCAAATAAGTTGAATAGTTTCTAAGCATCAAAGGTACCGAATTGAGTAATTCAAGATTAAAAAATGAGCCGAGCCGTTTGCATAATAGCTGATAGTGTTGGCTAGCTGACATTTTGATTTAGTGCGGATACAATAAATATTCCTCTCTCAATACTTTAAAAGTATCCAATTCTGCCTGCCAGCTTTCCCGAATTTCGTTAGCATATTTGCCTGCTACAATTTGTTCTCTCAATTTTTTTTCACCAGCTAATTTATCGAAAAAGTTATTGAAGAAATTGGCCTTATCAGGGTAGGCTCGATAAAAATCAATGAGATAGTTCAGATTAAGTTCTTGTTCTTTGAAAAGTGCCTCTTCTGATACGTTACTTAGATCAAAACCTTTACAGAGTTGATTTTCATGCTTTGGATATTTTGCACCTGCCATCGAAATAGGTGTGTAGTCAAAATCACCTAAAGTAGATTTTGGTGCACCATACACTTGAAACTGTTTGTTTGTTCCACGACCTGCATTAACAATAGTCCCCTCAAAAAAGCATAGTGAAGGATAAAGGTAAACCGCTCTGTTATTCGGAAGATTGGGCGATGGTTTGATTGGTAAGTTGTACGGTAAACTATGCTTGTAATTTTGACATTTTACAACTTCTAATTCACATCGCACACCATTATTCAACCAGCCTTCTCTATTAATCATTTGAGCGTATTCACCAATCGTCATGCCGTGTACAATAGGTACAGGGTGCATCCCCACGAAAGAAGAATACTCAGGATCAAGAATCATGCCATCCACGTAATTACCGTTTGGATTTGGACGATCTAATACTATGAAATGTACTTGATTTTCAGCGCAAGCCTCCATTACGTAGTGCATGGAAGATATATAAGTATAAAATCTCGCTCCAACATCTTGTATATCAAATAAGATAACATCAATCCCAGCTAAATCTTGACTAGAAGGCTTTCTCTTTTTACCATATAGCGAAGTGATGGGCAGACCTGTTTTGCTATCTTTTCCATCTTCAATTTTTGCCCCCGCTGATGCTGTACCTCTAAATCCGTGCTCTGGTGCAAAAATTGTTTTGATGCTTACGCCTAGTGAGAGTAAGCTATCTACCAAATGCGTCTTTCCAATGACCGAGGTTTGATTGACAATCATTCCAATCGTTTTATCCTTTAACTTAGGCAGATAAACCTCTATACTGGCTGCACCTACTACAATATTTTTATTTTTTAATTTTTTAATACTATCTTGTGATGGCTCACCTGAATCACAATTTGCTACCAATAAGAAAAAAATAGCAACAAAAACTTTTAAGTATAGAATCATTTTGTTTTATTTGTATATTGAAAAAAGATTACATACTGCTTTTTTAGAAGGAATACAGAGTATCTAGTAACTCATTGATTCCGTCATAGGAATCAGTGAATATGATGATTACAAAATACTATTCAAACAATTTTAGGTACTTTTTTACTCACTCAATATAGTTTGTGAAGACAAGCAATTGGTTTACGCTCCCTTACTCAAAATAAATTATTCTATGAACAAACGCTACGCTATTGTAGATATTGAAACTACTGGTGGTAAAGCCTCAAGGGACAAAATTACGGAAATTGCAATAGTCTTGTTCGATGGAGCGGAAATAATTGATCGCTGGGAAACTTTAATTAATCCAGAATGCTATATTCCTTACGGAATTACACAGTTGACCGGCATCACACAAGAGATGGTAGAAGATGCTCCAAAATTTTATGAAATAGCCAAAATAGTTATTGAAAAGACAGAAAATGCTATTTTCGTAGCACACAATGTCCGTTTTGATTATAGCTTTTTGAGAGAAGAATTTAAACGCTTGGGCTATACTTTTACTCGAAAACAGCTTTGCACAGTGCGTTTGACGAAGCGCGCATTCCCGAATTTGAGGTCTTACGGTTTAGATAATTTGATTCGTCATTTCAATATTAAAGTAGAACAACGCCATCGAGCAATGGGCGATGTGATGGCAACAATCGAAGTGTTGCAACACATCTTGGCCAAAGAACAAGGTAAGGAGCAAATAAAAGAATTAGTTAACTTGGGCATTAAAGAATCGCTACTACCCCATAACATTTCGCTAGAGCGATTGCATGAATTGCCAGAAGAATGTGGCGTCTATTACTTCCACGACGCAGAAGGACGACTAGCTTATATTGGAAAGAGTAAGAATATTAAAAAGCGAGTAGCGGAACATTTTTCAAAAATAACCGAGAAAGCCAAAAAGCTTCAGCGAGTAGTGTATGATATCAGTTATGAAGTAACGGGAAGCGAACTAGTAGCTCTGTTGCATGAATCCCATGAAATCAAAATTCACCGACCTTATATAAACAGAGCGCAGCGCAATCGCTGTTTTCCCTATGTGCTTCACACTTACCTAGATGAAAATGACTATCAGTGCTTCGGCATAGCTAAACCCACTGTTGCCGAACGAAAGAAATTAAACATCATTTCAGAGTATCCAAAGCAAAGCAATGCCAAATCGCATTTGAATCGTGCAGTCCGAAACTTTGAGCTATGTGGTAAGCTATGTGATGTGGAGAATACTATCAATGGTAAAGTTTGCTTTCAATATCATTTGAAGCAATGTAAGGGAGCTTGTGGCGGCTTGGAATCTAAAGAAGAATACAATCAACGAGCAGGTTTAGCTTTGCAATATCTCAAAAATATTTTTGAGCGAGATTTTGTCGTAGTAGATGAAGGTCGGCACAAATTGGAAAGGGCAGTTGTTCTAGTTGAAAAAGGAGAGTATGCGGGATTTGGCTATGTGGATTTGGAAAATGGTATCACTGATCCTTATCAATTAAAAGAAGCGGTTTCTTCTACTTTTGAGAGTAATCCTGAAGTGAAGCGCATTATTCGCCGCTTTGTTTATGAGAAAAAAAGCGTTCAAGTTAAATATTTGAAGGAAGAGTAAGTGGGTAGTCAAATCTAAGAACAACTACCCACTTTTTATTTCAGACTAACTCACCTTGAGATCAGTTTCTTAGAGACTTGACTATTGTTTGTTTGTATGGTCAGAATATACTCACCAATTGCCAAATCTTGAATATTTAAAGTATGTATCCCCGCTGAAAAAGTGCCATTAGCGACTGTTTTGACTAACTTCCCATCTATTGAAAAAACGTTTGCAACTAGCTCAGTTCGTGTTTTCAAATTTACTTGCACTTGAGTAGTAACTCCAAACGGGTTGGGATTTGGTCCGTTGACGGTCAATGTTGGGGAAACAGTCTGAACAGAAGTAACTGCTGAGTTGCCATCCAATGGAACAAGAGCCAAATAAATATCAATGTTACCATCATTAGTGCGTCCATCTGCCCAAATTGGAATACCGTAGTGGCTCGTAGCTAGAGTCTGTGTATATTCACCGATACCAAAAGCTGCATTTTTGTCTCCAATTTTTGAAAAATCAGATGCCGCTGTGGATACTGCAAAATTGGGTACAAATGTTTCTCCCCCATTTTCTGAGTAAGTCATGTAATAAAGGGTTTGAATATTCTCAGGATCATCGCGGCGATCATACCATGATATAACTATTTTACCTTTCTCGTTGATGGCAATACTTGGATAAAACTGATGACTATTCTTTAACCCATCATCATTGAGTACAGAAGGAGTTGCCCAAGTCCGACCCCCGTCAGTGGAGCGTGAGAAGTAAATATCTAAACCTTCTGTCTTTTTCTCAACGCCGCCATTGGCAGTCCAAACAAAATACAAGTTCCCCTCAGTAGAAAGATCGGATTTATCTACTGCTAACTGCGGACAAGGATACAAGCGTTGACCATCAATACCGATAATATTACTTTCTGGCTCATCACCTGATAATCTTGGAATATGAAAATCTGCTATTTTTGACTCAGGTAAGAAAGTCGCTCCACCATCTTTTGAGTTGGTGTAGTACAACTGCCAATTTAAGCTATCAGGCGTACCAGCGAAGGTTACGTGTACGGTGCCTTCATTGTCCACATCAATACTTGTAAATTGAACTAGCTTGTACGCAGTAGTATTCACAACGACTGAACTATCTGTGAAAGTAGTCGATTCAGCAGTTTTCTTTCTTAGTGTGATATTAGTAACCAAACTATCTCCAAAAGTCTCAATTGTCAGATAAGAGGCGTAGATAGTATTTCGAAAAGGAGAGTTGCTGCGATCAACAGAGAGCCATTCCTTGTCCACGAATTTAAAATCTCCGTTTACGTCACCTCCTCCTAATATGTCGAGGATACTTCCCGCATTTCCACTATCTAATGGTTCTTTAATTTCTGTCCAAGTAGCCCCTCCATCTGTGGAATAAGCATAGCGCAGTGCAATAGTTGTACTAAAAATCAAGTCTGTTGTTAAGGTCAGCCAGCATAAGTAAGCCGTTCCTTCTGTATCAAAAACAATAATTGGATCGCCTCCTCCGATAATGAACGAGCCAGCAGTTGTGCCATCAAATTCGCTGACTTCCCAAGTTGCACCAAAGTCTTTAGTATAAAAAACAGGAAAAGTTAGTGGTGCCAAGAAATTCTCAGGGTTATTCCGCATCGAGCAAATAATGATATTATTAGTATCGGTTGGATTAATAGCGGCGTGGAACTCTGATTCTGGCTCGGGAGTGAAGTTGATAAACTTATCTTGATCTCTCGACTCTATCTGCACAGACTCACTTGGATTAGTTTTTAAAGGTTTTGCATTAGGATGAGTAGAAACATACGCTACAAAATCCTCTAAATTGGTACGTAGTTTTTTTTCGATTTTTTTCTGAAAAAATGGATTAACTTGAGCTACTGCTCCTAATGAAAAAAATAGCGATGCCAATATGGCAATCAGTAATCGGTTAAGCATAAACATTAAGTTTTAATTTATTCTAATGAATGAAATTTGATACAGCAGATTTTGTAATCTGAAAATAACTAAAACTTAAACTGGAGAGAATTGTAGGGAATTTGTTATAATTGAAACGGCTTACCTTGAGTATTGCACAAATGTAGGACAAAAAAGAAATGTATTCGTACTTTCGTATCATAAATTATCAAGCAATTAAAAAATAAACGACTAATGCAAATACTTATTATAGGTGGAGGGAATATGGGCTTGACTTATGCCCAAAGTTTTTTAAGGTCGCATATTACGAATAAAGATAGTATGATGATCTTGGAAAAATCTATAGATAAGGCAATGAAATTAGCCGAGAAAGATATTGGGACAGTATATGGAATGCCTGAAGATTGTCTTCCGAAGGCAGATTTAGTTATATTAGCGGTGAAACCACAGGATAGTGCGGTACTTTTTGAGCATATTCGACCGCTAGTGCATGGACAGCAAGTCTTTCTGTCTATTATGGCAGGGGTAAAAATGGCAACGCTTCAAAAAGCACTAGGTATTACAAAAGTGATTCGAGCAATGCCTAATTTACCTGCTCAAATTGGTATGGGTATGACTGCGTTCACTGCTTCTGAGGAGGTTACACGTATTGAATTAGTAACGGTTCAAAATCTATTAAACACTTCAGGCAAAACACTTTATGTTGAAAATGAAGACTTTATAGATGCAGCAACCGCCATCTCTGGAAGCGGTCCTGCTTATGTTTGGTATTTTATGGACTCAATGATGAAAGCATCTAGGAAAATGGGATTTTCCGAATCAGAGGCAGAATTATTAGTAGGGCAGACTTTCAGGGGAGCAATAGAACTTTTTAATAAAACAGATTTTTCGTGTCAAGAATGGATCACTAGAGTATCTTCAAGAGGAGGAACATCAGAAGCAGCCATGAAAGAAATGAGAGAAAGGCTAGTACATGAGGATATTGCAGCGGGTGCAAATGCTGCACTAGAGCGAGCTATTGAACTAGGTAAATCATCTGTTTCTTGAATAGCTCTGCTACTTCAGGTTATCAAGTGAGAAAGATTATGTCAGAGATTCTTTTATTCCAATTATTATTTTTAGTCATCGGATTTATACTAGGTTTTTTTATTGCAAAAGCGCAATTCAAAGGAGCTTCTGAGGAGGAAATTAAATCTAAATATGTCTTGAAAGAAATTTATGAGCACCTTCAAGTACAAGCAACAAACTTAAAAGAGGATTTGGCATTTTCAGAACAAGAAATTCGCCAGTTGAGCGCACTACAATCAGCCGATCAGACAAAGCTGAGCTACTTGGAAGAAAAACTAGCCAACCAAAAGAAAGATTTACAACAACTTCAACAACAATCTCAGTTGGAGTTTGAGCAACTTGCTAGTAAGTTGCTAGAAGAAAAAAGCGAGCGGTTTACTTTGCAAAACAAAACGCAACTAGAGGGCTTGCTACAACCACTTCGCGAAAGAATTAAAGAATTCAATGAAAATGTAGAACACAAATTTTTAGAAGAAACTAAGCAACGCATTACACTTAAACAAGAAATAGAGCATCTTCGTCTTCTGAATACTCAACTGTCACAAGATGCAAATAATCTAGTCGCTGCGCTAAGAGGTGAGTCAAAAACACAAGGAGACTGGGGAGAGTTTAGGCTAGAGTTACTGCTAGAAAAGGCAGGTTTAGAAAAGGGAATCCACTACAAAGTACAGCCAAGTTTTACGGATTATGAGGGCAAACAAAAACGTCCCGATTTCATCATTCAACTACCTGAAAAAAAGCATCTAATCATCGACTCTAAAGTGTCTTTATCAGCTTATGAGCAATTCTTTAGCTGCGAAAATGAACAGGAAAAAAAACTGCACTTGAAGCAACATATCGAAAGTATTCAACGACATATTAAAGACTTAAACAGCAAAAATTATCAGCAATTATATCAAATTCATTCACCTGATTATTTACTACTCTTTGTTCCAATAGAACCTGCATTTTCAGTAGCAATGCAGCATTCGCCACGATTATTTTTAGATGCTTTGGAGCAAAATATTGTCATTGTTACTTCTTCTACTTTGTTGGCTACTATGCGAACAGTTGCTTATATATGGAAACAAGAGCGACAAAAGAAGAACGTACTTGAAATTGCATGGCAAAGTGGGCTATTGTATGATAAATTTGTGGGCTTTATTGATGATTTGAAGCAAATCGGACAACGATTAGAGGATGCTCAGTCAGCTTATCAAGCTGCTTTCAATAAACTAAAGTCTTCTCCCAAATATGGTGATACCTTGATTGGTCGAGCACAGCGCATTAAACAGTTAGGGGCAAAAGCGTCTAAAAGTCTTCCAGAAAATTTAACAGAGGAAGATGAATTGGAATAATGCGTGGCTTTACAGACTATCTGAATAAAGACTATCTCTAGATAGCTGCTATCTTTAACCTCTTAAAATAGTCGTGTAAACGTTTCGAGCTAATTGCTATCAATCCCAAATTGATAAACTTAGCTGTTCTTAATTTTGTATTTAACCTGAACAAAATTGCTAATCATGCCAGTTAAAATCAATAATTTTATTTTACTGTTTTCTCTAGTTTTATTCGCTTGCGATACCACTAAAAATATAGAGAACATCAATTATATTCCGACTACCGTGAAGGCTGATGAGCAATATGCTAATGTATTTCAGCCTTTAGATGGCACATGGGAAGGTATTTTTAAAATTTATGAAGATCAAGCAAGAAGTAAGCATGATAAAAATGATTTGAAAGATTTAGACGTTAATCACCTGCGCCGACCAAGTTTAAAGCTATCTAGCGCAGTTCAAGTGAAGCAAGTTTATGAATCCAAAAGTCCTTATTTTCAAGAAGTAGAAATCGAGGACACTTATACAGACAAAAATGGCGAAATTCAAATAATAAAAAGTAACGGCGTAAATAAAATACAAGATGGCAAAATGTGGTGTGTGGTAAAAAAGCCAAGTGAAACGGTTATTCATAGAGGAAGTCTAGACGAAAAACAAACTATAATTTGGCAGCGCAATGAAAAAAAGCCCCAAAAAATAGAATACTTTAAAGAAACGGTACAAGACCATATTTATGAGATCATAGGATACGGCTATTACGCAGGGGATGACACCAAATTATCGCCTAAGTACTGGTTTTATGGCAGATATAAACGACAATAAAACAGAAACACTCGTGATATGAAGAACTATATTTTGATTCTTATTGGAGTCTCTATTTCAGTAGCAACAGGTTTCAGCCAATCAGAACATACACTGCGCCGAGAAGGAGATATCAATTATAAAAACGATGAATACACCACAGCAGAAGAAAGTTATCGAAAGGCTCTAGAGCAAAAAACATCGCCTAGCACTAAATATAATCTTGGCAATTCTATCTACAAGCAGCAGCGTTTTGAAGAAGCAGTAAGACAATACGAAGAAGCAGCAACCGCTGCGTCTAGCGATGCCTTGAAATCCAAAGCCTATCATAATTTGGGCAATGCTCATTTTCAAAAGCAGGACTTCGAGAAAAGCGTTAGTGCATACAAAAATGCACTCAGGCTAAATCCAAAAGATTATTCCACCAAATACAATTTAGCACAAGCACAGCGGCAACTTCAGATACAACAGCAACAACAACAGCAGCAGGATCAACAAGAAAGTCAAGAGGATCAGCAGGACGCTGAGCAAAGTCAAAATCAAGAAAACCAACAGCAACAAAATCAAGAGCAGCAGCAAGACCAACAACAAAGTCAGCAGCAACAAACACAAGATGCCAAGCGAGACTTAACTAGAGAAGAGGCAGAGAAGTTACTTGAAATTATGGAACAGGAAGAACAACAAGTACAAGAAAAAATGCGTAAAGCGAGAGGTAAAAAATCTAAATCAAAAAAAGATTGGTAAAATAAATCCTACTCCTGTTCAAAAGTCAAAGTTTTCAGATTCCATCAAAGCTAAAATTTTGTATTTTTTGTTCAACTACTTTTACATATAAACTTTTTTATTCCTACAGCATAAAAGGTATCTCAAAGGTTTTATAGAAAAACAACTACTATGAGTTTCCAACTAGAATCACCCTTTCAGCCTATGGGGCATCAGCCTCAAGCTATTGAAAATCTTGTTAAAGGTGTAAAAGAAGGTGAGGCTGCTCAGGTACTTTTAGGTGTAACAGGTTCTGGGAAAACCTTCACTGTTGCTAATATGATTGCTCAACTAAACCGTCCTACGCTTGTACTGACCCACAATAAGACGCTGACCGCTCAGCTATATGGTGAGTTCAAAGAGTTTTTTCCTAATAATGCCGTTGAATATTTTGTCTCTTACTATGACTACTACCAACCTGAGGCCTATATCAGCGTTACGGATACATACATCGAAAAAGACCTTTCTATTAATGAAGAAGTGGATAAACTGCGACTTCGAGCAACTTCTTCCCTACTCTCTGGGCGACGAGATGTTATAATTGTTTCTTCGGTTTCCTGCATTTATGGTATGGGAAATCCAGAAGACTACAAAACGGGCATTATTCGCATTAGCCGAGGAGATGTGATCACCAGAAATACTTTTCTTTACAAATTAGTAGAAAGTTTGTATTCAAGAACGGAAACTGATTTTCGCCGTGCTACCTTTAGAGTGCGTGGCGACACCGTGGATATTAATCTGCCCTATGTCGATTTTGGCTATCGAATAACATTTTTTGGCGATGAAATTGAAGAAATTAAAGTGCTGGAAGTAACATCAGGAAAAACAATGGAGGAATTACAAACGGCTGCTATTTTCCCCGCCAATCTTTATGTTGCACCCAAAGAACGAATGAAGCAAATTATTAGTAATATTCAGGATGAACTACACGGTCAAGTTGAATATTTTGAAAAAGAACGTCGATTAATTGAAGCGCAGCGCATCAAAGAACGCACCAACTTTGATATTGAAATGATGAAAGAGCTGGGCTATTGTAATGGAGTAGAAAATTATTCTCGCTTTTTTGATGGTCGAAAGCCAGGAACACGTCCTTTCTGTCTGCTAGACTATTTCCCCGACGATTATCTAATGGTCGTTGATGAGAGTCATGTTACTATTCCGCAAGTGCGGGGAATGTATGGAGGTGATCGAGCAAGAAAAACAAGCCTAGTCTCACATGGCTTTCGTCTGCCCTCAGCCATGGACAACCGACCTTTGAATTATAATGAATTTGAGCAACTCATCAATCAAGTGGTCTTTGTTTCTGCCACACCAGGCGATTATGAATTAGAGCAAACGAGCGGTGAAATTGTAGAGCAATTGATACGCCCCACAGGCTTGCTAGACCCTCCTATCGAGGTGCGACCAAGTATGAATCAGATTGATGATTTAATGGAAGAAATTGATGAACGTATTAAAAATGATGAGCGCATTTTGATTACGACTTTGACTAAGCGTATGGCGGAAGAGCTGTCCAAATATCTCGCTAAAGTAGGAGTGAAAGTGCGTTACATTCACTCGGAAGTGGACACTATGGAAAGAGTGGAAATATTGAGAGATTTGCGCTTAGGCGAATTTGATGTACTCGTTGGAGTAAATTTATTAAGAGAAGGACTAGACCTACCCGAAGTTTCTTTGGTCGCTATCTTAGATGCTGATAAAGAAGGCTTCTTGCGTAATGATCGCTCATTGACACAAACTGCTGGAAGGGCGGCTCGAAATGCTAATGGTCTTGTTATTTTTTATGCGGATAAAGTTACAGATAGTATGCAAATGACTATTGATGAAACCAACCGCCGCCGTATTATTCAAATGATCTACAATGAAAAAAACGGCATCACACCAAAAACACTCCGCAAAACAAGAGAACAAATCCTCAACAAAAGCTCTATTCTTGATATCCGTGGCGATCAGAAAATGTACATAGAACCCGATCAGCCTAGTATTGCTGCTGATCCTGTTGTAGGGTATATGACAAGAGATCAAATCGAAAAAGCCATTGCCGAAACTGAACGCAAGATGAAAAAAGCAGCGAAAGAACTCGACTTTATGTCCGCAGCACAATTTAGAGATGATATGTTAGCACTAAAAAATCGCCTGAAGTCGGCGGTGTAATTTGCCACAAGTATCGACTAATCAATATTGAACCAATTTTACTGATACATAGTTATTTATATAGAAGTGTTTAAACTAGCTGCAATACAGATATAAATTTGCTTGTATTAAGAGGCTTACCTTCATTAGAGCATATTGTCTCACATTATTTGAATATAAGTTACTTACACTAGTGGTTTTGACTTAAAGCTGTTCATATATAACCAGTTGTCTAATAGATTCTTCCATGAGTCTAAGACAAGTTCTGCGTAGATACTCATAGATGAATAGCAATTTATTTATCACAAATTCTTTATATTATGTCAGATCAAGATTATTTGGAAAAAGCACTGACATGGGTGCAACAAAAAGGTTTTTTTAATATCAAAGCAGTCCATGACGATTTTGAAACACCTTCTAAATTCACAAAAGTAGGCGAGGAAGAACCCTATGTACCAAATATTACTGGTTTTTTGAGAGGTTCTAAACATTATGTAGAAGTTGCAACAAAATCAGAAGATGAGGGACGAGTAGTTTCAAAATGGAAATTGTTAAGCATGGTTGCTGCTAATAAAGGTGGACGATTGTATTTACTAGCACCTAGAGGTCACAAGTCGTTCACTCAACAATTAGTAAAGGATCATCAAATTACAGCTAGAGTTGTTTACTTACAATAAGTGAAAGGTGCGTAACATGCTTCAATAACCAAAGCGTCAATAAAATTATTTGTTAATCTTAAAATTTATTTAAAACAAAAAAATGTGATGAAAAATATATTGAATAACATCACCAAGTGGTTTTCTAAAACTGCCGATACGAAAGATGGTGTAACACCTGATGGCTCAAAAAAAGAAGGATTTGTTCAGTTCTTTAATCGTTCAAAAGGATATGGATTTATCCAATCGAAACAAACTTCTAAGAAAGTGTTTGTTCACATTTCAGAACTAAAGGACAAAGTGAGAAGAGGAGATCGAGTTCAATTCCAGTTAGATTATAATGACAAAGGTCTTATAGCTAGAGAGGTAGAATTGGCTAATGCTTAACTAATGTCCCTAAATTTAGTTTAAAAAGGAAAAGCTACTTCAGTAAAGGAAATGACCTTTTTTTGAAGTGGCTTTTTTTAGTTTTGCATTTACATAAACATAATAATTTTTCATTTAAAACGAGCAATATGGCAAGTGCGTTAAAAAATTTATCCAATTATAATGAACAGTCTATTCCAAACGCCGAAAAAATGAAATTTGGCATTGTTGTATCTGAATGGAATACTGAAATAACTCATGCACTTTATGGAGGATGTCACGATACCTTAACTAAACACGGAGCATCGGCAGAAAATATTCATACTCTACAAGTTCCTGGGTCTTTTGAATTGCCATTTGGCGCAAGATTGTGTATCTCTAGTCATAAGGTAGATGCCATTATTTGCATAGGCTGCGTAATTCAAGGAGAAACTAAACACAATGAATATATTAATGATGCCGTAGCAAAAGGATTGATTAATCTTAGTCTAGCGTCAAAGATTCCTTGCATTTTCGGAGTACTCACGCCCAACGATATGGAACAAGCCAGAGATCGTGCAGGCGGGAAGCACGGCAACAAGGGAATCGAAGCAGCAGTAACGGCAATTAGAATGGCAGCTTTAAACCAACAAATGGGAGAAACTAAGCAGTCTATCGGTTTCAGGAATTAGTATTGACATCCTTTAGGTGCAATACTAATTCCATTTTAATCAAAAATTTCGATAAGTAGCATCTAAATATTGATTGGCTTCTGCTTCCTCAAATCTAGCGGTTTTACTATTCCAATGTAAAGTTTGATTTGGAAAACGCCCAGCGATTACCCCTAATAAGATGGTTTCCGTCAAGCGTGCAGCATAAGAAAATGGAGCAGTACATTCTCCTTTACCCAAGCAGGCATCTACAAATTGATGATAGTGCTTTGGGCTCTCTGATGTATAATTTCTGACAGGTTTACCCAAATTATATTTTTCAAAATCCATTTCTTGATACTTACCATCTACAACTAAGCGTGGAGCTTGCATAAAGTGTGGTAGCAGTAGTCGCCCTTTCTCTCCAATAAACATAGCACCTTGATCGGGTAATTCATCGCCATTAGGAAGTTTTAGTTCTTCGTGCAGTTCAGGTGCGCCTATTCCATCATCCCAAATCCATTGGAAATTGTCTGTTGTGTAGGGTGTGGCAGGGAATTCGTATGTTACCTTATTATTTTGTGGAAAACCGAAGCCATTTGATGCTCTACACTCATTTATAATTGTTTTGGGTACATCTAGCTCTAAGGCATTATAAGGAGTATCAAAAATATGAACCCCCATATCACCAAGTGTGCCACAACCATAATCGAGTAACTTCCGCCAGTTGGCAGGGTGATAATAACCTTCTTTATATGGTCTTTCAGCAGAAGTACCCAGCCAAAGATTCCAGTCTAAATACGCTGGCACAGCGTCTTCCCCTTTAGGTATTGGTCCGTCATAACCCCAGTCTTTAGGAGACCATGCTCGCACTCGATTGACCTTGCCAATGATACCATCTCGGATGAGTAGTGTCGCCAATTTGTAATCGTAAAAGGAATGCACTTGAATACCCATCTGAGTAGTCAGTTTCTTTTCTTTCGCTAGCTTATTCATGGCTCTTGCTTCCATCACATGATGCGTTAAGGGTTTCTGGCAGTACACAGATTTGTTCATTTCCATCGCCATTATAGAGGCAGGAGCATGCGTATGGTCTGGTGTAGAAACTACAACTGCATCCACTTCATCACTAATTTCTTTGAGCATGGCTCGATAATCCTTATATGTCTTGGCGGCTGGAAATAAATCTTTTGCAGCTTGCAAATTATTGCTATCTACATCGCAAAGTGCCGTTACCACTACTGAAGGATGCGAAGCAACTGCTTTCAAATCCTCCAAACCCATATTGCCCACTCCGATATGAGCAGTTCTTAATTTTCCCGGAGTAATCAAGCTTGAACCTGTCTTGCAAGCGGGTAACAATATTGTACCACCTGCAATAGTAGCAGCCGTTTTTAGAAAAGTCCTTTTTTTCATTTTGTTGTACGTTTTATATCTAACTCTTTGTTAATCAAAGTTTTTTCAGTTTAATATTTCTAAACCAAAGTGGACTATCATGATCTTGCAGTCCGATATAACCTTTTTTAAACTTTCCATAATCTGGATAATCTTTCCACTTTCCTGTATTTTTTCGTTCATACCAGTCATCTGACCAAGGAACGAAAGAAACAACTTTTTTTCCATTTAGCCAATGTTCAACTTTTTCTGGCGTGAAGATGATACGTGTTGTGTTCCACTCGCCAGCAGGGTGCAAGACTTTTGCTTTTTCATCGGCAACGTACATAGCATAATCAGCACCTGTTTGTTGAAGAGGTTGCAATTTTTCTGGTTCTTCATAACCTAAACTGGTGTTATACGCCACTAAATCGTGCATTGCTGCATAGTTTTCGTCATCTATCATTTGATATTCAGGCGAAACTTCATAAGGGCTACTGTACCCTTCCTTGGCATGGTAAAAAATACCACTGTTTCCGCCTTTTGGAATCTTCCACTCTATATACAATTCAAAATTGTCAAATTCTTCTACACCATAAATAATATCCTTTCCTCCTTCATGCTCCACCTCGGTTTGTTTTTTTTCCTTAGAAAATGTCAATACACTATCTTCGACAATCCACTGCGGCGGCAGAGCATCTCCATTGTAAGCCCTCCAGCCTTCAGTACTTGTGCCATCAAAAAGCATAATCCATTCATCTTCTGAAGTATTTTCTAATACTTCTTCTGCATTTGCTGTTTTGGATTCCACAGTATTCTGGCAAGCTGAAAAAAATAGCCCAGCAATTAATATTATTATTAGTTGTCTCATTTTAAAGTTTTGTATTTTGTTACATCAAAACTATAAAAATAACCACGTTTATCCAAGCATATAATTTTATCCTTTGAAGTAATCGCAGAAAAGTAGAAACCCTAAGTCTCAACTACGACGCTCCCTCTGCGTTTTAAATAGACAAAACAAAAAATGATTTCAATGAAGCTCAACATAAAAGATAAATTTAATCAGGAATTACCTGCCGATCCTAAAACTTCAAAAACTCGGCGACAAGTCTATGAATCATGCTTTTCATACGTAACTCCTAGCGTTCCATCTGCGGCAAAGTTGATTCATGTATCAGAAGAAATGGCTTTAGCAATTGGACTGACAAAAGACGATCTACAGTCCGAGGCGTTTATAAATATTTTTTCAGGGACAGAAGTATTAGAAAATACAGCTCCTTATTCCATGTGTTACGGTGGTCATCAATTTGGAAATTGGGCGGGTCAGTTAGGCGATGGTAGAGCAATCAACCTCGCAGAAGTGGAACACAAAGGCGATTCTTGGACATTACAATTGAAAGGAGCTGGCGAAACGCCTTACTCGCGCCGTGCAGACGGGCTGGCAGTGCTGCGATCTTCTATTCGAGAGCATTTGTGTAGTGAAGCTATGTATCATTTGGGAGTACCTACCACCCGTTCTTTATCTTTAACGCTCTCGGGCGATCAAGTCCTTCGAGACGTTATGTACGATGGCAATGCAGCTTACGAAAAAGGTGCGATTGTCTGTCGAGTAGCTCCTTCTTTTATTCGATTTGGTAATTTTCAAATTTTTGCTGCTCGCCAAGATTTTGATACACTAAAGAAAATAATGGATTTTACGATCAAACACTTTTTTCCAGCAATAGAGCAAGGTACGAAAAAAGGGTATATTGAGTTTTTTGAAGAAGTGTTGAATAATACTTTAAAAATGATTGTTCATTGGCAGCGAGTGGGCTTTGTACATGGTGTAATGAACACCGACAATATGTCTATACTAGGTCTAACCATTGATTATGGACCATACGGTTGGCTAGAAGGCTATGATGCAAATTGGACACCAAACACAACTGATCGCCAAACAAAAAGATATCGCTTCGGTAATCAGCCACGCATTGCACTTTGGAATTTAATGCAGCTAGCAAATGCAATTGTACCTTTAATTGAAGATTCACAGCCATTGCAAGAAATTCTAAATCAGTATCCTCCCAAGTTTGAAGCAGCCTATTTGAGCATGATGCACTCAAAGCTAGGTTTAGATCATAATAGTACAACTAGCACAGACTTAGTGAGTCGCCTAGAAGGACTACTGCAGTTGAGCGAAACTGATATGACGATCTTTTTTAGAAGTTTAGCAAACTTTTCAAAAAATACTGACATTGATGAAGATGGAAATTTCCTAGCTGTTATTAAAGCTGCGTTCTATGAACCTCAAGAAATAAAAGATGACATTTTGGATAAATGGATAAATTGGTTCATAGATTATCAAGAACTTTTGAAGAAAGAAACACGCTCAGATGCTCAACGAAAAACGAATATGAATGCTATTAATCCCAAATATGTACTTCGCAACTACATGGCGCAACTTGCCATTGATGCTGCTAATAATGGTGATTACTCTTTAATAAAGGAACTATACGAACTATTAAAACGACCTTACGCCGAGCAACCAGAGCTAGAAAAATGGTTCGCAAAACGTCCAGAATGGGCAAGACATAAAATCGGGTGTTCCATGCTTTCTTGTAGTTCATAAAGATGGGCATTAGAATATGCGAGATATAATTTCCATTATCATTATTCCTGTTTTGAACGATTCTTGAACTATTTATCGGAAACCATCCTTCATTGGAAATAGCAAATACCAACAATGAAATATTATATTTGCTCGCCGAAAATAATCTGGAAATAATAGGCTTTCATATTTCTTAAACTTTGAAAGTGCTTACTTAAAACAAAATAAAAATGTTACGCTCACATACTTGCGGAGAATTGCGAATTGAAGATACTGGAAAAGCAGTTAAACTTTGTGGTTGGGTTCAAAAAAGCCGTGATCTTGGCGCATTGACTTTTGTGGATTTGAGAGATCGCTATGGTATCACACAGTTGGTTTTTAATCAAGAAGAAAAACCAGAACTAACAGAAATAGCTCGGAAACTAGGCAGAGAGTTCGTAGTATCAGCTATTGGAAAAGTGCAAGAGCGAAGTAGTAAAAACTTCAATCGTCCAACAGGAGAGATAGAAATCGAAGTAACACAGCTTCAAATTCTAAATGAGTCCAAAACACCTCCTTTCACCATTGGCGATGACACAGATGGTGGTGACGATCTGCGAATGAAGTATCGCTATTTGGATATTCGTAGAATGCCCGTGATGAACAATCTGATCTTCCGCTCAAAACTGGCGATTGAAACTAGAAAATTTTTGTCATCACTTCACTTTGTAGAAGTTGAAACCCCTGTTCTAATTAAAAGCACGCCAGAAGGTGCTAGAGATTTTGTTGTACCTAGCCGCATGAATCCTGGGCAGTTTTATGCTTTGCCACAGTCACCACAAACTTTTAAGCAGTTGTTGATGGTATCGGGTATGGACAGGTATTTTCAAATTGTAAAATGCTTCCGTGACGAGGATTTGAGGGCTGACCGTCAGCCTGAGTTTACCCAAATAGACTGCGAAATGTCTTTTGTTACACAGGAAGATATTTTACAGACCTTCGAAGCATTGACAAAATATCTATTCAAAACTTTGAGAGATGTTCAACTACCCGATTTTCCCAGAATGACCTACGATGAAGCAATGTCAAAATATGGTTCAGATAAACCAGATGTACGCTTTGGAATGGAGTTTGTAGAATTGGGAGATTTAGCAAGAGGAAAAGGTTTTAGTGTATTCGATGATGCAGAACTAATTGTTGGAATTAATGCACGAAATGTAGCAGAAGACTACTCGAATAAAGATTTAAAAAATCTAACTGAATGGATCAAGCGTCCACAAATTGGAGCAAAAGGCTTAGTGTATGTTAAGTACAATAAGGACGAATCCATCAAATCACCAGTTGGAAAATTCTACTCAGATGAAGATTTAAAAAAATGGCTAGATCAATTTGGTGCAGAACCTGGTGATTTGCTACTAATTCTTTCTGGTGAAGCAGAAAAAACAAGAAAGCAACTTAATGAGCTGCGCCTAGAAATGGGCAATCACTTAGGCTTGCGAAATCCCAATGAATTTAAACCACTTTGGGTAGTTGATTTTCCACTTTTGGAGTGGGATGAAGAGGCAGAACGCTTCCACGCAATGCACCACCCCTTCACATCACCTAAAAAAGAAGATGTTGAGAGAATGCTCGATGGCGACCATGAAACTATGAAAGCACTTCGTGCAGACGCTTATGACTTGGTTATCAATGGTGTAGAAATCGGAGGAGGTTCAATTCGTATTCATAACAGAGCCTTGCAGGCAAAGAACTTTAAATTATTAGGGTTTACAGATGAAGAAGCCGAAGCACAGTTCGGTTTCTTGATGGGTGCCTTTGAGTATGGTGCACCGCCTCACGGTGGTATTGCCTTTGGTTTTGATCGCCTTTGTTCCGTAATGAATGGTCAAAATACAATTCGTGACTTTATTGCCTTTCCTAAAAACAATCAGGGCAGAGATGTAATGATTGATGCACCGAGTTTAATCGCTAGTGAGCAGCTAGAAGAATTGAATTTAGCACTTACAATAGAACATACAGATGAAGGATAGCTCTGTCATCGTTCTATCACCACCTCAAAAAGTAGTAAGTGAAACGCTAATCGTTGCCCAACTTTTTGAGGCTGGCTTACAATATTTCCATCTGAGAAAACCTAGTTTTAGTGATATTGAATTGGCTCAATATTTGGCAGAAATTCCTAATGAATACTGGAATAAAATAATTTTACACCAGCACTATCATTTGGCAGTACAACTTGGTTTAGGAGGGGTTCATCTCACTGAGCAAAGCCGCAAAGGGCTGAGCCAAGCCAATTTAGTTCAATTAGCCAATGACTTTGTGGCGGAAGGACTTTTAGTTTCTGCAGCCATTCATCACTTAGAAGATTTATCTGCACTGGGTCATCTTTGTGATTATGTGCTAGTAAGTCCTGTATTTGACAGCATTTCTAAATCGAATTATAATGCTAATGAAGCGCTGAATGTACAGCCATGGAAAAGCAAAGTAAAAGCTCGTTTAATCGCATTAGGTGGAATAGAACCCAAACGGCTTCAAGCCGCAAAAGTAAAAGGATTTGACGGAGTAGCAACATTAGGATATATCTGGCAGCAACCAAATTTAGCAGTAGAGCGATTTGAATTGTTACTCAATGCACCTTTTGAGGCACTTCATACTCCAGTCTATTCTCGACCTTTTGTTCTCACAATCGCTGGTCACGATCCAAGTGCAGGAGCAGGCTTGAACGCTGATATAAAAACATTTGAGCAACATCAAGTTTATGGATTGAGCGTTTGCACAGCACTAACCGTTCAAAACGACCAGAACTTCACTGCTGTTAACTGGATAGATGAATCACTCTTAATTCAACAAATCGAAATTCTCAGGCAGCGATTTACTATTCAAGCCATCAAAATAGGACTGATTAGTAACTGGCAAATTTTAGAGAAAGTTGTAGACTATTTTACGAATATACCCATCGTTCTTGACCCAATATTAAAAGCTAGTGCAGGTTTTGAATTCCATAAAGACTTTCAAACATTAGATTTACTCAAGAAAATAGAGCTTCTCACTCCCAATCAAGAAGAAATACTAAGAATTATGCCTGCCAAGTCCGCTCAAATTGCAGCCGAGCAGCTCAGCCAGTATTGTGCTGTACTGCTCAAAGGAGGTCATAGCGAGAATTCATTTGCCGAGGATCAACTTTGGAAAGACGGCAAATTGATTGCTACTTTCTCGCCGAATTTAATTGCTAAGACAGGAAAGCATGGCTCAGGCTGTGTGCTATCTGCAGCTATTACAGCACAGTTAGCTAAAAACAGTGATTTGATAACCGCTTGCCAACTGGGGAAAGAGTATGTTGAAAACTTCTTGAATAGCAATGACAGCTTACTAGGCTATCATTGCTAATTCATTTTTTTTTAAAACGCTAATCCAAAAGAAAGAATCAATCTTGATGGCGCATTGTCAAATTCATAATCTTCTCCACCTACTCTGATATGCTCACCAAAATTAGTAAAATTCCCCTCATACTTGAAATCCAAGAAGATTTTGCCGATTTCTAAACCGACACCACCCTGCCAACCCAGTGTTAAGTCTTGAAAATCTTGCTTATAGTCTTCGAGTTGAAAATCCTCTTCAGTGCTGCTATTTAGAAATACATGACCAACCAAACCAATTTGTGGTTTAATCGGACCAAGTTTGATACCTGCAATTACAGGAATATCCAAGTACTGATATTTTTCAGTAAATACTTCACTCAAGTCATCTCGCTGAAAATCAACACGATTAGAGTTAAACACAATTTCAGGCTGCAAAAAAAAGAGGTCAGAAATTGGAAATTTTGCAAAAAGTCCAGCATGAACGCCATATCTTGCCTCTTTTACTGCTAAGTTGAAGTCACTAGCAGAAGTAGAGCTAATAATCGGAATCTGGCTAGTCTCAATATCCATAGTGCTTACTCCCGCACGAATACCAAACCTAGCTTGACTGAAAGCGAAAGTTGCGCTACTTAAAAGTACAATTAATGCGATTGTTTTTCTCATGATTTTTGTTTTTATTTAAAAACGACTGCAAAATAGACTTTATCTATTTTAGCTTGTTCTTTAATAGAACATTAATTTATGTTGTAATTTTGCTAAATCACTTTAATTAGTGTTATCAAAAAAAATATTGTACCCGATCGGTTAAAGATTAGTTAAGCAACGACGAAGAAAGAATGGAAGTGCACGAAGCAAAGTACATAGGAAGTTACCCAAATTATAAGCTCTGCCCTAAGGGAGAGCAACCCGAGTACGCCTTTATTGGTCGCTCCAATGTCGGAAAATCCTCTTTAATTAATTCGTTAACAAAGCGAAAAGAACTTGCCCGAACGTCCAAGAAGCCAGGTAAAACCCAAATGCTCAATTATTTTTTAATTGATAAGCAATGGTATCTAGTTGATTTACCGGGTTATGGTTACGCTAAAATTTCTAAGCAAATGCGACAGAAGTGGCGTAAAATGATTGAAGATTTCATGTTGGAACGGCTCAACCTGCAGTGTGCTTTTGTTTTAGTTGACTCCAACGTTTCTCCACAAAAAAATGACATTGATTTTATTAATTGGCTAGGACAAATGCAAGTGCCTTTTGCTTTAGTATTTACCAAAATTGATCGCTTAAAGCCTATTGAGCTAGAAGAAAACGTAGAAGAATTCAACACTACTATGCTCGAATATTGGGATGAATTGCCACCGCAATTTTTGACTTCTTCCAATACGGATGAGGGGAGAGCAGCGTTACTCACATTTATTCAAGACATAAACGAACAAATATTTTCAAATCAATCATAAAAATCATGAGATCTATATTTATTGCACTGATTGCTATATCTTTTTTAGCAGCACAATGTGGTTCAGAAAGCACAGCAGAACAACAAAAGGCAGAAGCCGATCAAAAGTGGGAAGAACTGATGGCACTACACGATGAAGTAATGCCTGAGATGGGTGAAGTCAATCGTATTAAGCGAACCTTGCGCTCCATGGAAAACATCCCAGAAGCGATGCAGGCAGAAGTAGCTCAAATGATAACTCGCTTAGACAAAGCGGACGAAAGTATGATGAGTTGGATGGCTAGTTTTGGAAAGTATAGTAATACCGATCTGCCACATGATGAGTTGATGGTAGCTTACAAAAAAGAAATGGAAAAGGGAAAAGAAGTGGAAGCAGCTATTTATAGCAGCATAGAAGATGGAAATACGCTTTTAGAAAAATTAAAAAAAGAAGAAGAATGATCTTAAAATTAAAATTTAGTGCGCTAGTCGCTCTTGCACTACTGTCAATGTTGACTAGCTGTAGTTTAGACAAAAATGCCAACGATAATAAATTGCCTATACTCGGAGAAAGGGATGAAGTGGACGGCGATACCATTTATCACAGTATTCCCGATTTTACATTCGTGAATCAAGATAGCCAACTAGTAAGCAATAAAACTTTTGAAGATAAAATTTACGTGGTAGATTTTTTCTTTACGCATTGTCCAACTATTTGTCCAAAAATGACAAAGCAAATGAAGCGTATCCATGATGAATATTTGAATAATTCTGATGTCGCTTTTCTTTCTCACTCTATTGATGTAAAAAATGATACAGTAGCCAGATTGAAATGGTATGCTGAGAGTGTTGGTATCAACAAAGCTGATAAATGGCATTTTGTAACAGGCGATAAAGACGAAATTTACGAAATTGCGGATGATTATTTCAGCATTGCACTAGAAGATGAGGAAGCAGCGGGTGGCTTCGATCATAGTGGCCGTTTGATTTTGATTGATAAAGAACGCCATATCCGTTCTTTTGCGGATGGTACTGATCCTAAAGATGTTGATCGCTTAATGCAGGATATGGATAAACTTTTATTGGAGTATGAGCCAGTGGAAAATATGGATTAACAAACTTTTTTCCATTTTGAAGTACACTGGCACTTTTCAAGCGATATTTTAGTTAAAAAAGTAAGTTTATGAAGATTGTATTTGCGACTAGTAATCCAAATAAAGTCAGAGAGATCAATCAAATTCTTGGAAAAGGCTTTGAAATAATGGGGCTAAAAGATATTGATTGTACAGAGGAAATCCCTGAAACACAAGCTACTATACAAGGCAATGCCTTACAAAAAGCCCGATACATAAGGGATAACTACAAAGTGGATTGTTTTGCAGAAGATACGGGATTGGAAATTGATGCACTCAACGGCGAACCAGGAGTCGATACCGCTTACTATGCTGGTGAAGCTAGAGATGCTAATGCTAACATGGCTAAAGTATTAAAAAATTTAGAAGGGAAAGCGGACAGAAGTGCACAGTTTAGGACGGTAATTGCTCTAACCTTGGAGGACAAAGAATATACTTTTGAAGGCATCGTCAGAGGAAGAATTGCTACTGAAAAGCAAGGCAAAGAAGGATTTGGCTACGATCCTATTTTCATCCCGGAAGGAGAAGTGCGTTCTTTCGCTGAAATGAGTGCAAAAGAGAAAAATTCAATTAGTCATCGAGGAAAAGCAACAAAACTACTAAAAGCATTTTTGCAAGAACCGTAATCAAAAATATAAACCTTCATGTTTCAAATCAATATTCAGGATAAAATAGCCCATGTCCAATTCAACCGACCAGATAAAGCAAATGCTCTTCATAAAGCAGGTTGGGAGAAATTAAAAGCGACTTTTCATCAGTTAAACGATAATCCAGAAGTCAGAGCTATTATCCTGAGTAGCACTGGAAAGCATTTCTGTGCGGGAATTGACTTAGAGTTATTTATGTCTTTTGGGCAACTGAACGATCTGAAATGTGAAGGACGCAAAAGAGAAGCCCTTTTACAAATTATAAAGGACTTACAAGCAGCCGTCAATGCTATTGAAAATTGCTGTAAGCCAGTTATAGCTGCCGTTCAAGGAGGGTGTATAGGTGGTGGTGTTGATATAGTATCGGCTTGTGATATGCGCTATTGCACAAGTGAGGCTTATTTTACTATTAAAGAAATTGATATGGGTATGGTAGCAGATTTAGGAACACTACAACGACTACCCAAAATTATCCCTTATGGGAAAGCAGCAGAAATGGCTTACACAGGCAGAAAAGTCTTTAGTAGTGAAGCAGAAAAGATAGGCTTAGTTAACCAAATATTTTCGGATCAGACTACTATGATAGACCATGTTCAGCAATTAGCAAAAGTCATCGCAGCGAAATCTCCCTTGGCAATTCGTGGCACTAAGAAAAGCCTACTTTTTGCCAGAGACCATTCTGTGCAGGAAGGATTAAACCAAATTCAACTTTGGAATGCTGCCATGCTCTTTTCTAATGATCTAATGTCAGCAATGCAAGCACAAATGATGAAACAGTCCCCTACATTTGAAGACTAATGGTAAATGAATGTATCATCTGATCCGCCAAAATTACAATACGTGAATCTACTTTTCTTAACTTACCAAGGAGACATGGCTGGCTCAACTAATTCTATTGCCTACCTCAGCGAAGGGCTAGCCAATAAGGGACATACAGTTGTTGTGGCTTGTCGTAAAAAATCGTTGTTGTACCAACTACTTAATAATACTAAAGTTATTTTATTTCCAATGACTTTTAAGAGTAAGGTGAGTAGAAGAAGCCTTCAACAGATAAAAAAAGCAGTTGAGAAATTTGATATTCAAATCATTAATGCGCAATCAAGTAAAGATCGTTATCTTGCCATATTAGCGCGTTGGCAGTATGGATTACCTGTAAAAGTTATTCACACGCGCCGACAAACTCCTAAAAGTGCAGGTGGTCGCCTTCAAAATTGGTTTTATCAAAAAGGCACAGATAAAATTGTAGTGATTAGTGAGGCACTGAAAAAGACTTTTATTCAAAAGGGAATTTCAGCATCACATTTAAAAGTCATTCACAATGGTATTCCTAAAGAAAAATTTAACTGGATGGATAGTGAAAAAGTAGCAGCACTGCGTCAGCAGTTTGGTATTTCCACTAAAAACAAAGTTATTGGTTGCGTCTCGCGATTGAAAAATCAGATTCAAATTATACAAGCCCTACCCTATCTGAACAAAGAAATAAGAGTACTTTTCGTTGGCATTGATAAAGGTACTTTCGATAAGCAAGTCAAACAACTCCAAGTGCAGCAAGAAATTATTTATGCTGGCAAAGTAAGCCCACAAGAAGTAATGAACTACTATCCCTTGATGAGTGTAAACGTACTAGCTTCTACTACGGATGGTTTTGGATTAGTCTTAGTGGAAGCTATGGGATCTAAAATTCCAGTGATTGGTACACGTTATGAAGGAATTATTGATGTACTAGATGAGCAAAAGAATGGACTTTGGTTTGAAGATGACGACATTCCGTCGCTTGTTGAGAAAATAAATCTTGTACTCTATGACAAAGAAATGCGCCAAAGATTAATTGATAGTGGATACAAGGCAGCAATGAGTCAATTTACTATGGAGCGAACAGTTTTGAATTACGAAAGATTTTTTCAAGAACTCTTGCTCTAAAAGAATAAAATTACCTTAGAATACGATTATCACCAACTCGGAAAAAACGCATCTTTAAAATGTCTGATTTTAGGTGGACGACCTTTATAGAGCGTTACAGCAACAATATCAAAGCGAATTTCCCAATCGTGACCAATTTTTTCCATGTAAACGTTAGCAGCATCTAGCATGAATATTTCTTTTTGTTCATCCACGAAGGTTTCTGGCGATCCAAAAGACTCATAGCTTCTAGTTTTGACTTCAATAAAAACTAGAATATTTTCATCCTTAGCAATAATATCAATTTCAGCCTTACTGAACCGCCAATTAGTCTCAAGTATTTGATAACCAATGTTACTGAGCCACTTTTGGGCGAGCACTTCTCCTTTCTTGCCAAGTTCGTTGTGACTTGCCATGCTAGCTTATTGACCTAGTGAAGCTTCCTATTGTCATTTGATAATGATTGTTTGCTCTGGCAATAATACTTCACCAGAATCTAAACTGTTCACTTGCCTTAGTCTTTCTACAGTCGTATTATACCTTTTTGCTATGCTGTAAAGTGTTTCATTTTCCCTAACAATATGCCATCTTGTTGGTTGATCGTACCGTATGCTTCTCGTTGTAGAGTAAGAATAGGGCGCAGGGCTTGTAACACTTGGGCTAAAACGTTCCTCCCCTCCTTTTGATGTAAACTCATTATCAAACTGAAAAGAATTTGTACTGCTTCGATTATCCGCTAAGTTCTCACAATCGCAATCTCTAGTTTTCAACTTATACCCCACTGGTATAATTTCTGATTTTCCTAGACCATTGATGTATCTAAACCTATCTTCAGTCATACCATACATAGCAGCGATTTCTGATAGTGTTTCACCGTACCGAACTATATGATAACCATCAGTGTTCTTCCATTTCTGTTCTATATTTGATGCTACCATACTAGTAGCTCCTCCTTTATCTACTAGAACATCTCCACCTCTAGCTGAGATAATCAAGCGATCTCCTGGATATATCGTATTGCTATTAAGTTTATTCCAACTTTTGATATCTGACACTTTTACACCGTAGCTCTTTGCAATTCGGTAAAGCGTTTCTTGCCTTTTAACAATATGGACATCACTTCCAGTATTTACTTCATAATTTGATACGTTATTACCTCCCCTACTAGTAAAGGTCTCATCTTTTCTTTCACTACTACGACCTCCTTGATAAACAGCAATATTACCATAATCTAGACTGCCTGTTGCTGAACTTACTTCTGGAAGTCGATCACGATCAGCAGAATAGCCATCATAATAGGGTTCGTATGTATCTCTATTTTTATTTTCAGAAGGATATGGCTTTCTATCTTCAGTGTTGCTAGCTATTGAACCACTATAACCACTATTATTACAAACTTCAGCTACCAACTCACTAAAAACTGTTGCATTCACATTTGTCAGCCTTCTACTTGTGGCACTAGTGCTGTTGCCCGAAAAAGCCCTGTGCTGTACTACTCCAAACTCTGGTAAAATAGTAATATCCTTGCTAGAATTGCTTTGAGTTGTTACATTAAATGTATAGCCTGTTAAACAATCATAGCTAGAATCACCAACAAAAAATACACGAGCATTACGAGTTAGAGAAAGATTTTGGCGATTGTCAGAGAAATTGCTGTATTGAAAACTGTATTCACTTGATTCATATTCAAATCCATTTTCTCCAACCTTTATGTAACTTGCTCTTGCAATTGGCGAAACTCTGAAACTTCCACGTCCTTCTTTTTGCACAATAAAAAATTCGTTGCTGTTGCCTCGACCAATTTGTTGCACCATATCTTTGTTAATGCTAGGGCTGTTACAAGTAATGACAGCTCTTGATATGCGTCTTTCATAATTATCTGATTCTTTTCCCACTTCGAGGAACAACCGTTCCGTTTCACTTAACTGAATGGCATATACAATGTAGTCCTCATCTCCATAACCACTCGAAGCATCATACTTTAATCGCTCCATGCAAACGGGATTAAAAAGTACGTAACGCTGTCCAAATGCAGAAAAAGATAGGATTGTTAAGACGATTAGAAAAAATTGTTTCATGCGAATTTTTTGTTTAGATATAATTTCTTTACAAGAAACGTAATTTCTACCAAATCAATTATTTATACAGTAAGATTAACAGAATTTTATTTATTTTTTTTTGCAATTATTAGCTCAAAGGTCAAAAATTGGAGATTCTGGTATCTTCTGTTTCTTTAATTTTATTGTTTCTATTTGCAAAGAAAATTTCAAGTGAGTAAAATTAATTAACAAATGATAATCATCAATAATTAGAAAAACAACATATTGTTTTATTGAAATTTATGTAGTAAATTTGCACTAACTTGATAATCAATGTAATATTATGAAGAAGCAATCGAGCAATAGAAAATATAACTTTCCTGATGCTGATCTGTACTTAATGTGTATTGAACATCTAAAATATGCTCATCGAGACATTCAACATTTTCAACAATATAGTTTTGATATAGAGCGATTGAAAAAATTTAAGGCAATGTGTGATAAATTTAGGGCACTGCCAGATGACGATGAACTACTTGGTGATCAAATGGTATTGACGGAAAAAAAATATACTGCTGCGGAAAAGTTAAAAACATCAATTAGAAGTCTGATGACGCGTGTTGCTATGAAATTCAACAACCGAAGTGGTCGTTACAGAAAATTTGGCACTGCAAAAATGGGAGATATGACAGATGCCCAGCTAATTTTTTGTGGGCGACGAGTAGTCAGAGTTGCTCGCCAGCAAATTGGTTTTCTCACGGAAGTAGGCGTGAATGAAAATATTATTGGGCGCATCGTGGAGGCTACTAAAAACTTTGAAGTTGCTGTAAATTTACAACAGGACAAAGTAGCAGATCGCGATGTAAATGTTGAAAGAAGAGTTGAACAGGGCAATAAACTATATGATGAACTTATTGTGCTATGCAACATAGGAAAAGACGTTTGGATAGAGAAAGATCCTATAAAATACGAGAACTACACTATTTATGAAAGCAACAACGAGCAAAAAAAAGCTAAGAAAATCAAGTCCTAAGTCTTTTTGCTCCTAGCAATACTTTGCTTAAATTTGTAAAAAGATGAAATTCGTTTTCAGATTAGTTCACGCTACTCTTAGCAACTAGTGCTAATAATACTCTTTACCGATGCCAAAGACGGGTAAGAAAATTGATTTTTTTTCAAGAAAAAAGTAACCATGCCAACTAAAATAGGCGATATACAATTTGATGACTTTCCTTTATTTCTTGCACCAATGGAGGATGTGAGCGACCCACCTTTCCGCGCTTTATGCAAGCAACAGGGCTGCGATATGATGTACACAGAGTTTATTTCAGTGGAAGGGCTTATTCGCGATGCAACAAAAAGTGTACAGAAACTTGATATTTACGAAGAAGAACGTCCCATAGGAATACAGATATTTGGTGCAGAGATAGACTCTATGATGCGTGCCGCTACCATTGTTGAAGCAGCACAACCAGAAGTACTAGATATTAATTATGGATGTCCGGTCAAAAAAGTTGTTTGCAAAATGGCAGGAGCTGGTATTTTGCAAGACATTGATAAAATGGTAAAGTTGACAGATGCTGTTGTGAAATCTACAAATCTGCCAGTAACGGTCAAAACTCGACTGGGCTGGGATGAGAACACTAAATATATAGAAGAAATTGCAGAGCGATTGCAAGATGTGGGTATTAAAGCTCTTTCCATTCATGGGCGCACTCGCAAGCAGATGTATAAGGGAGAAGCAGATTGGACATTAATCGGAAAAATCAAAGAGAACCCAAGAGTCAATATCCCAATTATTGGAAATGGCGACATTGACAGTCCTCAAAAAGCGTGGGAATATCGTCATCGCTACGGTGTAGATGGTATTATGATTGGGCGAGCAAGCATCGGTTATCCTTGGATTTTTAGAGAAATCAAGCACTTTTTCAAAACGGGAGAAATGCTACCAGCACCAACTATTGAAGAACGTGTAACTGCTGCTCGTCAGCATTTAATACACTCCATTGAATGGAAAGGTGAAAAATTAGGCGTGCTTGAAATGCGCCGACATTACACTAACTATTTCCGAGGGTTTAGCAATATCAAGACTTTTAGGCAACGCCTAGTAACAACCGATGAACCTGAGCTATTATTTGAAATCTTAGAAGAAATTGAGGAGCACTATGCAGAACCCGCTTTGGCAATGATTTAAAAAACTCAATCTATGAATATTAAACTTATCACACTGAGCGTCATAGTTGCAGCTATCTTGAATTTTGCTGTTGCAAATCAATCAAATATGGAAAATGATAGCGAATTGCCTTATCACGAAATCCCAGCCTATCCTAATAAATATAGTAACGTAAATGTAGTGGCAAGAATGATAGATGGATTGGGCTATCGCTACTATTGGGCAACAGAGGGTTTACGATCAGATGACTTAAAATACAAACCAAGTGAAGATGCTAGAACAACTGGAGAAACCTTAGATCATCTGCTTGGGCTTTCCGAGATGATTGTAAATGCTCCTGCTAAGTTGCCTAATATACGTCCAGAAGTATCTCCCAATATGACTTTTGAAGAGAAGCGTGCCACAACACTAAAAAATCTTAAAACGGCCAGTGATTTATTGAAAACAAGCAAACGAAGGGACTTAAAAAATTATCAAATTATTTTTCAAAGAAATGGAGAGCAATCTACTGTTCCATTTTGGAATATGCTAAACGGACCGATTGCTGATGCGATTTATCATACAGGACAGGTAGTAGCATTTAGACGCGCCTCAGGCAATCCAATAGACTCAGGTATAAATGTTTTTTTGGGTACAACAAGAAATAAGTAGATGAATGAACATTTGAATCCCACGGGGGAAAACTATACATCAGAGGAACAGCAAATTGAAAAAGCCCTCCGTCCCAAAATGCTGCAAGACTTTAGCGGGCAGCCAAAAATAGTTGATAACTTAGAAGTCTTTATTAAAGCAGCAAAATTAAGAACAGAAGCCCTCGATCATACTCTGCTGCACGGTCCTCCGGGGTTAGGCAAAACCACTCTTTCCCACATCATCGCTAATGAATTAGAAGCAGAAATGAAGATGACTTCTGGTCCTGTCCTCGAAAAACCGGGTGATTTGGCAGGGCTACTTACTAATTTATCCAAGGGAGATGTGCTATTCATTGATGAAATTCACAGATTGAATAACGTAGTGGAAGAGTACCTTTATTCCGCTATGGAAGACTTTCATATTGATATAATGATTGATAGTGGTCCTAATGCTCGTAGCATCCAAATATCCCTAGAGCCATTCACATTAGTTGGTGCTACCACTAGAATGGGTTTACTTACTGCACCAATGCGTGCAAGATTTGGAATTACCTGCCATCTGGATTATTATGACATTCCAACACTAACCAAAATTGTTAGACGCTCGGCTAGCTTGCTTAATGTACCTATAACCGAAAAGGGGGCTATTGAAATTGCAAGAAGAAGTCGAGGAACTCCCCGTATTGCCAATGCGCTACTTCGACGTATTCGAGACTTTGCTCAAATTAAAGGAAATGGAACAATTGATATAGAGATTGCTAAGTTCGGACTAGCAGCACTCAATGTGGATGAAAGTGGACTGGACGAAATGGACAATAAAATTCTTTCTACAATCATTCATAAATTTAAAGGCGGTCCTGTTGGCTTAACAACTATTGCAACCGCAGTTGCGGAAGAATCTGGCACAATCGAAGAGGTACATGAGCCCTTTTTGATTATGGAGGGCTACATTCAGCGCACACCTAGAGGTCGAGAAGTAACAGAAAAAGCATACAGACACTTAGGCGTTGTACCACCTACTCAAACAGGTAAACTTTTCTGAGCACTTGTCGAGTTAGCAAATCATTCTACATATTCGCTTTCTCTTCTTCTAAACTTCCTGCTTTCTTCTGCGCTTCACCTAGTTCAATTTCCAACTGAGCATAACGTTTTTTCCATTCCTCCAAGATACCATCCTTCTCGGCATTCAAAGCCTGTAAGTCTTGATTTACTTGACCTAGTTCTAGGTTTATACTATTACTACGTTCTTGCCAGTCGTACTCAATCTGTTCTTTTTCTCGCTGTAAAGTAGCTATCTGCTCTTTTGCTTGATCTAGCTCTATTACTAATTGATGGTAACGAAATTCCCATTCTGCGGATAAGCCCTGATTCTCATTGTCAAGTATTTCAATCTGTCCTAACAAACCATTATAATTACCTTCCAATTCAAAATATTTCTTTTCCCAATTTTGAACAATAGCGTTGCGATCTTCTTCTATCTCAGCAATTTGGCGCTGATAGCCTCTAGTTTCATCCTTCCATGCTTGACTGGCTTGACCAAACTCCCTTTTAAATTCTTCTAACTCAGACTGCAAGTTACTTATGACACCCTCTAACTCCGTTGTCTGCTTTTCTGCCACTTCCCTGTCTTGTTCACCATCTGAGCGCACTCTTTCTAACTCCTCGCCTAAAGCGTTGAACTGTATTCTAAGTAATTCATACTTGTTTACTTGTTCCTCCAATTCCGCTTTTAAAGTGGCATTTTGCTGTTCAATTTTTTTGAGATCGGACTCTTTATTGTTCAAATCAATGGTGATATTGGCTATTCTTGAATCCAAATCACTAGACTTTTGAGCAGAAGAGGCATATTGTAACTCTATTTCATAATCAATAATTACAGATTTCAAGTCAGCTTTATCTCTTCCTAAGACGGTAATTTGCTCATCCCGCAAGGAAAGTTCTTCCTCGAGTTGATCCAATTCTGCTTCTAAATTAGCTTTATGTTTTAAAAGATTGCCCTGCTCTGCTTTCAGAGAACTATTGTCGCGCTCTAGTGAAAGACGCATACGCTCCAATGAACTTCTGTTCTCTATGAGTGCATTATAATTCATAGAAACAGATTGATACTGATCGTTCATGGCATCAACTTGTCTTTGTTTTGACGCTCTACCAATTGCCCAAGCTAAGCCCAATGCACCAAGTAAGCCTAACAATAGAATTAAAAAACATAGTAAAGACATGATATATATTTCTTTAATTTTTTATGATAAGATTTTAGTTTACGCTCACTTCTACTTTTCGCTTTTCTTTCGTCTGTATTGCTATTAGCGATTGACTGATCTAATCCTTTTGAGTCAGTTGTTATTTGGCTTCTCAGATCAAATGGCATATTGTAATTGTAAGCTGCACGATCATAGGGAATACCTGCTTTTGAGCTCGCAATATTCTCATTGCCATCCTGCAAGAGTAATCTTTCACCAATAGTTAGTTCTTTTCCTAAATCACAAAGCAGAGTAAAATCAACTGCATTTTGAACATTACCATTTTTGACATCCAAGTGGCTAACCATATATTTATCGGTCTTGATGCGTTCAGCCGCAATATTATTCTTGACAAAATAATCGCGAATCGCATTAGCACGAAGCGTACCAAGGTTAGCTTTTGTGTTTTTCTGCGCTTCTCTTGCGTCACTTTTTCCAGTAATCAAAACACCCACATTCTTATTCGATTTAAGGTAGTTGAGTATCTCACTATGCAACTGCTTAGCATTACTAGCCATAATAGGCTTAGTTTCATTCAATTTAAACTGAAAAGAACGGACTGCTTCAATTTTTTCATTTTCGCAAGTTATTAATGTCACTGGAACTAACCCCGCATTCAGCGGAAGACACCCACACCATCTTAACAATAGCCACATAAACAGCAGCCAAAGCAGTAATAAAATTGTTAATAGAATAGTACGATTCATGATCGCTTATTTATTATTTGATTAGATGAAATATGATATATGTTTGCACGTTTAATCGACTAAATGTAACAACTTTAAACTATATTAATACAGTAGAAGTGAAAAAATAATAGCTACGTAACATAAATTCGCCGCAGATGATAATTTCGCAGTGAATAGACGAATCAGATGATGCCAGAAAAGACAGATCACTTCATTCTATTTCAACAAGATGTCAATAATTATTCACTCCCTGAAAAGTTCACTTTTCCGTTTTACTATGACCCACACCCGCTCTGTGAGGTCGCTACAAAAGAATTGCAGCAATATTTAGAAGAACAAACAGACTTCGATCATAACTTTGGTCTTGATCCCACTAAAGTAGGTACGGCAATTGGGAAAATGTTTGGCGTTCTAGTCGTCAAAAACAGAGCAAACAGATTGGGATACTTAGCTGCTTTTTCTGGAAAACTTGCTGAAAAAAATCACCATCGAAAATTTGTACCTCCTGTTTTTGACATGCTTACTGATAACAGCCGATTTCAGGAAGAAATCGTAATGCTAAATGAATTAACTCAGCAAATCGAAGCCTCCGAATCTGCTAAAGCGTTCATTGAAGCAAAAGAAAAATTGAACCAAACAGAAGCATTAGCTAAAAAAGCCGTAAATGACTGCAAGCAAAAAATCAGAACGAACAAAAAGCTGCGAAAGCATCAACGACAGGAGGCAGAATCTAATTTGGCGGAGCAAGATTTCTTGGAATTGAAGGAACAACTCAGGAAGCAAAGCATCAAGGAACAGTATTTTTTGAAAGATTTAAACAATCAATGGCAAAGACGCATAGTGTGGGCAAATCATCAATTAAAGCAATTAGCAGATGAAATAGAAGTACTAAAACAAAGGCGCAAGCAGCAGTCTGCCAATTTACAAAAGTGGCTATTTGAGCAATATCGCTTTCTAAATCAATATGGACAAGCAAAAGACCTTACAAATATTTTTGACGAGCAACCACCAGCAGGAGCCGGTGAATGTGCTGCACCAAAATTGTTACAATACGCCTTTTTACATCAACTTCAACCTATTGCCATGGCTGAATTTTGGTGGGGCGCTTCCCCAAAATCTGAAGTTAGAAGACACAGGCAATTTTATCCAGCTTGTCGTGGAAAATGCCAGCCCATTCTGGCACACATGCTTGAAGGTATTGAGACTGATCCCAATCCAATGCTACAAAATCATGGTGAGCAAAAAACAATTGAAGTACTATTCGAAGACAAACATCTATTGGTGATCCATAAACCTGTAGAACTACTATCAGTGCCAGGAAAAAATGTAAAAGACTCTGTTCAGTATAGGTTAAAAAAACGATACCCAGAGGCTACTGGTTCGCTAATTGTTCATCGTTTGGATATGTCCACCTCAGGTTTAATGCTGATTGCTAAAGATGAAGCAATACACAGACACCTCCAACGGCAGTTTATTAAAAAATATATCAAGAAACGCTATGTCGCTCTACTCGATGGCGATATAGAAGATGAAGAAGGCACAATTGACCTACCACTTCGAGTAGATTTGGATGATCGACCCCGTCAGTTGGTTTGTTATGATTATGGAAAAGCAGCACGAACACACTGGAAAGTAGTGGCTCGAGAAAAAGGTAAGACGCTGATTCACTTTTTCCCTATCACTGGACGCACACATCAATTGCGAGTTCATGCAGCACACCATAAAGGACTTAACGCTCCAATTATGGGCGATGATCTATATGGCACGAAGGCCGATAGATTATATCTTCATGCTGAGTGGATTTTCTTTACACATCCTGTAAGCAAAGAAAAAATGGAGTTTGAATGGAAAGCTGAGTTTAGTTAGGATGACATAAAAAATAAAAAACTGAATTTTATTTAACAAAAGCTATTCTTTTTAGCCAAAATTTAATAAAACTTCGATTCTGAACGAGTCAAATTCATATTGAGGGAATTAAATAAACACAAAATAGACCTTATGCATAAAAAACGCTGACCGCACGCGTGTGCGCGTGAGCTTTCG
>CAYWKD010000003.1:34914-115447 GCA_964458705.1 uncultured Saprospiraceae bacterium | reverse complement strand
CACAAACTTATTGTCGAATATATTAGTTATACGTTGCAAAGTTTCGTATAACTATCACTTATGCGAACTAAAGTTCGCATAAGTGATAGTTCATTAGTTTATCTAACAAACTTTGGATAGTATGGCTACTTATAGGCGTATATCTTTGAGTTCTTCTTACCTGCTCACTTTTCCAAGTATCAAAGAAGTCAGAACACAAATATTACTAAGTAGTTAACTGGCACTGAATCTATTCAATGCCCATAATCTTTTTATTCGTTGCTTCATCTGCTCCACCACCTGCAAAATCGTCAAATGTCTTACTCGTTACTTCAATAATGTGGCTTGCAATGAATGGCGCTCCTTCTCTAGCTCCTTGTTCGGGTGACTTAATAAAGCATTCCCACTCCATTACAGCCCAGCCGTCGTAGCCATACTGAGAGAGTTTAGTGAAAATAGATTTGAAATCTACTTGTCCATCACCTAGCGAGCGGAAGCGTCCTGGACGATCCGCCCAATCGGCATAGCCACCATACACACCTGCTCGTCCAGTTGGATTGAATTCTGCATCTTTCACATGAAACATTTTGATGAACTCGTGGTAAATATCAATATGTGCTAAATAATCTAACTGCTGCAACACGAAATGACTTGGATCATACAACATATTCACTCTTGGATGATTGCCTGTGGCTTGCAGAAACCGCTCAAAAGTGATGCCATCATGTAGGTCTTCTCCTGGATGAATTTCGTAGCATAAATCAATACCGACTTCATCAAAAGCATTCAATATTGGCTGCCAACGATTAGCTAATTCTTTAAATGCCATATCTACCAAACCGGCTGGCCGCTGCGGCCAAGGATACATCGTATGCCAGATCAATGCACCCGAAAAGGTTACGTGAGCGGTCAAACCAAAATGCTGGCTTGCTTTGGCTGCCCACATCAACTGCTGCACTGCCCAATCTGTTCTGGCTTTTGGATTGTTGCGATAAGCCTCAGGTGCAAACACATCGAATCCTACGTCATAAGTTGGGTTCACCGCCACCAACTGCCCTTGCAGGTGCGTCGAAAGCTCTGTAATTTCTACGCCTATGGCTTGTAATTTGCCTTTGATTTCATCGCAGTAAGTCTTGCTTTCTGCTGCCTTCTGCAAATCAATGCAGCGGCTGTCCCAAGTTGGGATTTGCACACCTTTATAACCTAGGTCTGCTGCCCACTTGCAAATGCTCTCTAAAGTATTGAATGGTGCTTCATCTCCCATAAATTGGGCTAGAAAAATAGCTGGTCCTTTTATCGTTTTCATAGTTTTATTATATAAGCTAGATTATTTATTTCTTTACCAAACGTTAAGTTACAGAATTTTCATTTTTGAAAGAACTAGTGCAGTGGATTATTTTAGCTTTTTACCATTTTCTTAGCAATCAGTAATTAAGTAGATATACAGGTTTAAAGGTTTATTCGTTTAACTGTTTTATGGTATAGTAATCACATTAATTTGTCCACTTACTTAAAAAGAGAAGATTGACCGTATTCATTAGAACAAAAGTAACAAATAGCTTAGCACTTGAACTGAGTAACTCAAGAAGTTGTTTGAGGAATCAATATTTGTGCGTACAAAAAGAAAAAGCATGACACCACGAACGGTTGCATTTTACACATTGGGCTGTAAATTAAACTATTCAGAAACTTCTACAATTGGCAGGCTCTTTGAAGACGCTGGCTACTTGGAAGTGGCTTTCCAGGAAGGTGCAGATATTTATGTCATTAATACTTGTTCTGTAACAGACTTTGCTGATCGAAAATGCAGAAAGATCGTGCGCCAAGCACTCAAAAAAACGCCTGAATCCTTTGTAGTAGTCATTGGCTGTTATGCTCAACTAAAACCTGAGGAGATTTCAAATATTCCAGGCGTTGACTTGGTGCTAGGTGCTGCGGAGAAATTCCAACTACTAGACTATATAGATGACTTGACAAAAGCACCTGGCAAGGGAATGGTGCAAGCAAGTGCAATACAGCAGGCCAATCGTTTCGTGAATGCCTTTAGTTTTGGAGATCGTACAAGATCGTTTCTGAAAGTACAAGATGGCTGCGATTACAAGTGCTCTTTTTGTACCATACCACTAGCTAGAGGAAAAAGTAGAAGTGATACAGTTGAAAACGTGGTAGCGAATGCTAAAAAGATTGCTGAAATGGGTGTGAAAGAAATCGTGCTAACAGGTGTAAATATAGGAGACTTCGGTAATGGAACTGCCGTAATAGAAGGAAGAAAGACAAAAAAAGAAGCCCTTTTCATTGATCTCATTCAGGCTCTGGATGAAGTGGAAGGTATCAAACGCTTTCGCATTTCTAGCATAGAGCCCAATCTCTGCACCAATGAAATCATAGCATTTGTAGCACAGTCGAAGCGATTTGTTCCTCACTTTCATATTCCATTACAATCGGGAAATAATAAGCAACTCAAAGCCATGCGCCGACGCTACAAGCGAGAACTATATGCTGAGCGCATAACTGCGATTAAAGAACTGATGCCTCATTGCTGCATTGGAGTAGATGTAATTGTAGGTTTTCCCGAAGAAACAGAAAAAGACTTTTTAGTCTCTTATGAGTTTATTCAATCATTGAATGTTTCCTATCTTCATGTGTTTACCTACTCAGAACGTCCCAATACGCTTGCTGCATCCATAGAATATCAAGTCCCGATCGAAGAACGCAGGAAGCGAAACGAGATGTTAACTATATTATCAGAAAAAAAACGCCGCTATTTTTATGAACAACATTTAGGCGAGACTCGCCCCGTTCTTTTTGAAGCACATAAAAATAAGCAATTGATGTCAGGTTTTACAGATAATTATATTAGAATTGAAATGCCACTTCAAAAATCACTGCTCAATAGCATAGAATATATTGATTTACAAAGTATTAATCCGTCGGGATTAGTCAAAGGAACGTTGGTTAATAGCGTCGTATGATGTTAAAAAAGTTCATCAGATAGTTTAATGTGTTAAAAAAATTTAACTTTATATTTTGAAAGTGAACTCAGTAAAAATTATTTATAGTTACCATAATGTCTTTCACTTGAAAATTCCCTAGTGATGAATAAATCAACTGCCATTTATGATTCTATGCTTGAAGCGAAGCAAACTGGACAAAAGCGTTTCGTTGTATTGATTGATCCTGATAAACTCAGAATGGACAATATGGAGCAAACTGTTGAGCTAGCAATAGAAGCAAATGTAGATTATTTTTTTATTGGGGGCAGTTTGATTGTTAATAATATGCTAGATGCTTGCCTCAAAACAATCAAACGAGTCTGTGATATTCCATTGATTTTATTTCCAGGCAATTCTTTTCAATTGAGCTATCATGCAGATGGCGTGCTATTTATGTCGCTCATTTCTGGTCGAAATCCAGAATTATTAATCGGTAAACACGTTATTGCAGCTCCTTACATAAAATTGAGTTCACTTGAAGTGCTTCCTGTTGGCTATATGCTAGTTGATGGAGGCAAGCCAACAACTGTATCTTACATTAGTAACACCACGCCTATTCCAAATACGAAAGATGATGTTGCACTTTGCACAGCTCTGGCAGGTCAATATCTTGGATTAAAAGCAATATTCATGGATGCTGGTAGTGGTGCGGATCAAGCTATTAGTGAATCCATGATAGAAACAGTGAGTAGTGGTTTGGATATACCGCTTATCACAGGTGGAGGCATACGCACGCCTGAAAAAGTATTAGAAAATGTACAAGCAGGAGCAGATGTAATAGTTGTCGGGAATGCCATAGAAAAAGACCCTCAGTTAATCAAGGATATGGCAGCCGCAGCACACTCAATGAACAAAACAATCAAAAAAGACATTTCAGAAATCTTGATAGATTAGATGGATGATTACTCTCCTGAATTGTGTAAATATTTATTCTATTATCAAGCCTAGAACAAGTAACCGCTCTCCATCGTTGTAGCACTAGTTTCTGAAATAATGCAGTTCAAAAGAATACATGAAAATACATAACAATCCAGTTCCCGACCAATGGTCAAATATACTGAAGCGTCCCATGATGGATGTACAGCACTTAGAAAAGGTAGTTTCAGAAGTGCTGGAGGAAGTAAAATTGAGAGGGGATGCAGCACTCAAAGACTTCACGGCTAAGTTCGATAAAGTGATCCTAACACAAATTGCTGCAACGGTATCCGAAATTGAAGCAGCGAAAACTCAAGTGAGTGAAGAACTCAAAACAGCTATCCGGACAGCTCATCAAAATATCCAGACCTTTCATAGAAGCCAACGGATGGGATCGGAAGTAATAGAAACTATGCCGGGTGTGAAATGCTGGAGAAAAAATGTGCCTATTGAAAAAGTAGGACTTTACATACCAGGAGGAACGGCACCTTTATTTTCAACCATTCTGATGTTAGGAGTACCCGCCAAAATAGCTGGTTGTGAGGAAATAGTGCTTTGCACACCACCACAAAAAGATGGCAGCCTACATCCTGCTATTTTATTTACAGCTGATTTGGTAGGCATCCAAAAAATTTTCAAGGTCGGTGGTGCACAAGCTGTCGCAGCAATGGCTTACGGCACTGAATCTATTCCGGCGACCTACAAAATATTCGGACCAGGTAATCAGTATGTAACGGCTGCTAAACAACTCATCAACAAAGAAGGTGTTGCCATTGATATGCCCGCTGGACCTTCAGAAGTGTTAGTTTGTGCGGATTCCTCTGCTCAACCTGCTTTTGTTGCAGCAGACTTATTGTCACAAGCAGAGCATGGTTCGGATAGTCAGGTAGTTTTAGTTGTATTTGATGAGGATTTTCTTAAACAAGTGTTGCAAGAAATTGAGAAGCAACTGGATCAACTCCCCAGAAAAGCACTCGCTCAACAAGCATTGGCAAACAGTGCAGCTATAATTATGAACAATCGGGCAGCAGCACAAGCACTTATCAATGAGTATGCGCCCGAACATTTAATTTTAGCGGTGGAAGAGGTCGAAGCATTTGCAGAAAATATCAAAAATGCAGGGTCTGTATTTATGGGTAATTACACTCCTGAATCGGTGGGTGATTACGCTTCTGGCACAAATCATACTTTGCCTACTAATGGTTTTGCGAGAGCGTATAGTGGTGTTTCCTTAGATTCGTTTGTTAAAAAAATTACCTATCAAAAGTTGAGCAAAGAAGGATTAGCTAATATTGCCAAAACAGTAGAAACAATGGCAGCAGCAGAACAACTAGAAGCTCATCGAAACGCCGTTGCCGTTCGATTGAAATAGGGAATTATACTTTATAAAACATCCTATACCAATCAATAAAAGTTTGAATACCCTCTCGAATGCTTGTTTGTGGATGATAGCCAAATTCATCTATGAGGTTTTGAACATCCGCATAGGTGCGCTCAACGTCGCCAGGTTGCATGGGTAAAAATACCTTTTCAGCTTTCATGCCTAAAGCCTCTTCAATGGCAATGATGAAGTCCATCAATGGCACAGGTGCATTGTTACCAATATTATAAATGCGATAAGGAGGCTGCATTTTTTCACTAGGTGCTTGATCCAATACTTTGACTACGCCTTGCACAATGTCATCAATATAAGTAAAATCGCGCGCCATTTTGCCGTGATTAAAGACTTTAATGGGTTTTCCTTTCAGAATAGCATTAGTAAACAAAAAATAAGCCATATCTGGTCGCCCCCACGGTCCGTAAACCGTGAAGAATCGCAGTCCTGTTGTTGGAATACTGAACAGATGACTATATGTATGTGCCATCAACTCATTACTTTTTTTGGTGGCAGCGTACAAGGAAATAGGCTGATCTACTTTATCTTCTACTGAAAATGGAATTTTAGTATTTGATCCATACACACTCGAACTACTTGCATACACTAAGTGCTTTACAGGATGTGTTCGACAGGCTTCCAAGATGTTAGTGAATGCCACAATGTTACTTTGTATATAAGTTTGAGGGTTTTCAATGCTGTATCTTACACCTGCCTGAGCAGCTAGATGAACCACTGCATCAAACTCATGATCTTGAAACAAACGACTCACTCGGTAAGCATCTTCTAGATTGATTCTAATAAATTGATAGTTGGGATATGTGCTGCTTTGTATCAACCGATTGTACTGAATATCCTCAATTGCAATGCCTGTTTCTTCTAGCCTTGCAAACTTTAAATTTAAGTTGTAATAATCATTGATTCGATCTAAACCAATTACTTCATCCCCTCTTTCGAGCAGTGCTTTTGCTAGATGAAATCCGATAAATCCAGCCGTTCCTGTAACGAGAATACGCATACTAAAATAAATTGTACTTCAAAACTATCATAAATTAACAAAAGCGCAATGAATTTAATGCTAGAAAAAGTAAATTACAATCCACCAAAATCAAGTGATAGCACATCTTAAAGGTGAAGCACATTGTTTGTGGTATCAATTGTAGAATAAAACACCCACTAAAAAAGCATTCTGACAATTTGACGGAAAACGAAATCATATCAGCATGTAAACGCAGTAACCGAGCAGCACAGCAATTGGTGTACGATCGATACTCATCTACCATGTTAGGAGTATGCAGACGTTATATTCGATCAAAAGAAGATGCAGAAGATGTCATGATAGAAGGGTTTTGTAAAGTCTTAACCAAAATTGAGCAGTATAATGGTCAAGGAAGTTTTGAAGGATGGATAAAGAGAATCATGGTAAACGAGTCACTGATGTTCCTGAGAAGACAAAATAAATTAGGCTATGCTGTTGAGTTAGAAAAAATGGACATCCCAGACGAATCCGATGATGCACTGGAGCAACTTAAAGTACAAGATATATTAAAACTATTAGATCAACTTCCAAATGGTTGTAGAACGATTTTCAATTTACATATTGTAGAAGGGTATAAACACAAAGAAATAGCAGCCCAACTAGGAATAAGCATTAATACATCAAAATCACAATTAATCTTAGCAAAAAAGAGAATGCGTACATTACTGTGTAGTCGATATTAAATGATTCGCCATTAGCATCCATCAATATCAAAATTTAACACAATGAAAGATATATTTGATTCATTTCGAGCAGAGGCTGAGCGGTTGCAAGAAACACCTTCTGCTGCTGCTTGGGGAAAGTTGGAGCAGAAACTAGCTCAAAACAAGAACCGTGCAAAAATTATTGTGATGCGCCGTTGGGCATTAGCAGCTTCTGTCTTGTTGGCTACTGGAATTATTGGCTTGTTAGCAACAAACTTATTAAAGCCCAAAGCTCAGTTTGCTTCACTAGGAGAACTAGATATTTCACGATCAGCTACTTACAATCCATCTGAATTGAATCGGCATTATGCCTTGGGGCATCTGAATATAGAAGAAGGCAGTAGCTCGAAGAGGCTTGTAGCAGCATTCAACTATTTTTACAATGAATCTTCGACGACCAATAATGCGCCACTTCAACGTAGTAAAAACACAATAGAAAAAGTGATAAAAGATACTGCTGCCCTTGCTCAACGCAATTTTGATTGGCTGCTAGGTGCATGGAAGGGAAACATTGGAAATGGAACTTCGGTAGAAGAATGGAGAAAATCTAATCAATACACCCTTCAAGGTAAAGGTTTTTTAGTTGATAATAACGACACTCTTTTCATGGAGCGCATGAAACTCGTAAACAAAGGAAATGAGTGGTACTATGTGTTACAGCTCAATACCTTTTTGAAAGAAGAGGTTTATCAATTAAAATACTTTAATAGTCAGCAAGCTATTTTTGTCAACAACGAGGTAAAATTCCCCAATCAAGTCATCCTAAAAAAGCAGTCAGAAAATGGCTTTTCGACTATTTTTTTACCTAATGGAAAAATTGAGTTAAGCCCTGAGCAATTGGACTTTATCTCTAAGCGCAATGTACTCATGGTGGATAAGTCTGTGCGAAACCTTCGAAGAATATAGCTGACTCAGTTTAGCAAAACATCATAAAGAGCAAAAAAAAAGTTAATTTTTGTTTTAATGCAACTTAATCGTTAAAGATAGCGTCTATATATCGAGAGGTAAATTAATTAACGCCTCTCATACCTCAAAACTTAAAGAAGCAAATCAGTGAGAGTAAAGTTTCATACGTAATTTGGCTCCTGCATAAAGCAGGAGCTTTTTTTATTTATATTTTTAACTTCGTTAAAAAAAATGCTCAAATTACATTCCGTCATGAAACACTGCTTTATATTCATCTACTTTCTAATTTCAACTACTTACTCCACTAAAGCTCAAATTCTGACCTATGCCGCTCCAGCAGATGTTACAATGGATTCAACCCTTTTGCAAGATGGCATTCGCAGCATTGTAGAAGAAGGAATAACAATGGAAGCCTTTCCTGGTGCTAATGTTCTTATTGCAAAAGAAGGTAAGATTATTTTCCATGAGACTTATGGTTACTGGACTTATGACAGTCTGCGCCCAGTTCAAAAAAATGATATTTACGATTACGCTTCTCTTACAAAGATAGCGGCTACACTGCCTGTGCTTATGCAACTGTACAGTCAAAATCGGTTTGACTTAGATGCTCCTTTGAAAGAGTATTTTCCTAAAATGCGATGGTCGAACAAATCTAAACTGACTTTTAGAGCGATGTTAGCGCATCAGGCAGGATTGCAGCCTGGTATTGTGCATTGGCGTAGAACGATTAAGAAAAATGGACAGTTCAAGAACCGCACCTTTGTCCAAGACTCTTCTAAGAATTATCCTGTCAAGATTACGGACGATCTTTGGCTGCATCATAAGTATAAAAAGAAAATGTATCGAGCGATCAAAAAATCAGAGATTGATAAAAGTCCAAATTACAAGTATTCAGGCTTGATATTTTATCTACTTCCCGAAATTATCGAAACCATAGTCAAAGAAGACTTTGAAAGTTATGTCAAAAGAGAAGTGTATCAGAAAATTGAGGCAAATACGATCACGTTCAATCCACTCAAGCAGTTCTCCCTCGAACAAATTGTTCCTACTGAACAAGATACTTTTTTTCGAAGAACACAAGTGCACGGCTTTGTACACGATGAAGGCGCTGGCATGATGGGAGGAATTTCTGGCAACGCTGGTCTGTTTAGTAATATTGAAGATTTAGCTAAACTCATGCAACTCTATCTAAACAAAGGCAACTATAACGGAGATCAGATTTTTAGTGCTGCTGCTTTTGATGAGTTTAACCGCTATCAGTATCCCCAAAAAGATAATAGACGTGGTCTCGGCTTTGACAAGCCATTGCTAGAATACAATGCCGAAGAGAGCTATGTTGCAGAGCGTGCTAGCCCCAGTAGTTTTGGACATTCAGGCTACACAGGCACTTTTGCTTGGGCTGATCCAGCACATGATCTTATTGTTATTTTGTTTTCAAACCGCGTTTATCCAGATCGTTCATATCGCAATTTATATCGCTTGAACATTCGCCCCAGATTACATCAGATAGTATATGATGCTATTTTAGAGTAAAGAAAAATTAGTCTAAGATTTTTGTAGTCTTTGGAAGCCTCCTAAAGTTACAAAGAATTGACTTTAGAAGGCTTCACTTTTACTGCATAGCAAATGATTGCATTTGGCTTACCAAAAATAGCCTACAATTAAACTGGTTAACAATAACAATAGCGCCGCTAGAATACGATAATTTTTATACCAAGGCAGAGCCTTCAATTCTTCTGTTTCTTCGCGGAATAAATGACTATTCCAAGTGTAATCCTTCACTTTTTCTGCATCGACCTGTGTCATTAAACTTACAGTGATATGCACCAATACACAAATAATGAATAAGAGCGTAGCCATTGTTAAAAAGTGGATGCTTGTTATGGATTCAATAAGTGCAGATGGTGATACACCTTCCTCCAAATTACCGACATATATCTTCAAAGAAAGCATTGTAATCGCAAATAAAAATCCAAATAAGAGACTAACGATAGACCCTGTGCCGGTCGCTCGTTTCCAAAACAATCCTAGTACAAAAGTTGATACAGCAGGAGGTGCAGTATAACTGATGACCAGTTGAAGATACTCCCAAAGAGAATCACTCACTTTTTCAATAAATGGCACCCATGAAGCAGCAAGAATCACTAATACTAATGTTGCAATCTGACCTGCTCGTACTAATTGCTTATTGGTGAGATTCGGATTGATGTTCCTGACAAAATCCATTGTAATCAAAGTGGATGCAGAGTTGAAAGTAGCAGAGACGGAGGACATCATAGCCGCCAATAGTCCCGCCACTACCAGGCCAAGTACGCCTGCGGGCAGTAACTGGAACAACAGCACAGGATAAGTCAAGTTAGGACAATCGGAAAGATTATTACAGACTTCCCCTGTGCTCGTAACAACGTAGTTCAAGCCTGAAATATCTAGTTGATTGAAAAGCAAAATGGCTAGAATGCCCGGCACAACCATTATAAAAATAACGGGCAGTTTCAATAATCCAGCAAACAGTGCTCCCCAGCGCCCATGATTCAAATCCTTTGCTCCTAGCACACGCTGCACCATGAATTGATTATTAGCCCAAAAATAAAATCCTAATAGTGGCACGCCCGTCAGCAAGTGATACCAATTCATAAATTCGTCGTTCTTTGGGCGTACAAGGCTGAAGACTTCTTCAGCGTTTTGAGGAATGTAAGCACCTTTTTCGGCTCGATCTCCAAAATTGACTTCGCCATTAGCTAGCATTTCGTCCAATCCTCCCATCATAGCAGACCAGCCACCACCTAGTTTATCAAATGCAAAATAAGTTAATAAAATAGAACCAATGATAAGTAAAATGGCTTGTATCACTTCGGTCTGAATTACCGAATTTAGCCCTCCAGGTATGGTGTAAGCTGCCGCTGCACCCGCCAAAATAACAATAATAACCGTAGAGGGCAGGTCGGGAAATAATAGTTTCAAAACAATATTGCCTACATAAAGCCCAGCAGCAGTATCCACTAATACATTACCAATTACTGTGATGAAGGAGAAGTAATACTTTGATCTTCGATCATACCTACGCTCTAGAAATTCTGGCATGGTATAAACACCTGATTTTAGATAAAATGGCAAAAAGAAAATAGAAAAGAAGATCAATACAACCACCGCATACCACTCATAGTTATAAACATGGACGTTGGTTTTGTAAGCATCGCCAGCCAATCCAACTAATGTGGAACTTGAAATATTAGCAGAGAACAATGCAATACCGACAATTGGCCAAGTCATTGTTCGACCACCTAAAAAATAATCCTCAGAGCTTTCTTGCTTTCCTTTAGTGATACCATATATAACGATACCAACCAGATATACAATCATGATGACTACATCAATCGTACTTAATCCGAAGTTTTCCATATATTATTTTTTTATTTTTTACTAAGCCAAAAATAATACTGATTTTAGATTGTCCTACTGTATTAGCAAAAAAAAGTCAATTCGTCAAAATGCGACACTTGTCTTTTGTCTGTTACTCAAATAAAAAAGAGCGATGCTAACTCAGCTTCGCTCTTACAAGAAATCACCCGACTGTTATTATGAAGGAATAAATTTTGTTTTTCGTTTTGTTGAGTGATAAAAGCCTCCTGCTTGTTGCAGGAGGTTCATTAACTACCATTTATCAAAAAAATCATTTAACCATTTCAAAATTATCTTTTACCTAATTAGGAATATTATTCATTGAAATCATTAACAATAAAATACTAATTGGATAACAACCTAATAAGCAATCATTAATTCTAAAGCTAAGGTATATTCAATTTATTTAAAGTGCAAATTTTTGTTAATAATTATTTAACATAGGGCGAAGGAAATTTTAGCTTTTTTAGTTGGACGTCAATTTGTGAATAGCTATTTTTATTTCGTTTTGTTGTCAGAACCTATACGCTAGTTTTAAGAGTACAAATCTTGGTAATAACCTATATTCAACTGTTGATATTCCAATATCACTGACCGATAATTCTCTAAACTCTTTGGTATTAAAAAGATTTTTGCCAGTTAATCCTAAGGTAAGTTTATTTTCAATAAGCCTGTAATGTACATCAAAGTCCCAAAAGTAGTAGTTATTGCTAGCTTCAATATTTCCAAAATAGTAACGCTCTAATTGAATTTGAATATCGAATTTATCACTGAATACGAAGGATAAATCTAAAAAGCTCATATTATTCGTAAAAGAATTCGTTATGGCAGTTCTTATTTCCGTAGTTGTCCACTTAGTACCAATATGATAATTAAAAACACCTGTAAATCCAGAACGCAGCTCTAATCCATAGATGTAGCCATCTGAAACTACCGCTCTTAAGTTCGAGTTATTTACAATATTTTTGAATTCGCTTTTTGTGTAACTCAAATCTAATTTCAAATTTGAAGAAATAGACTCAAAGTAGTAGTCAAATCTAGAATTTACACTTATAAAACTACGGTCTTTAATTAGCAATTTCTCCGTTTGTAATAAATTTTGATTTAGCCTTGTATTAGCGGAAAAGAAATCGTGATTTTTATTGTATGCAATAGTTGCACTAGCGAAAAAACGGTTACCCCAATTTCCTAGTTGATAGTTGACTATAAGGCTTGAAGCATCAAGCTGGTTAAAATCACCAGTACCTTTTGAAAATGAACGAAAGCCAGTCAATATAAAATCACTATAAACATCCATAATTGTTGCGTTTGTGGTGCTATATTTATAGGATGATACAATTTTATTGCTATTGTTTATTCTCCAATCAAGACTAATGCTAGGGTTAATAAAAAATAGAGTTTGAGAGAAAGTGCTTCCACTATTTTCTAATTGATTGATAAGTTGATGGAAATTTAATTTACCAGTAACACCAATGTTTTTAACATCTAATCGGTATTTACTTTTAAGATATAATTCGTTAGTTTTATAAGTGGTCTGATTTTGATAATCATCTGGATTGCGGAGAAGTGTATCGTCTTTTAAAAGTGAAAAAGTCGTTTCTAACTTATCTATTCTAAATTCGTTTCCTAATTGCAATTCTAATAAATGTCCGTTCTTTTTTCGGTCTAGCAAATGTGCATCGATGCCTGCAAACTGCATTTTATTTGCAATAGATTGTGATACATTATTACCACTCGGGGTTTCAGGAAATAGCTCTTGATAAAAAAAACGATTATTTTGGTAACGCTGTGGCACTTTTTCGTCAATGAAACGCCCTGTAAGCAAAAACACTTTTTTATCCTTAAACTTATCCGCGTAGCTTATTTTTTGGTCAAATAGTGTGCTTTGATGTTGTAAGTTCTCAATAGTAGTATTATTGTTGAACACTAATTCGGAATCATCATCAAAATCTCCATTGCTATATTTTGTAATTGCCTTTAGCATTTTGGATTCTGAAATATCATAAGTAACATCTAGCTTACCAAAAGCTGTGGTTTTTTTGTTTCTGAACTTTAGATTTTCAGTATTTGTAAAGTTTGTACTATTGACATTTACGACATTGATACTGTTTCTAATGAAGTTACTCTCATCCCAATTAAGAAAACCAATCGGTTTAATCTTTAGTCTCTCTGTTGGATTGAAAATAGCGTTGAGTGAAATTAGTTCTGCATTGTTAAAATTTGTTCTACTTTGCTTAAAACTCAATTGAGCGGGCGATAGACTTAAAAATGAGTTTACACTCTGATTGTCTCCTATGCTTGTAGGTTCATCAAGTCGAAATGGTCTTATTAAATGCCTAACGTCGCCTGTGGCGTCATAACCAATGTTATTAAGATTAGTCAAAAAGTAATATTTATTCTCTTTGCCAAAATTCATCAAGTTTCCCGTCAATTGATAAAAATTATCATTGCCAAGACTAGCTTCAATATTCCCAAACCAAACTTGTTTAAATTTTTTGTCTAATTTCAAATTCAAAGCGACCTTGTTACTCTCTTCCACGCCTTTGAGTAACCGATTATTAGAGTAGTTCTTAAAGATTTCAACTTCCTCAATTGGATAGGCAGGCATATTTTTGGACAAAATCTTGTACCCTTTTTCAAAAAAATCGTCTCCATCGATCATTAGCTTCTCAATTTCTTGATTCCCTACCTTAATTGTACCTTCATTATCTACTTGTAATCCGGGTATTTTTTGGAGCAAATCCTCAACATTTTGTTCTGTGCCGTTAGTAAAATCCGCAGTCTGAAAAGTTATAGTATCCTTTCTTATTGAGATGGGTCGTTTCGTTTGTATAATGATCTCATTTAAGGGAATAGACCTTTCTTCTAACGCTACATCTACGACTACTACTTTTTGAGATTTTTCAATTTTGATTTCTACTATCTTAGGGTTGAACCCAAGAGAGGTAAATTCGAGACTAAAATCTCCGATGCCATCAGTTGTTAAAGCATATAACCCCTCAATATTCGAGAAGCCGTAAGCAACTACATTGTCTTGCTCTTTTAGTACAACATTGACACCAAATAATTCATTGTTATCAGAACTTGTAATCTTGCCTGTTATTTTTGTCTGAGCATTTAAAGTGAAATGATAAAATGAGAAAATAAGTATTATACTTATCAGTTTCAATTTATTATTGTAAATCATTAAAATTTAATTCAATACCTCTTGCTTTAGGATCCAACTGAACGTTAGTACCTTTAGGCATTCGTGATCGTAATTTTTTTTCAAACGCTTCCATGTTTTTTTCTACATCATAAATATGTTGCTCTAAGCTCAACACTTCATACGATTCATAAGAAGGTAAGGCAATCTCCTCTTCTATAAATTCTATTTTCGTTGCTCTAAAAACGACTTCGTTATAAACATCGCTTGCTTCTAATATTAATCCAGGTAGTCCACCCAATTTCCAAGGTCCAAATTGACTAGGTATAGAGGGTGCGTACCAAACAGAGTATTCTCGTCCTCTAAACTTTAAATTTGCTAAGTAGCATTTGATACCACTAATTAGCTTTTCTTTTCTTTCAATTTTCCATTTAAAGTTGGGTACTTCCTCGACTGTGTAATAATATCTTGGTTTACTGATTATTCTTCTACGTAACGTATATAGCGTATTTTCTCTTTTGTTCGTGACAATATTACTAACTACTGTATCAGCTAGATATATGCGAAGACCCAACTCATTAGAATTATCTTCAAGGGATTCTCTGGATTTCTCTTTGCTACTATATGTAAATAAAGAAATGGAATCATTAGAGAAAAGAATAGCACTGTATTCTAAAGGTTCACTAATATTCAGGTACATTTCATATTCAACATTTAACTTTGAAATGAATGGATTGCTCTGACCGCTAAGAGACAAAAAAAACATTTGCAAAATAATTGGTGTGATTACTATTTTCATATTAAAATTTTAAAATGTTGAGTTGCATTTCACAACTCAACTAAAGTTAGATATTATTTCAATGCGTCCTTAATACTTTTTACGGTATCAACGATTGTATTCATCACATCTCCACAATCAACGTCTTTGACCGTAACCGAGACAGTAACAACACCAATAGAAACTTCTACTGTAACGTCAACTTTACACACTTCATTTTCAACATCTACAAGTTCACTTGCATCGAAACTGTCAAAATCAGCTCTTGAATAAAATGTTAGGTCAACAGTCGTAGTTTCCTCTGGACAAACTGTGTGAATAGATATTTTACCAATAAAACCATCAGAACTGTTAGCAAAAGAAGAAAAAATACCAGTTAGCATAAATGCTAAAACAAAAAATAAATTTCGCATAATAAAATGTAATTTTGTTAATTAAATAAATGCTTTTCGAGCTATTGCTAACCAAGGTACCAAAATGGTAGCAGTAGCTCTTTTGTTTTCATACTGAAGTGCACAATCAATATGATGCAAAGATAAATCCTTATTTTAGAGAGCACAATAGCCAAAATTGGCAATTGTTGGAAGCCTTTGGAAGAAAATGGACATATTAGTAATTTTTAGATTTATGGGGGGTAGGAGCAAATCGTTATTCTCGCAATATTCTTCCAGAAAAGGAACAATGCTTTCCTTTTCTTCCTTGTCCATAAGGTGGGGAGTACCCAAATGAACATAGATGGATAGCTATTCTTCGAAGTTTATCAGCACTCACTTGGTAACTATTATTAATTTAGCTTTTAGGTGATTCATGAAAGTCTTGTTGCAATTAAAGCCATACAGAAGTACTAATTCTCCATCATGAGAAATGTTACACTAATTATATTCCTTAACAGACCAAGTACAGTTTATAGGACACTCCCCTTTTATTATAAATAAAAAGGAATAAAATACAATTAGTTAAAAAAATATTATGCTTTATATTTTTACACCTGCTAGATCAATAAGCAAATATTTAAAAAATTTAGCCTTTAACAAATTCATTACCAGTTGATTGCTAGCTTACTTATCTGAAAAATAATGATTAGCCAATATTAAACGCAAAAATAATATACTACTTTTCCAATTCCATCACGTCTAACACGCATTGTTTTACATTTTCAAAAGACTCTTTGACATATTGGAATCAACTTACTATCTTCGAGCATAAATTGAGCAAAGAGAAATTTCATATACATCATAGAAATATTTTTCTTGCTACTTTTTCTTGACAAAAACTTGTTGGTTTGAACAAGCATTGTACATCTCAAATGGAGGATATTGAGGTCATTCATACTTATCTTGACTATCAAGCTCCTGTTTGTTTTAGCATCTTATACAATAGATATGCTGGTAAGATATACAGTAAGTGTATCTCCCTTTTGAAAGATGAACCACTAGCACAGGATGCTACTCAAGAGATTTTCACCAAAATTTTTGTCAATCTTTCTAAATTTCGAGAGCGTTCAAAGTTTTCTACTTGGGTTTATTCGATCACCTATAACTATTGTATTGATTACCTCAGAAAAAAGAAGAAACAGAAAGACTTATTCGTAGATGATATAGAGCGTGCTCCTGATGTGGTGGATGATAAAGTTAATGACAAAGAGCTACTAGAAATTGAAGTAGTACAGCTAAAACAAGTGCTCGACATGATGCCTGTGGATGATAGGGCAATACTGCTGATGAAGTATCAAGATGACCTCTCTATAAAAGAGATTGCGGAGATCATAGAAAAGACCGACAGTGCTGTTAAAATGAGAATTAAACGTGCAAAAGAGAAGGCGAATAAAATACGTACTTCTATATTCAAAGAAGAGCTAACTGATTAAGAATCAAACATATGGAATCATTCAGAAAAATAGAAGAAGACCACTCTAAACATTTCTTTGGCTCTGGGAAAGCAGACAAGATCGAAAGGGATATAATGGGTAGGATGGGCTTTTATCAGTTTGTAGGAAAAACGCTGGAACTTTACATTGTTCGCTTAACAGATACACTAACACAAATGATGGGTGCTAAAGATGCTGATAGCCATTCGGAGTAGTTTTTCTAATCGCTTCTTCTAAAAATCTATTTTACACACACCATCTGCAATATTTCAATATGAAAATACTATACGCACTAGATAGTCTGGGGTTATTAGAGAAACTGCTAGAGCAATTTATTCAGTTTGCTCCGAACCTACTAGGAGCATTACTTATTTTTATTGTTGGTTTTATCATTCTTCGCATTGTTAAAAGATTGATAAAGGTGCTCTTAAAAAAACTAAATATAGATGCTCTTGCGGATAATAGTGTGAATAAGATAGACTTCCTTGCTTCTAATAACATAAGGATTGTTCCCAGTTCGCTTATTGGTCAAATTGTGTATTACTTCGGACTCCTGATCGTGCTAGTAGCTGCTACTGACGTATTAAAAATGCAGGCAGTTTCTGAACTCGTTACAGGTGCTGTGGATTATGTGCCATTCTTAATTACTGCTTTGACTTTGCTCATTGTTGGCTTATTTATTGCTGATTTTGTACAAGATATTTCACTAGTTGCGCTGCGATCGCTGAATGTACCTTCTGCAAAATTTGTAGCTGGATTCATCTTCTACTTTATTCTGCTCAATGTACTGATGTTGGCACTAGAACAAGCAAAGATTAACACGGACTTCATTACATCAAATCTTTCTATCATACTAGCGGGTATTGTGTTTGCTTTTTCTATTGGCTATGGGCTTGCTTCTAAAGCAACAATGTCTAATCATATTGCTTATTTTTATAACCGAAGTAAAGTGAGCATTGGAGATATAATTACGATTGAAGGGAAAGAAGGAACCGTAGAGGGCATTGATAATACGGCACTCGTCATCTCTACCAAAGATGAGGATAAAAAAATCATTGTTCCACTCAGCAAACTCAGCACGGAGACCATAGAAATAAAAAAAGCTGCGCCAACCAATCCAGAGGAAAAAGTTTTATGAGAATCATATATTTTTAATTCAGTTCATCCCAAGCTAGTGCAGCAGCTCCTAGCACGGCTCCTTCTTTATTAACAAGACTTGAAATGGAAACTTTAACTTGATTTTGGAAAATATTAAATACATTTTCTTCCATGTACTGAATAGTTGGCAAGAGTACCATATCGCCTGCCTTCGCCAATCCACCTGTGATAAATATAGCTTCTGGCTCAAAATAGGCCACCACATCTGCTAATCCATAGCCCAGCATCTCCCCAGCAATCCTAAATGCTTCAATAGCAAGATCATCCTGCTTTTTTGCCGCCTCAAAAATATCTCTACCTTCTAACTGGTCTATTGGAATATCCCTAAGCGAAGAAGGTGCTGAAGTAGAAGCTAATAAATTTTTAGCCGAAATAACAGTACCTGTTACAGAGGAATATACCTCTAGGCATCCTTTAAGACCGCAAGGGCACTGCCTTCCATTTCTCACAATAATGGTATGTCCTATCTCGCCTCCCATACCGCGGCTGCCGCTATGCAAAGTACCGTTAACAAAGAAGCCTCCCCCTACACCTGTCCCTAGCGTTACAACCACAAAATTTTTCATGCCTTTTGCGCCTCCGAATCTTAATTCGCCTAGCGCAGCTACACTAGCATCATTTTGGATATGCACTGGCAAACCTGATACTTCCTTCACGCTCTTGGCTAACGGCGTGCAAGTTCCCCACTTAAAATTGGATGCGTTACCCATCTCGCCTGTGCTGTAGTTCGCCACAGGAGCGCCTATTCCGATACCTTTCAATATTACTTCATCAGGTAGTTCTGCTTTGACTTCTTGAAGAGCATTTTTAAGTTCCCTTAGGAATACTTCAAATGGTTGATTAGCCCTACTCGGAAAACGTTTGAAAGAGAGCATTTCACCCGAACGGGCAACCACTCCGAGTTTTGTATAAGTTCCACCTATGTCAATGCCTATAACTGCTGCCTTTGATTCCATTTTTCACTATGCTAATTAATGCTGTAATATTACATCCAATTGACGATGTGAGCAAATAAAGTACTGATTTATTTGTCGTGCTCGGGATAAACCAAACCAATTTTGGAGCGGACTGCGTCTAGCAATTGTATGAGTTTCCAGCTTTGACTCAGCGGCATTAAATCACTTTCTTTTTTACCCTCAATTAGGCAGCGACTTGCTTCGGCAATTTCGTACTCAAAACCACCGCTTGTGCTGTTAAAGTCAATTGTTCGAGGTTGGTTTTCATCCTCAAAAAGCGTTAAGGTCATAGTTGTGGGAGTAAACCATCGTTCGTGCAAATGAAGCGTTCCCTTTGTTCCATAGATGAATGCTTCTGTCTTTGTTTTTGTTAAGATAGTAGCGTGCAGATGCGACATTGCACCTTGCTCATACTCAAGTATAATGCCAATTTCTTCATCTACGGCTGTTTTGCCTAGTTTTGCAACTGCTGTAATTTTTTGAGGATACCCAAGTATCATCAATGCTAGAAAAACAGGGTAAATTCCAATATCCAACAATGCACCACCACCTAATGACCTATTGTAAAGCCTAGCATCTAAATCAACAGGGGCTTTAAACCCAAAGTCTGCTCGAATCGAGATGATCTCTCCTAACTCACCTTGTTCAATTATTTTTTTCGCTTCTAGGGTACTAGGTAAACAACTTGTCCAAAGAGCTTCCATCAAAAAAAGATTTTCTGCTTTCGCCTTTGCAATCATGGATTTCACCTGCGCTTGATTCATAGCAAAAGGCTTTTCGCAAAGCACTGGTAGGCTCGCTTCTAGGCACATCATTGTGTTTTCGTAATGAAAAACATGAGGCGTCGCTATATAGACAGCATCTAAGCCAGCGCAATTTAATAGTGCTTCGTAACTACCGAAAGCATGAATTGCCCCAAACTCTTCCTTGAAGGTAGTTGCCTTTTCTTGACTGCGAGAAGCCACAGCGTATAAATTAGCCTGATCCACTACCTGAATATCGGTAGCAAACTTTTTAGCTATTTTTCCTAATCCAATTATTCCCCAGTTGATTTTCATAATATTTCTTTTTAACCGTTAATTATGTAAACTCTACCTTCTCCAGCATCTAATGAGTATCGCTCAACGTCTTTTCCCAATGTAGAAAATGCAATAGAAAAATTATCGTCCAATTGCAAATAGTCAATATTGATAGCTCCTGCGGTATCAAAATTTACGGCAAAAACATATTGCCCAATCTTCCAAACAATGTGCTTATGAGTAACTGTGGCATCGGGGGCAACTAACCACTGGAGCGGCAAATCGCTTAATGACGATAAAATAGATTCCGCAAAAACTCGTATAGCAGTCAAACACTGGAAAAGTGCTCCATTTTTGCCCCATTGATAGGGCCCATAAGTCGCCTTCGATCCGTAATCTACCTGAAATACATACAATTTTGTGTAATGCTCGTTCGGTGCTGGTGCTAAATGAACATCTCTTAGTTCAAAACCCAAGCCCATATAACTCGGTAGATGCGTTAGAAATAAAGCACAAAAAAATCTCACCTCATTGCCCCGTTCGTAAAACCTATCAAATCGTGGGTCATCCTTATCTGCTGTCATTATCGTAAAATTAGGAATCATCGTCCTGGAGTTAGCAATCTTGCAATATCGAGCGAACTCCTGCATAAAGCGATCCGAACCCACTATCATAGATTGCAAATCACCTAGAGTAGTATCCGCATCCGACTGCACCAGATGCTCTACTTCATCACCATAGCCCATTTCATTAGGTGGAGCTAAAAACGTTTCCGCAAAGTAAGCAAAATAAGGTTTATTCCGTTGGCAGTAATGCTTGATGGATCGGTGAATATCGTAGTATTCATCTACCTTATCAGGTACACCTGTCGCTCTCATTTGCACATGCGACATATCCCCTCGCATGAAATCAAAGTTATAAGTTTGCTGAACTTTATCGTATTTCTGACATACGTAATCCCAAACGGCATAGCGCGGTTGCTCGAAATCAATTTCCCAATTGACATTATCATTTTTTCGCTCATAGAGCTTGTAGCGCGTTAAAGGTCCAAAAACTCTAGACATTTTCTGGGGCTTCGTAATTTTATAGTCCCTCCATATTCGTCCATCTTGATCTATTGTTTTTGCTGCTCCATCTGTATCTACTTCCAGTCCTCGATAAGGAGGCGCCATAGTAGCAGGTACAGGCTCCAATCCTTCGTTATAAAGAAATTGTATGATTTGATTTCTGCGCTTTGTTCTACCGCGATAATCACTAGGCAAGCCAAACAACACCTTTAATCGCTCTGATTCTGGAAACTGGTCTGAGAAAAATACAGGTGCTTTACCAGGATAAGGCATAGAAACAGCCGCACGAAATAAATATAAGAATCGCATGATTTGATGCTGTACTTTCTCGTGTAGCTTTGCTCGGTAGTCAATTATCTCCGTATCTCGACGCTGTAGCCATTCAAAATAATGAGGCTTGGCAAGTACAATTTCAGCGTACCTATCTGTGTGAGGAATGACATCCATTCCCACCATTCGATTCATAGCATGAAGTGTGTTGACTACTACTTTCAGTTGCTTCTCCACTGTGTCTAAAGCTGGGACGGCATTAGCCAATTCAGTACTGTAAAATTCAGGATTTATATTCCAGCTACTCATACCGTAAAGACTGGCAACTACTCCTGGCTCCCATATCGGTAATATATGAATAGATTGCTGCGATGCGGGAACTGTAAGAACATATTTAATAATATTCCAAAAATTGTGAATAGTTCGGACATTGATACCAACCATATTGGTCTTCTTCAGCCAGTCTGTATTTTTGTGATGCCGAACGGGAGAGTCAATCGTTTCATTAGGATCAAGCGCAGTCATCAACTTTGACCCCAGTCGCTGCTGAAGAATATCCAACACTTGATGAGTAGATAGATTTACCGCCTGTGAGGGTAGCAAATTTGGAATAAAAGAATAACGATAGCTGGCATATTCTTCAATAGCATTTTTGTAGTATTGCTTCCAGTGGTTTACGAAAGCCTCGTATGTCGAAGGAGTTTCTATCATCAAATATTAAGTGTTGGATTATTACTAAAAATTATCAATTCCAGTAATAGATCATTCTGAAAAGGCAACATCACAGGCTAAGATAGATAGAAAACTACTCTCAGCGAATTGTATGTATTAAGTATTTCTTGGATAGCAGCTTTTGAATTGAAGCTAAGCGAGTTAGAATGTAATTTATCCCACGCTTGCACATAGATCATCATTTAAGGTAAGTACTGGTAGCAAACCGATAGCAGAGTACTTCCTTCGGCTCAGATCTAAAGGTTTCAAAAGTTGGTATTTGTGATAGAACTACAACCGCCCTAGCACAAATAACCTCACTAGATTCAAGGCTTGAATAGCCGTATATTGTATATTTCTGATTCGGTCTTTACCTAGTTGCAGCTTTCTAGTGTGCACTTGATCCTTTGAAGCAATTGCCATCCAAATCGTACCGACAGGCTTTTCAGGTGTCCCGCCATTAGGTCCGGCAATGCCAGAAATAGCAATGGCAATATCAGCTGGGTAGCGTTTTAGTAAACCTTCTGCCATTTCAATAACGGTCACTTCACTCACAGCACCATGCTGCTCAAGCGTAATAGACTGTACACCAAGCTGCTGTATCTTCACTTCGTTGGCATAAGCAATTACGCTACCAACATAATAAGCAGAAGAACCTGAAATAGAAGTAATTAGATGAGCTAGATAACCGCCTGTACAACTTTCAGCAGTAGCAAGTCGAAGCCCGCGTTCTTGAAGTAGCCTACCGATTTCAATTTCAATACTAGTAATATCAAATCCAAATACCAAGTCCTCTACGAGTGGTAGCAGTTCCTTGACTTTTGCATCAAGTGCTTGCTCGAGCAGGTCTTGTTTGGCATCCATACCTGTCAAGCGAAGACGAACCCTACCTAAATTAGGTAAGTAGGCTAATTTGATATTCTCGGGCAGTGCGGCTTCAAAATCTTTGATGCGATCTGCAATGCGCGATTCCCCCTCTCCTATCGTATGAATTGTGCGATGAGCAATAGGCCCTATCGGAAAGCGTTGAACTAATCTTGGCACCACTTCGCATTCCATCAAATATTTCATTTCATAAGGTACTCCCGGCATAGAGACTAGTACTTTGCCGTTATCCTCAAACCACATCCCTGGTGCTGTTCCCATTTTGTTAGTCAATAGTTCTGCATTACTAGGCATGTAGCATTGTTCTCGATGAGCCTCCGTTGTTGGTCGTCCCCATTTTTCTGCCATCTTTAATATGCGATCATACGACACTTGTGAGAAAACGTACTCTACGTCAAAGTAATCTATTAGTGCTTTTTTTGTTACATCATCTTTCGTTGGACCTAAACCTCCAGTCATCAAAACTGCGTCCGCCTTATCAAATCCTCTCCTCAATGCAATTTGAATATCTTCATAATTATCACCTACGGTTGTGATGCCACTTATTCGGATACCATTGGAGTTAAGCAACTGCCCCATCCATGCCGAGTTGGTATCTACAATTTGTCCAATTAAAATTTCGTCTCCAATTGTAATAATATGTACTTTCATAAAATACTTGTTATGAGCATAAAACCACAAAAGCCTAACACCAAAAAAATAGTGCTAGGCTTTTCATTTATTTCAATAATCAATTGATGTAATCTATTTCTCTTCTTTGTTTTCCTCTTCTTCTTCTAATTCATCTGTGGTATCTTCCTCAATTTCTTCGACTTCATCCTCTACTTCTTCTAACTCATCTTCCATTTCTTCCAACTCATCTGTAGCATCTTCCACTGTCATAGTATCATCTGTTTCTACTAATTTATTGCTACCACGGCGACGACGGCGACGATTCCCTTCACTTGACATTTCCTCAGATGAAAGTACTGAATAATCCTCATTAAAGTCCACTAATTCAATCAATGCCATTTCTGCGCTATCACTTTTTCTAAAGCCCAACTTAATCACTCGAACATAACCGCCTGGACGATTACCTACTACCCCTGCGATATTCTCGAACAACTCTTTTACAGCTTCCTTACTTTGCAAATAGCTAAACACGACTCTTCTATCGTGTACTGTTCCTCTACGTGCTTTAGTAATAAGCGGCTCAATATGAATCCTCAATGCTTTAGCTTTGGCTAACGTCGTCTTTATGCGCTTATGTTCAATTAAAGCAATAGACATATTTTTCATTAAAGCCTTTCTGTGTCCAGCTTTTCGTTTTAAATGATTAAACTTTTTTCCGTGTCGCATGACATTTATTTTATTAAATTAATGAACCTCGCAGCACTGTCTTAAATAGAATCAGTTACTACAAATTATATTTTTTGAGTAATAGACCAAGGATTACGAATAACTAACGATTTAACTTCTATCAGTCAGCATCCGAATCTTTTCATCTACTCTTCTTCCAATTTATACTTAGCTAAATCCATTCCAAAAGTCAATGCTTTTTCTTGGAGTAGCTCTTCTATCTCGACTAATGACTTCTTACCAAAATTCCTAAATTTTAACAACTCATGCGTATCATGAGACACTAACTCTCCTAACGTATTGATCTTAGCAGCTTTCAGACAGTTGTAAGCTCTTACAGACAAATCTAAATCTTCTAGCGACGTCTTCAACAACTTACGCATGTGTAGAATATGCTCATCTACTACGTCATCTTGACGACTGCTAGGTGTGTCAAAGTCAATTTTTTCATCTGTAATTAACATCAAGTGTTGAATCAAAATACGAGATGCCTCACGGACAGCTTCTTCAGGATGAATCGTACCATCTGTCTTCACATCAAGTATTAAACGCTCATAATCTGTACGTTGTCCTACTCGTGTACTATCAATACTGTAAGCTACGTTTTTGATTGGCGTGTAGATCGCATCTACTGGAATGACTCCTATGGGCGCATCTTTAGGAAGATTTTCATCTGCTGGCACATAGCCCCTACCTTTTGTTATAGTTAACTCCATCTCTAAACTAACGAACGTCTCCATTGTACAAATCTTCAACTCAGGATTCATAATTTTGAATACGTTGGTATGGTCTTCAATATCACCAGCCAGAAATTCTTCTCGTCCACTAATGGTCAAGTAAATACGCTCTTCCTCTACTTCATCATCAGCAATCATCTGTTTCAGACGAACTTGCTTTAGATTCAATATAATATCTACTACATCTTCCACTACACCTTTGATAGTGGCAAATTCGTGGTCAACACCTGCAATGCGAATAGCAGAAATAGCAAAGCCCTCTAGCGAAGAGAGTAATACTCTTCTCAATGAGTTTCCTACTGTTTGACCAAATCCAGGTTCTAGTGGTTTGAACTCGAAAGTCCCTTCAAAATCATTGGATTTTTGAAGGACAATCTTATCAGGTTTTTGAAAATTTAGTATAGTGCTCATAGAATAAATCTAAAACTTTGAAAGGGAAAGACTTAAAAGTCTCAAGTGTAGAAAGAAAATAAAGTTGAAACAGGAAATCTACTAATTGAGCAGATTTCCCATTGTGTGATCTATTTTGAATAAAGTTCAACGATCAACTGTTCATTGAGTTTTTCAGGAATGTTATCTCTTTGTGGATATTCTAAAAAAACACCTTGCATCTTATCTGGATTAAACTCTAACCAAGTGAATTTGTGAACATCGCTCTTGCTAGTAACAGACTCTTGAACTACCTGCATCTTTTGTGATTTACCTTTCACTTGAACAATGTCACCTGGTCGTAACTGATAAGAGGGCACATTAGTAATTATACCATTAACACAAATATGACGATGTGAAACTAACTGCCGTGCAGCTCTTCGAGTAGGTGCAAGTCCCATTCGGTAAACTGTATTATCCAATCTTGCTTCCAAATATTGAAGTAAAATTTCACCAGTAACACCAGATTTACTGTTGGCTTTATCAAATAGATTGCGAAACTGACGCTCTAGCACGCCATAAGTATATTTTGCCTTTTGCTTTTCCATCAATTGCAAAGCATAATCTGACTTTTGCTTACGTCGTCTATTGGGGCCATGTTGACCTGGAGGATACTTTCTTTTCTCGAAAGCCTTGCTGTAACCGAATATTGCTTCACCAAAAGACCTAGCTTTTTTTGTCTTAGGACCTGTATATCTAGCCATACTATTTTACACTGAACTGTTGGATATTTAAAATTAATTTAAGTGCCAAATTACACTTTTGCATTACACTCTACGCTTCTTTGGTGGACGACATCCATTGTGAGGAATCGGCGTTACATCACGAATTTTTGTTATTTTGATACCTGCACTGTCAATCGCTCTAATAGCTGCTTCTCGACCGCCACCTGGACCTTTTACAAAAACTTCAGCCGCTCTCATCCCTACTTCATGAGCAGTTTTTGCAGCATCCGCCGCTGCAACCTGGGCAGCGTAAGGTGTATTTTTCTTTGAGCCTCTAAAACCCGCTTTACCTGCAGATGCCCAAGATAAAACCTGACCAGATTTATTTGTCAAAGAAATAATAATATTGTTGAAAGAAGCGTGAATGTAAACATATCCTTCTGTGTCAACTTTAGCATTTAATTTTCTTTGCTTCGACTGCTTTTTTCCCTTTGCCATAAAAAAACGGATACTAATAGGCACAGCAAGTTGAATGACTTCCTACACCTAATCTATTATTAATTTACCTTGTTACTTTTTTCTTGTTCGCTACTGTCTTCTTCCTACCTTTTCTGGTACGAGCATTGGTTTGAGTTCTCTGTCCTCTTAAAGGAAGTCCTTTTCTATGTCGGAGTCCTCTATAACAAGCAATATCCATCAATCGCTTGATGTTCATTTGAACCTCTGAGCGCAACTCTCCCTCCACTGTATAATCATCAGTTATGATAGAAGTCAACACCTTTACATTATCCGAAGACCAATCTTCTACTTTAGTATCTTCATGAATACCAGCTTGGTCTAAAATTTCTTTTGCCCTTGAGCTACCTATTCCATAGATATAAGTTAGACCTATAACTCCTCTCTTATTTTTTGGTAAATCAACCCCTGCGATACGCGCCATTTCAAGATATTTATTTTAGAACTATTAAGCCATAAAAATGGCTTACAGTTACACTATATTTAGAATGATTATCCTTGACGTTGTTTGAATCTAGGGTTCTTCTTATTGATAACATACAATTTACCCTTTCTTCTTACAATTTTACAATCTACTGAGCGTTTCTTAACTGATGCTTTGACTTTCATTTTTTATACTATTTATAACGATAAGTAATTCTTCCCCTAGTCAAATCGTAAGGAGACATCTCTACTGCCACCTTATCACCAGGTAGAATTCTAATATAATTCATTCTCATCTTTCCAGAAATAGTTGCTACGATTATGTGATCGTTTTCTAACTTTACTCGAAACATAGCATTTGATAATGCTTCTTCAATGGTACCATCCTGTTTGATGAGATTCTTATCCTTCGACATATTTTGAAATTGGAGTGCAAAAATAGAAAAAATAATTAATAATTAAAATAATTTCCAACCATAAATATAAACACACTGATTATCATATAGTTCAATTAAACATAATCATGTATTTCGAGTTCCTTCAAGTTAGGGTTCTTTTTTACAGTTGCTTCTATATTGCTATGATCCGATAATATGTCTGCTTTGCCTTTCTTTACAGCTACTGTGTGTTCATAATGCGCTGATGGCTTATTATCCTTGGTGTAGATAGTGTGTCCATCTTTACCAACGTACACTTCCTTTCCTCCCATGTTTATCATTGGCTCAATGGCAATGACCAAATTCTCTTTTAATTTAGCTCCTCTTCCCCGTTTACCATAATTTGGTACTTGTGGTTCTTCATGCAATTCTTTTCCTAATCCATGTCCTACCAAATCTCTAACAATACTGTATCCATTTCTAGTAACATAGCTTTGAATAGCAAAACCTATGTCTCCCAAGCGCTTTCCCACTACGGCGTTTTCAATACCTAATAGAAGAGAAATATTTGTAGCTCTTAATAAATCAATTGCATCCTCTTCTACATCTCCAACTGCAAATGTATAAGCAGCGTCTCCATAAAATTGATTCCAATACACCCCACAATCTACTGAAACAATATCGCCATCTTCAAATTCTTCTTTGGAAGGAACGCCGTGTACAACAGCACTATTTTTTGAAATCGTCAATGTATTAGGGAATCCATATAAGCCTTTGAAGCCTGGTATTGCATTATGATCTCTTATAAAAGTCTCTGCTTCCTTATCAATATCCATTCCATTCGCTCCAGGTTTAAGCAACCCCGCTACAAGTGTTAGCGTCTTGCTCACTAACAAACAACTCTCACGAATAAGCTCTATTTCTTCATCTGTTTTATAGTAGATCATATATATCTGAATCTAATATGTAGCGAGGTAAAAAATACATTGTATAACAAGTGCCTCAAGTTATTTCTTCATTACTACAATCAAAAAAACTTTTAACGATTTAGCCCAAGTCGAAATATAGGCTTGAGCTAACGTTACTTCTTTTAAGTACTATTCCAATTTTTCTTTGACAACGTAGAGTTACAAGTTGATAACAGTTTTTAGTTATCGTCAAAAGAATTCAACTAGGGCATTGGAGGAGCATAGAAAATAATCTACATACCAGCACCAATACTCTGTAATCTACTTCTACCCTGTATCTTACCTGTTTTTACTAGTCCGTCATACTTCCGCATTAGTAGATGACTCTCGATCTGTTGAAGCGTATCTAACACTACTGCTACTAATATCAATAACGACGTACCTCCAAAAAAGAGCGCGAATGCTTGATTGATACCAAAAGCATAAGCAATGGCAGGAAAAATAGAAATAATCCCTAGAAAAACTGAACCTGGCAACGTAATACGAGTAGTGGTAGCATCAATAAAATCTGCGGTTGGTTGTCCAGGTTTAATGCCTGGTATAAAGGCATTTTGACGTTTGAGGTACTCTGCATATTGCTTTGGATTAACCAGTAATGCCGTATAAACATAAGTAAATACAACTACAAGCAAAAAGTAAACAATATTATAAGGCGCAGAAAATGGATCGGTAAATTTACTGAGTACTGCGTTGTTGGCTACTTCTGTTGGATCACCTGCCAAGAATTGAGCTATTGTTGAGGGCAGAAACATTAATGCTTGAGCAAAAATGATCGGCATTACCCCTGCGGCATTCACCTTTAGGGGAATATAATCTCTAGCACCTGCATTAGGTAACTGACCAGTTCCTCTGCCTATCATACGCTTGGCAAATTGAATCGGTATCCTTCTTACTGCTTGCACAATCGCTACTGTCGCAAGAACAACAAAAAACAATGCTGCAAACTCTACAACTAATAAAATTGGACTATTCGTTATTTGCAACTGGAATTCTGCAATAATGGCTTTTGGAAGTGCTGCAATAATACCTACTGTAATTAGCAATGATACACCATTTCCAATTCCTTTTTCTGTAATTCTTTCCCCCATCCACATTGCAAATATAGTACCAGCGGAAAGCACAATGATATTGGAAAACCAAAAAATTGGATCAGAAATGCCATCAGCCTGTGCGTTTAGACCATTCTTGATATAAGTCAAATAACCTCCACCTTGAACAAGCGTAATGGCTACAGTAAGCAAACGAGTAATTTGATTTATCTTCTTTCTTCCTGACTCTCCTTCTTTTTGTTGTAATCTTTGGAAATATGGAACAGCAAAACCTAATAACTGTACAATGATTGAAGCAGTAATGTAAGGCATAATACCCAGTGCAAAAATAGCTGCATTGAAAAAGGAGCCACCTGTGAAAATATTAATAAGCCCTAGTAAGTCCCCTGCACCTTCTGGCGGAGTCAGTTTAGATGGATCAACCCCCGGCAGAGGGATAAATGAACCTAATCTAAATACAAATAGCATTCCCAATGTGTAGAGAATGCGCTTTCGTAACTCTTCAATTTTCCAGATGTTGCGTAATGTGGTAAAAAACCGATTCATATCTTTTTATAATAATCACTTGATAGCGAAATTGTCCGAACCACAATATCCAATATCAAGCAAAGGTTTTACTCAACGATTGTTACACTTCCTCCCTTAGCTTCAACAGCTTCTTTAGCAGAAGCCGAAACTTTATGTACTTTAACTGTTAAGGCACTTTGTAATGCTCCATTACCTAATACCTTTACCAACTCATTTTTCCTGACAACACCGTGCTCCATCAATGTTTCTAAACTAACCTCCGTTACATTATACTTATCTGCAAAAGATTGAATTTGATCTAAATTCAACGGAACATAGTTTGTACGATTAGGGTTTTTGAATCCGCGCTTTGGTAAGCGCATCTGAATTGGCATCTGCCCCCCCTCAAAATTTCGTTTATTTTTAAAACCAGATCTTGACTTTGAACCTTTGTGACCGCGTGTAGCAGTTCCTCCACCTCCTGAACCTTGACCTCTAGCTATTCTACGGTTTTTCTTTACAGAACCCTGCGCTGGTTTTAGTGTATGTAAATTCATGTTAACCTAGTTTGCTACCATCGTGTAAGATAGTCACTTGTGAACACCTTACCTAATTGATAGTTTTGTTAGTTCTTTACGAATAAATTTTTAGACCTCCTCAATTTGGATTAGATGCTTCACTTTATTGACCATTCCTAGTATTTGTGGAGTAGCCTCATGCTCAACAACACTATTTATTTTGCCCAAGCCTAATGCTTTCATTGTATTCTTTTGCCGCTTGGAACGATCAATCAAGCTTTTTATCTGTATAATTTTTATTTTTTCCATTCTATTGCGTTATTACAGGAAACCTCCCAAGTTAATATGTACTATTGTACTAACAGCCCAATTGATCAGCCATTAAAAAGTTTATCCATAGAAATATTACGTTGCTTAGCAATGTCTAATGGACTTCTTAGCTTTGAAAGAGCATCTACTGTAGCCTTAATTACATTATGAGGATTAGAACTCCCTTGTGATTTTGCTAGTACATTCTGTATTCCTGCTATTTCAAGCACAGCACGCATTGCACCACCTGCAATTACACCTGTACCATCGGCCGCTGGCTGTATCAAAACTTTTCCCGCTCCGTAACGTCCTTTTTGCTCATGCGGAATAGTTCCTTTATAGAGAGGGAATTTTATTAAATTCTTCTTTGCATCATCTACTGCTTTAGAAATAGCTTGTGATACGTCTTTGGCTTTACCTAAACCGTGTCCAACAGTGCCATTTCCATCCCCTACTACAACAATAGCAGCGAAGCTAAATGTACGACCACCCTTTGTTACTTTCGCAACGCGATTCAGCGTAACCATTTTCTCCTTAAGCTCTGTTTCTGCTGGCTTGATTCGACCAGAATTACTGTTATTCCCACCTCTTTTATTTCGGTCAGAATTTCTATTGCTTGAATCTCTATTATCTGCCATCTTATCTATTTTTTAGAACTGAAGACCTCCTTCTCTAGCACCGTCTGCTAGTGCTTTCACTCTACCGTGATACAAGTAACCTCGGCGATCAAAAACAACGTTTGAAATATTTTTGCCCATAACACGCTCTGCGATTAACTTGCCCACCATCTTGGCTTGTTCCGTCTTTGTTTTTTCATCGGGAACAGTTGATTCTGATGAACTTGCAGATGCTAGCGTAACACCATTTATATCATCAATAACTTGACAATAAATTGATTTGTTACTGCGAAATACACTTAACCTAGGACGATCAGACGATCCTTTTACTTTTTTACGAATTCGATAACCGATTTTTTTTCGGCGTTGTTTTTTATCAAGCTTCATTACTATAATTTTTTAGCCCTAGTGAGTAGAAACGCTCTCTAATCCCAAAGCTCCATAGATATAGCCTATGAGTGTTTAATGTTTATTTTCCTGCTGTCTTACCAGCTTTTCGGCGAACTTCCTCACCTGCAAATCGAATACCCTTTCCTTTGTACGGCTCGGGCTTTCTAAATGCTCTTATCTTTGCAGCTACTTGACCGATTAGATGTTTGTCGATAGACTCTAGTCGGATAGAAGGGATTTTACCCTTATCCATTTTAGCCTCAACTTTTACTTCTTCTGGTAACATAAATATAATAGGATGCGAATAACCGACAATTAATTCAAGTAACTGTCCTTTGTTACTACAACGATACCCTACGCCTATCAATTCCAGTTCCTTCACGTATCCATTAGAAACCCCTTCAACCATATTATTAATCAAAGATCGGTATAAACCGTGCATCGCTCGATGTCGCTGCTGATTGGTTGGACGATTTAACTGAACCAAGCCATCTTCTATTTTAACCTCAATATCTGGATGCACTTCCTGAGATAACTCACCCTTAGGACCTTTTACGGTTACTACATTTCCTTTAGAAACCTTTAGTTCGACTTTATCGGGAAGTGGTATTGGATTTTTTCCTACTCTTGACATGACTAATTAATTTCAGATAAATATTAATATACAGAACATAACACCTCTCCACCTACATTTTCCTCTCTCGCTTGCTTATCTGTCATCACGCCCTTAGAGGTAGAGACTATTGCAATTCCCAGACCATTGATTATACGAGGTATCTCTGTAGCCTTTGCATACTTTCTTAAACCTGGCCTACTAATGCGCTGCAGTGATCTTATTACAGGTTGCTTAGTTTGAGGATTGTACTTTAAAGCGATTTTAATTACGCCTTGAATACTTGCTTCATCATCAAACTTATACTTTAGAATGTAACCTTGATCGTAAAGTATTTCAGTTATCCGCTTCTTCATATTAGAAGCAGGTATTTCTAATGTCCGATGCCTTGCTAATTGTGCGTTTCTGATGCGAGTCAAATAATCCGCTATTGGATCAGTAACAATCATTATTTATGTATTAACACACTTGGTTTCAACAAAATTGACCTTAGTGTAGTGAATAATCTATTACATTTATTACCAAGACGACTTAGTAATTCCAGGTATTTTACCTTGATTAGCCATCTCTCTGAACTTCACTCGGCAGATACCAAACTTACGCATATATCCTTTTGGACGACCAGTAATGCCGCATCTGTTGTGCAAGCGTACAGGTGAGGAATTTTTAGGTAATTTGTCTAACTCATCCCAACGTCCTTCTTCCTTTAACTTCTTGCGTAATTCAGCGTACTTTGCTACCGCTCTCTCTCGCTTTCTACCCCTTGCAACTACTGATTTTCTAGCCATAACCTATTTTATTCTAGTTAGTACATACTTGTTGATAGCTCTATGATAAAGAGCTACCCGCAGTAAGCAACTAATTATTTATCTTTGATTTTTGAATGGCATTCCCATTAGTTTCAGCAAAGCCAATGCTTCTGCATCCGTCTTTGCAGTTGTTACAATAGTAATGTCCATTCCTGTAATTCGACTTACCTTATCTAAATCTATTTCAGGAAAAATGATGTGCTCTGTGATTCCCATGGAATAATTACCTCGACCATCAAAACTCTTATCACTGATTCCCCTGAAATCACGGACACGAGGCAAACCAATATTGATTAAACGATCTAAAAATTCATACATTCTTTCCTTTCGTAACGTTACACGCACACCAATAGGCATTCCCTCACGCAACTTAAAGTTAGAAACAGACTTTTTAGCCTTTGTAGGCACTGCTTTTTGACCTGCAATAATGCTCATTTCTTGCATTGCAGTATCCACCAACTTTTTATCTTGAGTCGCTTGCCCTACTCCTTGATTAAGGCATACTTTAGTTACCTTAGGAACTTCCATAATCGTTCCGTATTGATACTGCTCCATCAGAGCGGGTACAACTTCCTCTAAATACTTTGTCTTTAACCTCGGTATATAACTCATTAGTCAATGATTTCACCAGATTTCTTAGAATATCTTTTCAATTTTCCATCTACTCGCTTTCTACCAATTCGTGTAGGTTCTCCCGACTTAGGATCAATCAACATTAAATTGGAAATATGAATAGGAGCAGGTACTTCATTAATTCCTCCAGGATTATCATTGGTTGGCTTAGTATGCTTCTTCACGATTCTCATGCCCTCAACGATAGCCCTGCTTTTGTCTGGGAATACTTCTAATACCTCGCCGGTATTACCTTTATCAGCACCAGTAATTACCAACACTTGGTCTCCCTTTTTTATGTGTAACTTAGGCGCAAAACGCTTGATTACTTGTTTTTTCTTGGACATTTTTGAACTATTTTATGCTACAACACTTCTGGTGCAAGCGAAACAATTTTCATATAATCCTTTTCTCGCAATTCCCTAGCAACAGGTCCGAAAATACGAGTACCTCTAGGCTCTTCCGCTGCGTTGAGCAATACAACTGCATTATCATCAAATCGAATATAAGATCCATCTTTACGACGCAACTCTTTTTTCGTTCGCACAACAACTGCTTTTGTTACTGTACCTTTTTTAATACCTCCAGGAGAAGCATCTTTCACGGAAACAACAATAACGTCCCCAACTGAGGCATATCTTCGCTTGCTACCGCCAAGCACCTTTATACACAGTACTTCTTTTGCTCCACTATTATCTGCTACTCTGAGTCTCGTTTCTTGCTGTATCATAGCTATTGCACTTTAAGTATGGTCAAATAAACTGCTGACCGAGCAATAAAATTTATTGAATACACCTTATCCAAAATAATAGATAATGGTGAAATACTATTTCGCTTTTTCAATAATCTCAACCAAGCTCCAACGCTTTCTTTTACTCAATGGTCTTGATTCTTCTATTTTTACATAGTCACCGATGTTGCACTCTTGCTGTTCATCATGTGCCATAAATTTCTTATTTTTCTTCACAAACTTACCATAGATAGGATGTCGAAGTCTTCTCTCTACTACTACTGTGATTGTTTTTTCCATTTTATTACTAGAAACAAACCCCACTCTTGTTTTTCTATGTGCCTGCTTAATTTCTTCTGACATATTCAATTGATATTTGACAACTGATGAGATATCTACTTTTGCTTTTTCTGTCTCTTTCTTCTAGCTCTTATTCTTGACCTTTCAGCCAATTGTTCAGAAGTCATCTCCTCTAACTCACGAGTTCTTAGTTCCGTCTTTACCCTTGCTACGTCTCTTTTATGATCGCGCAATCGAAGTGGATTATCCAAACCGCGAATTGCATGATCAAATTTGAGCTTTTTATACTGCGCTTCTAATTCCTCCAACTCTATTTTTAAGTCTTCGGTAGAAAATTCCTTGTTTGAATTTTCATTTGCCATTACTACAATTATTTAACTAAAAGAAGAATATTAAATTTAATTCCCTTACCAAAGCTATTCAGATACATAATCTGGTCGAGTAACAACCTTAGTTAAAACTGGCAATTTCTGTGCCGCTAACCTAAGTGCTTCCTTAGCTACTTCGTAGGGAACGCCGTCAATCTCGAACATAATACGTCCAGGCTTTACCAATGCTACCCAGTGATCCAATGCTCCTTTACCTTTACCCATACGTACTTCCAACGGTTTCTTCGTAACTGGAACATCTGGAAAAATACGAATCCATACCTTACCTTCACGCTTCATATAGCGAGTCATCGCAATACGAGCAGATTCTATTTGTCTGTTTGTTATACGTGCTTCTGTCACAGCCTTCAAACCTACTGAACCGAATGCTACTCTGTGACCTCTATAAGAAATACCATCATTTTTCCCTTTCTGACGCTTTCTGTATTTTACACGTTTTGGCTGTAACATATCTCAATTATATTTTTGCACTTTTCCTAGGTCTTCAAATGATCTTGTTAGAAAAGTGGCGCAAATTTACATTATTATTCTCAATAATCATATTAATTGTTCCTTCTTTTTCCTCCTCCTCTTCGATTATCGCCACCACGACCAGCACCACCTTTCCTTCCACCTTTCTTATTATCCACGCCAAAGTTCAAATCTAATTCACGATGCCCTAGAACCTCACCTTTAAATACCCAAACTTTTAGACCAATCTTTCCGTAGATAGTATTAGCCTCAACGTTTGCATAATCAATATCTGCGCGAAAAGTATGAAGTGGTGTGCGTCCTTCTTTATACTCCTCTGAACGTGCCATATCTGCACCATTTAATCGACCTGCAATTCTTACCTTAATTCCTCCTGCACCAGCACGAATTGAAGACTGAATCGCCATTTTAATAGCACGGCGGTAATTAATACGCGCTTCTAGTTGCTTTGCAATAGACTCTCCAACTATATAAGCATCTAACTCGGGCTTTCTGATTTCAATAATATTGATTTGAACTTCTTTGCCTGTAAGTTTTTTCAACTCTTCACGAATTTGATCCACTTCTTGTCCTCCCTTGCCAATTATAATACCAGGGCGAGAGGTATGAATGGATACAGTAACGCGCTTCAAAGTGCGTTCGATAACAATTTTGGAAATTCCTCCTTTGTTTACCCTGGCGCGTAAGTACGTTCTAATCTTGTCATCCTCAACTACTTTTGCAGAAAACTCCCTAGTCTTTCCTCCGAACCAATTGGATTCCCAACCTCGAATGATTCCTAGACGATTACCGATTGGATTTGTCTTTTGACCCATATAATTTATTATTGATCGTTTTGTGCTATGGCTTACTAAACTTACCTCTGTAATAGCATTTCGCAAGCACTAAACTTAAACTCTTAATTTTTATGCTTCAATTTCTTCTTCTTCTGTAATCTTTTCCGTACTCAATGGAATCCGATTTTCAACTATAAGCGTTACATGATTAGTGTGCTTTCTAATCCTGTGTGCTCGCCCATGCGGTGCTGGACGGAATCGCTTAAGCATTGGACCTTGATCAGAACGTATTTCTTTAATATACAAGTCAAAATCATCCGCACTCTCTGCAAAATCTAGCTTGTTTTCCCAGTTAGCAATAGCCGATAAAACAACCTTCTCTAGCCAAACAGATGCTTCCTTCTTAGTATAGCGCAAAATATCTAATGCTTCATCCACATTTTTTCCTCTAATCAGATCAACTACCAATCGCATTTTCCTTGCAGACATTGGACAGTTTTTCATCTTTGCTACCGCTTCCATATTATTTGATATTATAGTTTGTAACTGAGTGCCAAATGATTCGCTATGAACACTGATTACAAAGTGCTAATTATAGAATAAACTATTTCCTATTTCCTGAATGCCCCTTGTAATTTCTTGTAGGAGCAAACTCTCCTAACTTATGACCTACCATGTTCTCCGTTACATACACAGGTACAAATGTCTTACCATTATGTACCGCTATAGTTAGACCAACCATATCTGGAATAATCATTGAAGAACGAGACCAAGTCTTGATAACTGACTTTTTATTAGAATCCAAAGCCCTATCTAATTTCTTCAATAGTTTATGAAAAACATAGGGTCCTTTTTTTAATGATCTAGCCATAATTCTTTATTCTTTACGCCCAACAGTTATGATTCACTATTGGGTGTTATTACTTAGCACCTTTACGTTTAGTGATAATTAATTTAGAAGAATGCTTCTTCGTATTTCTTGTTTTCTGTCCTTTCGCCATGATACCATTTCTTGAGCGTGGATGACCACCAGACTGGCGACCTTCACCACCACCCATTGGGTGATCTACTGGGTTCATGGCAACTCCTCTTACTCTTGATCGTCTTCCTAACCAACGTTTTCTACCAGCTTTACCCAAAACCTGTAAACTATGGTCTGGATTTGAACAAAGACCGATAGTTGCTTTACAAGTCAGAAGGATACGCCTCACTTCACCAGAAGGCAACTTTACAACAGCATACTTACCTTCCCGTCCCATTAATGTCGCAACCACTCCAGCACTTCTTACTAAAGCTGCTCCTTTGCCCGGCTGCATCTCAACTGCATGAATCTGCGAACCCAAAGGAATCTTACTTAAATACAAAGCATTACCTACATCAGGAGTAGCATTCTCACCAGAGACGATAGTATCTCCCACTTTTAAACCGTTAGGAGCAAGAATGTACCGCTTTTCTCCGTCTGTATATTCCACTAAGGCAATATACGCTGTTCTATTTGGATCATACTCTATGGTCTTCACTTCTGCATTTATGCCCTCCTTGTCTCGCTTAAAGTCAATAACGCGATAACGGCGCTTATGTCCACCACCTCTGTTACGCTGAGTCATGCGACCCTGACTATTTCGCCCACCTGACCTTTTGATAGGCTCTAACAAACTTTTCTCTGGCTTATCAGTAGTGATTTCCGTGTAGGCATTTCCCACTCTAAACCTCGTGCCGGGTGATACCGGTCTATATTTCTTAGTTGGCATGATATTCAGTTATCAATTAACGGTTATCAGTTCAATTCTTAGCTCAAAGACCCTTGTCTGATGACTAAATCAGACGAAAACTTCAAACATGGATCATCATTTATAATTCTCCAAAAAAGTCGATTTCTTCACCGAAAGCTAGCTTAACAATAGCTTTCTTATATGCCGACCTTCGACCCCTACTAGATCCACCTCGGGTATTTCTAACTTTTTCTTTCGACGGCATGATAGCTGTATTCACAGAATCTACCGTTACATTATACATATCCTCAATAGCGTTTTTAATCTCAATTTTGTTAGCACGTCTATCTACTACAAAAGAATATTGATTCAACTCATTAGTGAGAATTTCTGATTTCTCCGTGATGAGAGGACGAACGAGTATATTTTTTTTAGCTACCATTGGTTCAATCCGATTTTATAACCTTACAATACTTCTTCAATATTTTTAATCGCACTCTCTGAAAGAATCAACTTATCAGCTTTTAAGATGTCATAAGTATTTACATCATTCGATCTCGAAACCACCGATTTCTGAAGATTTCTGCTCGATAAGTACACTTCTTTCTCGTAATCAGCTGTTACTAAAAGTGTTTTTTGTGCCTCCGCCCCTAGCGACTTTAGAATATTAATATATTCTTTAGTCCTTGGAGCATCAAAAGAAAAATCTTCTATGATGACCAAATTTCCACCCTTTACTTTATCCGAAAGAGCTGATCGGCGTGCTAATCTCTTTGTCTGCTTGTTCAGGCGCATTTCATAATTGCGCGGCTTAGGACCAAAAATACGACCTCCACCTCTAAATACTGGACTTTTGATACTTCCGGCACGCGCCGTTCCAGTTCCTTTTTGGCGCTTTATTTTCCTCGTAGAACCTGCAATTTCACCACGTTCTTTCGATTTGTGCGTACCCTGACGTTGATTCGCTAGATATGCCTTCACTGCTAAATATACACAGTGTTCGTTCGGCTCAATTCCAAAGACATCATCGGAAAGCTCAATAGAGCGACCTGTATCTTCCCCGTTAATACTAACTATATTTAATTGCATGGCATTCTTACTTTTCTACGATTACAAATGATCCCTTGTGACCAGGAACTGCTCCTTTTATGACGAGCAAATTCTCTTCTGGGAAAACTCTCACTACTTCAAGGTTGGGCATCTTAATACGATTGCCACCTGTTCTTCCAGCCATTCGCATACCTTTAAATACCTTTGCTGGGTAAGAAGCAGCACCAATTGAACCTGGTGCTCTTTGCCTGTTGTGCTGACCATGAGTCGCATCGTTTACACCACGGAAATTGTGGCGTTTAACTACCCCTTGAAAACCTTTACCTTTTGAAGTGCCGACAGCACTAACTTTATCACCTTCTGCGAAAACTTCTTCTACTCGAATCACTTCGCCGAGTTGCTTCTCAAGTACATTAAAATTGCGAAACTCCCTTACAAAACGCTTTGCACCTGTTCCAGCTTTCTTGAAATGCCCTGACATTGCCTGTGGCGTATTTTTCTCTTTCTTTTCACCATAGCCTACTTGAAGCGCAGAATACCCATCGGTTTCCTCAGTCTTGACTTGCGTTACTATACAAGGTCCAAGCTCAATTACTGTACAAGCTACATTTTTTCCTCTCTTGTCGTAAACACTGGTCATACCAATTTTCCGACCAATTAATCCATTCATAAAACTGGATATTTATTTTATTATGCTTCAATGAAAATTTAGACAATCAAGTTGTGGTAGCATCTTGATCCAAAGCAGTTTCATTTAGCATTACACTTAATTCGTTTAGCTAGATGTTAATAAACATCTGACCAAAATGTAATTACCAATCTTAGATAATAACTAATTGAAAATATTACGTCAACTTAACCTGAATGTCCACTCCACTCGGCAGTTCCAACTTAGATAGAGCATCTACTGTCTTCTGTGTTGGTGTGTAAATTTCAATTAAACGCTTGTGAGTGCGCAACTGGAACTGCTCCCGAGACTTCTTATTGACGTGCGGTGATCTTAGCACAGTAAATATTTCTTTCTCAGTTGGCAGCGGAATCGGCCCAGTTACAACAGCACCACTATTACGTACTGTTTTCACAATTTTCTCCGTTGACTTGTCCACTAAATTGTGGTCGTAAGAACGAAGCTTAATGCGAATTTTTTGATTCATACCTATTTTTATAATTTATTAGCTTTATGACTTTCGATCCATAGATGTTATAAACCTATAAATCGAAAGCCAAAACTAAAATTTTAAACTTTTACTTCTCCTTTTGTCCGCTCTATTATTTCCTTGGCAATACCCGATGGTGCAGGTGCATAGTGTGAAAACTCCATAGTTGAATTTGCACGACCAGAAGTAATAGTACGCAAATCGGTTACATATCCAAACATTTCAGCCAAAGGTACATCAGCCAGTACTTCAACAGCACCACCTGTACGAGGGTTTTGCCCTTTTGGCAGTCCACGACGCTTATTTAAATCACCGATAACAGAACCCACATACTCTTCTGGAGTAATGACAATTAGTTTCATAATTGGCTCCAGCAATACAGGAGATGCTTGATTAGCGGCTGATCTAAATCCTTCTTTAGCACACAATTCAAAAGCAATAGGCTTAGAATCGACATTGTGCATTGATCCGTCATAGACACGAACCTTCATACTATCAATCTTGTAACCAGCCAAAACCCCATTGTCCATCATTGCATTAAAGCCGTCTTTAATTGGCTTAACATAATTCTTATCAATTGCACCTCCAACAATATCCCATTTGAACTGCAATTTATCTTTACCAGACTTAAACTCATCACTTTCCAAGAACTCTTCATCCGCAGGACCTAATTCAAACTCCATATCAGCGAACAAACCAGAACCACCTGATTGCTTCTTCAACTTCTCCCTGTGAGAAACAGTTGATTGCAACGCTTCTTTATAAGTTACTTGAGGTGCACCCTGATCCACCTCTAATTTAAACTCACGTCTCAATCGGTCAACAATAATATCCAAGTGCAACTCACCCATACCGCTAATTACAGTTTGGTTCGTATCCTCGTCATACTTCACTTTGAAGGTTGGATCTTCTTCTGCTAACTTGGCTAAAGCCATTCCCAGTTTATCTAAATCTTTTTGAGACTTGGGTTCAATTGCCACACCAATTACAGGTTCAGGGAAAACCATACTTTCTAGCAAAATTGGATGCCCTTCAGCAGTAAGTGTATCACCTGTCTTAATATCCTTAAATCCAACACCCGCTGCAATATCCCCAGCCTCTACTCTGTCAATCGGACTTTGCTTATTGGCGTGCATCTGATAAATTCGCGAGATGCGCTCTTTACTATCAGAGCGAGTATTGTAGATGTATGAACCTGCATCTAGTGCACCAGAATAAACACGAAAGAAAGCTAAACGACCAACATAAGGATCAGTAGCAATCTTAAATGCTAGAGCGGTGAATGGCTCATCAACAGATGGTTTACGAACTACCTCTTCTTCTGTATCAGGATTTATTCCTATTACATTACCTCTATCTAGCGGAGAAGGTAAATAAGCACATACTGCGTCTAGCACTGCTTGAACACCTTTATTTTTAAATGCTGAGCCACACATCATCGGAACGAATTTACTATCAAGTACTGCCCCACGAACTGCTGCACGCATTTCTTCTTCTGTTATAGAATCTGGATCTTCAAAGAATTTTTCCATCAAAGATTCATCATAATCTGCTATCGCTTCTAACAACTTCTCTCTATATTCAAGTACTTGCTCTTTCATATCCTCAGGCATATCAACTACCTGAAAAGTCATACCGTAATCATCTTCATTCCAAACAATAGCTTGATTCATCACCAAATCAACTACTCCTGTGAAATTTTCTTCTGCTCCAATTGGTAATTGTAATGGGATCGCAGTAGAACCTAACTTTTCCTCTACATCCTTTACAACCTCTAAGAAATTAGCACCAGAACGATCCATTTTGTTCACAAATCCAATTCTTGGCACCTTATAGTTGTCTGCTAAACGCCAATTGGTCTCTGATTGAGGCTCAACGCCAGACACTGCACAGAACAAGAAAACCAATCCATCCAACACGCGCAATGAACGGTTTACTTCTACGGTAAAATCAACGTGACCTGGTGTATCAATAATGTTTACTGCATACTTATCATCTTTCCAACTCCAACTCGTCTTTGTTGCAGCAGATGTAATTGTAATTCCACGTTCCTGCTCCTGCTCCATCCAATCCATTGTTGCAGCACCATCATGTACCTCACCAATTTTGTGGCTAATGCCAGTGTAAAACAAGATGCGCTCTGTGGTAGTGGTTTTACCAGCATCTATATGCGCCGCAATTCCGACGTTACGAGTGTATTTAAGATCAGTTGCCATGACTTATTTGATAAATGGTATAAATAAAATATTGATAAAACTACACTCTAAAGTGAGCAAAGGCTCTGTTGGACTCTGCCATTCTATGCGTGTCCTCTTTGCGCTTTACAGCAGCTCCTTCTCCCTTACTTGCCGCGATCAACTCAGCGGCCAACTTCTCTGCCATTCCTTTTCCACTTCTCTTCCTTGAGAAAGTAATCAACCACTTCATCCCTATAGAAACCTTTCGCTTAGAACGAATCTCTGTAGGAATTTGGAAAGTAGCACCTCCAATTCTTCTACTCCTTACTTCTACTTGAGGCATCGCATTATTCAAAGCTTTCTTCCATATAGCATGCTCATCCTGCTTAGTGCGATCCTTTATCTTGTCCATAGCGTCATAAAACACCTTAAAAGCAGCACTCTTCTTGCCATCCAACATCATCATGTTCACAAATTGTGTCACTATTGGATCATTGTAGCGAGGATCTGGCTGAAGTATTCTTAATTTAGGCTTTCTTTTTCTCATTTCTTATTTAGATTAGAGATGATAATTTTGAAACATTAGATTCAGCAAATCTTATCTTCCATCTTTCGCATCTCACGTCTTACATCTAATTTTATTTCTTAGGTCGCTTAGTTCCGTACTGTGATCTACTCTGCAAACGTCCCTCTACGCCACCAGTATCCAATGCTCCACGAACGATTGTGTACTTTACGCCTGGCAAATCTTTCACACGACCTCCCCTTACCAACACAATAGAATGCTCTTGAAGATTATGCCCTTCTCCAGGAATATATGCAATAACTTCATAACCGTTTGTCAAACGCACTTTCGCTACTTTACGTAAAGCCGAATTTGGCTTTTTAGGCGTAGTCGTATAAACACGCGTACAAACTCCTCTTCTTTGTGGACAAGACTCTAAAGCAACCGATTTACTCTTTTGCTTTATCTTCGTCCTTCCTTTTTTAACCAACTGATTTATAGTAGGCATAATGCTTATTGCTTAACTTCTTTGAACAAATCTTTACTTAGCTTTCTTCAAAAGCGAGTGCAAAGGTAATATTTAATTTCTTAAAACCCAAAACATTTTAATTTTTCGAGTGCCATTTTTTAGTCTTAGAATAAAACTGGTTTTAATTCATGGTCATTTTTTAGATCGTATTACTTACTATGCAATCATTTCGTAAGATATTGAAAGCGTGAAAAATCAGTAAAAAAATGCTGCAATGCTAAGTCAAAAGTAAGTAGGCGATCTTATTGGTAAGTGAGCCTTCCGAGGTTTAGGAAACTTTAGAAGTCTTGCGACCATATGATTCTATTCCATCAATGCCAAAATATATTTGCTAGCTAATAGTTATATTTATACCTTTACTTAAGTTTTGAACATACAATGATAACGCTTCAACGATAATTTTAGCTATATTCACTGTTATTTCAATAATTCTTATATCACTCTTTGTGATTCAGTCTAAGTTCCATCCACGTAAAAACCCATTTGTTTTAAAGTATGTTTTCAGCAAATAGTCAAAAAATAGTGCTTAAGATTGCGTTCTTTCTGACAATTTTAAGTTACTGTAGTATGGGACTTTGCGAAGAGAAAATACAATTATATATTTCAATTAGAAAAGATTCAACATCATGAGTACATCAAGTGAAATGGAGTACAACTCCAGCCGCCCAGATCTAATAATTTCTGAATATGGGCGTAACGTACAAAAGCTAATCAAGCAAGCTCAGGCCATAGAAGATACAAAAGAACAACAGGTCTTCGTAGAGGCAATTATCAATTTGATGATGCAAATGTCTTCTCAATCTAAAAATTTAGATGACTTTAAGGATAGGCTTTGGAGGCACGTCTATCGCATTGCAGATTACAATTTGAAAGCTATGCCTCCCAATGGGCATATACCAACACCAGCCGACAATGATAAGCGTCCTGACCAACTAGACTATCCAGAGTATGAGGCTAGATTTAGGCACTATGGTCACAATGTGCAAAAGTTGATAAAAAAAGCAAAAGAAATGGAGGAAGGCACGATCAAAGAGGGCTTTGTAGAAGTGATTGGAAATTATATGAAATTAGCCTACAAGACTTGGAATAGAGAGCATTACATAAGCGATAAAATAATCATACAAGACCTAGCTACACTTTCTGATGGAGAACTAGAGGTGGATGAAGATGCTTCCTTGGATACGCTCGCTAATGCCAATCAACGTAAACGTAGTAATAGTAGTAGCAGCAGAAGTAGCAATAGCAATAACAGAGGTGGAAGCAGAGGAAGAAGCAGTGGAAGAAAGAGAGGAAGAAGAAAATAGCACTGACACTTGAGATGGAAAATTTCTATTGCCGATTGATTATCCGAGCTAACGTCCGCCTATAATTGAACAAGATTGCCAAAAAAACTAAGCAATTTAGGTGAAAAATTAGTGCTAATAATTTGATAAAATCATAAATAGTTGAAATTTAGCCTACTAATTGGAATTCTTCTTCACTCAACTTTATCTACTTATGAGACGGAAAGTAATGACCGATTTATTTTCTTTCTTCACAATCGATTTTTAGAAGAACACGAACTGAATGAATTGCACCCAGAATTTGGAAGAACTGAATACAACGAAATCATTGCCGAATTTAAAAAAAGCGGATTAAAAGTAGTAAGCGAAAAACGAAATGGAAACGTCAATGCGAGAGACTATGCAGTCAGAATTGTAAATGAAATTGATAGCTTGATAAACAGTGGAATTGAACCAAAAAAAATAACAATAGTAGGAACTTCAAAAGGAGGATACATAGCACAATACGTTTCGACTTTGGCAAATAATATGGATTTGAACTTTGTTTTTGTGGCAAGTTTTAGAAATAGCGACATTGAGAATATCCCAGAAATAAATTACTGTGGAAATATTTTAACAATTTACGAAAAGTCTGATTCTTTTGGAGTTTCCGCAATCGAGCGAAAAATAACTTCAAGCTGTGAAATAAAGCACTTTAAAGAAATCGAACTAAATACAGGTATGGGGCACGGATTTTTATTTAAACCATTAAAAGAATGGATTGAACCAACAATAAAATGGGCAAATGGAAATTATAATGTGGAATAAAAAACTATTGGTAATATCATCTATAAACAATTGGAATTTAGATGCCTAAATGAAAATTTTAAGTATGAAATCCTCGGCTAAAGTTTACAACTTTGCCAACTAACCAACATCACTCTTTTTTATGACATCCAAACAACTCTATAACTAGCTAATCCCAAAAGTAATTTATCTATATATTTGGAGCATTAACAAAACGAAAAATGAAACAGACTAGAAGACACTTTTTAGCGACCACTGCCGCCGCAGGAACTGGAGCTATTTTTTCAGCTTGGCAACCTCAGCCCTTTAACTTCGAATTATCTACTAACTTTGCGATCACTATCTTAGCTACAAATTGGGGCTTTCAAGGTTCTTACGATGACTTTTGCGCTAAAGCTAAAGCAGATGGATATGATGGAATTGAAGTCTGGCTACCAAATGATGCAAAGCAGCAAAAAGATTTATTTAATGCCCTTGAAAAATACAATCTGAAATTTGGCTTACTCGCTGGAGGAGGAGCTTCGGATTTTAAAGCACATTTTGAACAATTTAAAAAGAATGTAGCGGCAGCCACTGCTGTAAAACCACTCTTCGTTAACTGCCACTCTGGAAGAGACTACTTTACTTTTGAACAGAATAAGCAAATGATTAATTATACGACAGAGCTGGCTCAAAAGTCTGGTGTAAAAATATCGCATGAGACACATCGAGCCAGAATCCTCTTTGCTGCTCATGTTACTCGACAATTCATCGAAGCTATTCCAGCACTAAGACTAACGTTAGATATTTCCCATTGGACAAATGTACACAGTTCTCTACTCGAAGATCAAAAAGAAGCGATTGATCTAGCCCTTTCGAGAGTGGATCACATCCATTCAAGGGTGGGGCATGAAAATGCACCACAAATAAGTGATCCTCGTGCACCAGAGTGGGAAAGGACTTTGAATGCTCATTTTGCCTGGTGGGATGAAGTGGTTAAGCAAAAATCTTCTGCCAATGAATTACTCACAATGACAACTGAGTTCGGTCCTCCATCTTATATGCCTACACTTCCTTTCACCAATCAACCAGTAACTGATCTTTGGACAATAAACGTTAGCATGATGCAACTTTGGAGAACACGATATAAATAAGTATGACTCATGGATTTGTGATAATATTTTTTACGCCAATGCTGCATTAAAAGTGCTTCACTAACTTAAAGGCAAAAGCTACTTATTTAAACTGAACATTTGCCAAACTGCACGACAATCATAGTAGCAACCTGCCTGACCTGTAGTAGGAGATTCTACAAGTCAGGCAGATATGTTATCAAACTCAATTCTAATATACACTCTGCTTTTATCCTAAGTAATTCTGTAAAACATGCTACTCTACTTCATTTCCAAGCATATCTACTTTGGTATCTACTCTAGCGCCTTCCTTGTTCAATCGAACGTTAAAAAAGATTTCTCCTGCTTCCTCTCCTGCATTCACTCTCGTAATGATGTGCTCAGGATAGCGTTGCAGTAATATTGCTTCAACAGTTTCAGGTAGGGGGTCTTGATAAGGGATAGTAGTAGCATGATATTTCTCTGGCACAGCAGTAGCACGTAACTCAATGAATTTATTGGGTGCTGCTCCATTATGGATGAGTTCAAAAGCATCATATAATTCCCCAATCGCAGTGTAGGACTCAAAGCGCAAGCGATCGCCCTCGATGGTAATTACTTGAAAAAGTTGCGTATTCTCACCAATTCGGTCTCTTTCTGCACCTATCGCTGTCCAGTCTTCTCCAATGTTGTACATTTTTCCACCAGAAACAGAAACTACATACACCGTGCCTGTTTGGTCGCGTAAATTGATGCCATCAATAACATTTTCACCTGGGGATACGCGTCCACGAGCATAGCTGTGATCGTGCCCTTGGAGGACTAAGTCCACTTGATACTTATCAAGAATGGGTTTCCAAAGCTCTCTCAATCGTTTGTTACTGCGACCAGCGGAAGCAGAGAACAAGGGATGATGGAAAGTAATAACTGTCCACTTTTTGGGATTGTTGGCGAGTAGCATTTCCAACCAAGGGATTTGCTCTTCTTGCTTTCTATTGCTATTCAAGGAGATAATTCTCATATCTTGATAATCCATATAATAGACTGTTTCTTTCAAATCTTCATAAGCAGGACCGTTGAGCGGTAAGGTAAAGTGAGGTCGCCATTGAATGGAAAGACTACGCTCTTTAGCATCGGCTTCGGCTTGTGTAAGTGCTCGGTACTCGTGGTTGCCGGGCGTAGAAAAAGAAGGTAACATACTGTGGATGAAACCACCAGCATAGAACCATTCTTCCCATTCTTGCTCTCGGTGTGCCCGGTTGATTAAATCCCCCGCATGCACGATAAAGCTAGCATCGGGCGCTTTCTTAAAGCCTTGTCGGATCAGGCGCGACCAAAGTTCCAATACATAATTTTGTGCATCACCGACATACAGAAAAGAAAACTTCTTATTCAAGTCTTGTGAGGCTGTTCTGAACTGAAACCACTCGCTCCAGCGTTCTCCATCGCCCACCCGATAAGCGTAAGTGGTGTCGGGAAGTAAGCCTGTAAACTCAACAGAATGATGATGTGATATCACTTCCGCACTTTCGACAGCGCTAGCATCCATCACTTCTGTCTTAGCTTGCAGTGTTTTAGCATTTCTCCAAAATTTTGGTGCGGCTGTCGCCAGTGCAATTTCTGCAAAAGCCGTATCAATTTCTGTATTGGTTCTCCAAGTTGCATTGACTTGCGAACTGGGGTCTTGACCAAAGTTAATTACAATTCGGTCTGGATAAGTGGAAGGTTCACTCCAGTTAGTATCAAACTTAGGAGATTTATACACCTTGATTTCCTGAGCCTTAGCAGTAACTGTTAAGGCTAGGAAAACAAGTATCAGAATAGGATGACCTTGTCTCATTATTAATTATTGAGTTATTGAATTATTACAAATTAATTGAAAAACCTAAGAAGTAAGACGCTCCAAATGTTTGATAGCTATCATAACAGCCTAGATCATTAGAATATTCTTACTTCCTCCAAAAGCAACACTAATTACAGCATTTGAATTTTGATATTTCTGTATGCGACTTTATCACCGTGATCTTGCAGCACAATATGCCCTTTTTTGAAACGCCCAAAGTCTGGCATATTTTTGAATTTGCTATTGGCAATCATATCATACCAAGCATCATCCCAAAGCGTCGTCTCCACCACCTTTTTTCCATTTAGCCAGTGCTGTAGGTTGCCATCTTTCACTCTTATCACCGCCAAATTCCATTCTCCTGCTGGCTTAACCGTTTCTTCATTACAAGCGATAAGATCATACAAATCCCCTGCTCGGTGTTTGTTGATTTTAGCATCAGGATGGCAAGTATTATCTAGCACCTGCATCTCAAGACCAGTGCGCCAAGCATAATCATATTGATCGGATTCTTGTGCAAAATAGATGATCCCACTATTGCCACAATCTGATATTTTCCATTCTAACGAAAATTCAAATGCCTCAAATGCCTCATCTGTTACAATATCTCCACCATCTTTTTTCGAGGGATCAAAGGTAAGTGCACCATTTTCTACGATCCAAGATTGACCAGTGCCTTCAGAATTAAATTTGTGCCATCCATTCGTTGTCTTTCCGTCGAATAGCAACTTCCAGCCCGCTTTCTGCTCTTTGATGCTAAGTGTATTCGTTGCTGTGTTATCTACATTCCTGTTTTTAGTGCTGCTACAAGCAGTGAAAATCATTCCTATTCCTATTACAATTACTATATTTTTCATACTTTTTTTTCATTTAAGATATAAAGATAAAAGAACTAATCGAACAGCTAAATAAATACTACAATATCCGTACCCAAATATTGCGATAGCTTACCAAATCACTGTGATCCTGTAAGCTCAGCGGTGCATCGCCGTGTGCTTCATTTTTTGGCAGTCCGATGTAAGGCGTTGTGCCTTTGATTTCTACATCATCTTGCACTAATACGCCATTATGAATCAGAGTAATTCTAGCTGATTTAATTTTGATGCCGTCGGTATTAAATTGAGGGGCTTTGTAAACAATATCATAAGTTTGCCACTCTCCTGGTGGACGGGAAGCATTCACCAAAGGCATGTGCTGCTTGTAAATAGAAGCCGCCTGCCCGTTCGAGTAGGTACGGTTTTGGTAACTGTCCAGCACTTGTACTTCATAACGATTTTGTAAAAATACACCACTGTTGCCTCTGCCTTGTCCTTCTCCTTTTACGATTTCAGGCGAGCGAAATTCAAGGTGTAGCTGTATGTTACCAAAATTGCGTTTCGTAACAATACCTCCCGTTTTGGGCTTTACAGTCATGGAGCCATCCTCATTCATTGTCCATTGAACAGGCTTGCCATTAGTGTGTGTCCATTCATCTGTATTTGTACCATCGAATAAGACAATAGCATCAGAAGGAGCAGATGAACTAATGCCTGGCTCAACAACTCTAGGCTCTGGTTTCCAAACCTCTGTTGCTATGGGGTCAGTAATTTGAGCTAATGCCATTGTAGCAATGCTCAATAAGAATAGACTAGCTACTATGATTTTCATTTTTTATATTTTTATCGATTAAAAAAATGCAATTATTGACTTTGACTTTATGCAAGAATTATGGAAGATTCAATAAATATTAGCTGATTCATCTTTCGCTCTGTATTTATAAAGGTCGCACCCAAATATTTTTAAATCTTACTTTATCTCCATGATCTTGCAATATTAAAGGCATCTCAGGTGGATGCGCCACGTAAAAAGGCTGTCCTATATAGATGGCAGGTCCTTTTAGTTCAATATTGTTTTGAATCAAAACGCCATTGTGAAATACCATAAGTTTGGCTGGCTTTGTGACTTCGCCTTGGTCATTAAAACGAGGTGCATGAAAGATAATATCATACTTTTGCCACTCGCCCGGTGGTCGAGAAGCATTCACTAATGGCATATATTGTTTATAGACTGCTCCTGCTTGCCCATTTGGATAAGTCTTATTTTTATAAGAATTTAGGACTTGCACTTCATAAAGTCCCATCAGAAATATACCACTATTGCTGTATGCTTGTCCTTCTTTCCCTTCATCAATAGGCGCTAGCCACTCAACATGCAACTGTACATCTCCGAAAGATTGCTTTGTCTCAATTGCTCCGCTACCTGGTTTCACTATCATTTCACCATTTTCTACTATCCATTCCGCTTCCGTGAAAGATTGATTGTATAACTTATTCGCTAGCGTAGTTGCTACACCTTTCATATCCCCACCGTAGCTGTACTTTGGTTTATGCCAATGAGATAAATCCTTGCCATCGAATAAAACAATGGCATCAGATGGTGGCGCATCGGGCTTATCGCTCGGTGTTACAACTGCGGGTTCTGGATACCACACTTCTGTTAGTTTCGGGTCTTTAATCTGCGCTACAAGTGCAACTGGTAAAAATAACATCAGCGCACTAGTCATTAACAAGCTATTCTTCATTGTCGTTATAAAATTAGTTGGTTTAAAATCATTCCTGTTTTTGATGCTGAAATCGTGTAATCCAAAATCGGTCAAAAAGTAAACGGCTTCTCGAACGAAAAATATATTTTTTTTGCTCTTTTCATGCATATCTACAAACGTTGGATGCGTATAGTGCAAACTTAATCTACTTAACTTCTATTTAGTGTTGTGTATTGAAAAATAATCACAATATATGAAAAATCTAGCTACGCTTTTCCTGGCGTTGAACAGCTATGCTTTGCTAGCTCAAACAGGCACAATAAGAGGAATTATTAATGATAGATTATCGAATGAGCCAGTTGGTTTTGCAAACGTACTTGTTGTCGGAACAACGCAAGGAACAACTACTGACATTGATGGAAAATATGAAATTAGTGGTTTAGCGCCCGGTCTATATGATCTCAGAGCAAGTTTTGTAGGCTACAATGAAGTAACGCTTTATGAGATTCAAGTAACGAATGCGAAACCTGCCATCGTCAATTTTCAGCTCGAAGAAGTAAGCGAGCGGTTAGATGAAGTAGTGGTAAAAGCCTCTCCATTCAAAAAAACAGAAGAAAGCCCTGTTTCGCTAAGGACAATCGGAGTAGCTGAAATTCAAAGAAATCCTGGTGCAAACAGGGATATATCCAGAGTGGTACAGTCATTGCCGGGCGTAACTTCTTCTGCTTCCTTTAGAAACGATCTTATTATCCGGGGAGGAGCACCCAATGAAAACCGTTTCTATCTTGACGATGTCGAAGTGCCGAATATTAATCATTTTGCTACTCAAGGGGCTTCTGGCGGACCTGTTGGCTTGATTAATGTAAATTTTATCCGAGAGGTGGACTTTTACAGCGGTGCATTCCCCGCTAATCGAGGAAATAGCCTAAGCTCTATTTTTAACTTCAAACAGCGCGATGGCAGGGATGATCGTGTTGGAGCAACTTTTATGGTAGGGGCTTCTGATGCGGGTTTGACTTTAGAGGGCCCAGTAGGTGAAAAATTCACCTATTTAGTGTCCGCTCGACAATCGTATTTGCAATTCTTATTTCAAGCCCTAGAACTACCTTTTTTGCCAACCTATACCGATTTTCAGGCAAAACTAAAATATAAGATCAATCAAAAGAATGAACTTTACTTTGTGGGCTTGGGAGCAATTGATGAGTTTGAGTTGAATTTAAAGGCTAATGATACAGAGCTACAGCAATGGCAATTAGCTAATTTGCCAGAAGCGCCACAGTGGAACTATACCAATGGCTTAGTTTACAAACACTATGAAGACAACGGCTACTGGACGTTTGTGTTGAGTAGAAATATGCTCAACAACGAAGCGGTAAAATATCAAGATAATGACAAAAGCAAAGCAGAAAATTTAATCCTGAATTATAAATCACAGGAGATCGAAAACAAGCTCAGAATCGAAAATACTTCAAGGCAGGGTGATTTTAAGTTTAATTATGGCATTGGGTACGAATATGTTAAATTCAATAATTCAACCTTCAATCGAATCTTTACTTCTGCTGGTGCACAAACAGTTAACTTCTCCTCTGATATAGATTTTAGCAAATACTATGCCTTCGGGCAGATAAGTAGGAAATTCCAAAACGATCGCTTGGTGCTATCTCTAGGCGCTAGATTAGACGGAACAAGCTATTCAGACGATATGAGTAATCCACTTGAACAGTTCTCTCCACGTTTTTCTTTATCTTATGCTCTGTCGGAACGATTTGCAGTTAACTTCAATACAGGAATCTATTACCAACTGCCTGCTTACACCATACTTGGGTATCAGGAGAATGGACGGTTAGTCAATAAAGACAATGGAATCAAATTTATTCAAGCAGATCATTTGGTAACAGGTGTTGAATACAATACAGCTACCAACACGAAAATATCTGTGGAAGGCTACTTCAAGCGTTACCATGATTACCCATTTCTACTTAGAGACAGTTTAACTTTGGCTAATCTTGGTGGTGATTTCGGTGTCATTGGCAACGAACCAGCAGTACCTCGCTCTGATGGACGCACCTATGGCATGGAAGTATTGGTGCAGCAACGATTGTACAAAGGTTTTTACGGTATTGCCGCTTACACTTTGGGCTGGAGTGAATTTGAGGATAAAAATGGCGACTTCGTACCAAGTTCTTGGGATTCAAGACATATTGTTAATTTGACGATGGGTAAAAAATTCGATAAAGGATTTCTGAAAGATATAGAAATTGGAATCAACTGGCGCTATCAAACAGGATTACCCTATACGCCATTCTCTGAGTCCTCCAGTTTAGTAAGCAATTGGGAGGTGAATGGAGCTGGCATCCCAAATTACGACGAATTAAATATACTTCGTACAAATGCCTTAAATTCTATTGACCTTCGGATTGATAAAAAATGGTATTTCCCCAAGTGGAGTTTGAACCTCTATTTGGATATAGAAAATCTTAATGCTGCAAGTGTCTCAAAACCAATTCTGATTTTGGATCGCCCATTGGATGAAAATGAAACGCCTATTGGAAGTGGTATAATTGTAAATCCAAGTGATCCCACTGCATTGCAGCGCTACAAATTAAAATCAATTGATGACGCTGATGGCACGCTAATACCCTCAATTGGGATTATGATAGAGCTATAAAAAGCTCTCGCCGATGATTAGTGAATAGCTTCTATTATTGATTTTTAGAGATTTAACCGTAACATTAATTTATTTCAATATTTAACAGAGGTGAAATTCAAAAGCTATCTAAAAAATACGAAGAAAGGACAAATCTGAAAATCGTAATCTGTTTGCTTTCCTGACGTTAAATTGAGCTTTATTGTTTTCCGTTTTCTAAAAAAATCATATCCTTGCACTATCAAAGCAGCTAGTTACAGCAATTCTGCTTTACATTATGCCTAAATAGCATTTATATTTGTCTCATAAAAAGGGACGTTTCGGTAAAAAAATAGAACCTAAGCAGCATCACATCGTCTAAAAGATAATTATATTGATTATATAGTTATCTCACTTATTGAAAATACTCATACCATAATTATTAGACTAAAGGGTAATTATACATTGCTTACTTACTACTTCAGCAATTGATTTTCAGTTGCTTAATTATTATTTATCCAAAGTCTGTAATTTATGTCGTTTTATCTGCTATTACTACAATTTTTGACAGGTGGCTATTCTGATTGTGAAGAGTTATTTGCCAGTCGTACTGCCATACCAACAACTGAAAAAGTTCAAATGGTGAAGCAGCCCTTCCATGATACTCCTGCTATCGAAGCTACTGCTGTTTTGCATAAGAAGCCAAAGCCCACTATTAGAACGATTCAAAGCATTTCTATATGCAAAGGAGAAGGCTATTTTACGGGAGGAAAACCACGTTTTGTATCCGGTGTGTTTAGCGATACACTCATTACTTTAGGTGGGCGTGATAGCGTAATTATCACACAACTTTCCGTTCTGCAATGTGGATTTTCCGATTAGTCAACAAATAGACACCACAAAGCATTAAAAGAGTGTTGTCAACTGCTAATCATAAATCAGCATTGAAAATTTTAGACATTTATTAATTGATTAGGGCGTAACGCTTGGTTGGACTTTACAGAGTTAAATCAAAATGGTCATAATTACTCAAAAGCAAAAATATAGTTTATGAAACCTTCCATAAATTCGGTTAAAAATATAGAGGCGCGTAAAGCCTTTTTGAAGCAATCCATTATAAAACACGAGGAGCAATTGGGCAAGGCTTATCTACACTCAAAGCATAATTTACCCAAATTCATCCTAAAAAAAGCAATTTTACCCAGTGCTTTGTTGGCCATTGCTTCCAAGGGTTTGAACCGAATAGCTAAAAAAAACTTGGCACAAAATCAAACTTATGCTACCACTCCAAACAAGCAGAGCTTTTGGCAACGAATATTGGTATTCGTCCTCCCTATCGTACAAGAGCAACTAAGAAAATACCTCAACAAGAGGTAAACCGAAGTCTGTACACAAACTCCAATTTGTAGGTAACGAAGCAAGCTAGAGTATTTTTTAAGAATGTTGCGTTTTTACTGTTCTACCTTGAAATAATCAAATCCAACTTGTTTATGCCCGCCTGCCATCATACCTGCATGCTGACCAAAAAACTTGTAATAGATAGATGAAAATATATGTTGTCCGTTGATGTAAAACAAAACGTTTTCCCCTTTGCGTTCCAACCTTAGCGTATTGGTATTATTACCTTGATAAATGTAAGCACTATAATGCCAGTTGGCTAGAATCTGCTGATTATTATTGATTTGATAACCAATACAAAAATAGCCATTGTGCGAAATCAGAAAATAGTAACAATCAAAAGTAGCAGAATCAGCTCCCCACACAATACCGTAGCCTTTGTTATCGCCAGTGTAAAAGCGCACTTGAGTTTCAATAGAAAAGGACTGAGTAAGAATAATATTAACTGGCCGCCAACCATAAATAAAGCCATCCACAGGAATATTGAAAACGTATTGCTGGTTGATAATATTAAGCGTGCCAATAGGAACAGAATTAGGCTGATTGGGCGATACAGAGCCAACATACCATTTCAGAATATTGTCTCGGAAGTCGTCATAAAGTAGGGCTGAAGGCTGACTAGCTGTATTATCCATAGGTTGAAGGTTAGCCTCGTCGAATTTTTCTAAGAAGGACTTAAAGATATTGTCGGCTGGTTTCATCCATTCTACTTCTTCAACATTCCTAGCTACTTCATTTTGACCTAGAATAATCTGCTCGGCAGAAGTGAGTAATCCTAGAGTCGCTTTTACAATTCGACCTCTATGCACTAGTAGCACCTCGCTTGTAATCGTACTATCTCGTTCATCATCATCTAAGTTTCGGAGATTGCTTAACTGCAATAAGACTTGATTTTTTTCTTCTGTTGCACCTAATTCCTGAAGAACAGCGTATAAATCTTCCAGCGCATTTTTTAACCTATTATTTTTGATAGCAGTCTCAATCTTTTGAATGCGTGGTTTAAAATCCATTGGGTTGGCTTAATTTTGAGAATAAAATTAAAATAAAAGTTAGACAATATTTAATAATTTAGTCGAACTCACCAGAAGTTATAGCAAATGATCGTACAACAGGCTCAACAATATATCCTTACGCTTTTCAATCAAAAGCAGACTTCGGAATTACTCTATCATAACTACGCCTTGACAGATGCTATTGTAAAGCAGATAAAATTGTTAGCAAACCATTCAAAAGCACCCGACCAAAGTACCGAAATTGCACTGATAGCTGGTTATTTTAGCCAAACAAAACTATTGGGTGACGTTGAAGATGCCTTAGTTCATTTGCAGCACTTCTTTCAAAAAACGCCTTACGAACAGATGCAAAAAGTAGTAACTACTTTAAAAAATTACGAGCAGCAGTCCATCAAAAGTATTTCTGAAGCACTACTGGCAGATGCGATTCATTTCGTTGAATATGGCGATAACTATTGGGATTGGACAAATCTTCGCAAACTAGAGATGGAACTCACTTTTCAATCAACGATTGCCAAAGTTGATTGGCAGAAAGACGAATTAGAGCGTTTGCTAAACGTGAAATTTTACACACCTTACGCAAAAATCAACTATGCACCTTTAGTGGCGCAAAATATCGCCAAACTCAAAGCGAGAATAGATAAAACTACCCCCAGTGCAAGTGCTAGTAAGTCTATTAGTATTAACGAACGAGGCGCACAGACTTTTTTTAGAGCAAACTACCGCAATCATATCAATCTTAGTGCTATCGCTGATAATAAAGCCAATATTATGATTAGTGTCAATTCTATTTTGATTAGTGTGCTCATTACCATTATGACTTGGCGCAACATTACTGAAGTGAATCCTAAAGTGATTTTACCGGCTGTCATTTTTCTCATCACAGGGCTAGCTTCCCTCATTTTTGCTGTACTTTCTGCTCGCCCAAAAATCACTAACGCGAATAAAAATCTCAAGGATCAGGAAATAATCAAACAGAATATTACTTTTTTTGGTAGTTTTATTCAGTTACCTTTGGAAGAGTATGAACAAGCTATGGAAGAAGTACTAAGCGATGAAGATTTGCTTTACGGCAATATGCGCAGAGATCTATATTTTTTGGGAAAAGTACTGGCACAGAAGTACTACTACCTCACCATTTCTTACAATATTTTCATGGTAGGTTTTATTCTGGCAGTAGTTCTTTTTCTGATCTTTTTTCTAATGCAATAAGCATATAGTAAGAGACCTTCAAAATTTTCAATACTCCAAAGGTCTCCTTTTTGAGCTTACTTACTGATTTTCAGGTCGTAGTCCCCTAACTGTTTTTCCTGCTCGCCACATTTCGCTTTCTCTTAATTCTTTCAATTCTTCTTCTAATTTTATACGATAATCTGACTGACCGTTAGAATCAATTGAAATTTGTGCTTCGTTACCAGAAGCCACGCTTTCGTATAGTTCTTCAAAGACAGGAGATGTTGCATCACGGAATTTCTTCCACCAATCTAGTGCGCCACGCTGTGCTGTTGTTGAGCAGTTGGCATACATCCAGTCCATCCCATTTTCTGCGACCAATGGATAGAGCGACTGTGTAGCTTCCTCTACTGTTTCATTGAATGCCTCCGATGGTGTATGTCCTTTTTTTCTCAATAAATCATACTGAGCAGCGAACAATCCTTGAATTGCTCCCATCAATGTTCCACGCTCTCCCGTTAAATCGGAGAATACCTCACGCTTAAAAGTCGTTTCAAATAAATAACCTGAACCCACACCTATCCCCAATGAAACCACTCTATCATAAGCCTTTCCCGTAGCATCTTGGAAGATGGCATAGCTGGAATTCAAACCACGTCCTTCCAAAAATAAGCGGCGCAAACTTGTGCCAGAGCCTTTGGGTGCAACCAAAATCACATCTACATCCTCAGGTGGTACAATGCCAGTGCGTTCTTTGTACGTAATTCCGAAACCATGCGAGAAATATAATGCCTTTCCTGCTGTCAAATATTTCTTCAAAGTTGGCCACACTGCAATTTGTGCGGCATCAGAAAGTAAATACTGAATGATGGTTGCTCGCTCTGCTGCCTCTTCAATAGAGAAAAGCGTTTCGCCTGGCACCCAGCCATCCGCAATGGCTTTATCATAAGACTTGGAGGGGCTTCGCTGACCAACAATCACATTGAAGCCATTATCTTTTAAGTTCAAAGACTGTCCGGGTCCTTGCACCCCATAACCAATGATAGCAATTGTTTCGTCTTTTAGTGTTTCCTTTGCTTTTTCTAATGGAAATTCCGCTCGCGTTACCACATTTTCCTCCATACCTCCAAAATTCAATTTCGCCATGATGTTTTCTGTTTATTGATAAGTGTTTTGTAAAAAGTAATTTGTTCAGCAATTTGTTACCGTAAAGTAGCTTCTTGTTGGCTATCTAATCAATAGTAGTCAAATATAAGTTCGTTCGTTTGATTATCGAAAAATCAACTTTATCGACAAACAAGCGGTTTTCCGATGGCAAAGCAAAAAAATAGAATTAAAATTCTTGTTCTTTATGTAAGACTAATAACAATTCTCCTTTTAAGTATTCCACTTTGTTCTGCTTGTTTAGCACTTTAGCTTGCCAGAGATAGACGCCAGGAAGGATTTTGCCGTTTTTATGTCTGCCATTCCAGCCATATGCCTCATCATTGGTTAAGCCCTCTATTTGCTGAAAAAGAATACCTCCCCAGCGATCAAAAATTTGAAATAACTCAATATCGTAGTTGACGCTACTCTGTAAGAAAAAAACTTCGTTATTCTTATCACCATTAGGACTAAAGGCAGTTGGTGCAAATACGGCAAAGGATTTTAATTCAACTGCTATTTGATCTTGTGCAGTGCAGCCAACTTCATCCCTGATAGTCAATGAATAGTTCATTTCTAATTTTGGACGAAAAAGCATATCAGAACAGTCGAAGCAATTAATATTTAGACCTTCACTATCTCTCCATTGATAAGACTGAATCGGTACATCTGAGTATATGTTTGGCGTTAACTTAATTGTTTCACCTTTTTCTATCACCTCATCGTCCCCTAAATCTAAAGAAATATCATTAGCAATGACCTCTATACTGCCAATCGCTTGCTCGCAGGCCGTTGTAAGGGTTACATCATATATTCCCGCTTCTTGCACTTGTAAAGTGGCATTTGTGCTTCCATTTGACCACTTATATCGAATTACATCTTGTTGAAAATCAGGGGATAGTGTCACTATTTCTTCATTACAGATGTAATATTCAGCTTGTTCAAATGCAACCTCTAGGTGATCTACACTAAAGTTGGTCGGATCGTCAATTGTTAGTGTCTCAGGATCATCGGACTGAATAATAGGTTGACCGAGTAGCGTTTCTATATCGACTCCCGAAAGTGTTGCTTGATTACTAAACTGGGCAACTTCCATCGCTGTAAATTCAAGGGTGATTTCAAAGCTAAAGCGACCGTGTGGAAGGGTGAGCTGTTCAATAAGCATAGAGTTATCGTCCCAAGTTAAGTTACCACCAAAAGGCAATGCGCTTACCCTTATTATACGAGTATCGGGTGGAAAATTGTTCTTGAACGTCAATTCTTTGAGTGTTTCGCCAGTTTGATTGATAAGTGTGAGCTCAAAATCTATTTGACTGCAAAGAAAGCCTTTTCGTTGTTTCGCTTTATTCAGCACATCTACGACCACAGGACAAGAGCAAGCGTCTTGAAAAGTTTCAGGAGCAATGGATTGTACCAGTTTGGCTCGCCCTGTATTGATATCAAAATTAACAAAATACTTATCGTTGAAATGCTTACTCCTAGAGCCAATACCGTACAAATTACCGCGATGGTCAAAAAATAAACTCGGCACATTTCCACTGAAATTGTCTAGTATCGGAAATGATATGTTATCGATTTTCATAGCATCTATGTCAATTGTGATTAGACGACCTTCTCTGTGATCGAAGCCATAAAGTACATTTGAAGTAGGGTGAAAAGCTATGTCTGCACACAGGATGCCTACGTCAGAGAGTGCGCTTATCGGATATATTGATGTTTCATAAGTTGGGCTTTGCAAATCTACCTTTGCTAGAATATTTCGTTTTTCTTGTATGCCAAATCCAAGCAAGACTAAATATCTGCCATCAGGAGAAATATCGCCTGCCACAAAAGACAATTCAGTAGGCAGAGGAAGATCGGTTAATACTTCTAACTGGTGATTGCCATCAATTCTACACAAAGCATAAGGCTCATCTAGCACCACGCCGTAAATAAAATTGTCTATTTGATTATAAGCTATACCATTTATTCGAATTTCTTTATAGGATTGAAGTTCGATAAACTGGGGACGTTGACCGTTTAGTATGATTTCTTGTAGTGTGGTAGCATTGTTTTTTTCTATCACTCGAAACATCCGACCATTGCAATTGAAAGGTGTCTGAGCGTTAATTGCTACTTGACTCAAAACGATTAAAAGTAGAAACACATACTTTAACATATATTATTCTGTTTTGCCTGTTCTATAATATTGACTTGACTGACAAAACTAAATTAGTCAAAATATTTTTCTACTGTAAATTAAAAGTTAATTAAATGTATAATTTAACATATTTAGTACCTAGATTCTGTACGCCTCCAAGTTCTCGTGGCGATCAAAATCATTAGACGTTACAATTTATTACAACTTGACCAGAGCTTTAAAATCAGGTAGTTCAAAATCTTGTCCAGCCAGCTTCTTATTCAAATTATGAATGCCATCAATAAATCGGATTGTACCTGAGCGAGAACGCATAACGACGCTTTGGGTGGTAACTATGTTTCGAGATTGAAATTGAACACCTCTCAAGAAGTTACTCGTTGTGATGCCCGTAGCCGCAAAGAAAGCATTATCGCTGGAGATAAGATCATCTAAAGTTAAGATTTGATCTATATCTGTCCCTTCATCGAACAATCGTTTACCTTCCATGTAACTCTGTGGCGCACGTTTGCATTGCATCCCACCATCCATTGCTTTTACAGCCGCTGCGGTGATGATTGCTTCGGGCGTTCCGCCTATACCAAACAGTGCATCTACTCCTCGACCATCCAGTGCTGCCGAGACGGCTCCAGAAACGTCTCCATGTGAATAGAGCAAAATCCGTACCCCACAAGAGCGCAATTCTTCAATCAAGTCCTTATGACGTGGGCGATCCAGCACCACAACTGTCAACGAATTAACGCTTCTCTCCATGGCATCGGCAATGCCTCGCAAGTTTTCAGTAGGACTTTTGCTGATGTCAATAGCATCTTTAGCATCATGTGGCACAACAATCTTATTCATATAGAATGAACTGCCAGGCACTAGCATACTGCCTGCTTCTGACAAGGCAATAGTAGCGATAGCATTGGCTTGCCCTTTAGCCAGTAGTGTTGTGCCTTCTACCGGATCAACAGCAATATCCACCATAGGCCCATTGCCTGTTCCTACTTTTTCACCGTTGTAAAGCATGGGAGCTTCATCTTTCTCTCCTTCCCCCGTAATAATGGTACCATCTATGTTAATGGTGTTGAAATAATGACGCATAGCATCTACGGCTGCGGCATCTCCACCTTCCTTATCGCCCTTTCCAACGTAAAATGAAGAGGCGATAGCTGCCAATTCAGTAACACGCACCATTTCTAATGCTAAATCTCTGTAGGAATTGCTTGATTGATTATCCATTTTTCATTCTATTTTTTTAGATGAGAAAGGTACTAAAATCCTAGTTAACTTAGCAGAATAAGTTAAGAAAAGGAGCAAGATACTACGCACAAATGGAGGAAGACAAAGAAACTTACCCTCCTCTTTTGCCTAGTTCAATCACTTCTAAATCTTTAATTGCTCCCTCTTCTAGAGTAAATCGGACGATGGTTCTTATCTTGTGAAATCCATAATTTCCTGCTGCACCTGGATTGATATGTAACAAATTATACTTGGAATCGTGCATTACTTTCAGGATATGTGAATGCCCACATATATAAAGCCTTGGCTTAGTAGCCTCAATCATTTTTTGGACGCTTGCTTTGTATCTTTTGGGATAACCTCCAATATGAATCATCAGTATTTTTATTCCCTCTTCTTCAAAAACAAGATATTCTGGAAACGATTGTCTAAACTCACCGCCATCAATATTCCCATAAACTGCTTTGAACGGACGAAAATCCGCTAATTTTTCTACTACCTCCCAGTTGCCGATATCACCTGCATGCCAGATTTGATCACATTCTTCAAAGTATTCAAACACGCTTTCATCCAAAAAACTGTGCGTATCAGAAATGAGCCCTATTCTCTGCATAGAAACAATATGGTTTAATCCTAATAGTATGGATCACAAGCTACTAAACTAAATCAAACAACATCTTTCATCTAACTCATCCTTAGTTCTTTAGGTTGTAGTATTGAAATAAACTAATGAGGCTAGATGATTTGGATAAATCAGAAGATTGTTCTTCTATGTACGTCGCCATATAGTTTCCTTTTCTTGAAATAAAAAATTCTTTTAACTCGGCATTGGCATTAGGAAGTTTATACGCTATTTCATTTCCTTGTTGATAATAATACTCACTGCTTTGTCCTGTAATCATGACATAATCTTTCTTATTTTTAGTCAATGGTATTATTCTTTTAAGCAAGGTGAGTTCCCCTTCCACTAATAGCTCAAAGTAGGAGTAGATGAGACCGTCTTCTGTTTTTCTCTTCAACGCTACGAATGCCTGATTTTCAAAAGTGATACCCTTTATAAGGTTCGGATACAGTGCTTTAGGTTCATTGTTGACCAAAATTTGAAATTCGTCATCAAAAATTCTGTAACGAGCTCTTACACTGAATACATTACTGTCCTTGTCAATCAGAAAAGCTTTTTCCCAGTCCTTTAGATAAGGATTTCCAACTACTTTTTTTTCGAGGCTTTTCCTAGTAAGAAAAAATAAATCGTTGTAACTATTTTTTAATTTTTCATTCGCATAAAAATCAAAAGCATTCTTGATAGATGTTTCTTGCGAATAGAGCACGGAACTGGTAAATATTCCGATTAAACATACCATGACCACAACAAAGTTTCTATTTAACATTGCACTGAGTTTTTAACATTAAACCACTTAATGTATTAAAAAATGTCAAGTAGGGTGAGCTAATATTGTTTATGTGTGTGTTTTACAAACTTCAATAGACTGCAAATCTAATAAAAGTCGAACAATTCACAAAGAAATAAAAAAAAGGGTTATAAAAAATAACGACGACAATATGTCATTAAGACTGCTCTATTAATTTGTGATGGTGCTTTTTATCCATTATTTAGCCTGCATTACCTTAGTTTTTCGATGGCTCAACCACTAATAAATCATTATCTAAAATATCAGTGATTGTTACACTTGTGCCATTGGGGATGCTATTAATATGCTCTGTAATAGCATCCATTTCTCGTAGTGATTTGCCTACTTGAAAATGTACTTTCCCTCGCCCTGATTTGTTGGGCGGGATAGTCAAATAAACCTCTCCAGCGGTGAAAAGGGCTTCGTGGATGTCCACATTGCCTGCTTTATTTAATTTTGCGAACCAGAACATCATGTAGCTCACAATGAACATTGCGATCAAGCCAGAAACTAGCGCTACAACCGTAGAGGTCAATAGGCTACTTCTACCCTGCGACATCAATACACCCGTCCAACCAAAAAAAGTAAAAAATGCAATGATACTTTTCACAGATAACAACTGAAAATCAGCGTTAACAATAAAATTATTACCACTTTCAAATTCTAATTCAAACAGGCTAAGTACAAATTGAATAAAAAATAGCACACTAAATACAACAGCGATAGCCCAAAAAATCTGTTCGCTAGCGTCTAGTACACTCCACCAAGTTTCTATGTTTGATAAATAGGTATATCTCAGCATAAGCATCACTATTCAAAAGGTTTTATTGAGTTGTCGAGAAAAATTCTCAGTTTTGTTCTTATACAATAGAATATAGGTAGATTTGTAGTTATAATAACTTTACAAATTGAGTATAATTTCAGTTTGAAATAGACTTTCTTCGACAAATAGGCTAAAAAAATCGTTAAAAGAAGTTGCTGCTCCCAAAACCTTCAATTCTAGTCGGTGTAAATAGCTAAATTCAGGCTTGTAAATAAATAGACAAATTTGCTTATCTGTTGATGTGATTATTGTATGACTAAACATATAAACGAATAAATATTCAAACCTAAATATAAAAATCCAGAAGTATGGCTTTAATTCAGGCAGTCAGAGGACATAACCCTACATTTGGGCAGGACTGTTACTTGGCGGAAAATGCAGTTATTGTTGGGGACGTTCAAATGGGCGATCAATGTAGTGTATGGTTTCATGCGGTGTTGAGAGGGGATGTGAATAGTATTAGAATAGGCAACAAAGTGAACGTTCAGGACGGAGCTATCATTCATTGTACTTACGAGCGAGCAGCTACCACTATTGGTCATAATGTTTCTATTGGTCACCGAGCCATTGTACATGGCTGCACGGTGCATGATAATGTGTTAATTGGTATGGGAGCTATCGTTATGGATCATGCTGTAGTGGAAGAAAACGTGCTGATTGCAGCAGGAGCGGTAGTATTGGAGAATAGTCATCTTGAATCAGGATTTATCTATGCAGGTGTGCCTGCAAAAAAAATAAAACCACTCAGCCCTGAGCAGTTCAATGATAGTGTGCAACGTATTGCCAATAATTACATACTGTACAGCAGTTGGTTCAAGGAATAATATTTTTCCATACTTTGCCTTTATTTACAATAGCCTGTACTTTTCCTTGCATTGTTCTACCGATAAAGGGTGAATTTTTTGACTTAGACCGTATTTGGTCAGTAGTATATTTCCAGTTCTCGCTTGGATCAAAAATAGTGAGGTTGGCTACTGCTCCAGCTTCTAGTGTAGGCAAAGGCAAATTAAAAACTTTTCGGCTTCCATAAGTCCAAAGATGAATCAGTTCTCCTTGAGTCAAATGCTGACTCAATTTCTCATTACTCAGCGCATAAGCAGTTTCTAATCCGATTGCCCCAAAGTCAGCATAAGGAAACTCAAGCCACTTTCTTTCCTGTTCTAGCGGTGTGTGATTGGAAGTCAAACAGTCAATTGTTCCATCAACAATTCCCTCCACCAAAGCATCAATATCACTTTGTGTTCTCAATGGTGGTTGTACTTTGCAATTCGTATCAAAATCTAGTAAGGCTTCATCTGTCAGTGCAATGTTCATTACAGCTACTGAAGCAGTTACATTTAGTCCTTTCAATTTAGCTGCTCGAACCAATTCAACAGAACGAGCGGTAGAAATATTGTGTAGATGCAAACGTCCACCTGAGTAAGCTAAGGCTTCCAAATCGCGCTGCAACATCAACTCTTCCGACATGCTAGGAATGCCCTGCAAGCCTAAAGAGGTGCTGATCTTTCCTTCGTTCATTTGCCCATCTTTGCCAACGCTTTGGTCGTTGGGATGGTGCAAGATCACGCTGCTGATGCCTTGAGCGTACTGCAAAGCTCTAATGAGCAGCCCAGTATGTTTCAAAGAATGTAAACCATCCGAAAAGCCAATTGCACCAGCATCGTGCATATCATAAAATTCAGCAATATCTTTTCCGGCACACGCTTTTGAGATTGCGCCAATAGGGTATATTTCTACTATATTTTTATCAGAAAAGTGCTTGAGATATTGCACCTCCGAGCGAGAATGAATAGGAGGATTCGCATTGGGAAAACTTGCAATGGCAGTAAATCCACCTGCACTTGCTGCCAAAGTTACTGAGTTTAAGTCTTCCCGATGTTCAAAACCTGGCTCACCAGTTTGAACGCCAATATCCATCCAACCTATGGACACATGAGCATTAGCTGCATTTATAACCTCAGTATTATCAATATTTAGTTGAGGAGCTATAGATTTTATAATGCCATTTTCAATAAAAATGTCACGCTTTAGAAGATGGTGAGTAGTTGTTGGAGCTATAACAGTAGCTTGTTGGATGAGTAGTTGCATGATTGCGATAAATTTCGCCAAAAATACAAACTAGTTATTAGATGCTTGATGTTGAAAGTATTTTTTCTAACATCAAGCATTTAATATTTAGGATCTAGTTTACGCTGATTAATTCCACATCGAATATCAATGTTTCATTGGGACCTATATCTGCGCCCGCTCCTCTTGGTCCATAAGCCAAATTGCTAGGGATGAATAATTGCCACTTTGAACCTGGCTTCATCATTTGAAGTGCTTCCGTCCAACCAGGAATAACGCCATTCACAGGGAAAGAAGCAGGTTCTCCTCTACTGTATGAACTATCAAATTCCGTTCCGTCAATCAATGTTCCTCTGTAATGTACAGTTACTTGGTCTTCAGCAGATGGAGAAGTGCCTTCACCTTCTTCAATAATCTTGTATTGCAAACCACTATCCGTTGTCAATACACCATCTTTTGTTGCATTTTCTTCCAAAAATGCTTGTCCTTTTGTAGTGTTTTCTTCCAGCGCCGCATCTGCTTGCTTCTTCATGTAGTTTTGAGCAGTTATATTGAACTGTTCCATATCAACTAACAAATTGGAATCTGACTTCATTTGATCTTGCATACCCTTATAAATGGCAGCCAAGTTAGGATTTTCTACCCCTAGTTGTTCTGTCAGTGTTTGAGCAGTATATACGCCAAAACCGTAAGCTAAAGTGTCTTCTACCGTATTCAGCGTTAGATTGCTAGTGGAAGGTGCACCACCTTGCTGATCGCAAGCATTGAAAGTAAAAATAGCTAAAACCATTCCTAAAACCTGAATGAGATGTTTCATAAATTGTCTATGATTATTTTTTGTTAAATTACAGAAAGTGGAAGCTAAAAACAGAAACCTATATGATAATAAATTTAAACTGTGTTTTAATCACTCCCTTCACTTTCTTATTATTATGCGAAGGTATGGGAAAAATTTGGGTTTCAAGATAAGTTAGTCAATATTGAAATCTTATATTGCTATATTTGTGTTACAAAATATATAGTTCGTACTTAAAAAAACAAATACAATACTTATTTCATTTCTTTAGAAGAAATAAATACAATTATTCAAAAGACTTAGTAATTTTATTTGTTCAATGCTCTATAAATATTCTATTTTTCACTAAAAAATTACAAAATCCAATGAGCGAAACGACAATAGATCAGAAACCTTGGCTAAAGAATTATCGTGAGGGAGTGTCCCCAACAATTGATCCTGATGCCTATACCTCAGTGATGGCATTAGTGGAAGAATGCGTAGCGACCTACAAAGATAAAGCTGCTTTTACTTGTATGGATAAAACATTGACTTACAGCGAAGTGGACAATTTATCTACACAATTTGCCGCTTATTTACAATCAAAAGGACTAAAGGCGGGAGATCGAATCGCACTGATGATGCCCAATTTGCTACAATATCCAATTGCACTATTCGGTGCAATGAAAGTGGGCTTAGAGGTAGTCAATACCAATCCACTTTACACACCGCGTGAAATGCAGCATCAGTTTGAAGATTCGGGCGTCAAAGCCATACTCATACTCGAAAATTTCGCACATAATCTTCAAAAAATACTCAATCACACGAACATTGAGTTAATCATCACAACTAGTATTGGTGAAATGCTGCCATCTGTAAAAGGTGCTATCACTAACTTTGTCGTGCGTCGAGTAAAAAAAATGGTGCCTAGTTATCAACTACCCAACGAAGTTAAATTCTCTAAGGCTTTAAAAGAAGGCAAAAAATCAACGCTACAAAAGCACATTGGCAAAGCCGATGATACGGTTCTTATTCAATATACTGGCGGGACGACGGGTATCGCTAAAGGAGCTATGCTGACCAATCGCAATTTAATTGCCAATATGCTTCAAGTAAAGGAAATGATGAGTCCTTTTGTAGAAAAGGGCGCAGAAACAATAATCTGTCCACTACCAATGTATCATATTTATGCCTTTACAGTGAATACTTTATGCTCTATCTACAATGGTTTTCATAGCGTACTCATCACAAATCCGCGCGACTTATCAACAATTGTTAGTGCCTTTAAAAAATATCCAATTACAATGATTACAGGCGTAAATACACTTTACAACGCCTTGCTCAACAATGAAGCCTTTGCCAAACTCGATCTTAGCGGGCTTAAAATAGCGTCCGCAGGAGGTATGGCATTACAAGATGCCGTGGCAGACAAATGGCAAGAAATTACAGGAACTTTTATTAGTCAAGGCTATGGATTGACAGAGTCCGCACCCGTTGCTTCTACTAACTCTTATGATGAAACCTGCCGAAAGGGAACAATTGGCTACCCAATTCCTTCCACCGAAATGCGAGTGGTAGATGATTCGGGCAATCCATTAGGGCTTGGTGAAGTTGGCGAAATTCAAATTAGAGGTCCGCAAGTGATGAAGGGCTATCTCAATCGACCAGAAGCAACAGCGGAGGTGATTACCTCAGATGGATGGCTCAACACGGGCGATATTGGAACAATGGATGAAGATGGCTTTTTCAAAATTGTTGATCGCAAAAAGGATATGATTTTAGTGTCGGGCTTCAATGTCTTTCCCAATGAAGTAGAAGCCGTATTAGCTACTCATCCTAAAGTATTAGAAGCAGCTGTAATAGGCGTTCCACACGAAAAATCAGGAGAAATGGTCAAAGCCTTCATCGTGAAAAAAGATGCTTCTTTAACTAAAGAGGAGTTGATCGCTTTCTGCCGAGAAAATCTTACAGGCTACAAAGTGCCCAAAACAGTGGAGTTTAGGAACGACCTACCCAAATCAGCAGTCGGTAAAATTTTAAGAAAAGAACTTAGATTGTAGCTAATTGTACAGATAATCAGCCAAAAAAATAGAAAAGACATGAACCTTTTTTGCTTTTCAAGCATATTGGGATTAGACATAATGATATAAATCAATAGTTTTACAAGAAAATGAGATCAACTATGAAGCAACTCAGAAATTTACTAGAACGATCTGCTTTTGGTGTATGTAGCTATCTTGGAGAACGAATGAATATTTCTTCGGCTAGGGTTCGAGTGTATTTTTTGTACATTTCTTGTCTGACTTTGGGTTCTCCTCTTCTTTTTTATTTATTTTTTGCTTTTTGGCTCAATATTCGAGACTACATACGCAATGGACAAAAGGTGCTTTGGCAATAGTCTAGCCTAATATTTGTTCACTTTAGCTTCATTGTTCAAAAGCATATTGAATAATATTCGCTCCCATTTGTAAGGCTAATCGTCTTATGGCTTCTGGATCGTTATGTACTTCTTGATCCTCCCAGCCATCTCCTAAGTCACATTCAAAGGAGTAAAAGCAAACAACCCTGCCTTCCCAAATTAAGCCGAACCCCTGCGGTGCTTTATCATCGTGCTTATGAATTTTAGGTAAGCCCGTTTTAAACTCAAAATTTTGATGATAAATAGGATGCTCGAAGGGCAGCTCTACAAGTTCTAACTCTGGAAACACTTTCTTCATGGCTGTTCTCACAAAAGGATCCATGCCATAATTATCATCAATATGTAAAAATCCTCCTGCAATTAGATACTTCCTCAAATTTTCCGCTTCGGCATCTGAAAAGACGACATTTCCATGACCTGTCATATGCAAAAATGGATGATTGAACAAATCAGCACTACCGACTTCTACTGTGGCATAGTCTGAATCGAAGTTAGTGTTCAAGTTTTGATTGCAAAAATTAGCCAAATTAGTCAGTGCAGTAGGATTGGCATACCAATCCCCGCCTCCATTATACTTTAGCAACGCTATTTTCAAGGTCGCATCATTGCTGGAAAAGCTCGACAGCGAAAAGAGGCTTAATAACAAAATCAATCTCATAATTTTTTTTATTTCAATTCATTCAACAATTGGATCGTATGGCAAGCCACAATGCCAGCCGTTTCTGTGCGAAGACGGTAATCCCCTAAACTTACTGGTTCAAAGCGAGCCGATACTGCCATTTCTATCTCCGCTGTACTAAAATCTCCCTCAGGACCAATTAGTATTAGAACGTCTTGATGCTTTTGGTAGTTTGTAGAAAGTTGTCTTTTAGGTTGATCTTCGCAATGTGCAATAAACTTTTGACCATTGTGCTGATAGCCACTTAGAAAAGTATCAAACTTATTTAATTCATATAAACTCGGTAAAAACAAGCGGTTAGATTGCTTCATTGCACTGACGATAATTTTATCCAATCGATCTAAACGTATTCGACTGCGCTCTGAATGTTCACAGAGAATCGGAAAAATGTTACTAATTCCTATCTCAGTTGCCTTTTCTAAAAACCATTCAAACCGAGCTATATTTTTAGTCGGCGCAATCGCAATATCTACTTGTGTGATGGGAAACTTTGCCTCGAATAGGCTTTTTATGGTCAGTAAGCTAGACTTTTTGTCTATACTTTTTAAAATGGCGGCGTAGCGTTTGCCTCTTCCATCCACTATGACCAGTTCATCTCCCTCTTTTTTTCTCAGAACCTTCAGATGACGAGTTTCCTCCTCCTCTAGCTCAATCGTGTCTCCATTAATTTTAGTTGAATAAAAAAGCTGCATCTATTGTTCAGTTGTCAAGTTTTTTAATCCTAATTATTAACAATAGTTCTTGAAGGGCTTTCGTTGAAATGTATGGTAAAAAAATAAAGTAAACTGCCTGTACTTCTCCAATATAAATGTCTTAAAAAACCGCATGAAAAAGCAAAAGAAAGCAAAATTTTCTATACCTGACTTGTAATAAGCAATTCCAAAGGGATTAAGCGATTCGTAAATGTTCTCGTACATTTGAATCCATATAAGCGAGCTAATTCTTTTCGTTTTAGTGGTTTCATAGCTTTACTATTTTGCTATCAAGTAGTGTTCTATTTTTATAAAAAACGATTACTTGTTTTTTTTAGTTTCCATACCAAAAATAGACTTATCATATAATAGAATCTAAAATGACCTATCACTTGTAACATTATTTGGATAAGACTAAGGCACACCAATTTAAAAATCACACTAAGCGCATGGGCAGCTCTGTCAAACGCTTTCCGGTTAATCTACGCACTGCATTACCTACGGCAGCGGCAATCGGCCCTAGCGGTGGTTCACCCACAGGGTAAGGCTTATCTGCTCCTTCAATTAAGATAACTTCAATTTCTTTGGGCGCATGTTGCATCATAGCCATCTGGTAAGGCCCATAGATCGTGGGAAGTAATTGCCCTTCTTTAATGGTCATTTTTTCGTGTATGGCTGCACTTATTCCCATTATAATAGCCCCTTCACACTGTGCTTTCACTTGATCTGGATTTACGGCTACGCCACAGTCTATCACACAGATGACTTTATGCACTTTAATCTGACTGCCTTCAGCAGTAACTTCAACTACGTGAGCAACGGGCGTTCCTGTATCAATGGATGCTGCAAACCCCATTGTGCCACCATTGGGTGCCTCAGCCTTATAAAATTCACCAGCTTTCTGAATAACTGCTTTCAAGCGTTTGCCATTTCCTTCATCGCTAATTTGTGCCAATCTAAATTCTACGGGGTTCTTATCTGCTATAATGGCCATTTCATCCACAAAACTTTCAATAGCAAAAGTATTGACCAGTAGCCCCAAACTACGCCACCAACTTGTAGCAAACGGCAGAGTAGTGTGCCATTGTACAACCCTGCGATTAGGTATTTTGTCGTATTGAATGTTTCCACCACGCATTGCCCCAAGATCAGTACCTAACACTTTGTGCATCGCTGCTGGCATTATAACCGAGCCAATAGCTACATCACCACTAGCATAGTGATGTTCTAGCCCATCTAACAGTCCTTTTGAATTGAGTTTACCTCGCATGATATGATGGGTAGGTGGCCGAAAGGTATCGTGTTGAAATTCCTCTTTCCTTGAAAAAAAGTACTTAACCGGCCTGCCAACTGCCTGCGACAATTTTGCAGCTAGAACAGCATGATTGGTGTTTAAACGACGTCCAAATCCGCCACCAAGATAGGTGGGAATAATATTGACATCCTCTAAGGGCAAATTCAAGGCTTCACTCACCTGCTTTTGAGTTACAGCGATGACTTGAGTGGAAAGTATGATTGTTGCTTTGCCATTTTTTACATAGGCGACTGCACCATTTGGTTCGATTTGAGCATGTGCTCCAATAGGGCTTTTGAAGTCCATTGACAAAACTCCCGCTTCATTCGGATCTAAAGAACTGCCCGCTTTTTGCGTAATCATTTTGTTGCCTTTTCCCACTTGAAGCATGGCTCTGATTTCTTCTTCTGTCCATTTTTTGGGAATATCCCAGTCAACTTGAACAACTCTTTTTGCCATTTCTGCCTGTGTAAAAGTCTCGGCAATCACAGCAATACAATCATCTATCTGAATCAGCTTTACGACGCCTGGCATATTTTCTGCACGACTTGTGTCTGCACTTCTCAGCTTTGCGCCAATATGTTCTGGTCGAATCACGCAGGCATGAAGCATATCCGGCATTTCAGCATCCATACCAAAAATGGGATCGCCTAGCACTTTGGGTTCTAAGTCAACACGCTTGGTAGGTTTTCCAACAAATTCATAGGATTTCGTAGGTCTCAGTTCAGGCGTTTCAGGCAATTCCCAGACTTCAACAGCAGCAGCTATTTCTGCGTAGGTCAGCGTTTTATGCTTTCCAATAACTATACCATTTTCTGTCCTCAGACTAGCCAGATCAACACCCATTTTTTGGGCAGCCTCCTTTTTAATCATTGCACGCATGGTCGCTGCCATTTCTCGCAGTGGCATCCACAACTGAGCGATAGAGAGACTCCCACCTGTACTTAAACTATCGACAACGCCGGTCTCAGTAGCAGCTCCAACTACTTGAATTTGTTCAATAGCCACGTCTAGTTCATCAGCCACTATTTGTGCAAAACCCGTGAAAACACCCTGCCCCATTTCTACCTTGGGAGAATACAAAATGACCTGATTCTCTTTGGTAATTTCAAACCATAGATTTGGTTCAGTTCCCGATCCAATATAAGGGGGTATCAAATGCTCCGCCATTTCATATATTTGCCTTCGCATAGGATTTCTGAGTACATAAGTACCTAATGCCATCACCCCAAGCGTACCAATGCTACCTCGCACCAAAAATTTACGACGCGATACTTTTTTATTTTTGCTCATAAAATCATTCATTTATTGGCTTAGAAGATTGATGTAATTCAGCTGCTCGGTAAATTGCTTTCCGCATTCTATAATAAGTCCCGCAACGACAAATATTCATAATATTATTATCAATATCATTATCCGTTGGATTAGGTATTTTTTCTAATAAAGCCGCCGTTGCCATTATAAATCCTGGTTGACAATAACCACATTGAGGAACAACCTCTTCTATCCATGCTTGCTGCACCGAGTGTAAGTTATCCTTTGTACCTAAGCCTTCGATAGTTATGATATTTTTGCCTTCAGCGAGCTTTACAGGATAAGAACAAGAGCGAACGGCATCACCATCCACATGGAGCGTACAAGCTCCGCAAGCAGCTTTTCCACAACCAAACTTTGTACCTTTCAGGTGAAGCATATCTCTCACTACCCAGAGCAGCGGCGTATTGCCATCCACATCCACAACCTGAGATTGACCATTTATGTTGAAGGTAATTTTCATATTATATTTTTAGTAGTTAAATCTTAGTAATCGTTATATTATACGTTTTCCTACTTATCGAACAACTAAACTCATTTTGATGCAAAAAGATATTTCATGACCTAAATATGCGATTGAGTAAAGCAAAATCAAATATCAACTACCTCAAGCTACTTTTGCCAAAAAGAAAGACACTCTTGTGCCATTGGATAAATCTTCTTGCTAGAGGTTCAATTATCGGACAATTCAGGATTGTCCGATAACTCGGTGAATCAAAAGTTAGATTTACTCTTTTCTATGATATATCTTTAGTTTTATATTCTCTTTGGGTCTTAAGGTAACAAGTGGCATTAACTCCAATGTGTAGCCTTCAATGTTTTCAAAATAAAATGCTTGGTTGATAAGCGTTAGGGCTAAAATCATTTCCAACATAGCAAACTGCTCACCTATGCACAATCTCGGGCCTCCTCCAAACGGGAAATATACAAATTTGGGCATATTTTTAAATCTGTCGCTTTCAAACCTTTCAGGCATAAATACATTAGGGGTTTCCCAAAATTCTTCCAAGTGGTGCATCGCAAAAATATTTATCACAATATTGGTTTTGGCATCAATTTCATATTCACCGATCTTATCTGGCGCAATGCTTGAACGAGATATCATCCAAGCGGGAGGGCACATTCTCAAAGTTTCTTGAATCACCAATTTGGTATAAGTTAAATTTCGGCTGTTGGCAAAGTCTAATGCTTGGGTAGCTAGAAAATCTTTTCCTTCAGTAAAGAGTTTTTGATTGGCTTCTTGATTTTCGTTCAAGAGAAAAAGAGCATACCCTAAAGCATTGGCAGTAGTTTCATGTCCTGCCAAAAAAATAGTCATTACTTCGTCCAGCAGTTGTTTTTCAGTCATTTGACTACCGCTTTCCTCGTCTTGAGCGTGTAAGAGCATATCTAATAAATCTTCGTAAGATTGGTTGCTAGCTTTTCTTTCGGCAATAATCTTTCGGATCACTTCTTTCAAGATATGTATCACTTTCTGCTCTCTTAAGTTTTCGGTAGTAGGTATCCAAAGCGGTAAAGTCCAAGGCTTTTTGATGCGTTCAACAGTTCTTTCCATTGCCTTGTCCAAACTTTCAGAAATTATTTCCATTTCTGCTTTTACATCGGATTGAAATAGCGCATTAGCAACAATCATCAACGCCAAGCGATTCATCTCTGTTGAAATATTAATCGTATCTCCATCTTTATATTTTTTTTTCCAATCCTCAATCAATTCTTGCACCGTACTTTTCATAATTTCAAACAAGTTTTCGAGCCTTGTTTTATAAAAAGCAGGTTGAGCTAAACGTCTTTGTTGCCTCCAAAAATCTCCCTCGCTTGTCAATAAGCCTTCGCCCAAGAGGGGTTTTGCATTATTATAAGCCATTCCTTTATAATAATTTTTATTATTATCCTGTAAAATATACTTAATATATTTAGGATTTGCAATGGCCATAAACTTTCCAAAAGGAGATTGAAGTGCGAAAATATCTCCTACTTCTTCTCTTGATTTAGAAACGTAGTAGAGCGGGTCTTTAAGAAGTTCCCAAATATTTCCTAAAAACCAATGCTTGTTCGAGGGATTGGGAAGTTTTTTGTACTGATTCATGATTGACTTATTTTTGAAGTTTACTGTTTAATCGTTATTATTTTTTTCTTTTTTCTCAAACAAAGATTTTTTGCCTGCCATCCAGCTTGTTTTGATGCGATATGCTACAAAAACGGAAAGGTCAAAAACTCCAGTCCTGAACTGAACATATTTCGTATTCAGCCCCTGTACATCTGCAGCGAAAGATGCACCAACAATCCATTTTTCTCCGTGATAGCCTGCCGAAGCCTTCGCCATCCCCTTGAGAAAATAATTTACTCCTGTGGTACTAATTTGCTCATCATTTTTTCCGTCGTAATACATTACCCCTGCCAAAGCAGAAACGCCCAAAGTAAGATAAAAATTCTTAGGGCTTACTAAGTTATAGGCATAACCAGGGGTTACAGCTATGGTGTAAAAATCTGCTGTTTTGAAATATCCTTCGGGGCGAAAACCTAAACTATCATTGCGAATTACAAAGCTCGAATCTGCGGAAATTCTAGTATTAGCCAGAGAACCTGTCAAAAGAAAAGAACCTGCACTCTTGACTTGCCGCTCATCAAGAACAAAAGCAGTTCTGTAAGAAAATTCGTCATTATTAAAGACGTAATAGACGTTGGCAGCGAAGTTTTGCAAGCGTAAATCATCGCGCCTTTGTAGTTGATCGCCACTAAAAATACTGTTAACAAGATTTGTTGCATTCTTAATATTCAAATCACTAATAAAATAGCTCTTATAATCTTGATAATATACATCATAACCTAATTTCCTACCAAAAGAAACAACCTTTATGTCTGTGTATTTACTTTCGCCTTGTCTTGATTCGAGCAGCGGGTGCGGTGCGACTTTAAACCCATAACTCAAAGCTAAACCTTTGAAACGTACTCCCACATTCAGAACATCTTGAACAGCGGGCCTGTACCAAAGTCGTTTATTAAATTGTGTAATGCCATTGAGTCGAGGCGAAAGATTTAAGTTCAAGGAACGGTTAGTAATTCCTGCCTTTATCAAAAAATAATCTTCAAAGGTCTCTATGTATTCACTTTGTGCCAATGCACTAAATTGGATTAGCGACAAAAGCAACGTTAATCTCAAAATTATTTTTATTTTCATAAAGATTGGTTTTTATTTTATTTATCGGATAATTTAGAATTGCCCGATAACTGAACAAACCTTATTAGTAGTGGACTACTTTCTGAGTAATGTGATTTGTTCCGTTGGATAGGGTCAATAAATACAAGCCACTCGTCAATTTAGGTAAATAAAAGTCTTGCTGAAAGAGGGAGGTCGTTTTTTCAAAATAATGATTGTATAATACTTGACCTTGCAAATTTAGTAAACGAATTTGTATTGTTCCCTTCCACTGATTGTTGAATGTAAGCTGAAAATTGGTCTGAAAAGGATTTGGTGTAATCGTCAGTTGATGCGCTTCAATTATTTCATTATTGAAGGTTGCCGTTTCGCAATTTTCTTGACGATAAAATAAAGCATCTGTTCTTACCTCATCGAGCATTGGGTAGAATTGCTGACCTGGGCAAGCCGTAGCGCAGCCATCTTGATGCCCAGCAATATTAAACAACACCTGCCGAGAAGAAGTATGGTAATTCAATCCTAAAGGATCAATAGCTAGGGCTTCGGTTCGCCAAGCTAAAAATTGAGAAAGTGTACTTAAAGCCGCTTCGGTCGGTGGGCGATTTTGAAAGTTACCAATGATGCAGACTCCCTCTGTTCCTGTATTCTTTCCACAAAAATGGGCTCCTCTGATATCTGCTCCCCTTCCCTCATACAATACACCATTGGGATCAATCAACCAATTGTAGCCAATATCACTCCAACCATTTGTATTGACATGACCATTCCAAATCGCTCTGACAATAGCTGCCCAATCGTTGGCATTATTAGTACCAGCAGAATGATGGATAATAATATGGGAAACAAGATGTCCACTAGCATTTGGATTTTCAGGACAACGCCCATTAGGACACCAATCTCCACGGAGCACAACTGCGGGTGCATTACACTCTGAGCGAGCCTCCAGAGCTATGATAGTTTGAGACGCTCCAGGACTGTAAAAATTCATCCTAGCCTGTGTTAATTTAGTGACATTTCTGAACTCATATTGAAAAAGGCGATGAGCTTTGTCTGTAAACTGTACTTGGCTAGTCCATTCATCAGAATTATGTTCGTCCCGCTCAATGGACTGCCAATCTGTCCAAACTTTGCCCGACTCAGAGAACCGAATCCAACAAGTCAGTTCCTCAGAATAAGTTATTTCATCAAACTCTACTGCTAAAGAATAGGACAAGAAAGGCGATACTTCTTTCAGGGGAACAGCTAAAGGAATAGATCGCAGTAACTGCTCACCTGTTTTCAAGGATGAAGAAGAATCAAGATGTTGACTTTTAAGTAGTTCAATTGTGCTGCCTTTGGGTTGCTGAGCAAAAACAAAAGCGGTGCATAATAAAAAAGCAAGTACAAAAAAACTACAACGCATAACAATTCATATTTACGAAGAAATGACTTCTCAATCGGATAAATGCAAATTATATTAGTTTTTCAGGTTACTTCACCTCTACTCTAATGCCTTCCGAATGGCTCGTAAATTCAGGGGCGTACATACACTGAATAGTTGTGACACCATTGGAGAAATCACCTTCATGCACCACTCGCAATGGATATTCAAAAACGTGCGTACCAGTAGGTAAATAACTAAAAAAGAAGTTAGTAGAAGCATCACGAGTACTTTCATAATAACCTAAGCCACCTTGCCATTTATACTTACTCAATACATTGATTGGCTCGAACCCCGAAGCTCTAGCGTCTTTCATGTGAACGTATTCCATAGCTCGGTCAACTCTAATTTCAATTCTAACTTGCAGCTTATCCCCCGCTTTCAAGGTGCTTTCATCATTTACAGGTTCTAGTTTCGGACCTGTCGGCGTGTTAATTACTTTGAAGAGTTGCTTTTTTAACTTCAATGGCGTTTCTTCAAAAGTATTGATTTTGTCCAATTGCTCAAAATATTGCCAATAAATCCCTCCCCAAGCTACGGTCTTGTTTGGATTACTCACTTGCACACTTGCCATATCTGCACTAATCTCATCGGCTCTCCATGTCGCTTTGAAATAGCCCGTTCCAACTTCTGCGTTTTGCTGGGCTGCTTGAATTTTCTGAGCATGAATCTCAGGATTACCAGTGTTGTTGAAGTTCACTTCTACTAACTCGTCTTCTAACAACCAATTATCACCACTCATCAGTAAGCTATATACCGCTGCTGCCGTAGCTTTGGTTGTTTTCCAGTGAGTAGTTTGTTTAGCTTTGAGTAACCAGACTTTTAACTCTTCCACCTGCTTCTCATCTTCTGCTACTTCATCAAATACTTCAATCATTAAGGCATGAGATTCAATGGGCAGTTGATGCCAATAATAGCCTTTGTCCAATTTCCAATACATGCCTAACTCTTTATTTCGGATGGCACGTTCCTTTAAAGATTTAATAATCTTCTTAATCGTTTTTGGCGATTCATCCATGCGGTGCAATGCCAAAGCAATCATTCCTTCTTGATAGATACCTTTCTTTAACCAATATTCATCTACTTGTTTTAGATATAAACTAAGCACTTTTTCCAACGCTCCCTCTATCGGATAATTCAGAAAGAAAGTACGGGTGTAGAGATAGTGAATAACAATAGGCGACAACTGATCTTTTTCCATATCTGCTCCTACTCTCTTCAATTCCTCGTGATATTCGATAAACTGCTCGTCGATGAATTTCACGGCATTATCAATCAAACGCAGCATTCTAGCATCGTCTTCAATACTTTTGACTCCCAAGCGATCCAAATGTCCTAGCCCTTCCAGAATATACTGCGTCATATACCAACTTTCAGTACCCCCAGGAAACCAAGCAAATCCACCATTCGGTGACTGGCGTTCGATGATTTTTTTCAAGGCCGCATCCTGCTCTTTTGCCATTCGGTTTAGATCAAACAATAAGCCAATATTACGCTTTTGTTCTTCCTCACTTTGAGCATTTAACACCCAAGGCGTTTCTTCTAGCAAAGCATATTTCAAGTCTTGATTTTTAGATAAGTTACTTTGCATTGCTCCTGCATCAGTTGCTGCCCAAGTATCAAAGACCTCTTTGATTCTTGGATGAGCATTGGCTACCGAAGTGGCTAGGCTGTTCGCATAATAGCGGCTAAAAACTTGCTCTATACACTCATGAGGATATTCCATTAAATAAGGCAGCGCTTGTACCGCATACCAAGCTGGATTAGAGGTGAACTCTAACGTCAAACTTTGATGCTCTAAAGTATTGGACGCATCCGAATTTTGAAGACTAGCGAGCGTAAACGTCTCTTGCTTTCGACCACGAATGGGTAGCGGCATGGTTTCTGTTACAAGCATTCGATTGGTCAGAATCGGCAAAGCACTTTCTTCTCCATCTGAGAAATCTCCTGCTTGCGCTACCACTCGGTGCAATAAGGCGGGCACTTTTGCCACTGATGGCACTTTCAATTTCCAAGCCAAACGAGCGGATTGCCCTGCCTCCGCTGTAAAGGATTGTTGAGCATCTTTTAAGTCAAACAAATCCGCCACAGGCTGCATTGTCGTTGCATCCAATAGTTCAATTTGAGCTGAACCATTCATGGTATTTTCTGTCAGATTACTTACTTTGGCAGTGAATACAATTTCATCGCCCTCTCGCATAAAACGTGGTGCATTCGGCTGTACCATCAATTCTTTTTGAGTAACGGTCTCCTTTTGAGTCAAGCCAAACTCCAAGTCTTTGGTATGTGCAAACCCTAAGAATTTCCACTTGGTCAATGCCTCATTCATTGTAAAACTAATGATGATATTACCCGCTTCATCCGTTTTTAAATTCGGCAAGAAAAAAACGGTTTCTTCTAAGTTCTT
>CAYWKD010000003.1:0-34814 GCA_964458705.1 uncultured Saprospiraceae bacterium | reverse complement strand
TTACTTCATTATAATAAAAACCTCTTCCACTCAAGCCAAACCAATTGAACGCATCATACACTCGGCTATCAAAGCTAATATAATCAGGGCGATAGCGATTGATTTGGCGAGCATTGGTAGCGGTGAAATGATTAGGTGATAAGCCCAATCTACCGTAATAAGAAATTGGGTAAGGATTAAACGCCCAGTTATTCACTACAAATTGATCTAAGGAAGCATCGTACAGCGTAGCGACCATTTCGGCTGCTACTTGCTCCCCTTTTGTACCACTAATTTTGATTTGCCATTCTTCTTCTTGTCCGGGCTTCAGTTTATCTCGGAAAGTGCTGTATTCAATTTTTAAATCTTTATTGCTCCAAGGCACGTTAACTGTGCCACCTTTGATGAACGAGCGATTATTTTTGACAAAATTGATGTGATAATGCAAATTTCCTCTATCTTCTTCACGGATTGGAATGGTTAATTGCTCCACCTCCGAAATATTGATCCAAGCACGACGCACAATAGCTTGATCTCTTTCTACTTCAAAAAGAACGTTCAAGTCATCCGTAGCTGTGCCAACGTTTATGATGGCAGTGTCGTCAGGTTCGTAGCTTGATTTTTCTTGCATTGTCCAGCCAATTTCATTAAAAGGTATTTGCCCTTTTTCTAAATCATAAACTGTAAAATGCTTTTTTACTTCTACTTTTTGCCCATATTTATCAGCAGTTTCGAGCGTCAGCATATAGCTACCTATACCTAAATTAACAGCATTCAATTTTTTCAATAGCGTATTGAACTGAAACTCCTCCACTGTTTCGCCTACCCCCCAATTTTGAATTTCATCCTCCTCTTGATACGGTAAATTTGGAAAGTTTTGCTTGAACTCGTCCTCTGTCAATAGCGGTTGATCTGGAGTTTCCCAATAGCGCTGAATAAAAGGCTGCTGAGGTTGTTGTAGGGCTTTGATCGTTACTGTACCTCTTGCTGGTTCAAATTCACCATTCAAGTTTTTGGAAACAATCTTGATATCTCGCAAGTCTGCCACATCCACTTTTTCAGGCACTTTAACCTCAATACTCAATGCGATATGACCTACTGTGATTGAAGTTTCGCTGGAATGTGTCTCTCCTGTTATGTCCGTTACGTCTGCATAAACTGTGTAGTAAAATTCGGGCTTATTTTCAGGGTCAGCTGCTCGATCTGGAATAGCTTTAAAGTCAACTGAAAACTGACCGTTTTCATCTGTTGTTGTTTCGCCGTTGGCAATTTCCATGCTTTCTCCATTGTCATAATAGCTTCTCCACCACCAAGGCAACCATGGATAGCGCGTTTCTCTCACCACTCTATATTGTACTTTTCCTCCATCAATATTGTTGCCAGCAAAAGCTTTCGCATTGCCTCTTACAGTAACTAATTCATCCAACTTATAGCTCTCGCCAACAGGCTCAAACGCTACTGCAAACTTTGGTCGTTTATATTCTTCTACTCTAAAAAACTTGGAGCTATTCCCCAGACTAGACTGCAGGTGCATCTGCCCCAACAAACCAGACGTTGGTGCAGTGAAAGCACCTTGTACTGTACCGTATTCATTGGTGGTCAGTTGTAGATTCTTGACCTCTTGATAGTTCGCATCGTGAAAAGAAATCACCACTTTTTCATTCGGCAAAATACTTGGTTTACCGTTATTATCTTTTTTGAGTGCAATTGCTTTGAAGTAAACCGTTTGCCCAGGTCGATAAATGGCTCTGTCCAAGAAAAAATGTGTAAACACCTGCGCTTGGCTATTCTCCCTGTAGGAGTAATTTGAAAACCCATCACCGAAAAACAACTCGTCGCTACCATTTTTCAACTTGACTTGAAAGTAGCGTTGATCGGTTCTAGCTGTTACAAAGCCATTTTCATCTGTCTTCTCAGTTTTGAAGTTTTTAAGCGTATTTTTTCGAGTAAGGCGATTATAGTTTTGAGAAAGTAATTCTACAGTAACGTCTTCTATTGGCGCACCTGTTTGGCGATCCATTACTACAAATTCAGAAATGCCTTTATTTTGACGATGCCAATAACTCAAATTGGAAACTGTTGTAAAAAGTACCGCCACGCTATTTTCATCTCCTTCAAAATCAGCATCTTCAGAAACTACAATTACACAACTACCCAATGGCAACTCATCCACCATGATTTCTGTGGAATGCTCTCGATAGTCTCCTACTTGTGGCAGTTCAACAGACCACTTGGCTCTGGCTTTGTACTTGTTGAGTTTCTTGAGTTGTTGATCGTATTGTTCTCTGTTGAGTGCCAACCAATTATCATATTCAAATGGGACAACTTTTAAGTACAGTTTTTCAATATTTTTGTAGCTGATATTCAATAGAAATGGCTGGTCTGGCAGGTTGACTTGCTCTGATTGCATTGTTATATTCTTACTTTCAATGCGTTCTTTTAGGTTTAAACACTGCTTAGCTCCATAAGTATCTGGATGGTTTTCTATGGCTTTTTCACAAATCTCCATAGCTGTTTTCCAATCCCACTTACCTGCTTCTTTGGGATTAGGCTCATAATTTATTCCTTCGTTGAAGTAGTGATTAGCTTTTTCATAGAGTACTTCTGAGACCATTGGATGCTGCTCATATTTAGCCACTAATTCGTCCAAACGCTTCAAGAATAATTCGTCTTTCATTGGAAAAATGCCATTTTGATACACGAATTTCAATCGTTTCAAATTAGCATCTATCAGAGCATCTGGCTTTTCATCATTCAGATGAAACTGAATTAAATCTTGCAGTAAAAGCAAGGTCTGAAATTTAAAAGAAGCCGAATCGGTAGTGGCAAAAGGCGTTTTAGCAAAAGTAGTAGCATCTGCCAGCATTGCTGCCTTGTCCAAGTAGAATTTATTGGCTGGTTCGGTCAAATAGCTGCGGTCATCCATAAAATAATCTACCGCACGGTAAGCTAGCAAATCGTACAAAGTTGGACGCAACCCCCTACTTTCTCTTCCTTCTCTAATAATTGCCTCAAAGTCAGCAACTGCAACTTGCTTCAATCTTTCATCATCCAACGATTGCCGGTATAAATCGTTCGATTTTTCAATCAACTGCTCCATTGTCCAAGTTCGCATATCCTCGCTTGCTGCTTCCATTCTATTACTGCGATCTTGAAACCGCCAATAATTATCATCCAAATAGCTTTTATACTGCTCCGCCAGTGCAGAAAGTAAAATTTGCTTTATGGGAAAGGCTGCTTCATTTGCCTCTTTTTCAATCAACTGCACTGCTAGCACTTCCCCCTCTTCCTCAATGTACTTTTTGTACTTTGCTTTATAGACAACTGTTTTCACATACTGAGGTGCGTTGTCTTCCTGCTTAGCCTTTTCGTAGAGTGCTTCTACTTTCTCTAAAGCAGACTGTGGAAGACCTTCTTGTTCTAGGGAGTCAATTTCCGCCCACTCGGTCTCATAATCATTTCGATCAAAGTATAGCATATAGGTTTGATTGGTTTTAAAACTTTGTAAAGTAATAAATACAAGGGCAATAGAAGTCGCTATTATAGTCCAATAATAAGTTTTCATAAAGTTATTTTTCTTCAATTTTAGAAACATTTGGCTAATGGCAAAGGGAAAAACAAAGCATTTCATTTGAGCATTTTTCATTTCCCTTTTATTTAGATGTAAAATAATGCTTTTCTAGCACAACTAGATTAAATATTTAACGTGGCTTTAACCAGAAATAATGTTTGAGTAGCGATCAAAGTTACTCAAAGCCCAATCCTTGAATACCATCAAAAAGCCTCCAAATTTGTTCATCGGGCAGTGCCGCTTCAATTGCGATAGGTTCTTTTGTAATAGGATGGTCGAAAGCTAGCCTTTTGGCATGAAGATGAATATAATCAACTTGATTTTTATATCTCGCTCCATATTTTCGATCACCGCGAATGGGGCAACCCATTTTGGATAGCTGCACTCGGATTTGATGTGGTCGTCCTGTTAAAAGTTGCACCTCGAGCAAGCGATGCTCTCCTACTTCTGCAATCATTTGATAGTTTAGTTCTGCTCGCTTCGCCGTCAGCTTAGGACGTGTATAGGCTTTTGTAACATTTCGCTCTCTATCTTTTATCAAAAAATGAACGAGTTTATCTGAGATTGGATTTGGACGCTCCATCACTACTGCCCAGTAGGTTTTCTCTACTTGACGCAATTGAAATTTTTTGTTCATGCGCTCCAATGCTTTGCTTGTTCTAGCAAATAAAGTTACACCACTCACTGGGCGATCCAGACGGTGAATCGTTCCTAAGAATACATCTCCTGGTTTGTCATAACGAATTTTGATGTATCGCTTCACCCAATCACTCAAGGTAGCATCGCCTGTTTTATCTCCTTGAACTAGCCAGCCAGCCAATTTGTTAACCGCTATAAGATGATTATCTTCGTATATGACTTGAGTATTTTCCATTATGTTAAATATTTGAAAATCAATGACTTGCTGTATGAATTAAGGTCAACAATGCACGAATTACAATTAACTAGATTACCAACAACTAATTTCAATGACTTTATCACTCGGTTTTTCTCCTTGCCCCAATGATACGTTTATCTTCTACGCTATGATTCATCAGAAAGTTGATACAGAAGGGCTAGAATTTGTAGTGCATTATGAAGATGTAGCAACACTGAACAAGCGTGCTTTTCAAAATGAGCTAGACATTACCAAGTTAAGTTATCACGCTTTTGCTTATTGCGTAAAGGATTATGTTCTACTGGATGCTGGCAGTGCACTAGGAAATAATTGCGGACCTTTACTCATTGCCAAGCAGTTACATGACTCTACTTCGTTAGCATCAGAAATGATTGGCATTCCAGGGAAATATACGACTGCCAATTTCTTGTTTAGTTTGGCTTATCCTGGTTTACAAAATAAAAAGGCATTACTTTTTTCAGATATTGAAGCGGCAGTACTGAAAGAAGAAGTGGCTGCGGGCGTAATTATTCATGAAAATCGTTTTACTTATCAAAACAAAGGGTTAGTCAAAATAAGAGATTTAGGCGAATACTGGGAAGAGACTTATCAAATGCCCATCCCGCTTGGAGGAATAGTAATAAAACGATCTTTGCCAGAAAGTACACAGCAAAAAGTCAATCGGATTATGCGTAGAAGTGTGGAATATGCTTTTGCTCACCCCGAAGATACCATGCCTTACGTCAGCCAGTATGCACAGGAGATGAATCCAACTGTTATGAAACAACACATTGATCTTTATGTCAATGACTTCACTGTTAATTTAGGTAAAAAAGGACGCCAAGCCATTCAGACACTCTTTGATGTGGCAAATGAACAGCATATTATTCCAAGAACTAATTATTCTCTATTTCTTTCCTCTTGATTGAAATAAAAAATAGAGAATACCAAATTGATTTGGATGAACTGGAATAACTAGTTTTGTACGCTAGTTTGTTTTATTATTTTCAAGCCTGCAAAGCGGCTTTTTGCTTTTTCAAATAGTATTATCTACATAATCGACTCATGATGAGACTACTCCTAGCTTTTTGCCTTGCTCTTCTGCTTAGTGCTTGCGTTTCGGAACAAGAGCAAACGATTTTTCCTAGTCCTAATCCACCTAGCTCTGCTACGCAAGAATGGGACAGCACCTTGACAAGAGAAATATATCGGGATAAGTTGCTGGGATCTTTGATAGGCTCTGCCATCGGTGATGCAATGGGCGCACCGACAGAAATGTGGCATCGAAGTTGGATGAATGTGCAATGGGGTTATATTGACTCAATGGATGCAGTAATCAGAGAAGGCTCTCCAGAAGGACCATGGGAAGACAACCTAGTCGGTGGAAGTACAACGGATGACACTCGTTGGAAATACCTAGCCGGCCAGTTTTTGCTCAATCAAAATCGTACTGATTCGCTGAATGCTAAGAACTTCGCACAATACATTATTGATCTTTATCTTGCTGAAATGGAGCAGGTGAAAAATATAGATGCTTTTGCACCTGAACCTTTGGAGAGAGAACTACTCCATGCCACTTGGCTACAAGAGTGGGCGAAAGTTGCAAAGCCATACACCGAAAATAACTTAGATGGCTACAGCTATGCGCTCAATAAATTTTATGGTGGCGAAATGGCTTGTGCTGGTATGCTTTATGCCCCCTTAATAGGTGCATATTATCCAACTACACCAGAACGTGCTTATTTAGAGTCTTATCGTTTGGGTTTATTTGATCTAGGCTATGCTAGAGATATTACGGGCTTGACGGCTGCTTTGGTCGCCAATGCCATGCAGCCTAATATTGAAGCCAAAGACCTAACCACTGTCGCTTATCAGACAGACCCCCTGCGCTACTTCAATAGTCGCTTGGTGGGTAGAATTTCACATCGCATTTATCAAGATGCAAAAAATATTGCTTTTCAAGCTAAGGAAATTGAAGCAGTTGAAGAGGACCTGAAACTCCCTCAAAATTATAGCCGAGATAGCCTCTACTGGCAGCAAGTTCAAAAAGCATATAGCCTAATGGATGAAAAATTGCAGGATATTCCTTTTCATGCTGGTGAGATACATCTTATCAATTTGACTGCCATTGAGTTCACACAAGGAGATTTTCAAAAAGCGATTGAATTTGTTGTAAATTACGGACGGGACAACGATACCGTTGCTGCGGTAACAGGTGCTATTCTTGGAGCTTTCGTAGGCTATGAAGGTCTGCCTGACGGTCTTGCCCAACAAGCGTTGAAAACTAATAAAGAAGTGGTAGGGATTGACTTAGCAAAATTGGCAGATGACTTGGTGGCAAAACGATTTCCAAAGCAGTAAGCACTAGGAAACTGAAGTTACATTACCTCGTTAATAAAACATCTCCTTTAAAAATTGCTCGATGTCCATCAATAAATTCAACCTCTGCATAGTAAATGTAAATACCCGGTGGAGCAGCTATGTTGCGAAGATCACCTCCCCAACCATCCGATGGCGTATTGAGTCGTATGCTACTGCGTTCAAATACGGTTTGCCCCCAGCGATCGAAAATGTAAAAACTAAGAACTCGCTGAACATCCTTACCTCCATAAATAGTAAAAAAGTCATTTCGTCCATCACCATCGGGAGAAAAAATATTAGGGATATAGGTTTCGTAATCTTTCTTTAAACGAATCTCTATATTGTCCTCAGCAGTGCAGCCAAACTCGTCTTTGACCTCTGCAAAAACAGTTGAAGGATCAATAGCAATGGTGCGAATGCTGCTACAATCGAAACAATCAGTCGTATCAATATTAGTCCAATGAACAGATTTAATCGTTCGATTAGAAAATACTTCAACGATCAAGCTATCGCCCAGTTCGACTAAAATATCTTCCCCTAATGTAACTATTAATTCTTCATTTGTGCCAAAAGCCTCGGTTGTATCTAATCTGCAATCCACAACGTCTTTAATACTCAAAATATAATCTTTAGTCTGACCTAGTGGACGCTTACTACTCAGAGGCTGTCCTGATTCATAAAAAGCATATTCATAAGGAGCTGTTCCGCCATGCACTTCATTAACTTTCACCTCTACCAAGCAGTTTTCACCATATATCTCAAAACTAACACTATCAATCGGATTGTTATAAAGATGGGTAGTATCATAGGCGATGCAACCATTTGTATCCATTGCTCTCACAATGTAATTTCTGTTAGAAATAGGTAGCTGAACAAGGTTCAAACTATCTGTACGTGCATCTTGCCATTCGTACTGACAATCACGACATCTAGCAAAATCTGCTGCTAGCAATAACTGATTTTCTTGACAACCTATCAAAATAGAATCTTGCATCTGCGGTAATAGATCGCAGGTAGTTTTTACAATCCAGATATCGTTTACGCCCCTTGATGTCTCCGTTTTATCGCCTCCTACATTTGACTCTGAGTGTCCTGCCATATAAATGCTACCGTCCAAGCCTAATTCAATTTCTGTTAGTGCGTCTCTCTTTGTTGAGCCATAGGTTGCATCCCATATCATTTCTCCATCGGGCGTGAGATAAATCACCCAGTAATCAATCAATCCTTTGGAAGCGGCTGTTTTTACACCACTAACTTCGGAATTGGCAATACCGCCTACTATTAAGTTCCCTAGTGAATTAATGCGAATATCGTAGGCTGTATCAGGCTTTTTGCCACCGTAGTTTTTATCCCACAAAATATTGCCATCCCCGTCAATTGCAACAACCCAGTAATCAATACTTCCGTAAGAAGGATTAGATTTTTCAAAAGTAGCATCAGAGCCAGAGAAACCTGCTAGATAAATAGTACCATTCTCCGCCCTCACCATATCAAAAATAGCTTCATCCCAGTTGCCACCAATTGTTCTTTGCCATATCAGATTACCATTGGCATCTATTTTCAAAACCCAGTAGTCGTTTAGCCCTCTTAGAAAATCATTTTTATCACCACTTACACCTGAGCGCGACTCGCCACCTAGCAGAAAACCTCCGTCTGGTAAAGCAATTGCTGCTTGCAATAACTCCTTTTGATCGCCACCAAAGGTTTTATCCCAGATTACACGCCCTTGATTATCTACACGAACCACCCAGTAGTCCCAATCGCCTCTAGTGGGTTCGGATTTATCTCCTCCTACATTAGAGTCAGAGATACCTGCAATTAGAAAACCTCCATCATTTGTTTCAATAATATCACCTCTGATAGCATCATGTCCATCACCGCCAATTGTTTTGTCCCACTCAATCAGCCCTTCTCTATTTACTTTAATCATCCAACAATCCCATCCCCCTTTAGAGGATTCTGTTTTATTGCCACTGATGCCTGACAGGGATTCTCCACCGATGATAAAGCCCCCATCTCTTGTCTCTTGACTCACCCAAATGCGATCAGCTTTATCCCCTCCATATCTTTTTTGCCACTCAATTGCCCCTTGATTATTCAATTTGACCAGCCAATAATCCCAGTCTCCTATCTTTTCATCTACAACATCCCCATCATTTGTTGACTGTGTGATTGCAGCAACCAACATACCTCCATCCGATGTGGGCGTTATGCTATGGAGTTCTTCCCAGCTACTACCGCCTAGCGTCTTGTCCCAGTCAATTTGTGGTGCTTGAGCCATGCAGAGAGATGCAACTATCGTAGATAAAATGAATGATATGAGTATGTTCTTCTTTCTAGGCATTCTATTTTTGTTAGTCTTGTAATCAGTGATGGATACACACTCACTTTCCTTGTTTAAATATATTTTAATTATAGATACGAAAAAAGTCTCGTTTGTGTGTACACAAACGAGACTTTTTTTATTTTTTTATGTTAAAGTTTTAAAGCAGACTAATGACCAATAGACAAACTTACTTCTCTAATAGTTTGAATTTTAACTTACTTTTCTAGCAATATCACTAGAAACAACATTCTGATTCATCGTTCAGTTGCTTATAACAACTGAATAAGTGAAAAACTGCCCTTCTGAAATCAAAACTAAAAAATACAAGCCACTAGGCAAATGTTCAGTTGATAAATAGTCTAAGTTACTTGATTTTAAGTATTTTCTACCTGCCGCATCAAAGAGTGCAACAGTGTAACGTTGAGACGTCGTATTAATCGTAATACCGTCAGAAGTAGAAACTATATGAAATTGATTGCCAATGATATTCTCTGTTGAAGTTGTAGTGCCAAATTTCACAATTAAAGGATTGAAGCTACTGGCTTCGTAGTTAATATTTTGAATCTGCAATTGACCTTGAAAATCACCTCCTAGCACAATATTATCCTCAAACACAGCAACATCATTGAGTAATAAATTTTGATCGCTTCGGAAGACTTGAGCGGATAAAACGCCCCCGTCCAAGTTAGTAGTCAATAGTAACCCAGCAAAACTCGTTGGGCTTCCAGCAAAAGTAAAGCGATCAATATTCAGTTCGTCAAGATAATAGCCTACTAAGGCAATTTGGTCATCATGGATAGCAAGACCAGTACATTTCTCAAGGGATACACCACCAAAAGACTTTGCCCAGAGTGCATCACCATCGCTATTGTAGGCTAGAAGAAAGATATTATCGTTAAAGCCTACGGACTGAATTTGTAGTGAATCATTGGTACTCAGTACCCCTACAAAACTACCAGCTACAAAGATTTGATCGTCATAAATCTTCACACCACTTACTTCATCTTGAAATACACCTCCTGCCTTTTTTAACCAAGCTGACTCTCCGCCTGCCGCTATTTTCCAAATAAACACATCAGTATCTGTCGTATTCGTTTCGATACTATCTGTTCCAACTTCAGCAATGCTGCCTTCAAAATTACCAGTTACCACCACCGAGCCGTCATTAAAATAATCTAGTCCGATTCCTGTTGCTTTACCTTTGACATACAATGTGTTAGTCCATATTGAATTCCCTAAATTATTAACAACCGTAACGGTTATATTGGTGACTAACTGATTTTCTGGATTGCTTTCTTCTCGAGAGGTGCTTAGCGTTGCCACATTGTTATCCAAAGGATGAATAGCAATCGAACGGATGAATTTTGTACCCACACCATCAATTTTATTAGCCCATTGCACCGCTCCCTCACTGCTAAGTTGAGCATAAAAAAGTCCTGATTCACTCACGGTTGTCTTGAGTTCGTATTCATCAAATAAAATACTGCGCCAATAGCTACCAGTAATGGCAATATGCTCTCGATCCACAGCTAAGTCAGTAAGATTATCATCCTCTTCACTACCAAATGATTTCACCCAAAGTAAATCACCTGAACTGTTCAATTTTGCTATGTAAATATCTCGTCCTCCTCTGCTTGAGAGCCATTCGTCTTCCAGTTGAAAATCTCCCTCAAAAAGTCCACCCACATAAATATTGTTCGCTTCATCTATTTCTACAGCAGCAGCCGTAGCTAGTACCTCATGCTTCAAATGCTTCGACCATTGAATAGATTGAGCTGTTGCATAAGACAATAAAGCTAAAAAGAAGAGTATGGTAGCGTATCCTTTTTTCATCTGTATAAAGTTAAACTGTTTTATCTGCTTCTTATTTTTAGAGCAATATTGAACTTTAGATTTAAGATTTATTGTTTTGCTGTCATCTCATTGATACAATTCTCCAACACGTCCACTGCTTTTTCCCAGCTAAATGCTTGCCGCTGCAATCGTCCTTTTTCGACTAAATTTAAGCATAATTCAGGATCATTGTACAGTTTTATCATGGCATTTGAAATGGAATTAATAGATTGAGGATCAATGAGTAAGCCAGCTTCACCCACTACTTCAGGCATAGAGGAGACATCAGAGGTAATGATTGGTATTTCTGTGTGCATCGCCTCTAACAATGGTACGCCAAAGCCTTCAAACAAAGAAACATAAGTGAGCGCAAAAGCACTACCCATTAATGATAGCAGCAGTTCATCATCAACATAACCCAAAAAAATAATATCCGCCTGATATTGTGCTGATTCATAAGCGGATTTGACTGCACTGGTCTTCCAACCCATCTTGCCAGCAAGTAGTAACTTCATGCTACTCCCCGTTTGCTGTTTAAATTGATCGAATGCTTGAATGAGTCTAGCCACATTTTTTCTAGGATTCACAGAACCGATATAAAAAAAGTAAGGCTGTCCATTGGTATATTTGGCTCTTAGCTTCTCCTGCTCAACGAGGGGAATAGGCTGAAAAGCAGTCCGCACACCATTGCAGGCTATTTGAATTTTTGCAGGATTTATATCAAAAGTCCGCACAATATCCTGCTTGGTATATTCGGAAACCGTCAAAATTCGATCAGCTCGTTTCAAGTATTTAGGTATGTAGCTATTGTAATACTTCAAGTCCCGATTGCGAACTTGGTTTGGAAAATGCTTAAACGCAATATCGTGGACAACTAATAAAGTAGGAATTGGGGTTTTGATAGAGCAAAAATTATCAGGAGAAATAAAGAGATCAACATTATGTTTTTTTAACGCATAAGGCACCGACCATTCAAACCAAGTATAGAAAAGAATTGGATGCCTAGCTTGTGGTGGCAACACAACAGGTACAACATGACGACCAAAAATAAAGGAATCATCAAAAGGGCGATCAAACAAGAAAATAAACTCATGCTCTGGATGTCGCTCCACCAATCGCTTCACCACTTCATAAGTAAACCAGCCAATGCCTTCCAACTTGCCTTTTAGTAAAAATCGAGTGTTGATCGCAATTCGCATAATAAAATCAAAATAGCACTTTCACAAGAGTAGTATTTTACAACAAGTCTTTTTATAAAAACTTTTACTCGACTGTTGGGTTGCTTTTTTATCATCAAACAGATTCCATATAAAAAGAGTGAGAGTGGTCAAAAGTTGTAAAATCGAGCAGTATTTGAAGACCTAACTATTTACTCATTATAGCATTATGATTTACCTTTGTTTAAGAGTAGTGTAAATTGGTAGCAATTAATTTAATAGACTCCTGAAACCCAGCACTAAATATCAAGAATAGATGAAACAAATACTTAACCGACTATATCAACATCGAAAACTGACAAGAGCGGAAGCGAAACAAATCTTTTATGACATCGCCGAGCAGGAGTACAATGATATTCAGATTGCTTCTTTTTTGACGGTCTTTATGATGCGCCCGATTAGTTTAGAGGAATTGCAAGGCTTCAGAGATGCCATGGTAGAGTTGTGTGTAAAAATTGATTTAGAAGGTCGTGAAACCATTGATATTGTGGGCACGGGAGGAGATGGAAAGGATACGTTTAATATTTCTACAATTACTTCTTTTGTTGTTGCTGGTGCTGGATATAAAGTCACCAAGCATGGCAGTTATGCTTCTTCTTCTGCTAGTGGCTCGTCGGACGTACTGCTCCATCATGGCTACAAATTCACCAATCAGCGAGATCGTTTATTGAAACAATTGGATAAAGCAAACATCTGTTTTTTTCATGCTCCGTTGTTTCATCCTGCCATGAAAGCAGTTGTGCCAGTGCGGAAACAACTGAAGGTGAAAACTTTTTTCAATATGTTAGGTCCATTGACTAATCCTGCTCAACCTAAATATCAATTATTTGGAGTATTCAGTTTGGAGTTAGCAAGAATGTATCAATATATTTTACAGCAATCTGAAAAGCAATTCGCTATTGTCTATGCGATGGATGGCTACGATGAAGTTTCTTTGACGAGTCCTTTCAAATTGAGAACTCACAACTCAGAACAACTCATTGCACCAATAGATATTGGAAAATCTCAATATAAACAGCAAGATTTGTATGGTGGTGGTTCAGTAGAATCATCTGGTAAAATCTTTATGAACATACTTGAAAACGAAGGAACACCCGCCCAAAAAGATGTTGTTACAACCAATGCTGGAGTGGCGATTCATTGCATCAAGCCGGCACAATCACTAATGGATTGTATTGCAGAAGCAACGGAGGCTTTAGAAAGTGGAAAGGCACTGCAGAAATTTAATATATTAATGGATAATTCCTGAGTTTACTTAAGAAATAGAAAAGCGAAGAGCACTCGAAGCGTATTAAATTTGATTGAAGAAGATACTAGTTTGACTTACCTTTGCTTTCAAAATAGACTAAATAGTGATAGAGTTTTCAAAATTTACTTTAAAAAATGGACTTAGAGTCATTGTGCATGAGGATCGCTCAACCCCTATGGTGGCGGTGAATGTACTATACGATGTTGGCTCACGCGATGAATCACCCGAAAAAACTGGCTTCGCTCATTTATTTGAGCATTTGATGTTTGGAGGTTCTAAAAACGTCCCAGACTTCGATGAGCCTATCCAACAAGCAGGAGGGGAGAATAATGCCTTCACCAACAGCGATATTACTAACTATTACGAAATTTTACCAGCGGAAAATGTAGAAATAGCCTTTTGGTTGGAATCGGATAGAATGCTTAACCTCAATTTTGATGAGAAAGTGTTAGAAACACAGCGCAAGGTCGTTGTAGAAGAGTTTAAGGAAACTTGCCTCAATCAACCCTATGGCGATGCTTGGCATCATCTTTCTGGACTTGCTTATCAAGAACATCCATACAACTGGCCTACCATTGGAAAGGTTCCTCAACATGTAGAGCATGCAACCATGCAAGATGTTATTGATTTTTATCACAAATTCTACTGCCCTAATAATGCCATACTTTCAGTAGCGGGTAATATCGGATTAGAAGAAGTGAAGGCACTGACAGAAAAATGGTTTGCAGATATTCCAAAAAGTGAAGTGCCCAGACGCCGACTAAAACAAGAACCCATCCAAGATGCTATCCGTGAAGTTAATATGGAATCAGATGTACCTTTGGACTCCATTTATATGGCTTTTCATATGCCCGATCGAATCCATCCTGATTACTATGTGGTAGATTTAATTTCAGATATTCTTTGCAATGGCTCGTCTTCTCGCCTTTTTCGGCGACTTACAAGAGATCAAGAGTTGTTTTCATATATTGATTGCTACATAACGGGGAGTATCGACCCAGGAGTATTGATTATTGAAGGTAAACCTTCCGAAGGAGTGAGCCTAGAAAAAGCAGAGCTTGCAATATGGGAAGAACTGGACTTGCTGAAGCAGGAAGCTGTACAAGAGAAAGAGTTAAAAAAAGTAAAAAATAAGGTCGAGAGTAGCATTATTTTTTCTGAGACAAACATTTTAAATAAAGCCATTAATCTAGCCTTTTTTGAAGTAGTTGGTAACACTAGTTTAATCAATCAAGAGTTGGCATATTATAGACAAATAACCATGCAGGACATTCGTAGAGTGGCTAATCAAATATTGACTCGTGAAAACTGCTCTGTGCTGAGATACAAAGTCAAACCAGAGTTGTATGCGTAAATTACAGTAAAAGAGTGAGATCATGTCTAGGCTCAAACTATCAGATAAGTTGAAAGAGGCGATTACGGAAATGCCTCAGTCAGAAAAAGATAAACTATTACTTCGCTTAATAGCCAAGGATGAACCTTTGGTAAAACGTCTTGCTTTTGAACTACTAGAAGGCAAACAAAATCAAGAAGAAAGAAGAAGAAAGATATATAAAGGTATTGAAAATTATTTGGAAACATACAACAAGGATGGATACTACTATTCTCCAGGATATTTATTGATGGAGCTTCGAACGATAAGTGGGCAGATAACCGATCATGTCAAAACAACCAAAGACAAATATGGCGAAGTTCAACTAAACTTGCTGATGTTGGTCAAGAGTTTAGAATTATTTGGAGATGAAATCAACAGTGTCAATCCAAAGCGTTCTATGACTTTCAACAATTATGTTGTGAAACGAACGCTGAAAATGCTAAAAATGCTCAATCGAATGCACGACGATCTTGTACTTGATTTTGAAGATGACCTGAAACAACTTGGCGAACTCATCAGTCAACAAGAAGCTATGATGGAGGTAGCCAAAGAAAATAATTTGAATGTAGAAGTTTTGAAGGAGGGAAAGTTGAGATAAAACTAAGATTATGCAAAAAACATGGAAGCATCTCAAATCAGAAACTATCATTGAGCATAAATTTTACAGCATTCGATACAACTACCTATTGAACCCTCGCAACCAAAAGGAGGTGCAGGTTACCATCTTTGATACTGATGACGCTGTAAACATCATCGCTTTAACAAAAGACCAAAAAGTTGTGATGGTAGAGCAATATCGTTTTGGCACAGAAAATAGGATATTAGAATGTCCGGGAGGATTTATAGATAAAGGAGAAGACCAACAAACAGCAGCAGCTAGAGAACTACTAGAAGAAACGGGCTATACGGGTAAAAAATGGCGATATATAGGGAGTATTCCTAATAATCCAGCCTTCATGAGTGCTTACATTCACCATTGGCTAGTGGAAGATGCTGAGCCAACAAAAGCCCAACAGCTAGATGAAGCAGAAGATATAAAGGTAGTAGAGATTCAGTTTTCACAGATTAAAGCCATGATTCAAAATGGAAAAATTAATCATCCTCACGCCGTAAGTGCTTTGACGAGATGGGAAAAAATTTGGGAATGATTCAAACTATTATCACCAAATACCTTGGTCGTCTAAAATACATTTTTGTAGGTCATTCCTATATAGGTTATACCTATAAAGGTTCTATCATTACCCTACGAACAGCTCTGCTGCTCTTATTAGCTTCTATCACAATTGGTACTATCGGTTTTATTCTTATTGAAGAATATAGCTTCATAGAAGCTTTTTACATGACTATCATTACCATATCAACAGTCGGCTTCACCGAAGTTGAGCCATTGAGTGATACAGGAAGACTGTTTACTTCGCTATTGATCGTCACAAATATTGGTATATTTGCTTATGCTCTTTATGCTTTTACAAACTACTTTATTGAAGGAGAGATTTTTAAAAAAATGCACATCCGCTTGATCGAAAATCGAATACAACAACTCAAGGATCATATTATAATTTGTGGCTACGGTCGCTATGGTCAAGAAATAAGTGAACATTTTGCAATGCACAAATTTCCTTACGTCGTAATTGATATTGCTTCCGATACAATTGAAGAAATCCAAGGTAATGATGAAGCAATACTTTATATTGAAGGTGATGCCACCAACGATGATGTCTTACTTAAAGCAGGCATAAAAAATGCTAAAACTTTAGTTACCGCCCTGCCAGACGATACAGATAATGTCTTTGCCGTACTGACCGCTAGAGAACTAAATAAAAATATTAATATCATAAGCCGAGTTTCTCGGCTGAGAGCGGCAAGTAAACTTAAGTTAGCAGGAGCAAATCACACGATCATGCCAGAACAAATTGGAGGCTTTTACATGGCTACATTAGTTACAAAACCAGGAGCCGTAGAATTCTTTTCTTTTTTGACCAATAAATATGAATCTGATATTCTCTTCGAAGAAATAAAGTATGAAGATGTACAAAGTCATTATCAGGGTAAATCAATAGAAGAACTTAAAATAAGAAAAGTTACGGGCTGCAATATAATTGGCTATAAATCGCCTACTGATCAGTACATAGTGAATCCAGAACCTAGTACAATTCTAGTTCCGGGCACAAGTTTCATTGCCATCGGCAGCCATACTCAAATTGAAACATTAAGAAATTACTGGAAAAACGAGGAAAACTAAACTATCATGCTCACCATCAAAGAAAGACAAATCAAAACATACACTTCTGTTCCAACCATTGAGAACATTCAAACCACTCATAAACTCATACAACCATTCATTCATCGAACACCTATTCTAACTTCAGAAAGCATTAATGAAATAGCCAATGCCTCCTTATATTTTAAATGTGAAAATTTCCAAAAGATTGGTGCTTTTAAAATGCGCGGTGGAGCTTGTGCTGCACTAGGACTAACAGAACAAGAACAACAAAAAGGGCTAGCTACCCATTCTTCAGGTAATCACGCACAAGCAGTAGCAAGATCAGCCAAGCTACTAAGTACCAAAGCCTACATTGTCATGCCTAGTAATGCACCTGAAATCAAGAAAAAAGCCACTGCAAGCTATGGTGCTGAAATCATTTTATGCGAACCAACGCTAGAAGCCAGAGAAACAACACTGGCCGAAGTAGTAAATCGAACAGGCGCAACTTTCATTCATCCTTACGACAATTATAACGTTATTGCTGGGCAGGCGACCTGCGCCAAAGAATTAATTGAAGATGCGCCTATTTTAGACATCATTATTGCACCGATTGGAGGTGGAGGTTTGATGAGCGGCACTTGTCTATCTACAAAATATTTTTCTCCAACCACAAAAGTTTATGGCGCAGAACCCGATGCCGTGAATGATGCTTTTCGCTCTTTCAAAAGTGGTAAGATTGAAATAAATACTTCCACAGATACCGTTGCAGATGGCTTAAGAACAAACACTTGTGAGAAAACTTTCAATATTATGAAAGATCATTTGGAAGATATCTTCACAGTGAGCGAAAAAGAAATTGTAAATGCCATGCGCTTAATTTGGGAACGTATGAAAATTATTATTGAACCTTCTTGTGCCGTCCCATTGGCAGCCATTTTAAAACATTCCGAAAACTTTAAAGGGAAGAAAGTCGGTGTAATCTTAACAGGCGGCAATGTAGATATAGAAAAACTACCGTTCACCAGATTCTAGCTCTTTTGAACCGCATTATTACTAGCTATCCCCCTTTGCTAAAGAGCGTTTCAAAGCTATGAACTTTACGCCTATCTTGCAGACGTGTAGTTTTCTCATAGTATGTTGTTCGCTCCTATATTGCTCTGTGATATAGGAGTTTTTTTGATTTTTACTTAAGTATTTTGTCAATTTCACTGGGATTAGGCCAACTTACCGATTCATCCATCCTTTCATTTCCTTAAACTGTTATCTTTGTTTTGCTTTTAGATGAATACTAAAAAACAATAGTGCAGAACACTAATTGATAAAGAATAAAAGAGTAAATGAACACAGCATTAGAAAAAGCTATAAAAGATAGAATCCTCGTCCTAGATGGTGCAATGGGGACAATGATTCAGCAATATAAACTGACCGAGAGCGATTACAGAGGAAAACAATTCGCCGACTGGCCTACAGATATAAAAGGCAACAACGACATCCTTTCTATTACTCAACCCGAAATTATTAAAGCCATACACAAAGCATATTTAGAGGCTGGAGCGGATATTTTAGAGACGAATTCTTTTAGTGGTACAACAATTGCACAAGCAGATTATAAAATGGAATCAGTGGTCTATGACCTCAATTTTTGGGCGGCTAAATGCGCTAAAGAAGCCATTATCGAATATGCAGCGGAGCATCCAGAAAGCAAACCTCGTTTCGTTGCAGGTGCTATGGGTCCCACCAACCGTACCGCTTCTATTTCTCCAGACATTAATAACCCAGGCTACCGTGCCGTTACTTTTGACGAACTCAAGCAAGCCTACTATGAGCAAGCCAAAGGATTAATGGAAGGTGGTGCTGACCTATTATTATTAGAGACTGTAACAGATACATTGAATACCAAAGCTGGTTTATTTGGCATAGATCAGTTATTTGAAGAAAAGGGCAAGACACTACCCGTTATGATTTCTGGAACAATAACAGATGCTAGTGGTCGAACACTTTCAGGGCAGACTGTAGAAGCCTTCTGGATTTCAGTGAAACACGCTAAACTCTTTTGTATTGGTCTGAATTGTGCTTTGGGGGCAGAAGAAATGCGTCCACACCTAGAGGCACTATCCAAGATTGCAACAACCAATGTTCATGCCTATCCAAATGCGGGTTTACCTAACGAATTTGGTGAGTACGATCAAGGAGTGGAAGAAATGCGAGACTATATCAGAGACTTTGCCACTAGTGGCTTCGTTAATATTATTGGCGGTTGTTGCGGCACAACACCTGACCATATTCGAGCTATGGCGGAGGCAGTGAAAGATATTAAACCAAGACGAATTCCTACTGCTCCAGGTTATGCTATGTTTTCAGGTTTAGAGCCTTTGATTGTTCGTCCCGAAACCAACTTCATCAATGTCGGCGAACGCACCAATGTGACGGGGTCTCGAAAGTTTGCTCGGCTCATTAAGAACAAAAAATACGATGATGCCCTTTCAGTGGCCTTACATCAAGTAGAAGGTGGCGCACAAATCATTGATGTTAATATGGATGAAGGGCTCTTAGATAGTGCGGAAGAGATGAAAACCTTTCTCAACTTGGTAATGGCTGAACCTGAAATCGCTAAATTGCCAGTAATGATTGACTCCTCAAAGTTTTCAGTCATCGAAGAAGGATTAAAAGTAGTACAAGGAAAGTGTATTGTTAACTCTATTTCTTTAAAAGAGGGAGAGGAACAATTTATTCAACAAGCTAAGTTAGTCAGACGCTACGGTGCGGCAGCCGTTGTGATGGCATTTGATGAGCAAGGGCAAGCAGATACAGCAGAACGTAAAGTAGCCATCTGCAAACGAGCCTATGACATTTTGGTGCATCAAGTTGGATTTGACCCAACAGACATCATTTTCGATCCTAATATTTTTGCCGTAGCCACAGGTATTGAAGAGCATAACGAGTATGCCATTAACTTTATTGAAGCCACTCGACAGATCAAAGCGCAATGTCCTGGAGCAATGATAAGTGGTGGTGTGAGTAATATTTCCTTTTCATTCAGAGGCAATGATGCAGTGAGAGAGGCTATGCACGCAGCATTCCTTTATCATTCCATTCAAGCAGGTATGGATATGGGCATTGTGAATGCGGGAATGATTGAAGTATATCAAAATATTCCAAAAGATTTGTTAGAGCGTGTCGAAGATATACTTTTCAATCGTAGAGAAGATGCTACGGAAAGATTAGTTGACTTTGCAGAGCAACTCAAAAATAAAGGAGGCAAAACAAGAATAAAGGATTTAAGTTGGAGAGAAAAGCCCCTCCAAGAGCGTTTGACTCATTCTTTAGTACAAGGCATAACAGAGTTTATTGTAGAAGATACAGAAGAAGCTCGACTACAATACCCATCTTCTTTACAAGTCATAGAAGAACCACTCATGAACGGTATGAGCGTAGTGGGTGATCTTTTCGGACAGGGAAAAATGTTCCTACCACAAGTAGTCAAGAGTGCAAGGGTAATGAAAAAAGCAGTTGCACATCTGACGCCTTACATAGAGGCAGAAAAGGCAGCAGGTAGCAGTAGTTCAAAAGGAAAGATATTGTTGGCAACGGTAAAAGGTGATGTGCATGACATTGGCAAAAACATTGTTGGAGTCGTATTGGGTTGTAATAATTATGATATTATTGATATTGGTGTGATGGTGCCAGCTGCTAAAATTTTAGAAGTCGCTCGAAAAGAGCAGGTGAATATTATCGGCTTGAGTGGTTTAATTACACCTTCTTTAGACGAAATGGTGCATGTTGCGAAAGAAATGCAGCGTCAAGGCTTTGATATTCCACTTTTGATTGGTGGTGCAACAACTTCTAAAACACACACTGCTGTAAAAATTGAGCCAGAATATAATGCGCCAGTTGTGCATGTGCTAGATGCGTCTCGTTCAGTAGCAGTTGCTTCCGCATTGTTGGGCGAAGATCAAAATACGCGCAGCAACTTCATCATTGATACCAAGCAGCTTTACCATAAAATTCGAGAGCAGCGAGGCAATCGCACTGCACAGAAAAAATTTGTTACGTTGGAAAAAGCAAGAACCAATAAATTTAAAATTGACTGGTCAGACTTCACACCCGCTAAACCTCAATTTATTGGCACTAAAGTATTTGAGGACTATTCTTTAGAAGAGTTGATAAAGTATATTGACTGGACACCATTTTTTACAAGTTGGCAACTAAAGGGTAAATATCCAGCTATCTTTAAAGATGAGTATGTAGGCGAAGAAGCTCAAAAGCTCTTCGATGATGCTAAAGCGATGTTAAAACGTATTGTAAAAGAAAAGTGGTTAACAGCTAAAGCTATCATAGGATTTTATCCTGCCAATAGCGTAAATGACGATGATATTGAACTATACGACGAGGAAAACACAGAAGAGGCATTTACCACACTCAGAAATCTCCGCCAACAAAGACAAAAAGCACCGGGGCAACCTAATATAAGCCTTTCAGACTTTATCGCACCAAAATCTAGCGAACGCAGAGATTACATTGGTGCATTCGCTGTGACCACAGGTATTGGTATTGAGAAATGGGTTAAGCACTTTGAAGAACAGCATGACGACTATAATGCTATTATGCTCAAAGCCCTTGCTGACCGACTAGCCGAAGCCTTTGCTGAAAGAATGCACGAGCGAGTACGAAAAGAATTCTGGGGCTATGCTTCAGATGAAATACTTGATAATGAATCACTTATCTCAGAAAAATATCAAGGTATCCGTCCGGCACCAGGTTATCCTGCTTGTCCAGAACACACCGAAAAGCGTACGCTTTGGCAGTTAATGGATATTGAAAATAGAATTGGCATTCAACTTACAGAAAGTTGTGCTATGTATCCTGCCGCTTCTGTGAGTGGTTGGTATTTTGCTCATCCACAATCGAAATATTTTGGTCTTGGTCAGATTGAGAAAGATCAAGTCGAGGACTATGCTACTCGAAAAGGCATGCCTCTAGAGGAGGTGGAAAGATGGCTAGCCCCCGTTTTGGGATATGAGGGCTAGCACATTAAAAAGTTAGCTTTTTCACCTAAAAATTTTCTGACTTTATCACATTTATCCACTTGCCAGGCAGTCTTGCTTGAATGGAATTGTCATACATAGCTTCGCAGGCAACGGTTGGCAAGTAATAACGTCCTCGATAGGCAGCGTTCAACTGAATGCGGTAGGTTTTTGAATTGCCTTTGTTTAAGTCAAAGTAAGTATAAACTCGGTCATCACGAATGTCTTGATATTCTGGGATGCTACTTTTTACTAGTCCAAAATTATTGACCCGACTGTTCAATATTTCCCAACCTGATGGAAAGACTTGTGAGAGTGCTAGCTCTTCATAGTTAATACCTCTTGAACCAGTATTGGTAACCGTTACTGCTGCTGTAAAGTCTGTTCCTTGCTCTAAGTTGCTTATATCAATTGCTTTGCCTTGACTGTCGGTGTAGTTGATCTGAATATCTAGGTTTTGAGCAACTGCATTTTGATCACCAATAGGGGGTTGACCACTCAAAATGAGCCTAGCATATAAAATACCTGAATGCTTATTTTCAATCATTACCCCTCGATTATTACTTTCATCCACAGGTATATCTACTTGAACGATTGGTGTGCTTGAACCTGCATGGATTTTACTGCCACCTATTTGGTAAGTGAAGTTGAAGGTATCACTTGTTTTGTTATTGCCTACAAATTTACTGATCGAAAGTAGCGCATAAGCAACTGTTTGCGTACTCATCCACTCGTTCGTACTCAATTCTTCCGAAATACGTTGAATAATTGGCATAGCAGCGGCACGGTCATCTAATAGTACCAAACTTTCAACAATCATTGCCTCATCTCGAACGTCAGAGCCATAAGTATAGCCCAATTGCTGATACTCAGGAATGTCGGTATTTACATTGCTAATGAGTTGTTGGGCAATATCTTTTTTCCCTGTAATGGCATAAGCTGCTGCTAATCGCCATTTCGCTTGCACTGATAGCGTGGGTAATGTCCTCATGCGATTCATAGCACTCAAAGCTGGCTCACCAGCCAATGCCAAAGTAAACAAACGATAGGCTTGGTCTAAGTCATAGTTGCGGTATTCATCTTTATTGTTCGTCCAAAGATTAGCTCGTCGCTTCTGGAAGGCCTTCCAGCGATTGAGCGCAGCGGAGGAGACGGCATATCCCTGCTGCTGTGCTTCAAGGAGGAAATGTCCAGTGTAGCTCGTTCCCCAAGCATTTGCATCTTCTTCTCCTTGCCAGTAAGCGAATCCACCTTCGTTAGTTTGAAATTGCTTTAATTGCTCAATAGTTGCTACAACGTTTCGTTGAATTTCATCTTTTTGTGTATTGTCCAATTCCAATAAATTAGCTATATAAAGTTGCGGAAATCCAGCCGACACCGTTTGTTCAATGCAGCCATGCGGATAGCGAATCAAATAATCCAGTCGCTTGCCTAAATCAATCGGTGGAATACTGGATATTTCCAGTGTTCCAGTGTTAGTACCTAAAACGCCAATCGGCGTAAAATTAAAGCGATGACTTTGGTTCTGCTCTAAGAGCACTTGCTGTACTTCTGAAACATAAGGATTGGGATTGCGCACTTGAATTTCGATTGCTTGACTTGCTGACTCGCCATTGCCGTTTGCATCTATTTTAAAATTAGCTACTCCGACTGCGTCCAACACTTCTACATCAAATTCAACAAGTTGCTCTCCTACACCATTGAATTGAAGTTGCTGTGTTTTTTGAGCAAAGCGCACTAGACCGCTAGTTTCTTCTATATTGATCTTAACATTTTTTACCTTGGGGTCAGTTACAAACACAGAAATTGGTAATTTTAATTGCTCTTGTGCTCCCAGCACTCTTGGTAAAGTCGCCAAAACCATCAATGGGCTTTTAACGGGTGTTGCAACTTCACCATTGCCATAAGCTCCTGCTTGATTAGCTGCCACGATCATGGTGCGAACAGAACCAACGTAATTGGGCATTGTAATCGTATGTTTATCCGTTTTACCTTTTTGCAAATAAAATGGTCCGAGATGCTTCACTACTGGTTTGAAGCGATTGGCGTCATTATCAGCATTAGTTGGCGTGATTTCGACATCACCACCGATGCTCAAGATGCGTTCTAATGCTCCACTATAAACGCCTATTACATGATCGTAAACATCCCACGTCTGTACTCCCAGTGCTTCTCTGGCATAAAAAGCATCATGTGGATTAGGTGTTTTGAAGTTTGTTAAATTAAGTAAACCCTCATCCACTAAAGCAATTGTGTAAGCCATTGGCTGTTTATTTTTTTCAGCAACTTCTATTGTGAAGGTCTTTTCTGGCTCTAGTGCGTCAGGCATTTTTACAATAGGCTGAAGGCGTGTCTTTGAATTTTCTATTGCAACATTTGCTACGCCATACATCCGAATTGGCAGGTCATTTTCTGTTTGCCCATGAGGCTGGATTAAGCTAAGATGAATGTAAACGTTTGGCGCCATCTCATCTGTAGTGGGAATCGTGAAGACGTTGTCGCCAGCTTTTGTTTTTTCCCAGTAAGAAGCTATCACTTTTGTACCATCTTCTATGGTAATCAAGGCTTGACCTCCAGCACTAGCCGGAACGTTTACTTGTATCTTTTCTCCAACTTCATATTTGTCTTTATCCGTTGAAAAGGCTAGCATAGCTGCTGCTGCTCTATTTTGCCCATCATCGTCGTACCACGGATAACCAGCGTAGAAAAACTCTCCTGAACAGTGTCCACTTTCAGTATCACACACTCGAACCAAGTAGCGCCCCCAGTCATCTACTTTGACATTCCAGTTGGCTTGTCCTTTAGAATTAGTCGTTATAGTAGTGGTTTGTATGGCATCAAAATGTTGACTACTGCTGTATCTTGATATGTTGTCGTAGCTCTGATCCCACCACCAGCGCCACTCTAGGCGATAGAGACCAATGCTTAAATTTTTATTGTTGATTGCTTGCCCTTTTTCATTGACGGCTACCAATTCAATTTGCTCATCACGATCAATTTCTAGGCGTTTTTCTCCATATTTATTCTCTGGAATATACACGCCAGCATAGGAGCGATACGGAGCATAGGGCATGCTTATTACACTGGTGCTGAAATCTCCTCCGGGTTCAAAGGCTCTTGATCGGAATTTAGCCACTAACTTACCTGGAGCGTTGATGTTTTTGGCGATCACTGTTGAAAAGCTAGCTTGACCAGTAGTATTTACCTGCCCATCAAAAACGACTTTGGGTTCTGCATCCACTTTGCGTGCGGGATCATCAAATTCATATTCGTTGAAATCTTCAAACTTTGTATCTGTTGACTTTACTTCTAGCTCTACTACGGTTTTCAGGTTTTGGGCTGGCGCGCCATACAGCCAGTTGACTTGAATCTCTCCCTGAATTGGCTCATCCGCATAAGAAAGTTCCTCTTTTCCAAAGTCTAAATTGACGTTCAAGCGATTTGGTTTAATGGTTTCTATTTTTAATGTTTTCGTAAACTCAGCACCGCCAGCTTTTACTTTTGCTGTCCAGTTACCTGTTGGAGCATCCTGAGCAGTGGCGGTATGCAAGGCATAAATGTTTCCTATGCTGTTTGTTGTTGTTCGCTGCCCTTGGAGTTGACCTCTGGAGTCGTACAGTTCAAAAGTAATTGGGTAATTGCTTGGTAAAGTGGCATTTTCATCTTCCAATATAAAATTCAAAAACAGAGAATCACCTGGTCGCCAAATAGCTCGATCACCATAAATAAAACCTTTCATTCCTTTTTGGGTAACTGCTCCAGCTACGTTGAAGCGACTCATCGAAAGGGCTTCTCCATCTTGCAACTTCAAATACCCAGTCTGAACATTATATTCAGCAATAACAGCAAAAGGCGTTCTAGGTAAGATTACTTTTGCCATACCACTTGCATCGGTTTGAGCAGTGGTAATTAATTGCTGTTGGTAATCGTAGAATTTCAATGAAGTATTAGCAATTGGAGTCGCCTTAATCAAATCAGTTACAGCTACTAACATTGAACCATCTCGACCAGCTTTAGCGATGATTCCCAAATTGGAATTGACGACGTTTCTACTAATGAAGTTATCGTAGTTGTAATAAGCTGGTTTACAAGGGTCTTCTCGATGCTCCCACCGGTAGTCTTCGTAATAGCCATTGATGCCGTACCAATTGCCCCAGAAACTCTGGATTTCTTCTTCTGTATTGTCTGTTACTCTATTAAAATTAGCATCTTGTATGTCGTTTTTATCACTGCAAAAGTAATTAGAATATTCAGGTCGAAAACCAATTCGGACTTGATAAATAGCCTTGGGGTCATTGTCTATTAGTGACTTTAGGTCTAAAGCATATCGCTTCCAGCCACCTTGACTGGCTTGGCTATTAAGTTGTTGTAGATCAACTCTTTGCTGCATGATGACTTTTCCTACTCGATTCAAGTCGCTGCTACCGTCTAGTTCATTAGTTTGAAGGAATTGTAGGATGTTGTTATTGTAGATTTTAAATATTTCAACCTCAACAGCATTCAAATTGACGGCTTCAAAAGGAAACATTAGTGCATCGGCATCTGGTAAAATCACTCCTTCACCCACTAGGCGAACTTGTGGCTTAATATCTTCAAAATTGACTTGCCAAATATTCGTCTCTGGCATTTGATCGCCATTAATATTTTTAATGCCTAGCAATACATTAACTGTGCGTTCACCCGTCAGGCGAATGCGCGGATATATGCGTACTTGATTGCCATCTATTAAGAAGCGTAAATTATCGTTGTAGCCATTAATCGTGATGAGTCCATTCAAGTCTTGATCGGGCTGGAGCGGATCAGAAAATTGAAGTTCAATATACTGTTCGTCGCCTTTGGCTACTTGAGCTTTTGTAACTGAAAAATCGCCAAGTGCAGGAATTTTCACCTCTTGTTTCTCCTGTGCTGTTACCCCGATAGTTTTGCCGTTTAGACTAATAGAAACGCTACTCGGTTTTTCCCCACGTACAGCATTGTACACTACAAACTGATGTATTGTCTGGTCGTTGATATGTGCCCATTGTACGGGCAGTGATTTTCCATTTTGAGTTGCTTGAAATGCAGATTCTATACCGACAGGGTCTGCAATATCAGCTGTTACTATTGAGCCTATAATTGATTGCTTACTCAAGTCAGAAAAATCTATAGATTCTACTTTATCTATTTGAATATCAATGTATTGTTCTCTAGTTTTGAAACTGAACTTGAAGTCTTTCAAATCATCAGGCACTTCAGCATATAATGATGTTAAGTCTAGCGTTGCGGTGTAAGTTGTGTTGGAATTGAGATGATCGTTAGGAATAAACGTGAGCGTTTGCTCATCCAACCATTTATGTTCTCCAGCGATACTAGGATTGAATCGAAGGAGATTCTTTGGTGTCTCTGCTAAATTGGCCTCTTTTACTACTTGTTGCGAAAATCTAACTTTTATCGGCTGGGCTTTAGAGATTACACCAGAAGTGTAGGCATAAATGTAGGCACTCAGTTGAGGGGAGTACGTTGCTTCAATATAATTTGATTGTTGCTTACAGGCATTATTGATTAATATTAATGCTAAAAAAGTGAACAATACGAAAGGAATTTGCTTTGTTCTCATAGACTTTAATTTGAGGGCTTAAAATTTTAAATTAAGATATTAAACGTTCTCAGATAAAACGAATTTATTCTTAGATAAGATTCGATACAGTTTTTAAATAACGATTAATTTTACAGATAGACTTTGTTTTATGGATAATTTCTTGCCACTCTTTCCGCTTCAACTAGTTGCCTTCCCCAACGAAGACCTTAATTTACATGTTTTTGAGCCAAGGTATCGCCAACTCGTCCGAGAATGTAACGAAAATAATATGACTTTCGGTATTCCAGCTTTCATTGATGGCAGAGTGCAGGAGTATGGCACAGAAATGAAACTTGTAAAGATTGAAAAGGAATATACGGATGGCAAAATGGATGTCCGTACAAAAGGTGTTGATATTTTTATCACTGAAGAATTTTTTAGTAGAGCTCCCAATAAGCTGTATGCTGGAGCTACCATAAGACGTGTTACCAACGATTACGAAGGAGACATAATAACAAGCCAAAAAATCATCAGTCATATTGAAGCACTTTACCGCGCAATGAACATCAATAAACCAATTCCAGATGTTGCTGCCTTCTCCACTTATGATGTGGCACACCATGTTGGCTTATCCATCAGTCAAGAGTATGAACTACTCAAAATCCCAAGTGAAAAAGATCGTCAGATGTATATGTTAGAACACCTAGAGCAACTCGTACCGATGGTGAAAGAAATGGAAGCACTTCGCAAGAAAATACAGATGAATGGTCATTTTAAGGATATTATACCTCCCAAAATTTAATCGCAAGAAATGATGTTCAAACAAACTTATTCCGCTTCAGGTAAAAGAATACTGTTTTTTGAGGAGCTCAACCTACGAATTTTCAGAAGAAATAAATAACTCGTGAATTCATTCGCAAGGGCTAGTAATGAAATAAACATTGCTTTTGAACAACATCATTACAAAGAAGAATACTACATATTATGATGAGCAGCAATTATTCTTAGTATTGAAGTGAGCGTTTCCTGGTTTGCCCATCCTAAATTGATAGGTCTAAAGCGAACAATCTCCCCATTTTTTTTCTTAATTTCAATATTACCCTCCTTCAAAAGATTAAAATAGCTAGATTTTACTTTTAACAAAATGCTGTCTCCAGTATAAACATCAAAATAGTTGATTTTAGTAGGCGAGAATTTGATTAAATATCTTGTATCTGGGAAATACAAGCCTATTCTCAGTCCAGTCTCTGTTTGTCGGAGTTCAAAGAATAGTGGTTTTTGAAAGTAATCAAAAATTAATAATATAATCAATAATGATATAACAACAATTTGAACCCAACTAGCAATATTCAGTTCAATTAAATTTGGCTTTACAAAAAGTATAATGCTAAAAAGTAAAATTAGTAAAATAACTCTCCTAACTATCAAGTAGGCATTGAACCATTTGTTGTTGTTGATGATATTGTACCTCATAGGAACTAAGAAATACACAGGAGAATTTAAGTCCCTTGTGTATATTTTTGTTGTTAACAATACTTGTCAATTATCATTCCGCCTGCAATCACAGTTAAAGGGTTTGAATGTAACGCACCACCGATTGTAACCAGTATTCCTGTGGCACAACCCTACCCATTTCATCGAGAGCCTCCATTACCTTAGCCAGATCATGATTGGTGACTATTTTTTCAGGAACGTAGTATCCTGTACCTAGAATTTTTGATCTTTGTATGTTGATAATAACTTAGCTTGCCAAGATGAAGCAAACTTTTTTTAGAAAACAATTAAGGACTAAAGAAGTTGGAAAATTCGTGGTAAGCTAAGCTTTTGTGGAGTGTTTTTATTATAAGCGTAATGTAGCAAGCACCCAAAGCAGGTGACGCAGCAAATTAGTTTCTTGTTGTGTTATTGGCTTTAGGTGCATATGTGTTCATTTAATCAAAAGGTGTAGAAAAATTTTAAACCTACTTGGCTTCCAAAAAGAGGATATGATAACTCGGTTATAGAATAATCACTCTGAAATAAGTAGTTTAATGCTTTATAGTTTAACAAGTTTAGTGCACTTACTTTAAAGTAAAATCTCTCCTTTCTCGGCTTGAAAGTGATGAAGGCATCTAAAAATATAGATTCTTGCAGTGAACTGAATTTATAATAGTTTCCATCTAAATTAAAAAGAAAAGCTTTAGTTTTTAGTGCAGTCGAAAGTTTAAAATTATTTAACTCTTGAACGCTAAGTAGATTACCATTTTGATAATTGTTGTACACAGCATAATTCCATTCTACGTAAATTTGTAAATTGGAAAGTAAGTTGTTCTTTAAAGACATTTTAACTCCTCTTTCAAAAGAAGAATTATTAATTTCATATCCATCAAATAAGAAATTATAATTTCTTATTCCTAGCCTTGGCTTTATTTTTAAACGAGAACTAATTTTTTCTACATAATATTCTGTATTAAAAAAAAAGTCTAAACCCGATGTTTTGTTTAAGTTCTCAGTATATGTTGTTGATGAAATAAAATCGTTTAGCAAACTGATATTTTGAATGGTTGGATTTGTGAGTTGATTGGCAGACAATGAAGATGATACTAAAAAATCACCTTCATAATTTTCGTAAGTGTAGTTGGTCTCGAATTTCCAGAATTGTTGATAAACAGGACGAGCATCAAATACATTCAACTGGTTGTAATTGCTGAATACATATTGATTGGAATAGAAGTGACTAACAGGTAGTAATTTACTTGCTGTTATTTTGGAGAAAAAATTATTTTTCCCTGCTACATATTGATGGTTTAAGTTAGCGAAATAATATAGTTTTTCTTCATTTACAAGTGCTGTTGAATTAAGAATCAAAGAGTAACTCTTTGATATTTTAAAAAATGAAAACTTCGTTAACAAGCTATTAATATTTAGATTTTCAGATACGGGGGTGTAAAGATTATTCTTGAAATTGTTCTCCCAATCGTAGTACAAAAATCCTAAGCCAAAATTGAATTGGGTATTATTAAGTGTTTCAAATGTAGCTTCTGCTGTGTTCTCGAAGCGAAAAATACTACTCTCAAAAGCATGGCTTATTGCTCTAAAAAATTGATCCTTTACCAGAATAGAATCACGATATTTGTTACTGAAGTTTTGGCTTAATTTCTGGCTATTCAATGTGGATGTAAATTCCAGTGTAGTCTTTTTTGAAATATTGTTTGTGAATACTGCTTCAAATTTATTCATTCCATCAGTAATCGCCGTTTCTTGATCATATAAGGGATTTAGTTTTTCCTCGGAAGTATTATTTGTCCTATTGGATAGTCTAGTTTCACTCGAAAGCGATAGTTTGGAGTTGGAGCTAATTTTCTTTTCATAATTCAGCAGACAATTGCCAATTTTTTCATTATTGGAATTAAATTTGTTTGTTGTAAAAACAATTTGAGGGTCGAAGTAGCGCTCAGTGATTTGGTCTTTGAAAATAGTTGAATTATCATAAAATTGGATATTAAACTTTAGGTTTGACGCTGGAAGTTTTACTACTCCATCATTTGATATGATTAATTCTGAATTTTCTAAATAATTTGACCTATCTGCAATCAGAAATGGAATTTCAAAAGCATTCAACCACAAAGAAGGTTTTTCTTTGACAAGCACTAAGGAGGATAATTTTGAGTTAGTGTCATAATATTCACCATAAAAAGAGGATTTGCCATTGTTTTTAAAAGACAAGGACAAAATACTTTTCATCGGCTTATTATTTATAAAACTAGTAAATTCTTCTCCAATTTTTGAATTGGTGTTGATTGAACTCAATAAACTGCCAATTATCTTTTTATCCTTACTACTTTCATTCAACAGCAAATTGATTGACCTTCTACCCTGTTCATCGTCAGTTTTAATAACTTCTACTTTATCAATAATATCAGAGGATAATTTTCTGGATATTTTTTGATATTGATTTCCAACTAGATCATCTCCTTCAATCATTATTGTATTGATAATGAGTCCATTGACCTGTATGATGCCCGTTTCCTTATCAATATCAAACCCAGGTAGCTTTTGTAGTAATTCTTCAATATTAAGTTCCGTGCTATCTCTAAAATACTGAGCATTGAAAACTGTCGTATCTTTTTTTTCAATAATATCAGCTCGGTTGCTTACAATAACTTCGTTGAGCAACACTGAGGACTTTGGTAATAAAATAATACTATCAAGAATATTTATATTTCGATAAACTGGTGCTTGTCCCAATTGATATATCGAAACTTGAACATAAGAAGTATCCGTTGTAAATTCATGGTGGAAACTACCATTTTGATCTGTTGAATAATAAAATTCATCATCCAAAACACACAATACTCCACTAAGCGGCTGCAAAGTGATAGAGTCTTTTAATGAAATACGACCAATAGATTGCCCCGATAAATAAAAAGTACTAACCAAACATAAAAATACTGTTAGGCTAATCCTCATTTTTATTCTCATTACTTATTATTTCTTGTGGGTTATAAGCATTCATTGTAACCTCCATCTGACCAGTCCCCTCTTGTTTTGACAAATTCCTCTTTTTCATTTTAAGGAATTCTGCCTCATAAGCACCATAAAAATCAGTTTTGCTTACCGTGTTCTTTTCTGATAGAGACAGCATTGGAGATTCTTCACGATATGGATAAACAATTTTTGTAAGATTAAACATATACTCTCTTTTTTCATCCTCTATTTCAATGATTAATCCAGGCAATCCATGAAACTTCCATGGACCATCTTTTATTGGAATTTCGGGTGTAAACCATGCAGTATATTTTCTACCACTGAATAGGCAATTTGCTTTCTTACACATGAATTTCCCAATTTTCTTAGTTTCATTTTCAAAAGACCAATTAATTGCTTCCAGTGGAGCTTTCATAGCGTATGGAGTGGCAAAATATATTTCTCTATGTTGGAGCATACCATTGTTAAAGTCTTTTAATATAATGTTACCTAATTCATCTTGAAACCACCCATCTATCAACCCATCTTTTTCTATTTGCTGAATCCCTTTTTCTCCAAATGCCCATGAAAATTGTGAATTTGATGTATTGCAAATCAATTTTCCTTTTTGTGTCAATAGTAATTGACGGGGTTTTACGAAGACATCATATTCAGCGTATAATGATTGTTGGATATTCGTTTCTTTTTGATCTACAGAACTTATTTTTGCTGATTTACATGATCCCGTAAGGAATAGAACAAATAAAATGATTGTTATCTTGTGTATCATACTTATCAAATATTTTAAAATTAAAAGTTTAAATAAGGTAGCTATATTGCCTACAGCTACCTTAAAATTTCATCTTAACTTTTTAGATTTAAACTCTAGTGTTTGAACCATTCGATTCTAAGAAGTTGTTTATTTCATGTTTTTGATTTTCTGATAACTCACTAAGAGTTACAACAAATTGATCCGCCAATACCCTGTAATTTCCAAAATCTTTATCCTTAAGATAATTTATCATTCCATTCAGAGTATTCAGTGCTTTTCTTGATTCATCAGACTGCTTACTAGCAATAATTACAGCAAGTTTTTCAAAATTTTCATACTGTGACCTTGAAACGCTAATGGGTTCGGTTTCATGTAAGTCAATAATTCCTGTAATTGGTGTCCTTGGATTTAGTTGCTCACAAGGGCTACAAACACAGGAAAAAGCACTACAAGTGCAAGTGCAATTTGATCCATCACATTGTTGAGAGCATGAAACAAATATACTCACACACGAACAACTCCCAAAAGGAATTGAAAGGGATTCATCATACTCAGGAATCAATTCTAATTTCCCATCAGAACTTGAAACTGCTTCTGCGAAGACATTCAGGCTAACAATGCTACTGCTTGCAAAAGCAACACTAAATAAAAACGCTAAAGAAAATAATAACTTCTTCATGTTAAATTTACTAATTTTGTTAATTAAATAAATGCTTTTCGAGCTATTGCTAACCAAGGTACCAAAATGGTAGCAGTAGCTCTTTTGTTTTCATACTGAAGTGCACAATCAATATGATGCAAAGATAAATCCTTATTTTAGAGAGCACAATAGCCAAAATTGGCAATTGTTGGAAGCCTTTGGAAGAAAATGGACATATTAGTAATTTTTAGATTTATGGGGGGGGGTAAATCGTTCTTCTCGCAATATTCTTCCAGAAAAGGAACAATACTTTCCCTTTCTTCCTTGTCCATAAGGTGGGGAATACCCAAATGAGCATAAATGGGTAGTTGCTCTTCAAAACTTATGAGCACACGCTTGGTAATGGTTATCGCTTTAACTTTAAGGCGATTGGTAAAGGTTTTGGTGCAATCAAAACCATACAGGAAGGCTAATTCTCCTCTTGATTTGGGTTTCATAATTTTTGCTTTTTTTGTTGTTTAACGACATACTAAATGGAAAGAGAAAGTATTTGGTTCATATAAATTGGTAATAAAAAAGAAAAAGAAAAATTAATTTATCTAAGGGGTTAAAAACCCTTTAGCATTAATGGTTGAAGTGAGAAGTTGTGGTGGTAGAATTATTTTATGAATCGTTGTTTGGAACTACCTATAATAAAGTTGCGTATTTGCAACCGCTGTGCCTCTGATTAAATAAAACTACTGAAAAAATGAGTAAATTAGCCGATACAAATGAATGACTACAGAGCAATAGAAGTTGCGACCGCAGAGAAACACGGTGCTAAGGCAAAAGGAACAAAGAAATCAATTGGTGACTTCTTGCTTAATGATGATATTCAAAAACCGGTGAACGTGAAGAGTAACAATGTTGATAAAGCCAACTATTCACCAAATATTATTTTGGCTAAAAGACTGATTAAATGGCTCCAACAAGATGGAAATCAGTTATATTTTATTTTTGTAAATTATAGAAAAACAGACAAAGGTGTTGAAGTTATTGACGATTCAGGTTTAGTACCTGTTCAGCATATTAGTTGGGATTGTTTAACTATAGAAGCACAAGGTTGGGGAGTTATTCAGATGATAGACAAAGTAAAAATAGATAAGACCCAAGACTTGAAAGGCTTCTTTCGCGAAATGAAAAAAGCCTACGAGAAATATATAGATAAGGAAACGCAAAAAATGGCCAAAATAAGGGAGATGATAAAAGATTTTTAATCACTATGACTTACTTAGAAACACATATTACAGATATAGCATTGGATTTCTTTAAAGAAAACCAAGGTTCTTTATTGAATTATTTAGAAATTAACAAAAGAATAAAAATAGTTAGTGGGATAAAC
>CAYWKD010000002.1:104385-141246 GCA_964458705.1 uncultured Saprospiraceae bacterium | reverse complement strand
AATTTTTGTCCACTGGTTAAATTCTCAGTCATCATACATTTGACAACACAACCAATAAAAGATGTATGATTGCTTATAGATATTTAGCAATTGTTGACTATTATTACTTTTAAAAATCTTCTCAACTCCATTATCAAAGCATTGGACACCTTGAAGGGCATCCAATACCTCAAGGACAAAAAAATTACTCAAAGGCACGGTCAACAATTGCTTGCTGCTGCTGATCATGTACTTTTTTGAATCCCGTAGCAGTAGATGCACTTGCTTTTCTCGCAATCACTTGAATAGGCTGATTTAAGGACATTGAAATATATTGCCATGCTCCCATATTGGCAGGTTCTTCTTGTACCCAAAATGTTTCAGCTCCATTGTACTTTTCAACTATTTTTTCTAGCTGCTTTTCTGGCAATGGAAAAAGTTGTTCTACTCTCACAATAGCAATATCATCCCGTTCTGTTTCGCGCTTCTTATCTAATAAATCGTAATAAATCTTTCCTGTACAAAAGAGCAGACGCTTAACTTTACTTCCACTTCCCGCTCCGACTTCTGCATCGTCAATTACTTCTTGAAAACGTGTACCTTCTATAAAATCCTCCACTTTTGAAATCACTTCAGGATGACGCAGCAGCGATTTAGGAGTCATAATAATCAGAGGCTTGCGGAACGGGCGCACGATCTGACGACGTAAAATGTGGAATAGATTGGCAGGAGTGGTGCAGTTAGCAATTGTTACATTATAATCTGCTCCTGCTTGTAAGAAGCGTTCCAATCTTGCGCTAGAATGCTCCGGCCCTTGACCTTCATAACCATGAGGCAATAAAAGTACCAGTCCACTTGTGCGTTGCCATTTGCTTTCCGCTGCTATAATATACTGGTCTATAATGGTTTGTGCACCATTGTAAAAGTCGCCAAATTGAGCCTCCCAAATCACTAAGTTGTCAGGAGAAACGAGCGAATAGCCGTATTCAAATCCCATCACCCCAAATTCTGATAGTAAAGAGTTGTAAATTAAGAACTCGCCTTGTTTTTCTTCAATATGATTGAGCCGGTTATATTCTTTGTCTGTTCCATTATCATTGATGACGGCATGGCGGTGTGAGAATGTTCCACGACGTACATCTTGCCCACTCATTCTGACGTTCTTACCTTCTAGCAATAACGAACCATAGGCTACTAACTCGCCTAGTGCCCAGTCTAGCTCCTCATTATCAATCAACTTTTTTTTGCCTTTTATCAAGCGGTTGACCTTACTTATTGGGTTAATGTCATCAGGATAGACTAAAAGATGTTGTAATATTTTTTCTACTACCGAGCGTTCAATGCCCGTTTCAGGAGATACTTCAAAATCTTTGGCTGTTGTCTCTTTTTGAAGTGCCTGCCAAGCTAGGTCTGGCTCCTGCGGAGCGTAAGGCAGCGTTTTTTCCTTCACTTCATCCAATCGCTCTTGAAGCAAATTCCAGAACTCTTTTTCCATTGTTTCTGCTAATGCAGCATCCATATCTCCTCTACTCACCAAACGATTTGAGTATATTGCTCTTGGGTCTTCATGTACTTTGATAAGCCCATACATTTCAGGTTGAGTAAAATTGGGATCGTCTCCTTCATTGTGTCCGTGTCTGCGGTAGCAAACCATGTCTATAAAAACATCATCATTAAACTCTTGCCGATATGCCATTGCTAATTCTGCCACAAATACAACTGCTTCGGGATCATCTCCATTGACATGAAAAACAGGAGCATGCACTACACCTGCGACGGCTGTGCAGTAAGTAGAAGAACGCGCATCTTCATAGTCAGTAGTAAAGCCAATTTGGTTATTGATAACAAGATGTAAAGTCCCGCCAGTGTCGTAGCCTTCTAGTTGGCTCATCTGTACTGTTTCATATACTACTCCTTGACCAGCAATAGCGGCATCTCCATGTATTAGTATAGGTAAGATTCTATCGTAATCACCGTCGTACAGCAAGTCTGCCTTTGCGCGTGCATAACCTTCTACAACTGGATCTACAGACTCTAAGTGAGATGGATTTGGCACTAGTTTTAAGTGGACAGTTTTGTCTGTCAATGTTTTTACTTGTGAAGAAAATCCTAGATGATATTTTACATCACCATCGCCGTATATTTGATCAAGTGCTATATTTCCCTCGAATTCATTAAAGATGTCTTCGTACGTTTTACCCATGATGTTGGCAAGTACATTCAACCGACCTCTGTGCGCCATACCAATAATTACTTCCTCTACTCTGTCCTCTGCTCCCGCACTAATGATGGCATCTAGCGCAGCAATAGTGGACTCTCCACCTTCTAGTGAAAATCGTTTTTGTCCAATATACTTAGTGTGTAAAAAACGCTCAAAAACGACAGCACCATTTAGTTTTTCTAAAATGCGCTGTTTCTTTTCTTTGCTCAGTCCATAGCCATTTTCAGTATTTATTTGTTCGATGCGAGTACGAAGCCAACGGCGTTTTTGGCGATCGCTGATGTGGTGATACTCAAAGCCAATATTTCCACAATAGACCGTAAATAGCCTATTAATAATTTGACGCAGAGTAGTACCGTCGGATAGTCCTATTTCTGTACCTGCATGAAAGGGCTTATCTAAGTCAGATTCTGACAGTCCAAAATCTTCGATGTAGAGATTGGGGCGTCGGTCTTTTCTTTTCTTAATGGGATTGGTGGTAGAAAGGAGGTGTCCTCTATTTCTAAATGCTCGAATCAGAGAAAGCACCTTAAATTCTGTAGCTACATCGCCATTTGAGCTAGTAGCGGATGAGGTAGGAATATTAGTAGAGGTGGCTGCGCCGTTTTTATTGGACGCAAAATCAAATCCTTTGAAAAACGTACCCCAATCGCTGTTCACTGAGGCTGGATCATTTTGATACTTTTGGTACATCTCATCAATGTAAGAAGGATGTGCATTTGCGATGAATGAGAAATCGTTCATGATGGTTTGCCTATAATATTGCTTTTAAAAATATAGTTTGCTGAAAGAAAGGGATTGAACTATTGATATTGAACCACTTTTCTCAGCTTTTGAATTCTGAGTAAAACATTACAAATGTACTTTTGTATGTTGGAAAAAGTCAATTTTTTTAAACTGAATTTAGCAAATTGTTTCATCGGTATTTACGAGCTTGAGGATTGAAGGAATATCTATTTCATTCATACAATTAAAGTGTTGCTTAGGACATTTGGCATATCCAATTTTGGAGCAAGGACGGCAGTTAAGTTTTAGCACTTCAATAGTATGGTTGATTCCGCTACCCTTTCCAAAATAAGGATACATGCCGAATGCGGGAATCGTGTTGCCCCAGATAGAAATAATTGTTTGCTGAAAAGCTGCTGCAATGTGCATCATTCCAGTATCATGAGTGATAACTTTTTGGGCTTGCTGAACGATAGCAGCCGATTGATGTAAATTCATCTTTCCGCAAGTGTTCGAGACATGATTGCCTGCTTTTTCAGCAATTTGATTCCCCTTTTCTTTTTCAGCAGGTCCTCCTAGTAAAATAACAGGTTGCTTTATCCGACTACAAATTTCTACAATTTTGCCTTGCGGTAATCGCTTGGTAGCATGAGCTGCACCGATTACAAATGCGATGTAAGGTTCATTAATATCGAGATTACTTAAATTGATTTGGTCTTTTTCTGGAATAAAATAATCTAACCCTGCTCCGTCATTTTTTACGCCAAGCGATTTGATAGTTTCCATGTAACGATCAACAATGTGCACATCAGGTAGGCGGTCAACTTTGAGATTGACAATGAGCCATTTGGCAAAATTAATCTTGTTAAATGTTTTGCTTTGAGTACGAAGTCCTATTTTAACTTGCTGGCTTCTGATATTGCTGTGCAGATCAATCACATAGTCATATTTTTCTGCTCTTAAATCAGCTAGAACTTCCGAGACTTTTTCCGCAATACCGTAAATCTTGTCGATGTAAGGATTAGGCTGCAAGATGCTTTGGTAGGATTTTTTGGTGAGGTAGTGTACTTCACTATTTGGTTGTAGTTTCAAACAACGAATAACGGGCGTTGTCAAAACAATATCGCCAATAGAAGAAAACCGGATGATAAGTACTTTCATTTTATAGGATGCTAGATGCCAGACACCAGCATCTAGCATCCCACAAAATTACTGTTTCACGATCTTTTTTGTAGTTATTTCACCATTAATCTCTAGCTGCAAAAAGTAAGTGCCATTCGACAGGTTTGTTATAGCAACAGAAGTAGTGCCAGTTAGAGACTGCGATTGAACCATCCTACCTAGCAAATCAAAAATACGTAAGGTGGATTGATGTACATTATCGGGTAAATTTATGGTCAATTCATCTTTTGCAAGCGTCGGGTAAATATTAATTTCATTTACATCAGTTGTCTTGGTGGAAGTTAGGACTCTTTGCCCAGTTCCTATCCAAACTCCTTTGCTCCCACCCTGAATTAGTCCTCTAGACTGACCAGTAGGGCGAATTTTATCACTTCCTAATGGCTGTACAGATAGCGTAACATTACCAAAGAAATCGTAATCATCATACAAAATGGCATCATCCTGCACAGAATAGTTAGGATAGGCAATATCTGAAGTTTCTTTAATGAGTTGAATATCACCTTCTTCAAAGTTATAGCCTAAGATGGCATAGGAAATCTGACCAAATTCATCGCTTTCTAAATAGTCAAAAGCCATAACACAAGGCGAGTTTTTAGCCAACACAGGATTACCAATAGATATATTTTCCGCTATATTAGGAAATAATGGAATCACACCGCCACTACCAAAATCATTGGTTTCGTTATTCCAAGCGTTCATGATACTAATGTCCCAGAACTCAATATCGTTTCCAAAAGAACTCTGGATGGAATTAAAGGAATCAAAATACAAGGACTCCCCGTCATAGTCCCATTCCAAAGCATCCGCATATTCAATTTCACCCGTAGCAATACCTTGTGCTGTTGTCGTTCTAGCTAATTCGTAAATAACGCCTTCACCAGAAACTAAATTGAAAATGACAATTTGTGGCACTAGTTCTTCCCCTGTGTTGAGATCGCTGCCAATAGCTGCCAAGCGTAAGCCATCCTTTGAAACTGCTACATTACGCCAAATAGGTTGATTTTGAACCACTTGTGAAGTATTCGTATTGAAGTCAAAATACTTTATTGTTTTATCTGCACTTACCCAAACAATAAGTGAGCCATCATCGCTGGCACTTGGTTTGCTCAAAATAGCTTCATTTAAAAGTGGATTTTGTAAGATTTCTCCGTTAGGACTAGCTACATAAAGTGCCGAATTGTTAGCATCCGTCAAGACAATAAACTCTTCTCCGGGATTGACATCAATATCGCAGTCCACTGTTGAAGTTTGATTATTTCCACCACCACCAGTATTACCGCCATTATCCTGTAAAATAATTCCAACTGCATCGAATGCTTGATTAGCAATAGAGACTTCGTTTGAATTTTCACCGTGCAAATCTTTAGCAGACTGGACAATAGATAGTCGTGCGTCCACAAATTGAGCAGATCGCGTCAAATAAGTAGTCAATGCACGATAGTAAATTTGTTCTGCCTTTTCTAAGCCGATGTTGGAAGCAATCAAGTAAAATGCACGATTGGTGATGCCGCTATTGATGTGTACGCCACCGTTGTCTTCTTGACCGAAATATTGTTCATTTACACTCGCCGGCTGCCAACCAATGTCATTCAAAGAGCGACCACCATTGTTTGGATCTTGCATATTACGCAATGCGCCTGAGCGAAAAACTCCTCGTTTCACTACTTCTTCCCCAATCAACCAGTCATCTCTATCTACTAGTACCCCAAAGACATCTGCAAAAGACTCATTTAAAGCACCTGATTCTCCTTGATAAATAAGGTTAGACGTATTTTGAATAACACCATGCGACATTTCGTGAGCAGCAACATCCAAGCCACCTGCCAATGGTTCAAAAGCATTATCACCATTACCATAAAACATAGCTGTTCCACTCCAAAAAGCGTTGCCAAAACTCTGCCCGTCTTCATCTGTGATATTGATAATGGAAACGATCGTACCGCCCTGTCCATCAATGGAATTGCGATTAAAAGTATTCCTGAAATATTCATACGCTACCTCAGCGTTGTAGTGAGCAGAAACAGCCGTAGGATTATTATTCCAGTTGTTGTTAGGCGAAAAATTTTGAATAATCTCAAAGTTGTCGCTTTGGGGTGAGCCATTCTGCCCGTCAATTGTCCAGATTGCTCCAGCAGGATTGTTGGGCATCTGTGAACGACTTAGATTAAACATGGTCTTAGTGGCATCAATCAAAAAGTAATCTCCTCCTACTTCATAAGTGTTGATGGTTCGGGTTACTCCTTTTAGATCAACCGCTTGTGCCACAGCAGGCCCATCTAACAATTCTTCGCCTGTCTCATGGCTATGCAAATGGCAAATCTGATTGTACTGATCTAAAATTGTTCCTGTTTGGGCATCTATAATCACCGTAAAGTGATGTGCTAAATTTGGAACAAAATCAACTGCCCAAGCTAACTGCTCCGCTTCTATGTCTCTATTTCTATGATAAGTTACTGGTTCAATCTTTAATGGTTCGTGCCTTAGCAATTGCAGTTCCATTTCCGAAAGGAATTTAATATTTGTTTCTTTTGCAATAGCTGCTTTGACGATTTCAATGGCACGGCTTTCCTGTATGCTTGGAATGATGTTTTCCAGTGCTGGCGTAGGGTAGTAGTTACCATTCATCAAATAGACCTTATCTTCTTTGAGGTGCAGCACAATTTCGCCTCCAAATACTTTTGTGGATTGAAATACCTGCTGCAATCTTATATGAGTATTGCCCAATTTATCTTCGTGCTTATCAATAATTTTAAACTCCTCTTTAGGCTCTTTAATTCTTAGTGTTTCTTGCAATGCACTGAGGTAGTCAAAAACTTGTTCTTCTATCGTCTTGCTCGACGTTTTGTTAGTATATTCTATATTTCTAGGTGTTCCTTCGATAAAAATTGGCATTCCACGCTGATCTCTTAACACTTTCACGCCTGTTGCTAAATGCGCTAACGTATGCGAAGAAGAACTTATTGAATTGGGAGAAATGTCTCTAGCCAATCTGCTGATCGGCTCAAAAGTTTTCGTGAGCTGTAATGAACCTGAAGTAACGGCGGGGTTCTTCTTATTTTCTAATTTTTCTAAATGAGGCTTAAACTGTGCCATTCCAGCGACAGCAATTGCCAAAAAGCAGATTGTGATAAAGAATTGTTTCATGATCCTAATTTTTGATGATAATTTAATGCTAATATGAAAATAGATAAGTTTAATTTTTCCAAGACATTGCGAATACATGAACTCACTTTTCTTGAAAACATCACAAGCCAAACAAAATACATCTAAAAAAAAACTGGAGGTTTTGATTTCAAGTAACTAAATTAACAAAAGGATATACAGAAATGTGTGTGTGGTTAGATTAAAAACGATGCTAAGACCAAATCAGTACGTTTTAGTACAAGGAATTTTGAAAATAGAAGTACAAGATCATAACTTTGATTGTTGCTAGTTAAAAAACTCATAGATTTAGGAAAAAATATGTCTATTTACGATAAGTACGAAACAGTTATAGGTTTAGAAACACACGTACAACTTGCAACAGCAAGCAAAGCCTTTTGTGGAGATGACATCACTTTTGGTGCTGAACCCAACACCCATATCAGTCCAATTTCTTTAGCTTATCCCGGAACGCTGCCTAAAGTTAATGCCAAGCAAATTCAGTTTGCTGTTCGTTTAGGCTTGGCTTTGGGATGTAGCATCAATCTTGAAAATCGCTTTGATCGCAAGAATTACTTTTATGCAGATTTACCCAAAGGATTTCAAACTACACAAGATAGATTACCAATCTGTGTAGGCGGAAGTGTTCAGATTCGTATAAATGACGAGGTAAAAAATATCCGAATCCATCATATCCACATGGAAGAGGATGCAGGAAAATCCATTCACGATTTGGATGCTAAATATTCAATGATTGACTTAAATCGGGCAGGTACGCCTCTTTTGGAAATTGTGTCGGAACCCGACTTGCGTTCTGCAGATGAAGTAGATGCGTTTATGTCCACCATGCGACAGTTGGTACGTTATTTAGAAGTATCCGATGGCAATATGGAGCAAGGCTCACTGCGCTGTGATTGCAATATCTCGGTACGTCTAAAAGGATCAAAAACGTACGGAAAACGCTGCGAAGTTAAGAATTTAAACTCTATGCGCTTTGCTCGGCAAGCCATCAATTACGAAGTAAAACGACAAATTAATCTCATTGAGAAGGGTGGAAAAGTGCAGCAGCAAACCCTAAACTTTGATCCAACTACGGGAAAAACATCGCCGCTTCGCACAAAAGAAAATGCACACGATTATCGCTATTTTCCTGAACCCGATTTACCTCCTATCATACTGACAGAAGAATATATTGAGCAAATTAGAAAAACAATTCCACCCTTGCCGAATGAGTTGTTCGACACCTTCACAAGCCAGTACAAGCTCTCCGCTTATGATACGGCTATTTTGACAGAAGAAAAGGCAACTGCTCTCTTCTTCAATGACTTATGCCAAGCAACGACTCACTACAAAGCAGCAGCTAATCTAATCATCAATAAGGTGTTGCCTTTCCTAAGAGGATCTGAAATGGATTGGTCTGATTTTCTAGTTACTAAACAACAACTGGCTGAGTTTATCGAGCTAATTAAAAATGGCAAAGTCAGTAGTAGTATAGCTTATAGCCAAATATTTCCAGCTTTAGTTGAACAACCTGACGTTGCACCGCTGGAGTTAGCAGCACAGTTAAATTTGTTGCAATCCAATGATTCTAATTTTTTAGTTGAGGTGATAGACAAAATGCTGTTAGATTATCCGGATAAGGTAAAAGCCTACCAAAAAGGTAAAAAAGGATTGTTGGGCTTTTTTATGGGTGAACTCATGAAAGCCTCAAAAGGTAAGGCTAATCCTAAACAAGCAAAAGAGTTGCTAACAGAGAAATTAGCAAACTGATAACTAACTAAATGCTCGAAACTTGAGTGTGGATGGAGGGTACTCGATTTGTGTTCCTATCTTTTCATGTGCTTGGATTTGCATATTTTATTCAATTTATTGATGAACAACTCACCGTAGGGTTTGACCTTTAAAAGTCTGATATTAAGCATGAATTTGAACAATACCCTTATTTTTTATATTACTATTCGGAAAGGTAAATTTGATTACTTTTTCAACCGCACTATCAATAGCATTCGCTAATCATAAAGCATCCTTGAAATAAAAAATATTAAATTAAAGAAGTCTAGATAATGTTAACATCACCCGTACTAGCGTTGGAAGGGACACTATCGCATTTAGCAGAGCGATTTCAGCAAGTCCGCAATCAATCTGTTGAACTTTGTAAGCCCTTACAACCAGAAGATTATGTTGTGCAACCTATCGTAGATGTGAGTCCTCCAAAATGGCACTTAGGGCATACATCTTGGTTCTTCGAGAATTTCATACTAGCTGCTTATATAACTGATTATCAATTGTATAACGAAAAGTATAATTATTTTTTCAATAGCTACTACGAAAGTCAAGGTGAGCGCATTAATAGAAGCCATCGAGGCAATATGACGCGCCCATCCGTAGCAGACGTACTAGCGTATAGAAAATATGTAGATGAGCAAATGCTTGCTTTTTTAAAACAGTACAAGATAGATACGAAAAGTCTTGCACATCTGATAGAAGTCGGATTGCAGCATGAGCAGCAGCATCAGGAATTGTTAGTAACTGACTTGAAATATATATTAGGTAATAATCCGCTTTATCCTGTTTATCAGAACAAAATACATCATTCCACCAAAAGCAGAACAATGCACTTCTTGCAGTTTGGAGAAGGTGTTTATGAGGTTGGATATGATGGCAAAGCGTTCTGCTGGGATAATGAAAAGAGCCGACACAAAGTCTATCTGCATGATTTTGAAATTGCAGACCGCTTAGTAACAAATGGAGAATATCTCGAATTCATGAAGGCTGGAGGCTACGAAAATTTTGAGTTCTGGCTGATGGAAGGCATCGAGTGGGCGAGAAAGTTAGAAGTGAAAGCACCGCTCTATTGGTACAAGCTAGATGAAGAATGGTATCATTACACGCTAAGAGGCTTGGAAAAAGTAAATCCTCACGAACCCGTAACGCACATCAGTTACTACGAAGCGAATGCTTATGCAGAATGGAAAGGTATGCGCCTAGCAACAGAATTTGAATGGGAAGCGGCTTGTAAAAAACTATGTGGAAAGCTCTCAGAGAATGGCAACTTCGTAGAGTCAAAAACTTTCCACCCAACGGCTTCCAATTCTGCCAAAGACTATCAAATGCTTGGACAAGTCTGGGAATGGACTGCAAGTGCCTATTTGCCCTATCCCAATTATCCTCGCTTTGAAGGAGCACTGGGAGAGTACAATGGAAAATTCATGGTTAATCAAATGGTGCTGCGTGGCGGTTCCTGCGCTACTCCAATTTCGCATATTCGCCCGACCTATCGCAATTTTTTTCATGCTGATAAAAGATGGCAGTTCACCGGTATTCGATTAGCAAAGTAAGTAGATACTAAGTAGGATTCGCTTAAACACTCTAGCATCTAATATAACTTAAATATGACAGACTCATCAACAAACATAGCTCCTGTTAAAGCAACTGATTCTTTTTTTATGAAAGATGTTCTTAAAGGACTCTCAGCCTACCCCAAGCACCTGCCTTCTAAGTATTTCTATGACGATCAAGGAGATAAACTCTTTCAGCAAATCATGGAAATGCCAACTTACTACCTCACAAATTGTGAATTTGAGGTGCTTTCCATTTATCAAAACGAACTTAGAACACATTTTGCAACCCAACCTTTTGATTTAATCGAATTGGGCGCAGGCGATGGTACAAAAACCAAAGTGCTACTTGAAAATTTCATTGAGCATCAAAGCGACTTTCGCTATTTGCCGATTGATATTTCGGGTAGTGTGCTAAAAGAATTAAAGGCAGATTTACATAAGCGTTGGAGATATCTTGATGTTTTAACAATTGCTTCGGAATATTTTTCAGGCTTGCAGCAGGCAGGTTATGAAAGTGATCGAAAAAAGATATTACTCTTTCTTGGGGGAAACATCGGTAATATGTCTATGAATGCTGGACATGAGTTTTTGACCAAAGTGCGTAAGTACCTTAAAAAGGGCGATCAAATACTAATTGGCTTTGATCTGAAAAAGAATCCACAGACTATTTTGGATGCTTACAATGATCCAGATGGCATCACAAGTAAATTTAATTTGAATCTACTCCGACGCATCAACAGAGAGCTGGGAGGGAATTTCAAACTAGATCAATTCAAACATTGGGAAACCTACAACCCCATCTCTGGAGAGACTAAAAGTTATATCATCAGTACAAAAGACCAGACCGTTTACATTGAAGCCCTTAATAGAACTTTCCAATTCGATGAGTGGGAAGCTATCTACACGGAACTCTCTTTGAAGTATAGCTTAAATGATATTGAAACACTGGCGCAAGGCACAGGCTTTGAAGTAGTAGAACATTATTTTGATAGCAATAACTACTTTGCTAATTCACTTTGGGAGGTAGCACAATGATCGCAGGTATTGATTATGGCTCAAAATTAGCAGGCACTACTGTTATTGCTATCTTGCAAGCCGACCAAAGTGTTCAACTCTTTCAGAGTGAAAAAAAGAAAGATGCAGACGCTTTTGTGCTGTACCAATGCCAACAACATAAGCTACAACAAATTTTCTTGGACGCACCGCTTTCGTTGCCTGGCGTATATATTGATCCTCAAAATTACGAAGATTATTTTTACCGAAAAGGCGATAAACTGCTGAAAGCCATGTCGCCGATGTTCTTGGGTGGACTAACAGCGAGGGCGATGAAACTCAAAGCTCAGTTTATGCAACAAGGAATAGAAGTGCGAGAAGTCTATCCAGGATATTTAGCACAACTACTTGATTTAAAGCCCTTGCAGTACAAAAAAGAAAAAACAGCTATTCCCAATGTACTAGTTCAATTACTAGAAACTATTCCATTTCACTTAGATATTGCCACTGTTCAAAATTGGCATCAAGTGGATGCCATACTTGCCCTATGCAGCGGTTGGCGATATTTGAATGGTAAACATGAGTTGTATGGAGATGAAAAAGAAGGAGTGATTATGGTATGATTAAAAATGTTATAGGCTTTCCAATCCAGCTAAAATAGTCTGTTTAACTTCATTCATCAATGTCCTACTCCCTAACATCCGATGCCGAGCATCAATAAAATGAATAAAAAAGTGAGGCAGATTTCTACCCCACTTTTTACTTAATGTTGCAGGTATAACCTTATCTCTTGTTCCTAAAAAAAGATGAATCGGCACTTGGCTATTACTAAATGTTCTTTTAATTTTACTAGAAGACCGCTGAAAGCACGCAATATTTATCCAATAAAAAGCAGCACGCTGTTGTTGGATTTTTGTCTTCAATTGATATTTGATAAAATAGTTAGCCGATAGAGGCAGAATTTTTTTAGACGCGACTGCTTGTAATGCTGCTCGCAAAAAGGAAGACTGGAGAAAACGTTGAGCAGTAAATTTTCTCAGGATAGTTGGTAGCAACAGCCATGGCGTTAATGAATTAGACTTCAATCCATCAGGTGCAATGAGCAATAATTTTTCTAATTGAGGCTCAAAGTAGGTGAAAATAGTTTGTGCAACTCTTCCTCCAAAGCTATACCCCATCAAGGTAAAAGTTCCAATATCTTCTTTCTCTATTAACTGTTGTAAAATTTGGACAGCATCATTTGAATCAAAAGAGTTCTTCCTCCAGTTAGTGCTGCCATGCAGAGGAAAATCAAAGGCATAAAGCGTACAAGTTTCTTGCAGTGCTATTCCTAGTGGTTGAAAACTTTGAGCAGATTCACCATAACCATGCAATGCAATGATTATTTTTGCACCATTACCAAAACTCAAATAACTAATTGTGTGCTGTTGATAGGTCAAATAACTGTGCTTCAAAGAAATAATTTTGTATTTGGAACTCTAAGCAGTTTTCGTTGTTATCAAAAAATGTTTATGAACAGTTAAAGGTTTTTTGAATTTAAAGAATTATAAAGCCTCTAAAACAACCAGTCAAGAATAATTCTTCTGTACACCCCAATGATAAGAAAAACGAAATAAATGCTGCTTGAGCCGAAAGACTTATACGAAAAATTAGAATTTAATAAGGTGCTTAAATTGTTGGAAGAAGAATGTCTAGGTTCATTGGGAATAGAACGCATCCAACAACTGCCACTAGAAACAGACTTGAAGGTTATTAGAAGAAAACTGATGCAAGTCCACGAATACAAAATCAGTATTGAAAATGCCGACCGTTTTCCTGCTAAAGCGTACGAAGACATTTCGGAAGAACTGAAAATGTTAACTATTGAGGGCTATGTACTGCCCGAAGAAGGACTGAGGCGTATCAATATTGTGCTGAGGCAAATGCACGAAATTTTTATGTTCTTCTTTCTTGATCGCCAAAAAATATATCCAACCTTATATCGAATTATTCGAGACTATAACTTTGATGAAAGTCTCATTCAAGCAATTGAAAAAGTAATTGATGAAGAGGGAAATATAAAGCCCGATGCCTCGCCTGAGTTAATGCGAATCCGCAGAATGATGGGGTCTAAAGAAAGAGAGTTAGATCGTGTGTTTAAAGGATTAGTAGGCGATTACAGAAAAAAAGGTTGGCTGACGGATAATGTAGAAAGTTTTAGGAATGGGCGTCGAGTGCTAAGTGTGCCAGCCGAGCATAAACGCAAAATTCGTGGCATTATCCACGATGAATCTACAACAGGCAAAACAGCTTTTATTGAGCCTGAGAATGTTATTGACATCAACAACGATATTTTTGATTTAGTAACAGAAGAAAAAAGAGAAATCTACCGCATTCTACGTGATCTGAGTGCAACGCTTCGTCCTTACGTACCGCAGATGCATGACTACTTGGAGCTAATTGCCCAGTACGACGAAATACAAGCCAAAGCCAAATTAGCAAGAGATATGCGTGCAGAGATGCCTCGCACGGTTGGGCATCCAAACTTGGCAATTGAAATGGGCTATCATCCTTTGCTGTACTTGAAAAACAAAGGTTTAGGACAAGAAACTGTTCCTTTTGATTTGACGCTACATGGAAAAAATCACTTACTCATGCTGAGTGGTCCGAATGCAGGGGGAAAGTCTATTACAATGAAAGCCGTAGGATTACTACAACTCATGCTGCAATCTGGAATGTTAGTCCCTGTGGACGAAACGTCTGAGTTTGGAGTGTTCCAAAAGTTTTTTGCTGATATTGGTGACCAGCAGTCGTTGGAAGATGATTTGAGTACTTACAGCTCTAGGCTGAAAAACCTGAAAGCCTTTTTAGAAGGAGCAGATGAAGAGACTTTGATTTTGATTGATGAATTTGGTTCTGGAACTGATCCAAAGATCGGTGGGGCAATTGCAGAAGCTGCTTTGGATGAACTAAATAAGCGAAAAGTATATGGCGTCATCACAACGCACTATTCCAACTTGAAAATTTATTCTTTCAAAACAGATGGCATTGTCAATGGCTCCATGATGTTTGATAAAGATACCCTTTCGCCGACGTATCAATTGAAAGTAGGCCGCCCTGGCAGTTCTTATGCTTTTGAAATTGCGAGCAAAAGCGGATTAAACGAAAAAATATTAGACTACGCTAAACGTAGAATTGGAAAGAATGAAAAAGCAGTAGATCAACTCCTAGTGGATTTGCAGAAAGAAAAGCAGGAATTAGAGGAGCGAGTTAGGATAGCAGAAGAGAAATCAAGTAAGCTAGAAAAACTTATTCGCAACTATGAAGTGCTGCATCAAGATTTGGAATTCAGACGCAAGAAAGTTAAGCTAGATGCTAAGGAACAAGCCCTGCAACAAACAGCTCGTGAAAACAAAGAATTGGAGCGACTCATTCGAGAAATCAGAGAGGAGAAAAACCTGGAAAAAGCCAAGCAATTGGCAGCTAGAGTGAAACAGGAGCGAGAGGAAAAAGTAAAAGAAGTAGTCGAGCTAAAAGAAGAAATATATTACAAGGACGAATCAAAAAATACACCAAAACGCCCCATTGAAAAAGGTGATTTTGTGAAAATGAAAACAGGTAGTGCAACTGGGTATGTCATGGATCTCAATCGAAAAACGGCAGTTGTGCAGATGGGAATGATGCGAATGAATATTAAACTGCGAGATTTGGAACTGGCAAAAGAGCCACTAGATATTCAATCCACTAGAAGTGTTCAAATGGATACTATCACCGCTCCTACCAAATTTACCAACAAGCTCGATATCAGAGGAATACGTTTGGAGGAAGCTATGGGAATTGTAGAAGACTTTGTGGATCGTGCTTTAGTTTCTAATGCCGATAACCTTCGTATTCTGCATGGAAAAGGCACAGGTGCATTGCGAAAAGCCGTGAGAGAAAAACTCCGAGAATACGACGCAGTAAAAGAAGTAAAACACCCCGCTGATGAATTCGGAGGTGATGGCGTAACGCTGGTGAGCTTGGGATAGAAAGTCGTAGTATCTATTAAATATGCTATAGCTCACATTTATATAAAATCACATAATTTAGAATAAGATGAAATCACTCGTAAATCTCTTTCTGTTATTGACTTTTGCATTAGGAACAGTAGCTCAGCAGCCGCTCTCTCTATCAGAAGCAATCCAAGAAGGATTAAAAAACAACTATCAAATTGAAATTGCGGAGCGCGATATTGAAATTGCACAACGCAACAACTCTTGGCAAGCAGCAGGAAGATACCCTACTGTAAATTTCAGTATTCAAGGCAATAATAGCTTTACTGATCAATTTAATCCCGCTTCTTTTTTGCGTGATTTTTCTTCACTTCGATCAGATTGGACTGCTAGAGTAGATGCTGACTGGACTCTTTTTGATGGTTTTCGAGTGCGTTTAACTAAAGCACAGTTTGAAGAACTGGAACGCTTGAACCAAGGTAATGCGGCATTGGCGGTACAATCTACTGCGGAAGCAATTATTTTAGCCTATTATCAAGCACTAGTGCAGCAGGAGCAGTTAGATGTTGTTGGAGATGTACTAAGACTTTCGAGAGATCGTATTGATTATCAAAGCGTTAAAAAAGAATTTGGGCAAGCAACGACTTTTGACTTACTCCAAACTAAGGATGCTTACCTGAATGATTCTACTACTCTGCTTATTCAAAGAAATAATTTGAACAATACACTCCGCAATTTGAATAGAGTGATGGGAGAAGATGACTTCACGCAGCGATATAATTTAACAACACCACTAGAATTTACACCCCTCACTTATACTTTAGATGATTTGCAGCAACGAATGCTTTCTAGTAATATCAATTTGCAAAACTTATATAACAATCGAGAACTAGCTCGTATTAATACGCAACTCCAAGAAAGTGAAAAGTATCCGAGTGTTGGCTTGAATTTTGGGCTTTCCTACAATGAGAATATCTCAAAATTGAATGCTGTTAATCCACAAACAGGTGAAGATTTTGGCTCCGTAAATGGTAATGCTTTTAATGCATCCGCTAACATAAATATTTCCTACCCTATATACACAGCCGGAGCAAGAAAGCGCAATATTGAAAATGCAAAAGTCGAGGAAATGATTACTCAGCTAAACATTGAAGATTTGAAGCGTAATCTTTCTATGCAGCTAGCCAATACTTTAGCCACTTATGATAACCAGCTTCAGTTGTTAGAGCTTACTGAACAACTATTACAAAATGCAGAACAAAATCTAGGTATTGCTGAAGAACGCTTTAAAGGTGGACTTATTAATTCCTTTGACTATCGCGCCATTCAGTTGAGCTACATCAATGCCTCTCAAACTAGGTTAAACGCACTTTACGATCTGAAAGTAACAGAAACAGAATTAATTCGACTTACAGGAGGTTTAGTCAACTGACAATATTTTTCTTATATAACCACATAAAAAAATCTGTATCACCTTATCTAAAGATGATACAGATAATTTCTTTTTAAGAAAAAATAAAATATTATTGTACGACTTTAACATCAGCAGCATTAGCTGCATCAACTTCACCTGTAATCGTTAATTTAGAAGTTGTAGGATTTGTATTAGCAGTGATAGTAACTGTCTTAGTCTGACGACCAGGCTTACCTTTACTATCAAACTCAACTACAATTTCTCCTTTATCACCAGGTGCTATTGGCTCTTGTGGCCATTGCGGCACAGTACATCCACAGCTACCTCGTGCGTTACTAATAATTAATGGTTCAGCACCCGTATTTGTGAAATTATATACGTGGCGCACTTTTTCACCATCTACTACTGTACCAAAATCGAATGAAGTTTCTTCAAATGTCATTGTTGTAGTAGGTCCCACTGGTGCTGCAGGTTGTGCGGCTTGTGGTGTTGCAGGAACTGCTGCCGTAGCATCAGGAGTGTTTGGAGCAATGCTTTGGCGCGCTGTTTCTCTTACATCGCTATCTGCATCACTAGCACAGCTCACTACGAAAAGTGATAATGCTATTGCTAAGCATACTAAGTTAAATTTTGACAACATCGTTAAAAGAATTTTTAGTTAAGTAAATTAATTATGAGTCAGCAAATGTAGCAAACCCTTTTTAACAATACAAAGATAGGAACTCAAAGACTTCCTCTATCATAACAGCATGATAACGATTTGTTAATGAGATTGTTTAATGACCCTAAAGTTTGATTATTGAAATAAATACGGCAAAGCATAAGTGGCTCACAAAAAGAATTGACCATTTTAATCATCAATTGTTAAGTCAAACCGCTCTACCAAATCTTTCACCAAAGGGTTGATAGCCACCATATCCTCAAAAATTTCTCTCGGCGTTGAGATTTTTTTTCTCTTGACGGGCTTTTTATCATTGAGATTAACCTTGATTTCTAATGATAACTTAGGACACTGAAAGGTTTCACGTAGCTCTTCTAGCAATCGCGGCTCTTGTCTCAATAGGTTCTCTGCCAGTTTTGAAGTAACCAATGCTGTGATTTGTTCTCCCTCTACCTTTAGTTGAGCATTTCTCAGTACACTCTTTACAGATGCTTGATCTGCTTGTTCAGCGTAGTGCTTCCATTTTTGTTCGACCGCTTCTTTAGTTATGGTTATGGTCGGTGCATTGCTTTCATATACATTTTCTTGTTTAACTTCTGCCTCCAAATCCTCTATTTTTCTAATTTGGACTGTATCGTGTTTGGTAGAGCTGCGTAATCTATCAGCTGGTTCTGCTCTGGTAGGCTTAGGTTCTATTTCCACTTCAGGCTCTTCCACTATTGATGGCTTAGCAACTTCTTTTTTTATTTCACTTTGACGCAGCTCTTTAGGCGTCGCATTCGGCTCAGGTGCTAAGTTTTTTTTTTCGATGCTTGGGACTTGCTGCATTAGTTCGACTGCTCTATTGATGTAGGTCATTTTTATTAAAGCCATCTCTACATGCAATCGCTTGTTTCGTGCCATTTTGTAGTTTATATCACAGTCATTTGCTAAATTTAACGCAGTCAATAACACCGAAGCTGGAGTATATTGAGCTTGCTGTTGATATTGTTTTTTTAGACTATCGCTTACTTCTAATAATTGCAAAGTGGCCTCGTCCTTGCAAACGAGCAAATTTCGAAGATGCTCAGAAAGCCCCGAAAGAAAAACATCTGGCTCAAAACCGTTGCTGAGGATGTTATCAAACGTGTTCATCACTTGTGCAAAATCTTCTACAAGAAAGGCATCAACGATCTTAAAATAATAGTCATAATCTAGTACATTAAGGTTGGTGATAACATCTTGGTATTGAATGCGATCACCAGTGAAACTAACAATCCGATCAAAAATAGAGAGTGCGTCCCTCAATGCTCCATCTGCTTTTTGCCCGATAATATGCAGCGCATCGACATCCGCTTGAATACCCTCTTCTTTACATATTTCCTGTAAATGCTGTACCATTCTAGGCACTTGAATCCGCTTGAAATCAAAAATTTGACAGCGAGAAAGAATAGTCGGAATAATTTTATGCTTCTCTGTAGTTGCCAGAATAAAAACAGCATAAGAAGGCGGTTCTTCCAATGTTTTCAAAAAAGCATTGAACGCCTGTTGAGATAGCATATGCACTTCATCAATGATGAACACCTTATATTTTCCTTGTTGGGGTTGAAAGCGCACCTGCTCAATCAAAGCTCGGATATGCTCCACGCTATTGTTGGAAGCAGCATCTAATTCCGTAATATTGAAGGAAGCATTTTTATTGAAAGATTGGCAACTTGAACAAGTGCCACAAGGCTCAAAACCGTCTGTAACGTTTTGGCAGTTTAATACTGTTGCCAGTATTCTAGCACAAGTTGTTTTTCCAACTCCACGAGGACCGCAAAACAAAAAGGCATGCGCCAAATGATCGTTTTGCAAAGCATTTTTCAATGTTTGAGTAACGTGTTCTTGCCCTACTACATCTTCAAACCGAACTGGACGATATTTTCTTGCAGATACTACGAAATTGCTCATAAAATCAAATTTAGAAAATTTGCACCTATTTATCACCGCTTAGAAGTGAAGATTTCGGAAGGTCAGCACTGATAAACCAGAAATGAACGAAAGTTTCAGGAAAATTATTTACATAATATTATCGACAATGGTAAAGAAATGAACAGACACTTCAAAAAGAGAAAGATCCGAAAATCTTTACGAGCAGGAACAATTATCCATATTTAAAATCTAAAAAAAATGAACAAAGAAGAATTCAAAGCAAAAGCAAATCAGACAATTGACGAAGTTTCTGCAAAGATCAACGAGTTGAAAGCAAAAAAAGAGTCGGCAGAAGAAGAAGCTAAATCTAAATATGATGAAGTTATTAAAGATTTAAAAACAAAAAAATCTGACTTAGAGTCAAAATACGCTGACCTTAAAGATGCTGCTGAGGATAAGTGGGAAGATGCAAAAAGTGCATTTTCATCAGCCTCTGACTCTTTTAAAGACGGTTTTGATAAATTAAAATCCTTGTTCTCTTAATCAAATAGTAGGGTTTGTAAAGGATCTGCAAGCCCTACTATTTTGTTTAGAAAAATGAAAAAACTACTCTTTTTTTTTGGAAAGAATCAATAGCAACCTTTTGGTTTGTGCCAGTTTTTATTATTGTTTTAGCTATTGTATTTTCCAGCAGATTCATAGTTTAGATTGCTATAACAACGAAAATAGAAATCATCCAATCTCTAAAAAATGGTTTTAAGGACTTCGGAGATTTAATACAGTATTCAGCTAATAATAACAATTATTTAAAGTGCAGTTTAATTTAATTGATACGACATTAAATAAATTTGTGCTTCAATATAAAATATCACATGAAAAAAGTAATTGTCTTTGCGCTCGCTTCACTGTTTTTAAATGTAGCCTTGGCTCAATACGCTCGAATCCCTGAGTCCTACTCCAATTTGTCTTATGATTCCAATGGTAGGCTGTTCTTTGAACATAAAGGTGAAAAATATTTTGCAGAAGCTACTACCGATGTATTTTCTGTGGAAATGTTTTTGGGTAAGCCCCAAGGGACGGATTCTGGAGTCAAATTGGACTTTGGCAATTTTACAGGCACTATCACCTATGGTTTGATTCCTTATGGAAAAGCACCCCATCCACTTCCAGTTTATCGTAAAACAGCCAAAATTGATAATGGAAAAGTAGAAATAAACATCAAAGATGATTTTAAATATCCCTACGACTTTGTGGACTGGAAGGAAAATGACTACCTCAATGTGGGTTATCGTTTAGCTGATGAAGATGGAGTGTTAATGTTCGATGGAGTTGTTGCCCTAAAAGGTACTGGCCCTTTTGAAGTGATACCTGCTATCTCCGAAGGTCCTTACATCAATAATTTGACAGACGAGTCTGTTACTATATGGTGCAAAACTACCTTACCTGCAAAAGCAGAATTGACATTAAACGGGAAAACATTCAAAAGCAATGAAGATAAAACCGAACACATCTGGAAAATAGATGGATTGAAACCATCCGAGAAGTACGATTATTCTATCAGCTATGGACTTCAATCACAATCCTATCATTTCAAAACAGCACCTTCATCAGGTAGTAGAAAGTCCTTTGTTTTTGCATATACAAGCGACAGCCGACACGCTACTGGTGGAGGAGAAAGAAAAGTATTGGGCGCTAATTCCTATATCATGAAGAAAATAGCTGCTTTAGCCTACAGGGAGGGAGCAAGCTTTGTCCAATTTACAGGTGACATGATTAATGGATATTTAAGTAGTAAAGAAGAGCAACATTTACAGTATTACAATTGGAAAAAAGCTATTGAACCTTTCTGGCATTATATGCCCTATTACATTGGCATGGGCAACCATGAAGCTTTAGGGCACATATTTAAAAATGAGAAGGGACGCACTCAAGCCTTTATTGATGGATTTCCTTACGATACTTATTCTGCCGAGGCAGTCTTTGCAGAGGCTTTTGTCAATCCTGAAAACGGTCCAGATAGTGAGGATAACAATACGTATGACCCAAATCCAAATCAAATTGATTTTCCGTCCTACAAAGAAAACGTATTCTATTACACCTATGGCAACATTGCTATGATTGTGCTAAATAGTGATTATTGGTATGCTCCTTCCATAAGTAGGCAATCTGCTACCAGTGGAGGACTACATGGATACTTGATGGATAATCAAATGAAATGGCTACGCCAACTTATATCAAGATTTGAAAAAGATTCAGATATCAAACATATTTTTGTAACTCAACACACACCCGTATTTCCCAACGGTGGTCATAGTAGAGATGATATGTGGTATAGTGGTGATAATAGCAAAAGACCATATGTAGCAGGAAAACCCGTTGAAAAAGGTATCATCGAACGACGAGACGAATATTTGGATGTGCTAATAAATGAAAGTAAAAAAGTGGTGGCTATTCTGACTGGTGATGAACATAACTACAATTGGCTCAAATTAACTTCAGAGGTGCCTATTTATCCTGAAAATTATCCACATGAAAAACTGAATGTTTCGCGCCCCATCTACCAAATCAACAATGGAGCAGCTGGAGCACCTTATTATGGTCAGGAAGTTTTGCCGTGGAGTGATTATACCCAATCTTTTAGTGTTGAAAATGCACTGTGTCTCTTCTACGTACGGGGCAAAAGAATAACCATGAAAGTGTATAACCCAGACACTTTAAACCTGATAGATGAAGTAAAATTGAGATAGCATTCTTTGTGCAGAATAAGTGCTTTTATCTCATTCTTTTACAGTATTTACAGCGAAGCAGTATGGTCAGTTTGATTTGATATTTATTAGACTCATTTATCCAAGATAGCTCTACTGCTTCGTTTCTCACCACACCTCATGAAGTACTACCAAATATTTTAAACCAATTTAATAGTGTCCATCCTATTTATGGTAGTGGGTCTTGGTTATTGTTGAAATGCTAAGCTATCCACCTTCTTGTAGGGATATTTAGACAGTGCCACTTCTAAGCAGTCCATTGCTTTGGCTAATTTCTCGGTATTAAGTACATAGGCTATCCTCACTTCATCTTGCCCTAAGTTCGGAGTGGCATAAAATCCAGCTCCTGGCGATAGCATGACTGTTGCACCTTCATGCTCAAAGTCAGTTAAAAGCCACTGACAAAAATGCTCAGCATCTTCTACTGGAAATTTGGCAAAGCAATAAAAAGCCCCACCAGGCTTGTAACTTATTACGTTCTCCATGGCAGACAGTCGCTCATACACAATTTGTCTTCGGTGATCGTACTCTGTTTTTGTTGCTTTTAGATATTCTTGCATACCTTCGATCATTTCTTCTGCTAACATTTGCCCTAATCCGGGAGGACTTAAACGAAGTTTAGCATATTTTTCTATGACTTCTAGTAATTCTTGATTTCTAGTGATAATTGCTCCAATCCTTGCACCGCAAGCACTAAAGCGCTTGGATACAGAATCAATAACAACTGCATGGTCTTCTAATCCTGTTAAGTTTAGAACGGAATAAAAATCGTTGCCGTCGTAGCAGAACTCTCGATAGACTTCATCAGCAATTAGATATAGATCATACTGTTTAGCTAATTGCCCTAATTGTTCTAAAGCACGTTGATCGTAGAAACACCCTGTTGGATTGTTTGGATTAGTAATCAAAATAGCTTTGGTTTGAGGCGTTATTTTTCGCTCAAAGTCAGCAATTGAAGGCAGGGCAAATCCAGATTCAATATGGCAAGTAATGGGTTGTATGGCTACATCCGCAATTTGAGCAAAGCCATTGTAATTAGCATAAAATGGCTCGGGTATAATTACTTCTTCTCCTCGATTGAAGCAAGCGTACATCAATAGTTGCAGAGCTTCCGAGCCGCCTGTTGTAACAATTATTTCGGCTTGATCCACCACAATATCAAAGGTATGGTAGTATTCTACCAATTTTTGGCGATAACTAGTTACTCCTACAGCAGGACTGTAAGCGAGAATATCAATTTCCTTTTGCTTAAAAGCATTAATGGCAGCAGGCGGCGTTAAAATATCAGGTTGGCCAATGTTTAAATGATATACCTGTTTGCCCTTTGCTTTTGCAGCATCTGCATAGCGCACGAGCTTTCTGAAAGGAGAAAGCGGCACTTGCTGTCCTCGTTTAGAGATAGTTGGCATGGTTAAAAATTAGATTAGCTGCAAAGAAAATGAAATTTGAAATACAATCCTTTATGACTTAAGAATCTTAATCAAAAAGCAGGTAATCATTTAGTCAGAAACTGTAAATATGAGTTTTCTTTTAGGGCTTTTGGCAGTACTTTCAATGCTTACTGGCAAATAAGTAGCTAATCTTAGATAAAATTAATAAACCTTTTGTGGATAAATCTCAACTAAATAAAGCAAATCTATTTTTCTTTCTCTTTTCTCCTATTTCTCCACCATATAAATCCAATTGTACCAATCACTAAATAAGGAGTAGCAAGCATGTAAAGAATCCCTGCATTTAAACCACTACCTGATGTTCCTCCATTTTTTAAATTTGATTCTGCTGCGATACGACACATCGGACACTGCGCTTCCAGTATTTCTGTTGAACCCACAACTAGCAGCAGCACTGCTAGGATGGTAAATGATATTTTTATGAACCTATTCATAGTTTTAAAACTTGATTTCATCGAATAAATTTATTTTTTGCGAGCTAGTAAAATGGCTGTAACATCCAGTACACAACTGGTCCTGTGATAGCTACATACAGCCATAATGGGAAAACCCACCTCGCCATTTTTTTATGCTTTCCAAATTGATTTGTGAATGCTCTTATATAAGTAAACAATATGAATGGAAAAATGGTGGCTGCGAGAGCAATATGTGACAAAAGTAGGATCAAATAGAAAGTACGAGAAGTGCCAACAGCCGCTTTCTCAGCAGTATCCAATATGCCATCTTTATTTATATCGCCATAAATAGTGGACTCGTGTGTGAAGTGATAAGCTACGTACGATAGCAGAAACAATGCTGAAAGCCCCATCGCAAGAGTCATCATATTTTGATGTGCTTTGAACTTTCGCTGCTTTATGAACACAAGCGCAATAATTAACACTATTGCTGTCAAGGCATTCACTCCTGCATGGAAAGGAGCTAAAAAACTTAAATCCCAACCCTCAGGAAGTGGTAAGCTTACTTGACGCATTAATCCTACTAATAGCAACACCGCCACTGTTATAATCCAAGCAGCAATATTTAACCTTTTCGCCAATTCAATTTTTGGATCCTTCAATAAAAAATCAATCGCCATTTAATATTCTTTTAATTTTTTAGACAATCTTTTGCGTTGAATATAGAACTATTTTTCTTTTTCTCTCCTAAACTCCAGTTCTGCTCTGCGCTTCAATGGTGCAACGAACATGGCAATATGCTTTGCCATCAATCCGATCTCATCGTCTGTAATTGTATTATAAAAATTTCTGACCGTCAAGGAAGTATCAATAAGTGCTAGATGACTATCAGTGCTAGCCTCAAAGACAGATTTAATTCTATCGTCATCATACAAAAAGTACCATCTACTCACCGTATCCTGTGTCAGAGTCTCCATGAATTGATTGATAGCTAAGGAATCATAATCTGATACATAAGTACAAAGCGCAATTTCTTTTGAATTTCCAAACTGTTCAAATAGTTTCTTAGATTGTTCAAGCACTTTGTTGCCCTTGCTGAACGAATCTATCTTTCCTAATACAACATATTTGCCTTTCAGATTCTGATTATTAATCGTTTCCCCCGCTTGATTTTTAGCCTCAAATACTGGCATACTTCCCATATCCTTCAACTCTTGCAGGGCGTTGTAGCGTTCAAACCAACCACTTCTTAAGTACAGCAATGAACCAACTGGCAGTACAACCAATATTAACCCCAACGCAAGAAATTGAATGATTTTTTTGATCCTCATTTGATGTTTTTTCTAGTAAACAGCACTTGTAAAAGAAGGTTTTCAATAAAAAAAGCGGGTTTTGTACCCGCCAATTATCTTTACACCGTGTAAAAATGTATAATAAAATACACGAATCTTAGAAATGAAAACAAACTCTTCGTCTCAATCTTTTAATTCGGTTGCTTCAATAACTTCTTTTCCATCTGCATCCACTTGAATTTCATTCTTCTCCTTGATTAGTTCACGCCTGTTTTTCCAAGAATCCCCTTCTTGAAAGAAAGCAATAATTGCCCAAATCAATAGCGTTGTTGGCAGCAGTACGCTCAATCGCAGTCCTCCAACCTCATGCCCCAAGTGCATAAATTCAAGAATGATATACCTTGCTTTGTAAATAGACAAACCTATGATAAGCAATGCTGCAATACCATATAGCCACCAAATATTTTGGACATCTACTCCTAACCAACCCTTTCCAAATAAAGAAACTACAACTTCAATTAAAGTAATAATAAAAAGCAACCAAAAGCCTTTAAAAACATCTTTTTTAGCCTGTTCGTATGATATATGAGCCATAATTTATTTTTTAGATGTAAGCATTTTTAGATTCACATTAAGGGAGTAATAGACTCTAGTTTTCCTTGCCGATCAATCTACTAGCCCAACTACTTTCTAACAAAAAACTACAATTTTTATCTGACTTGATTTTATTAAAGAAGATAAAATACTAAAAATACAAATACCCAAACCAAATCCACAAAGTGCCAGTAGAGACCTACTTTTTCAACCATCTCATAACCATTTTTTCGATCTACATAAAGACCGCCCGCAGCATTAAGCGTAATTATGATGAGTATAACGATTCCCGAGAATACGTGAAAGCCATGAAAGCCAGTAATGAAAAAGAATAAGGCTCCAAATTGAAATGGTCCAAATTCTTGTTGTCCTTGCGAACCCGATTCTGTCACAAACCTACGCTCCAACCATTCACCTTCTTCCTTATGAATCAAATAAGTTTCACCTGCCTCAAAGGTCTCTCTTTCTGAACTACTCTCGTAAGCATGACCGTGCACATCATCCAAATAAGCGCCATTTTCAGTGTGTGTTCCAAAAGGATTAACTGTAATAGACATGTGTTCGTGTGCAATCAAGTTATTCCATTCCCAAGCCTGACAACTCAAGAAGCCCAATCCGCCAATAATGGTCAGTATCAACCAAAACACAACTCCTTTTTGGTTTTCTCTTCTTCCCTCTTGTACCGCACGTACCATTGTAACGGAACTTACGATTAATAGAAAGGACATAAACGTTACAAAAATAAGCGGTAGAGGAGTCCCTGTACCCAAGCCTAAATTATTCAACGGTGCTGTTGAAAATACAGCATCCGCCACTGGCCAAGTCGGCATACTGAAACGCAATGCGCCATAAGCAATCAAAAAACCCGCAAAGGTAAAGGCATCTGATAGCAAGAAATACCACATCATTAACTTACCATAACTGGCCTTAAATGGCTTTTCATCACCGCCATCCCAACTTGCATGATCTACATGAGGATCATTGCCTTGTAATTCTTTTTCTATTAAAGTTGTATCTGTCGCCATTGTTATTTATAGTTTATGTCAAATTCTAACCATGGAATGATATAGAATAGTCAAAAGAAGCTAAGAACTAGCAACTATTCAATTATCCCTGCAAAGTAAAGAACACTAGCAGATATATCCAAAGTAAATCTACAAAGTGCCAATAGGTTAACGTTAAATCAAATCGCAATTTTCGTGCTGGTGTAATCTTGTGAGGCAATACAAAAGCATGAATCAATGCAACCGTCAAGGCTGCTAACCCACCCAGAATATGTGCCGCGTGAACCCCAGAAATTACATAAACAAACGAACCAGAAGGATTACCAGTCAACTCTACCCCTATTGCCTCTAAAGCTAACCAACCCTGGTATTGTAAGACTAAAAACGCAATACCAAGTAAAAAGGTCAAAACCATTAAGCCTCTATACATTGTAGTGTTGCCACTTTTGAAACTACGATAAGATAAGTGTAAAGTAATACTACTTACTAAAAGTACAATGGTGTTGTACCAAAATATATCTGGTAATCTAAATTCCAACCAATTACCTGCAGCTTGACGCACCACGTAAGCACTTGTAAATGCTGCAAACATCATCAATATACTTGCACAACCTACGAATAATGCAAATTTCTTCGATGGTATTTTATTTCTTGTTTTTTCTTTTCCTACTACCACATCCATAATTCTTACTTTAAAAAAGATAATTTATTTAGCATAAGACGAAAAAATACTGATTTTTTCTTCTCTTGATAAATTTCTAGCAAAAAATACAATCTCTAATTTTATACTTTATCAAAGAAATAAACTAACAGTACAACCGGTATATAAAAGAAAGAGCTAAACATTAGTTGCAGCGCTGACTTACGATTAAACTGTTTGGAAAAATTCCAAGCAAAATAAGCAAAAACAATGCTCAACACACCTACCACGATAGCGGAAATAATCCCTGTAGCACCTAACCAATAAGGCAGCGTACTTACAGGTATCAAGATTAAAGCAAAAACTAATGCCTGAAATCCAATTTCCCTACTAACCTCTCCTTTTTCACTAGGTATAAATTGATACCCAGCCTTATTGTAATCTTCAAAACCCAACCAACCAATTGACCAAAAATGAGTAAATTGCCACAAGAATTGAATCACAAATAAAGTAAATCCTAATATAGTTAAACTTCCTTGAGCGGCTACACAACCAATCAATGTTGGCAGTGCCCCTGAAATAGCGCCAATAGGTACTGCAGCTACACTTACTCTTTTCAGAGGGGTGTACATAAAAGCATAACTCATCCATGCAATCGTACCCAACAACGCAGTTCCCGCATTAAACATAGCTAAGAAAGTAATACCAAATAAGCTCATCAATCCTGCCAATAAAACGGCACTAGACACTTCCAGCCTACCTTGTGCCAATGGACGATTAGCAGTGCGCTTCATCAGTTTATCATAATCCCTTTCTAGTACTTGGTTTAAAATATTTGCTGAACCCGTTACTAAAAAACCTCCTACGGTAAGCACTAACACATTTACTAGCTCAATTTTAGCTTCTGATGCAATCATAAACGCCATCACAGAAGAGAAAACCACTGTTGAAGTTAATCGCAATTTAATGAGCGCATTGAAATCAGCAATGTACTGATTGGTCTTACTTCCAATTTCACTTTTTTCTGTAACTATTATTCTATTCAACTTACTCTGCATATTTTATTGAGAAGGGTAACAGCGTAGCTTACCCTGTTACCCTTCCGTTAGTTATTTATATATAAATTATATCAATTTAGTGGGCTACACCCGATTTCTTTTCTTCTTCTGTCAAAGGCTCAACTTGTGATATAAATTCTTTTTCGTCCTTACCGTAGTCATAAGCCCAACGCTGTACGGTAGGAATTTTACCCTCCCAATTTCCATGTCCAGGAACAATTGGTGTTGTCCATTCTAAAGTAGTCGCCTTCCAAGGATTCTTGTCAGTTACTATTTTTCCATTGAACATGCTATAGAAAAAGTTAATGACCATCAACAATTGGAATCCAAAAGTAATAATTGCTGCAACCGTTATGAACTGATTCATAGCTGCAAAACTTTCAAATGTTTCAAAAGCATCAAAGCTGTAGTAACGTCTTGGTACACCTGCCATACCTAGATAGTGCATTGGCCAGAAAATTGCATATGCTCCAATCATAGTACCCCAAAAATGAATTTTACCAAGCGTATCATTCATGAAGCGTCCAAACATTTTAGGAAACCAGTGATACACACCTGCATACATACCAAAGAAAGCCGCAACACCCATCACAATGTGGAAATGGGCTACTACGAAGTAGGTATCATGCAACTGGATGTCGATAGCAGAATTGCCCAAAAATATACCTGTTAGACCACCTGATATGAACATGGAAACAAAACCAATAGCAAACAAACTTGCAGCATTGAATCGGATATTACCTCGATAAAGCGTAGTTATCCAATTAAACACTTTAACGGCTGATGGTACAGCAATAATTAAAGTAAAGATTACAAATATATTAGCGATAAATGGATTGACACCTGACATAAACATATGGTGTGCCCAAACCAAAAAGGATAAAAATCCGATTGCAAATACAGAATAAACCATTGCTTTGTATCCAAAGATTGGCTTGCGTGCATGCACTGAAAGCACCTCTGAGACTATACCCATTGCTGGTAAAATAACAATATATACCTCAGGATGCCCCAAAAACCAGAACAAGTGTTGATACAAAATTGGACTACCTCCTACATGGTCTAGTGCTTGACCACCAATAAATATTTCACTCAAGTAGAAGCTCGTTCCCATTCCTCTATCAAACATTAATAACAAGAATGCAGAAACTAAAACTGGAAATGACAACAAACCAATAATAGCAGTTACAAAGAATGTCCAAATTGTTAATGGCATTCGCCACAAAGTCATTCCCTTAGTTCGCAAGTTCAATACTGTCGTGATATAGTTCACACCACCCAATAATACCGAAACAACGAAAAATACTAAACTAACAGTCCAAAGCGTCATACCAGCACCAGAACCTGAAGAGGCCTCTGGCAGAGCACTCAATGGAGGATAAGCTACCCAACCACCTGAAAAGGGTCCAGTGTTCAAGAATAATGAATAAAACATTATCACACTAGCCAGAAAGAAGAACCAGTAAGATAGCATATTCAACAATGGCGATGCCATATCTCTAGCACCTAACTGCAATGGAATTAGCAGATTAGAGAACGTACCACTTAACCCTGCTGTCAATACAAAGAACACTAATATTGTACCGTGCATTGTGACAAGTGCGTAATAGAATTGAGGATCAAGCGTCCCAATCCCTTCTCCGTTTACCTGAATCCATTTCCCTAAAAATGGTTTTAGCCACGAAATATTTTCTGCTGGAAAACCTAGCTGTAAGCGGAAAATCAATGACATTAGACCACCAATAATCGCCCAAATCATACCAGTTATCAAAAACTGTCGAGCAATAATCTTATGATCTTGACTAAAAATGTATTTCGTTATGAAGTTCGACTGATATTTATCTCCATGATGGTGCTCATGAAAATGATCATCATAGCCTAGCTCTTCTATCAGTGCGCCTTCTTCTACCTGAGGTTTGTTAAGTACGTCAGCCATTACCTATTATAATTTTATTAGTTTCAAATGAATTACTGTCTATTTAAAGCCAAATAATTTTTACCGTTAAAGAATTTGCTTGAGTAGTTTCCACCCCCTAGCGAGAAATTAAACTTAACTCTAAATTTTATATTACTTACTGTGTTAGTATTCTAAATTCTGTTCTTCTATTTACTGCCTTCCCTTGATCTGTTGTATTAGTATCAATTGGTCGATTTTGCCCATAACCTACTGGAACCAATCTAGACTCAGCAATACCACCATTACCTTTTAAATAATCAGCCACTGCTTTTGCTCTGTTTTCAGAAAGCATTTGATTTGCATCTGCATCTCCTGTGTTATCAGTGTGACCAGCCACCTCAATTTGTAATGCTGGATAACGCTTCAATACATCGATCAAGTTTTCAAGTTCATATCTTGAGTTAGCAGTTAAGCTAGCAGAACCTGTCTCAAATTTTACATACTGCAATTTAATAATCTTCAAAGAATCTTCCTTTGCAGAAATTGCTTTTTCTACTGCAGCATTAAAATTTTCCTTTCTTTCCTTTATCTCAAAAGGCAACACTTTGTCTAAGTTCGGATCAGCATCTGTACCTCTAACATTTGCAATATAGTATGATTGTTGCTTAGATAACCAATCCTTATATTCTCTTTCAGGAACAATCTTAACAATTCTTCTCATTGAGTAATGACCTTTACCACACAATTCTGCACAAGCCAATTCATAGTCAAACGTTTCCCACTTCATTTTCTCTGGACTATCAGGGTCTGGTTGATTGTATTCTGGTGTATTCTTCAATCGCTCTCTATACTCTTCTGTAGTTACTTCTGGAGTAAACACAAAATAAGTTGGCATACCTGGTACGGCGTCCATCTTAACTCTGAAGTGAGGCAAGTAAAAGTTATGCAACACATCTTTTGATGTAATTCTTACCCGCACTTGCTTACCAACTGGTAAAACAATTTCACCAGGCATGAAGTCATCCCAATTTTTTGCATCTTCCCAATCTTGTCCTAATGGATTGTTCGCTAGATTAATTTTTCTAAAATTTTTCGTTCCTAACTTGCCGTCCTCCCCTGGATATCGCAAATCCCATGCAAATTGATAACCTGTTGCTTCGATTTCTAAAAATTCGTTCTCCTCTTGTGGAATCAATACAGAAACTCCATCCTCAGGAACATCAGCCATTACTTCATTCCAAGCATCTAAACCACTTACAACCAAAAAAGTCATAACAATTGCTGGAATACCTGTCCACACTAACTCCAGTGTAGTATCATGTGCAAAAAATCGAGAACGGCTCTTTTTTGTCCCTTTATATTGAAAAGAAAACCAAAATAGTGCAATTTGAGTAGCTACGAATACAATACCTGTAAAGAACAGCGTCCAGTTGAACAAAGTATCCAAAGCTCCTCCATGGGCAGAAGCCGCTGCATGAGGACCGTATCCCAACATGTAATTTTTGTAATGCAGTGCAGACCATATACAAGCTACTATAAGAACGGCACCGAAAATTAACAAACCTGTCCCACTTCGACGATTAGTCATTAACTGTACATCCTCTTCACCTCTTATTTTTGAGGCTAATTCTGTTAATCGCCCAATCTGAACGGTTACAATAGCTACCAATGCTATAATTCCGACTATGATTAAACCTGTCATCTATTAATTTTTATTATTTGTAGTGTACTCTCAGTAAACAACTGAATCCACACAACGCTTTTATTTTTGAATAATTTCTATGTAAAAAAGATCTTTCACTACTTTCAATAACTCCTGAACAAACTTACTATTTCAACAAGATAACAGGAAACAAGTTTGCTCTTGCACTTATTATTTAGAATGTATCCGTATAAGGCGGCTCAACATGATGTGACATACTTTCAACCATGTAAGGATCATTCTTAGCCACCAATGACGCTTTTGATAAATTATTAAAGAACACGTATAAAAACAAACACAAAAAGCCAAACATTGTACCAAACTCAAGTAACCCAGGATAGTGAAATCCTGCCAAGACAGATGAGGCGTGTTCCCCATCATGTGCTGCATCAGATGCGTGAGCCACTAGCTCGTGTGCCGTATGCAAAGCTCCTGGTTTAATCATTAAAAAATAATCAATCCAGTGCCCTAATAAGATAACACCTGCTACAAAGGCCATTGTACCTGCCCTGCGCTTAGTGTCATTTTTCATCAGCACAAAGAATGGTATTAAAAAATTAACGCCTAAATTTAAGAAGAACAAAGCAGGATATTCATCTCTTCTTGTCTTAAAGTAAACTGTTTCTTCACCTACGTTCCCATACCAGATCAACATATATTGAGAAAACCATAAATACGTCCAAAAAATACTAAACGCAAACATATACTTACCTAAGTCATGCAAATGACTTGCATTCAACTGGGAATAATAACCTTTTCCTTTCAGATAAATCAATAAGATAACTGTTAGTGCCATCGCTGAAACAAACCAACTTGCACCACAATACCAAGCAAAAAGAGTACTATACCAATGTGCATCAATAGACATAATCCATTGCCAAATCACGGCAGCACTTGAAAATCCAGCTATCGGCAAGAAAATTGCAGCCAGCGTAGTTTGACGCTTATTTTCATTGTAATTGCTATCGCCCGCATCCTCAGACAAGGAGGACTTGCGAAAACGGTTAGCAAATAAATACCAGATAGCGACTATTCCCACAGAAGCGACTGTGTACCAAACTGGATTGAGAAAACCACTCTTCCACTGCAAGAGCTCGTCGTTGGCAATAGATGATTGGTCTGCCCAATGATAGAGGTCGTGCCAACCTAACCAAAGTCCAATTACCACAGGTAGCATCAACACTAATCCCACTATGATAAATTGAGACATAGCTTCCCAGACGCGCTTGAAGTAGGTGTACCAACCCGCCCAAGCAATCAAGAATGTAGATAAAATGAACATAGCCATAAACGCAAGACCGGTAAAAAAGGAAGCGTTATGCAAATAGTTAGTCCAAAATCGTGTATTGCTGTATTCCCCTCCTAAAAAGAAAGTTAGTGCTAAACAAATAGCACCGAGTGCTATTCCGCCTAGTAAAAAAGTCTTTTGTCTTGACTCGAACTTAAATGTATTATCCATGAGTATTGGATTGTAGTATTTGGACTGCCTAGTAGTTAATATTTTATTTTGCTATTAGACTTACTCCTAATGTATTTGTATTATCGTATTTAGTGTATCCTACACTTTATTTTTCACTACTATAACTTTCCCATATTCTGGGAATTTACTGTACATATTTATTCATTTGCTGGCTGTGGCGCAGACGTATTGTCGGTAATTGCCATGGCCATAGGGACAGCATACTCGTTTAGCGTGTTCTCTACTTCGCTGTATTCCATATCTAGTTCGTCTGCTTGTAGAGAGCGTATGTAGTGAATTACCTGCCAACGCTCCTCATAGCTCATCTTACCTTTATAAGCTCCCATTGCATTTTTACCATACATAATAGCATGGTAGTAACGACCTGGTGAAGCAGCGGTAAACTCTTCATTAATCAAATTAGCGGGCGCAAGAGGATAAATCCCTGAAGCATAAATTCCATCATTAAAATTACCCGCTGTACCATGACAAATGGCACAAAATATATCATATAATTCTTTTCCTTTAGCTAATCCAGCCTTTGTGATAGGAAAGGGATTCATCAAGATTTCTTCCGTTGCTCTAGTTCGCTCCTCTTCTGTGTCTTCATAGTGATAAGGTACACTCCCGTTAGTAGGGACTACAATTGCATTAGGCGTACTTATTGCTTCTTGTGTTACCTCAAGACTAGTGTATCCTCTCGGTACAGTACCTTTAGCAGGTAAGCGACCGCCCGCTAAATTTTTCAATTCTATTGTACTCTCTTTGTCCCAAGTATTTAAGCCATAATAGTTGTAGGTATTTGCTTCTACCGCAATGGAGTGAGCCATATCTGGCATATATTCACTACCTGTGCTATTGCCATCTGCATTTTGGCAGGCATATAGTACAATTGCTAAAGCAAAGACGATACATATATTTTTTAGTACTTTCATTTTTTGTTTATTATTTATCAGCTTGAACTTCCAAATTTTGGGTTTAATACTGTGAGTATTCCAAAGACTGGATATCAGGCATTAAATTATATGACATAAGTTTATGCAGGCATTTCTTTTACTATAACTTCAGAGGCTCCAGTTGACTTAAGAAAAGTATTTAGGTCTTCTTGATCTTCATCTGAAGAGTTATTCACGTCAAATGCAATAATGAACTTGTCATCTGTAATACGATCATCTAAGATCGGATTAACGATACCTGGTCCTTGCCCATTCACAATGTAAAAGGAGAATACCATCCCAACGGCAGCAAAGAGAACGGTTAATTCAAAAGTTATGGGAATAAAAGCTGGCACTGACCAATATGGCTTACCACCAAATATCATTGGCCAGTCTCTCGTGAACACCCATGTCATAAATAAGAAAGCCGTTAAAGTCCCTATTAGACCATAGATAAAACCCGCAATATGCAAGCGAGACTCAGAAAGCCCCAAAATAGGGTCAAGACCATGTACTGGAAATGGAGAAAATACATCCCATATATTAAGGTGTTGACCTCTTGCCTCTTTCACGGCAGACAACAAGATTTCCTCGTCGTCATATACCCCGTAAAGTATTTTTCTGTTAGTTGCGCTTGCCATTTTATTTGTATTAAGTACGAGATTGTAGGACACCTTGCTTCCTGCCTTCTCAATTAATTTTTTCTGTTGTTACTCTTTCTGTTTCTACCTCTTCACCATGGTGATGATGCGTTGCATTCGGACCTGTGTATTGGTTACCAGCCGTTTTTAAAATACTCTTCACTTCTGCAATAGCAATCACAGGTGCTACTCTTGCGAATATCAAAAATAGCGTAAAGAACAATCCAATTGTTCCAATGAATAAGCCAATTTCAACCCAAGTTGGTGTGTAATATGACCAACTAGACGGCAAATAATCACGAGCTAGGGTCGTCGCAATAATCACAAATCGCTCGAACCACATACCGATATTGATGAAAATAGAAAGGACGAATGTGATAAAGATGTTTCTTCTAAACTTACGCACCCAGAAAATTTGAGGTGAAAGCACATTACAAGTCATCATACCTATGTAGGACCAATAATAAGGCCCAAATACACGGTTATAAAATGCCCACTGCTCTGGCAAATAACCTGAGTACCAGGCTACAAACAACTCAGTAAGATAAGCTACCCCGACTATTGTACCTGTCAATAGAATAACTTTATTCATCGACTCTATATGTGCTAGTGTAATGTAATCTTCTAGTTTGAAAATCTTTCTAGTAACTAACATAAGAGTCAATACCATAGCAAATCCAGAGAAAATCGCTCCTGCCACAAAATAAGGCGGAAAAATTGTTGTGTGCCAACCTGGTATTACAGAAGTAGCAAAGTCAAAACTTACAATAGTGTGTACCGAAAGTACTAATGGTGTTGCTAAACCTGCCAATACCAACGACAAGGACTCCCAACGTTGCCAGTGTTTTGCTGAACCTGTCCAGCCAAAAGACAATATGTTGTATATTTTTTTGCGCAGCCCTTTAGCTCTATCTCGTACTGTTGCAAAATCTGGCACCAAACCTGTGTACCAGAAGAGTAAAGATACTGTCAAATAAGTTGAGATAGCAAATACGTCCCAAAGCAACGGTGAATTAAAGTTCACCCAAAGAGGACCTCTTGTGTTTGGGTATGGAAAAATAAAAAATGCTAGCCACAAACGTCCCATGTGAATTAATGGAAACTGACCCGCACAAACTACTGCAAAAATCGTCATCGCTTCAGCAGCACGGTTCACACCTGTGCGCCATTTCTGACGAAAGAGTAGTAAAATCGCAGAAATTAATGTACCTGCATGTCCAATTCCTACCCACCAAACGAAGTTGGTAATATCCCAACCCCAGCCAATAGTTCTATTCAAATCCCAAGAACCTATACCGAACCAAATTGTCCAGCCTAAACAAAATACGTATAATCCTAATCCTGCCACTGCAGCAATAAAGCCGACCACCCATGCAGCACCTGGAGCACGCTCCGTAGGTGCACAGATATCCTCTGTAATTTGATGATACGTCTTATTGCCATTTATAAGTGGCTCTCTTATTGGAGATACTGATGCACTCATAAGTTACTATTTTTTTGGTAGAT
>CAYWKD010000002.1:0-104285 GCA_964458705.1 uncultured Saprospiraceae bacterium | reverse complement strand
TATTCTATCCATGCGCCTCATCATCATGGTCATGCCCTGCTTCTCCAGCATAAACTAGAGGCGCATCTGGTTTATTGACGATCTTGGCAGTATATTCAACAGATGATCGAACATTCGTTTGTTCTAAAACAATATAGTTCAGATCATGCTCAAATTTCTTACTTAGCTCACCATTCTTATTATTGCGATCACCAAACGTAATTGCACCGGTTGGACAAGAAGTCTGACAAGCTGTTCTTACATCCGAATCCATTAAACGCCGACCTTCACGCTTTGCTGTCAGTTTGCCCTGCTGAATTCTTTGTACACAGAAGCTACATTTCTCCATCACTCCACGAGAACGTACCGTTACGTCTGGATTTAAGACCATGCGAGTAAGGTTATCTGCACCAAATGGCATTTCTTCACCATTAACTTTTGGCTCATTTCCTGGAAACAAATCAGCAGTAGTATAATCTAACCAATTGAAACGACGCACTTTGTAAGGGCAGTTATTTGCACAATAGCGCGTACCAATACATCTGTTGTAGGCCATCTGATTAATACCCTCTTCGTTATGTGGAGTTGCAGCTACTGGGCATACATTTTCACAAGGTGCATTATCACAGTGCTGACACATCATTGGTTGATAAACTACATTTGGACTTTCGTAGTCTCCGTAGTAATAACGATCAATACGCATCCAAGCCATTTCGTGATGACGACCTACTTCTTTTTTACCAACAACAGGTACATTATTTTCTGACATACAAGCCACCGCACAAGCACCACAACCTATACAAGCATTTAGATCAATATGCAAGCCCCAGTGATGACCTTGACCTAAAATGTCTTCAAAGCCAGGGTACAATTGGTAAGAATTTAGCTGTTGATGATGCCCTCTTTCCGCTTTTAACCCCATATAGTTGGAAGCAAATGGCTTCATACTACCATGCACTCCATCGTGCTCACCTTCATGATGCTCACCATTTACAAATCTATCTAACTCTTTAAAATTCGCTCTACGAATTATTACTCTGTCCGTGAGCGATCCTTGAAATCCTTCTCTAACAGTAGTTACCGCTTTCTCATCAATATTTTCACCTGTTTGACCCTCTTTCAGACCAATCGTATGATGATATTGAACACAGGCTAAACGCTTTTCTTCTGCTACTTTACCCATATATTCTGCATCTGCATAATACTGGAAATAGCCATCTTTATCGACTGACAGCCATGGATTGACGTTAGCACCTACTTTTTTCCCAGATTTTCCAATTATCTCACGTCCATATCCAACCGAAACTGCAAGCGTTGTATCCTTTAAACCAAAAGTTCTAATGGCAGTTAGTTCTGCTTCTACACTATTTGCTTTCACCTTTACGATATCCGCCTCCCCATACACTTCATTTTCATTTAAACCCTCAAAACCTGAGAATTTACGATTCCCGTCCCACTGCACTGGAATTTGTAGATAATTGCCCCAAGTACATCTTGTAACTGGTTCTGGCAACTCTTGAAGCCAAGGATTATTTGCATATTGACCTGCTCCAATAGCTACATCTTCAAATAGTGCTACCTCGAGTGCTGCGTTGGAAGGCTTATTTATTTTACTAACTGCTGCGTTAACATCACCTGAAAAGTTTGCTTCAACAGTTACCATTTCTACTTCTAGAACGCCATCGTGCAACACACTATCCCAAAAAGTTTGTTGTCTTTGGAAAATAGTTTGTTTTGGAAAAACTTCCGTCAACCAAGCATTTTTCAGATAATCGTAGTAAGGTTGTTCGGCAGTTGCATCTAAATTCAGACTTTCCGCCCAAGTTAATAATGTAACTTCTGCTTGTCGGGTGTTGAATAACGGTCGTATTGTTGGCTGAACCAGACTATAAACTCCACGTTTTGGCTCAACGTCTCCCCAAGATTCTAGGTAGTGGTGGGTTGGCAACAAATAGTCACAAAGAGCCGAAGTTTCGTTGAATGTGCCAGCGAAAGAGATTTTTAAGGGTACTTTTGCTAGTGCAGTACCAAAAACATCTGCATTTGGCAAATCATAAGCAGGATTAGCATCATCTAATAAAATGACAACATCTACTTTACCGTTGAGTGCTGTTTGAATATCTTTATCGTTTCCTTGCCGCTGAAGAGAGGCGTGGTTAAAGTCTATTGTATTTCCGTAGTTCTCAAGTAGATTATTAGTAGCATTTACTAATATTTGTTCACCTATATTATTAGAACCAGAGACAACCAAAGACTTTCCTTTATGACCAACTAATTCTTTAGCATATTTTTTTAATGCCACCGCAACTTTGTCGCTGACTTTTGATGTGCTCACACGCTGCCCTCCAGTCAGTGCTGCTACTTCGTTATACAAAGTAGCAATAGCAGTTCCTTGCTCTGAAGGACGAATCACTGTACGATCATCTGCATTTGAACCAGTTAGAGACATATAACTCTCTATCTGAATATGGCGAGACATCTTAGCATGAGCAACGTCTTTAATTTTTCTATTTTTTGCGTAATCAGCCGCATATTCAATTGGAGAAATCCAAGTGCCCAAGAAATCAGCCCCTAAACTTATGATTACTTCTGCTTTGTCGAAATGATAATCGGGAATTACTCTTTGTCCAAATGTCTGCTGATTAGCATCTAGTATTGCTGCACTAGAAACGGCATCATAAATAACATGGCGGGTATTTGAATATTTGCTCTTAAACTCTTCGACCACTTTTTTGGTTGTCGGACTCAATACAGTATTGGAGATGATAACAATATTGCTGCTTGCATTTAACTGACCTTTTATTACTTCATCTGCTTGTTCCCAAGTTAAGACTTCTTTCTTGTCGGGTTGTCCATCTGTTACCTTCATCGGTTGAGTCAAACGACTCGTATCATACAAATCAAGCACGCTTGCTTGCGTTCGAGCATTTGTTCCACCTTGTGTTACTGGCGATAAGCTATTTCCCTCAATCTTGATTGGGCGACCTTCTCTTGTTTTGACTAGTACAGCGCAATAATCACCCCCTTTTACGAAAGAAGAAGCATAATAAGTAGCAACACCTGGAACAATCTCATCAGGTTTTACAACATAAGGTAATGCTCTTCTTACTGGAATATCACAACTAGCGGCCACCGTAGCAGCTCCAACGCTGAAACCCAAATACTTCAAAAAGTCTCTCCTTGATGAAGGGGCTTCCATTACCTTCTCCTCTGAAAGTTGATCTACAATGGGCAACTCTACAAACTCCTGCCCTGCAATACGCTCTAATGCAGGATCATTATTGAGATGCTCTACGCCCAACCAAAGGTCTTGATTATCTTGCTTCATTTTTTGTTTGTGTATATCTGGGAGACAAAAGTTAAATTTATTTATAACTCAACATAAGAAACTCCAAATAATATTCAATCATTAGTTTTCAAACTTCTAGTAGTGGCATTTCTGACAACCTAAGCCCCCTACGTCTTCTACGGTTACTTTATCTCTTTCGCCAGATTTTAACTCTTCATGGTATTTTTCATACGATTGATAGTATTCGTTACTAGTGAACTCCACCTCAGTCTGTCTGTGGCAATTAACACACCATCCCATTGATAGCGGAGAATACTGATAAACTACTTCCATTTCTTCTACTGGTCCGTGGCAAGTCTGACACTCCACCTTACCTACTGCAACGTGTTGTGCGTGATTGAAATAAGCGTGATCTGGTAAATTATGTATTCTTAACCACTCAATCGACCCTTGTATTTTCGGCTTGATCTCGTTAGTTAAAGATGTTTTGATTCCTTTCCATTGCTCATCCATCACATCCCCTACCTCACCAGTATTGCCAGGATTATCTTTAACAAACTCATCTCCGATCCATTTTGTATAGATTTTCTTTACTTCTTCCTCGCTTAAATCTTCGTAATTTTCCACATAAGAATCTGTGGATGGATCATAACCAATAGAAGCATAAATTTTTGTCAATTCCGCCGTGCCGTATTTTGAACCTTTTTTGATTGCTCGGTGGCAATTCATACAGGTATTTGTAGCGGGAATAACGGAGTGCTTGGAACGGCGTGCGCCATCGTGGCAATATTGACATTCGATTTTGTGCAAACCTGAGTGAGTAGCATGAGAAAATTTAATCGGCTGCTCTGGCTCGTAGCCCTGCTGACGACCAAGTTCAATAGCGTTGTTCACTGTAGTATAACCACCTAATACGACTACTGCAAAGATGGCGAAACTCACTACCCCTCTGCTAGTCAAAATATCTATCAATGTTTTGCGCTGCGCGTTCTCATTGCCTGCCTTAAGTTCTGACAAGTAATTAAGATTAGCTATGATTCTAGCCAATATTACTGAAAGCAACACTAGTGCAACCAAAAGACCAATAAACAATGGTGTATTTAAGCCTTTCGACTCCTCTGCAACAGCTACCGCTCCTTCAGCACCTGCCACTTTTTTAGGATATTCACCTACATAAGCTAGATTTATATAAGTCAAGAGGTTTTTTATGTCATCGTCAGAAAGCCCTGCAAAGCTATTCATTACCGTTGGCTTCCATTGGTTCCATAATTCCGTTGCTCTTGGATGTCCATCTGCGATCATCTTTTGAGAATTACGAATCCAAGCATACAAATCCTCTTCAGGATAATCTGCCCAGCGCTCTTCCACTGCACCTAAGGCTGGACCTGTTGCATCAGTTTTCATATCTCTGACGTGACAAGCACCACAATTGGCAGTGAAGATCGTCTCACCTGCTGCTGGATCACCTCCCATTTCTTGTGCCGATGAACTTAACAGTCCAGTGAAAAAGAATAATGTTAAGAATATTATTTTGACTAATCTCATGTTGAGGAACTTTTATATCTTTCTACTATTTTACATTCTTAAACTTGCTACAAATATAGGACGCACCCTTTAACTACCCAATATCGAAATGTCACTTTGACCTATTTAGATATTTTCTAAATAGAATTTTTTCATCTTTTTTGCTATTCCAAAGCGTTTCGATTATTGATTACAGTTCATCTTTAATGACAAACTGAAGAAGTTGTTGAAGTTTTATATTAGTATATTACTTTGAACTTAAACAGGACATCAAATACTTACTTTCCAATGCAATATACAAAAAAATTATTTAAACTTTCAATTATTTCTGAAAATATAAAAACTTACTAAGCGCAGCATAAATTTTCCACTTAAAGATCAAAGAAAGCGTCTCCTCACTAATTTGATAAAAGTTTTTGCTACTTCTTGGTTTTGCTCGGCAGCCCAGTTGTGTTTTGTAGCAAGTTCTATTAAATAGGATTCTGCTTCTTGAAAATAGCTCATGCCATTTAATCTCCGAATCACCTCATTGAAGGTAACCAAAGCACCTTCAAATAATTGATTGGAATACAATAATTTATCATTCAAAGCAATTGCTTTAGTCAAGTCATTTATGGGGCTAGTACTTAGTTTTTCCGAAAGGTCGGCTGCCGCTTTTTGCTCAAAAAGTACAGCCACTGCTTTTTCGGGTTCGACTTTGGGCGTTGCTACTGAAGGTGTAACTGGCTGCGGTGCTGTTGTTTTGTTTTCTATTGGCTCGGGAGCTGGCGCTGATTTATCTTCCTCTTTAAGCGCATTTGGAATTTCAATAATCCGAGGGGGTTTATAGTTGCTTCTTTCCTCTTTTTGTACAACTGTATTTGATAAAGACCTAGGCTCTGATGAGATGGCAGAGATGGGCTTTTCATCCATGTAACATTCGTAAAGTTGGCGAATGTAACTCAACATTAAATCCCGCTCAATGGAGGCGATAGAAAGCCCACTTTTGTCGAGGCTATTGCTCAAGGCATTGATTTTTTCTAGTAATTGTACTGCTTTTGACAAATTCATTATTCTATTATTACTTTTTCTGCTTCAATACTAAATCTAATTATAAACTTATCCAAATGATGAAAAGGGAAAAGTTACAAATTAGCAACTATTAACAGAAAGTGAATACACCTAAAGACTAACATTGATAAATAAAGTAAGAAAGCAAGATGTTCGTTCCATTTTTAGTATTGAGCCTATGTAAAATAAGCGTGCATCATTTAGCCAAATTCTGACAGCAACGCTTCTCTGAATGCTCGGTTGCGTTTCAGGAACTGAAAAACAAACTCTTTTAATTCAGTATCACCCACCTCCTCTAGCACGAGTTTTAAGTGAGCACCAGTCATGGCAAATGCTATTCTTTTCTTTTCGCACTCCAGTATTTCGTACATCACTGCCACTTTATGCTTACAATAATCACCCCAGTCATATGGACAGGTGCAACTATGTTCAAGGACTTCCCGTTTGTGACTGAATTTAAGATACACTTCGTACGTTTCACTACCCAACACAAGTGCTGAAAACTCTCGTTGATCCACTAGTTCTAAATCTTCTACATATTCACTTTGCTGATAATCCTTTCCACGATGGATAATTTTAGTTTCGATGTGCTGCTCAAAGTTATCCAGTGTAATCATGCTTAGAAAAAATTATTTTTCTTTACCCTCAATTCTCTTAAAACTACTCTTGACCTTAACGCTTAAGGATAGTGATATTACCTTTGTTGTCTTGCTAAGGTATTGTCCTCAACACAGTGTATTTTAATAGCAATTCTGTTAGCAGAAAGATCAAGCCTAAAAGAGCAAAGGATTGAAATTTTTCACTGTATCGCTTTATTACTGTTACATCAATTTCTGTCTTTTCTAATTGGTCAATTTCATCATAGATTTGTTGGAGATTTTCAGAAGTAGTAGCACGGAAGTATTGACCACCGGTGAGATCAGCAATTTGGCGAAGGAGGTCTTCATCTATTTCAACAGGCGTCAGCCCAAAGCGGTATCTGCCACCCGGCAAACGTCCGACAGGAGCATAAGCGTTTCCCATTGTACCAACACCAATTGTATAAACTTTGATATTAAATTCCTGAGCAATTTCAGCAGCCGTAATTGGTTTGATATAGCCAGAGTTATTCACGCCATCAGTTAGTAAGATGACTACTTTACTTTTTGCTTCTGATTCTTTTAAACGATTCACTGCGGAAGCTAAGCCCATGCCAATCGCTGTACCATCTTCCAAAATTCCGCATTGTAAACTCGCCAGATATTCTTGCACAATTTTGTGATCAGTCGTGAGCGGACATTGCGTGTAGGCCTCAGCCGCGAAAGCTGATAACCCAATTCGATCATAAGTTCTTTTGCTTACAAATTCTGCTGCCACTTCTTTACTTACCTCTAAACGATCAGGCTTAAAATCCTGTGCTAACATAGAACTCGACAAATCCATAACTAATGCAATATCAATACCTTCTGCTTTGATTTCTTCTTCTTGTAAAATACTCTGAGGGCGAGCCAAAGCAACGACAAAAAGGACAAAAGACAAAGTCCTCAAAACAGGTAATATTGGTCTCAATTTAGTACGCCAAGAGGCTGTCCGCTCCAGTGCTTTAAGATTGGACATCCTCAAGGTAACTTGTCTTTGATGGCGTTTGTACCACAACCAGCCACCTATTATAGGCAGCAGAAGCAGCAAAAGAAAAAATTCAGGATGTATAAATTGAATATTAGTCAGCATGTTCCACTTTTTCTTCTGGCTCAATTATTTTTTTTGTGGTTTCCACAAAGTTAATTGCGTACTCTATCATGCGTTCATGAAAATTAGTTGGTGGTTCTGCTTTCGCAAATTTAACCAAATCTGCTGCTTGGAGCATTTCCCGAAGCCTGCCCTGCCAACTACCATCAAAATCCAAACGTTTCAACTGTTTTAAAATTTGATCGGTGGTCATTTCCAATGCTTGAATGTCGTATCGGTTCTCCAAATACTCTCGTACAATATGCGTCAATTCTGAGTGATATTCTTTGACCAATCCCTGTTGCCAAAGTTGTTTGCCTTTCAGCTTCTTGAGTTGTTGAAGGGCAAGTTCATGAGCAGGTAATTTGGGGGGTGGAGGAAGAACAGACGTGTCTACTTTTCTTGCGCGTCTTGTGAAGTAAAGAACGACTAAGGTAATTAGACCTAGAGCCAATGCACCCACAAATATCCAAAAAAAATCTTCTAGCCTCACTGGTTCTTCCTCAATCGATTTGATAGGAGCAAGTGTAATAGTGTCCTGCGGAATCGTCCGAACCGACAACGTTAGGCGATTTGTAGCAGCATATTTTCTTTGTCCACTTTGCAAATATTGTATTGGAATACGAGGAATAAAATGATAGCCAGAATCGAAAGAAGTCAACGTAATATTCTGGCGAAAACGATTAGCTGCAAGTGTATCTAAAGGTGATGCTTTCACCACTTCGAGACCCTTCAAAGAATCCAAAGCAGACAGATCGATACGCTCTAGCGTTACATCTGCTTCATGTTCTACATCCACATGCAGTTGCACCTGATCGCCAATAAGTAAATCAGTGCTATCCAAGGTGGCTACAACGGAAATCTGCCCCAGCAGATAGCTCACACCTATTGCCCAGAAACCAATACCTAATCCCCAACGCCTAAACTTCAATAAACAATATTTAAATCCAATATCGGAACTCATCTACTTCTTTTCATAAAAAATTGATGTAATGCTTTTTCGTAAGATTCATTCGTGCGAATATTCAAAACATCCGCTCCACTTTTTAGAAACGCAGAACGAAAATAATCATGATTTTGAATAAACCAATTTTCATACTGGTTTCTCACTTTTCTTGAACTTGTATCAATCCATTGTACACTGCCTGTTTCCGCATCAATAGCTTGTATCAAACCTACATTTGGTAGGTTTTCTTCTCTTGGATCAATAATGTGAATACCCACCAAATCGTGCCGACGAGCTGCAATTCGTAAAGGCGTTTCATAATCACTTGCCATAAAATCAGAGAGAATGAAGCAAATACTTCGCTTTTTGATTAAATTATTGAAATATTCCAAAGCTGCACTGAGATTTGTTCCTGTTTGCTTTGGCTCGAAATCAATCAATTCTCGAATAATGCGTAGGATATGTTGCTTTCCCTTTTTGGGTGGAATAAATTTTTCAATGACATCCGAAAAGAAGATCACTCCGACTTTATCATTATTTTGAATGGCAGAAAAGGATAAAACAGCACTCAGTTCTATCAACATTTCATCTTTGGTTTGATTAGATGTTCCAAAAAATGAGGATTGGCTCACATCTATCAATAGCACAACCGTCAGTTCTCGTTCCTCCTCAAAAATCTTAATGTGCGGATTACTCGTTCGAGCCGTTACATTCCAATCAATATTTCGCACATCATCGCCATATTGATATTCCCGGACTTCAGAAAACGACATACCTCGACCCTTGAAGGCACTGTGATACTCTCCAGAAAAAATATGCTTACTCAATCCCTTCGTTTTAATTTCTATTTTTCGTACTTTTTTGAGTAGCTCAGTTGTATCCATTATTTTATCTTACTTAATGATCGGTATGAAGGAGTAGAAATTGTTTTTTTACGATGTTCTTTATTTTTTCTCCAGTTCACACGTTCAACTATCTAATTATTTCATCAAATTTTTCTGTCTGTCTATCTGAACAACTTAGAATAAGTCGCTAAGATAACTTCTTTGCACGTTTTATCTTTGCTGTCCAATATTAAAATTTTGATTAAGCATTCGTTACAAACTAGAATTAGAAACTCCGAGGGTTCAAAAGCCCTAATAATTAGGAATTACAAAAAAAACTATATCCCTTTCAATTCTGTATCTTTGATGCGATTTTATGAAAACAAAAAAAATGGAGCGTTTTGACGTTGTAATTGTTGGGGCTGGTCCTGCGGGTAGCACTTGTGCTTTGGCACTTAAAGATACAGGTCTAAAAGTCGCTATAATAGACAAAGCGACTTTTCCGAGAGATAAAATTTGTGGAGATGCTATTCCCGGATTAGCAGTAAAAGCACTACATGAATTGAGCCCTGTTTACACAGAAATATTTGATAAGTTATCCACAAAATGCTTCACGAAGCGAAGCCATTTTTGGATCAATGACGAAGAGTATATCGAAATAAAGTGGGTAAATAAAGCCTACACTTGTGCTAGAATGGATTTTGATAATCAGTTATTCGAGTTAGCAAAGCAGTATAGCAATGCTATTATATTTGAAGACACCTCGCTAAAATCAATTGAACGACAAGCCGATCATTTAACCTTACATTGCCAATCTGATTTGATACTCAAAGCTAAAATGGTGATTGGATGTGATGGAGCACACTCGATAGTCAATAAGCAATTAACTGATTATAAGGTAGATTTAGCACACTATGGCGGTGCGGTGCGTGGTTACTACTCAAACGTACTCCATACACAAGAAGACTGCACAGAAATTTATATCCAAAAGCAACACCTGCCTGGCTATTTTTGGTTATTTCCATTACCTAATGGTCGCGCTAATGTAGGTCTCGGGATGCACTCTTCTCATATTTCTAAGCATAAAGTAAATCTCAAACAAGCCTTTCAAGATTTCATAAATGCTTCTCCTTTACTCACAGAAAAACTAAAAAATGCTCAACTAGAAGGAAAAATCAATGGTTTTGGGTTACCCTTTGGTTCTAAAAAAGTACAGGTATCTGGAGAACATTTTTTGCTCACTGGCGATGCAGCCTCCTTAGTTGATCCTGCCACTGGTGATGGCATTGGGCAAGCTGTTTATAGCGGCAAGCTAGCTGGAGCATATGTTCAGAAAGCCTTTCAAAAAGAGCGTTTTGATGCCCCATTTCTTCGACAATATGACCAAGCACTCTACAGAAAATTGTGGGGAGAACTTCGCACTCGCACGCTAGTGCAGCGAACCGTTACTCAGTTTCCTTGGATATTGGACGTTGGCGTAAGTTTATGGAAGAATCCTATTACCAAAGGTTTCATTCAGCGATTCGTGTAGTTTACCTGACAGTAAGTAAATAGACAGGTTCAAATGTTTATTCGTTTGACTGTTTATTGATATAATAATCAGTCATTTTTTTGTGTTTCCAATCCATTATATTTAAACGTAAGCATGTGTTCACAGTGATTCATGAAATAACATTGAATGCCTAAATAGACAATAGCCTATAAATTACAAGCTACTTTCTCTCTAGTAGCGGTCGTAATGTTTTCACCAACTGCTCCACATCGTAATGTTCATCCGAAAGAACGTATGTTCGCCCACTTTTTTCTTCAAAATAAGCTAAGTAAGTCGTATCTAGCTCTATGCTGGGAGCAATGAAAGACTTGGCATTATTCTTCTGCAAATACACATATTTTAACTCATTAAAACGGACGAGTCCATATCCTGTCTCTACTTTATCCTCATAAATTTTTACACTTTTGAGTCGAGTTAAATTAAAAATACCTCCAAAGATAGAGCCCACACTAATGACTAAAACAAAACCCATCAGCATTTGCCCCAACTGGCGAAAGTGTCGTCTATAATAATTTGCGGGCTTTCTCCTTAGATAAATTAAAAAAGTAGTAGCCAATAAAGTAGCAACAACTGCAATAATTAAAGTTGTCCATTCTTTGGTGGCAGTTGCTTCAAAAATGTGTAATGGCGTGTCCATATTATAATTTTTTTTGTTTCTTCAACTAATTTTAAAAGCTATAGTTTTAACGCTTTTCGCTGTGCCATACCCTAGTAAGTCTTCTTTTAAGATCATTGCTTGCGCTAGTGGCTGTTCGAACACTTCTGGCATAGTTCTTACTTGTCCTGCTGGAACACTCTTTTTAAGAAACTGCGTCATTAAATTAGAAAAAGTAAATTGCCAAAAAGCCACTTGCAATAGTTCATTGAGTTTTGCTCTGTTCTCCACTCTAGCTTCATTAGTATAGTAAGCATCGTCTTCTATCAAATGAATAAGGTTTAATATCTGACAAAGTTGTTCAAATTGCTTGTCTGTACCAACAGCTAATACAACTGCCTTTTGATCTTGCGTATAAAAGACATCCCCATAAGGTGCAATATTGGGGTGCTGATTGCCCATGCGCTGTGGAATATGCCCGGCCATCAACCAATTCGTTGCCTGGTTAGCTAAGGAAGCAACCGCTGCTTCGAGCAGCGAAACTGTAATGTAGCTGCCTTCACCCGTTTGCATTCTTTTTAATAAAGCTATCAAAACCCCTTCTTTTAGCTGATGTGCTGCCAACAAATCGATCAATGCAACAGGCATTTTTACGGGTTCTCTATCAGGCTCGCCTGTCATGTATAAGAAACCTGCCTCTGCTTGCAATACAACATCAAAACCTAAGCGGTCATCATGCTCCCCAAAAGCTGTGAGCTGAGCAAAAATTAAGTTTGGTTTGATGCCTTTTAATGTATCGAAATCAACACCTATCTTTCGAGCAGAAGCTAACTTGAAATTGCTTACAACAACATCTGCTGATTTTACTAGCTCATATAAATGCTCACGCTCCTGCTGCTGCTCCAAGTCCAGTAATATTTTTTGTTTTCCCCAGTTTATGCTACAGTAATAAGCAGAGTAATCCCCTCGTTTTGGTTCATTAAAAGATTTCCATTTTCTAGTAATATCACCTTGCGTAGATTTATTTTCAATTTTTATTACTTCTGCTCCTAATTCTGCGAAGAACATTCCAACAGCAGGTCCAGCTAATACACTTGCTAACTCAACGACCTTTAAGCCCTCAAAGAACAAGTCCTGTTGACTCCAGTTTATTTTTGCCATGCTCCTTTATACTTTAATTGCTATTCAAAAAACATCAATCTGTAAAGTAGAAATACAATTTATTTGTCAAAAATGATGTGAATGGAGTAATCCTTCCAATATTTTTCTATATTTCGTGATAAAAGAAAAACAACTTATAAGTTATGCAAATAAAAAAACAGCCAAAAGAGTATGATGCCGTCGTTATCGGATCGGGGGCAGGAGGTGGTATGGCTGCAAAAGTCTTAGCAGAAAAAGGCTTGCGTGTAGCTATTGTAGAGGCAGGACCTCACTTTGATCCTAAAAATCCTGAGCAACAAACACAACTCAAGTGGCCTTATGAGTCGCCCCGTCGTGGAGCGAGTACGAAATTTCGGCATTTCGGAGAATTAGACATGGCGTATGGTGGTTGGGAATTGGATGGAGAGCCTTACACACAAAAGGACGGTTCAGAATTCAGATGGTTTCGTTCAAGAATGCTAGGTGGACGAACCAATCACTGGGGCAGAATTTCACTGCGTTTCGGGCCGAATGACTTCAAAAGAAAGTCCATAGACGGCTTAGGGGAAGACTGGCCAATTAGTTACAATGATGTTGCGCCATACTACGACAAGGTCGATAAGCTAGTGGGTGTATTTGGCTCAAAAGAAGGAATTCCTAATGAGCCCGATGGTTATTTTCTGCCTCCGCCTAAACCGCGCTTGCATGAACTTTTTTATATAAAAGGTGCGAAAAAATCAGGCGTAACGGTCATTCCATCGCGACTTTCTATTTTGACAAAACGCATCAACAACGAGCGAGGTGTCTGCTTCTATTGTAATCAATGCAACCGTTCTTGTCAAGCCTATGCGGATTTTTCATCGGGTTCGGTATTAATTTTTCCGGCACAAAAAAAGACCAATCAAATTGACCTGTATGTCAATGCAATGGCAAGAGAAATTGTAACAAATGACGAAGGGAAAGCAACAGCAGTTTCTTATATTAACAAAGAAGATCGACAGGAGTATCAGATCAAAGGAAAGTTGATTGTAGTGGCTGCTTCGGCTTGTTCTTCAGCACGTATCTTGCTCAATTCAAAAAGCAAGCAGCACCCTAGTGGACTAGGAAACAGTAGTGGTGTCGTTGGAAAATATTTACACGACTCCACAGGAAGTGCAAGAATGGCTTTCGTACCAGCACTGATGGATAGAAAAATATACAACGAAGATGGTGTGGGAGGTATGCACGTTTATTCACCTTGGTGGTTGGATAATAAAAAACTGGACTTCCCCAGAGGCTATCATATCGAAGTCTGGGGTGGCTTGTCAATGCCGAACTATGGCTTTGGCTTTAGTCCAAATGGGCTAAATAAATACATCGGTGAAGAAGTAGGCGGCTACGGTACGCAACTGAAAAAAGATGTACGCCGTTTCTATGGCGCAACAATGGGTATTTCTGGACGTGGGGAGTCCGTAGCAATGGCGAGCAATTACTGCGAAATTGATACTGACAAAGTAGATGAATGGGGCATTCCAGTCTTGAAATTTCATTATAAATGGTCAGATTACGAGCGCAAGCAAGCCAAGCATATGCACGAGACTTTTGAGGAAATTTTTCACAATATGGGCGCAGAAGTTATTGGTGACACACCAACTGCTGAGCAGGACTATGGATTGAATAAACCAGGCGAGATTATCCACGAGGTCGGAACAGTCAGAATGGGTAAAAATCCTAAAACTTCTGCTACCAACGAGTGGTGTCAACTCCACGACTGCGATAATGTCTTCGTAGTAGATGGAGGTCCGTTTGTATCGCAAGCAGACAAAAATCCAACTTGGACAATTATGGCACTTTCTTGGCGTGCTTCGGATTACATGGTAGATCAGTTGAAAAAAATGAATATATGATAAAGTATTGGGTAACAGATGTAGTGAGCTCTTTACTAGCTATCTGATACCAAATACCAAATACCAAAATCATGGATAGAAGAGAAACATTAAAGACCTTATTGGTTGGCACAGTGGCGGGCGGAGCCTTAGCAGCAGGATGCCAAACAAATACAAAAGAGGAACAAGCAGTAGCATTAAATCCTGCTGATTCTTACAATTATGGCAGAACGCCTAAGGAGAAAACTTACGATGTTCAGTTGATGAATGAAAATTTCTTCAATGAGCACGAAATGTCAACTATTGCAGTTCTCTGTGACATCATCCTGCCTGCTGATGAGCTTTCGGGGAGCGCAACGGAAGCAGAGGTGCCAGCTTTTATTGAGTTTATCGTGAAAGACATGAACTACCACCAATTGCCGATGAGAGGCGGCTTGATGTGGTTGGATCATGAGTCGAACAAGCGATTTGGAAAGGCGTTCAAAGATGCTTCCTCTAAACAGCAAATTGCAATTGTGGATGATATAGCTTGGGAAAAGAAAGCCCAGCCCGAGATGATGCAAGGCGCAAAGTTTTTTGACCTTATTCGCAATTTGACGATGACAGGCTTTTACACTTCCAAAATGGGTATAGAAACTTTGGGCTATGCTGGAAATCGTCCAAATGTATGGGATGGTGTGCCAAAGGAGGAGTTAAAGCGAATGGGTATGGAGTATGATCCTGATTGGATCGCCAAGTGTATCGATCAAAGTACTCGTGATGTTGTAGCAACATGGGATGAAAAGGGTAATTTGTTGACTTAATGCAGGACAGGTTTTAAGCGAGAATCACTCATACTGCCGCAGCAAATATATCAAGCGATCGGATATTTCATCGCTAGCTGCTTGTTGGTAGTCTTCGTAAGAACAAGGGATGAGGCGGATGTTGGTTTTAGCATCAGGTAGCTGTAGCCACCACCGTCCTGTCTTTTGACTTTTCCAAAAAGTGATTTGCAGGTTTTGTGTTTTTAGATGAACTACATATTCCATAAGACCTTCTTGGCTAACAGGATAGTCCTTTTTACGATTATAGATACCATCTAAAGCATACCATATAACCTGAGCTGCTGATTGTACTGTTATACTGTCATTCTTTTTTGCTTCAAAACCGAGTAAACTCATGGAACTCAATTTATCACTAAACCCAGCATAACGAACAAGTTGACATAGCTCTTCCAGCCAAAATCCGCTCGGTGAAAACGAAACTTGGCTGGGGGCTTCTACTCCCTTTAAAGCTGCAAGGGATACGGTTAAAAAGTCAGCATCTCTAAGTAAAGGTTCTGTTTGTTTGAGATTAGCCCTAACTTTTCCTAAGCTAACAAAGTTCCATCCTGCTTGCTCCAAATTTTCTATGACGGAAGGATCAGAAAGGTGAATCTGGCTTCCTATAATCTGGCAATAGCCACTTTTAAAATGGTGGTCAAAATGCACCCTATCATCAATACTCACCCAAATTGTTTGGTGGCTCTGGGTCTGATGATATGCCTGTTGTTGTGCTTTAATGAAACGATTCTCTTTACCAATAAGAATTGGAATAATTCTATTGTTCAGTAATTCTTTAAGGATTGGAATCAAAAAATCTACTTCACTATTTCGGATATTCCCCAGGTCAGCAATGGGCATTGAAGGGAAATGGTTAGTCAATTCATATAAGGCTGCTCGCACAGCATCTCCTTCATTTTTATCAATCCCGATTAATGCGACTTTAGCATTATCCAAATCCGGTAGTTTTTTTTGATAGATATCAATATGATGCCCTAGCTTATGAGCTTCGTAAGTAGGCAATTTGAGTTTTATAGGTTGTAACCAGTTCTCTAGCATTGCATTTATTGGTAAATTAAGTTATTGTTTGTTTGCTTGTTGCTAAATGTAAGTGTAACGAATTTCCTCCAAAAATAGTCCTTGAGGTGGCACGCTCCAACTCTTATCTAGCCTAGTCTGACGCTCTAGCACTTCTTTGACCGTTTCAATGGACAGCTTTCCCATTCCAACATTCAGGCACATACCAACAATGAGCCGTACCATACCTCTCAAAAAGCGATTGGCAGCTATGTGATAGACAAGTCCTTGATTAATGACTTGCCACTCGGATTGATTTAAGAAGACCTTCATGGTTTTGACTTCTGTATTTGTTTTACAAAAAGGAAAAAAATCTTCGTACTCCAATAACAGCGCTGCTGCTACTTGTAATTTTTGAAGGTCTAGCTGACTTTCAAAGGGAAAGTGATAGCAAGTTTCATTAGTAAAAGGATTTTTTTGAAAAGATAAATAATAGGCATATTTTCGATAAGAAGCATCATATCGAACGTTTGCTTCTGCATGAACGAGCATTATGTTGTAAACAGCAATATCTTTGGGCAGAAACTTATTAACCCGACTTAAAAAGCCTTCTGGAAGTATACCTGAATAGTCAAAGTGGATAAAATACTGGCTAGCATGAACGCCTGTGTCAGTACGTCCACAACCCACAATTTCAATGGGTTCGCGCAAAATAGTGGACAAAGTATTTTCAATAGTCGCTTGAACACTAGGAGCATTGGGTTGCTTTTGCCAACCGCAGTAGTGAGTTCCGTTGTAGGCTATTTCTGCGAAATATCGCATAATTTAAATTAATCCAATTATCAAATAAAATAAAGCAGTCAATCCACCCGCAACAAGAGCGTAAGGCGACTGAGTTCTGACATGGTCAATATGATCCGTAGCCGACGCCATGGAAGAAAGAATGGTCGTATCTGAAATAGGTGAACAGTGATCCCCAAACACACCACCACCTAGTGCTGCTGCAATAGTAATGTAAATATCTGCTTCCATTGTGCGTGCCATTGGAATGGCAATGGCTAGCATAATAGCGAATGTACCCCAAGAAGTTCCAGTAGAGAAAGCAATAAAGCAACTTACTAAAAATATAATGAAAGGCACTAGTCCAGGAGACAGCCAATTTTCAGCGATGCCAGCTACATAATTGCCAGTATTCAGCTCTTTACAAACTGCTCCAATAGCAAATGCCATCAACATAAGTAGCGCTAAAGGCATCATTTCTGAAATTCCTTTTAAAATAATATCAACGGATTCTTTGAGTTTAAAAATACCTTGTACTTGATAGAGCGCTATACAAAAGAGTAGTGAGGCAATCACGGAAGTCAATACCGAAGTTGAGCCAGAACCCTGCCCAATAGCATATTGTAATTGAGTAAAAAAGCCTTCGTTTGGCTTGGCTTCTAGCATATTTGACCAGCCCGTGTAAGCAAGCATTACAGGCATTAAAGACACCATTAAAGCAATTGGCAAGATCATGTTGAATGCTCTAGGTTTTATGCCCGACTTGGTAGCAACATCTGTTAATTCGTCTGATACCATAGGCTGGGCATTGTCGTTCATCAACTTACCAGTCGTTCTTACTCGATGCTCTGCGCTCGCCATCGGCCCAAAATCTTTTTTGGTCAATACAATAATTAAGACCAAAATTAATGCCAGAATTGGATAAAAATTATACGGAATAGAGCGTAACATTGTTGCAAAGGGATCAGAGAATTGTTGTGTTGCAAGTATGCCCATGATGAAGGCACCCCATCCATTGAATGGAATTAGAATACTGGATGGTGCAGAACTAGAGTCAGCAATATACGCCAATTTTTCCCTGGAGATTTTCAAATCATCAAACACTGGACGATACAGTGCTCCAACGGTAAGAACAGAGATGCTAGACTCCACAAAAATCAATACACCTGTCAACCAAGCGAGTAACTGCACAATAATTCGATTACTTCCACTTTTGCGTTGTTCATATTTTTGCAGAAAGTTGGTCATTTTTCCTATAAATCCTTCTACACCACCAGATTTTTGAATAAATAGAATCAAGCCGCCTACTAGTGCTGCAAACATGATTGTCCTGGTGTTTCCAGCATCCTGAAAGACGTTTACAAGAGCTTGTATGCTTGCCAGAGTTCCTTCCAGAATACTCCAGTTGCTAAGTATCAACCATCCCAGCCAAATGCCAAATAGTAAGGACACAAAAACCTGCTTAGTCATTATTGCTAAAATGATTGCTACAACAGGCGGGAGGAGCGATAGTATGCCGTATTCAGAAGTCATTGATTTTCGTTTTGCATAACGAAAGTAATAAAAAAGGGAACTAAAAAGTGAAAAATTAATTTGCCTATTTGAAAGTTATTATTTTACTTTGCAAACCAATTGAAATAGATGCGAATGTAGCTCAGTTGGTAGAGCACGACCTTGCCAAGGTCGGGGTCGCGGGTTCGAGTCTCGTCATTCGCTCCTAGTGAGCTTCCAAGATGTTGGAAGCTCTATTTTTTGCTCGGGTGGTGGAATTGGTAGACACGCAGGACTTAAAATCCTGTGGCCATTGCGGCCGTGCGGGTTCGATTCCCGCTCCGAGTACTTATACTTTTTTTCCTGTGTTTTCTTTTTTTGGTACAGGATCATACCCGTGCCCCCCCCAAGGATGGCAACTACTCACACGTTTCAAACCTAGCCAAATTCCTTTCAGTACACCCCACTCTTGTATGGCTTCGATAATATAATTCGAACAGGTAGGCATGTAGCGGCACTTTTGACCTAATAATGGCGAAATAGCTAATTGGTAAAATCGTATAGGAAGAATGACTAATCGCTTCATTTAGAAAAGATTGTAGCAATGGCTCACTGGTTCAGGAATAGAAAATTATAAATCCAAACGGGTTACTTAGGTGATTAATTAGAAATTTCTTATTTAAACAGCCTGTCCAACGTCATGGTTTGAGCAATTACCCTACTACCTGCAACTTACTGAATCCATTACTTTGTTTGTGGACTTGAATTTGGGTAGTAATGCGCTCCTTCATTGCTTTTACATGTGAAATAATGCCAATTGTTTTACCCGTAGCTTGAAGGTTTTCAAGTGCTGTGATAGCAGTGTCTAATGTAGCTTCGTCTAATGTGCCAAACCCTTCGTCAATGAATAGTGAGCGAATTTGTGTCTTACGACCCGCCAGATCTGAAAGCCCAAGTGCCAAAGCTAAACTTACTAAAAAACTTTCTCCACCTGATAGAGTGTGCATGGAACGTTCATGATTAGCTTGATAGCGATCTATTATGTTTAAGTTAAGGTCGTCGCCTTCTTGTTTCTGAATGAAATAGCGTTCATTAAGTTTTTGCAAGTGCAAATTGGCATGATAAACGAGTTGTTGTAAGGTCAAACTTTGAGCAAATACTCTAAATTTTTTACCGCTTTTCATACCGATCAGGTCGTTCAATTTTTTCCAACGCCAGTATTCTCGCTCTTGCTTTTTTATAGCTACTAAAAGTTGTGTCGCTTGCGCTTGTTGCTTTTCCTGTTGCTCCAGTCGCTCCTGTAACTGACCTACTTGCTGTTCGTATGTTTTATAGCTCGTTTCTAGTTCCTCTAAAGAAAGTTCCAATTCTTTGATACTTTTTTGCGATAATGACTTAGCAGATTCGGTCTCAATGGTTTGTTCTATTTCTTGTAGAGATTGATCTATCTGTTTTTGTTGATCTTCTAATTTTATTTTCAGAGCACTCCATTTTTTCGCTTCTTCTGCTGGCAGTAGAGCTAATCGCAGTAATTTTAGTGTGCTGAACGCAGGTGTTATTCTTTTTAAGAATTGGGTTTGCCGCTCTTTTCCTTGTTCTCGAATTGATTTTTCTCGTACTTGAAGCGATTCGAGTTTCGCCTGAGTGCCAATTAGCTGCCGCTCTATTTCATTTAGTTCCTTTTGAACCGTTTTCATTTTATCTTCTTGATTCGCAAGCTCCTTTAAGAACGCAGTTTGTTCTTTTTCAGGGTTGCGATTCCCAAAAAGAGCTTCTCGATTTTGAGCTTGCTCCCTTAATATCTTTTCTGTTGCAATGTAAGAGGCGTGAGAAGCCTGAATTTGATTGGCTCGTTCTTGCATCTGCTGCTCCAGATAACGAATTTGTTGATCTAGCTTTTGAATATTCTGCTTTGTTGCTTCCTTCTTTTGCTCTTTTTCTTGAAATTGACTAAGTCCCTCTTCGAGTTTTTGAATGAGTGATTGAGAGACTTTGTTTGAAATCTGGTAAGTCAGCAAAATAGCTGCTGCTGCTTGCTCTTCAACCTGAAGTTGTTTTTGTGCGTTTTCGAGCTGTTTTTTTTGATTTTTAAATACTGCCACACCCTCACCAATTCGCCCTTTGAGTTCTTGCTGCTGCTCTCTCGCTTTTTGCAGTCTATTTTCCTGCACATCTAGCTTAGCATCTAGCTCTTTAACTTTATTAATCTTTTTTTCTTCTTGTTCTAACGTTGGCCTGTATTGACTTAGAGAAGCTTTCAGCCAATTATACTTAAAATCAAATTTTGCATAGCGTGGTGCAGTATTCTGCAACGATTGTTGAAGTTCTGGCAGTCGCTTATTTAGTTTTATCTGTGCTGCATTAAAATTGCTTAATTGGCTTTCCAGTTTACTTTGCTGCAATTTCAAATTACTTAGATGCGATTGTTCCTCTTCGAGGTAGTGTTCAGATTTTTTTAAATTTTCCTTAGCAATACTCAAAAACTTTTCATCCCACTCGACTGTCCGAAAAGGCTGTTCCTTAGAAAAGCAGAGTGGACAAGCCTCACCTGCTTGCAGCGCAGCCCGATCGGCTTCATAATTCGGTACAGCACGCTCCAACTCATAGTGCCGCCTTTTTATTGCAACCTCCTCTTTGGCTTGCACCACTCTTCTTTTTGCAGCTTGTAACTGTGAGTCCACATTTTGAACATCTTCTTTTGTCGCCTTGATGTTTTGCTGTAATTCATTTTCTTCTGATAATGCTTCTATGCCTTGTTCTAGCGCAGTGCAAAAATTATTTAGTTTGTTGAACTGCTCACTGAGGTGCGTTATTAAATCACTGCGACGAGGATAATCACGTTCCCAATTTTTGGGAGTATGCTGATGCAATTCTTTTATCAATTCTCTATGATAGTCATCAGCATTTTCAATTTCTTTTCTGGCTTTAGCAGCCTCTTTATCTTGTTGCTCAAGTTTTTCACCTAAGGCTTCCTGCTGGCTATTGATTTCTTCTATTTGATCTCGCAATTGCTCAATAGCTTTTAGCTGATAAGTAAGTGTGGGTAAATCTTTGGACAGATTTGCCCATTTCTGATTCGATACGAGCCATCTTTCTAATTCCTGGAGCGCAGCTTGTTGTTCCTGCAAAAACGTTTTCTGTTTTGACAAGACTTCTTTGTCCTTATTTTGTCGCTTTTCGATGGTATTCAACTCCTTCTGTGATTCATTGAGGGTACTTTTCTGATACTGTATTTTTTCATCCAGTAATAGTATCGCTTGAAAAAGTTTGCGTTGCTCACTTTCTTGGCTTTTGATTTTTTGATAAGCAATTACTACTTCATCGTGCTTTGCTTGCTGCTCTTGCTGGCTAATTTGCTGCGCTTTGTGTTTAGTAGATAGTTGCTCAATACTAGCGGTTAGCTGCTCACATTCTCCAGCTAAATCATCTAACTGCTGCAAGTCAGCTTGAAAAGGTTGTGCTGATTCATGCACTGCTAACTTCTGAAAAATCTCCTTTTTTTCTTCTAACTTCTCTTTTAGTTCACTTTGTTTTTGTTCCGTTGCTGCTTTTTTCTGCCTTAGCTTTTCTAGGTCTTGTAGCCAATGTAAGGCTTTTCGATCTGTTTGAATATTTTTTTTAGTATCTATACTCACTTTCTTTTTTGTCTCCAAATTATTCCCAAGTAGCTTCACTTCTTCTTCTGGCAGTAAATTCAAATGCTCTAATCGGTACTTAGATTGCTGCAATTGCTGGGCCTCTAGGGAATGTCTTTCATAAGCAGCTTGTGACAGGAGCCCGTAATATTCTGTGCCGGTTATTTTTTCTAGCAATTCGCTTCGCTCTTGTTCTCCCGATTTTAGAAATGCAGCAAAGTCTCCTTGTGCCAATAGTACAGAGCGACAAAATTGCTCATAAGTTAAACCCAAAATTCTTTGAATTTCTTCCTTATAGCCAGATTTCCTATCCCATATTATTTTAAATGCTTTAGTTTCTTCTTCCCATTCGGAAAGCTCAAAACGGGGTGGTTGAATATTGCCGTCGGGTTTGTTATGAGCGCGCCAGATGTTCCATTTGGAACGATAAATTGATTGATTTACTTCAAACTCTACTTCGGCTAAACTATCCGTCGCACCATAGGACATAACTTCCTTTTCGTTTTTATTTCTATGAATTTCTCCATATAAAGCCAGCGTAATGGCATCAAGGATAGTTGTTTTTCCAGCTCCAGTATCACCGACAATAGCAAAAAGTCCAGTATCACCAATTGGTGGCTGCATCAAATCTATTGTAATTGTATTTTGATGGCTTGTTTTAAGTGAATTTAGATTGCGAAGGGTAATTTTTCTTATTTTCATTATACCGACTACTTCGAACTTAGAATAAGGTAAAAGTATTCTAAAAATAGAAATTTAGCGAGCAGTCTGACTTGAAATTGATATTTTTTTTGGGTAATTGGATGTTACAACTATCTAAGATGATAGGTTTCTGTTTTCACAGATGGCTTTAAATATCAAAGCTATTTTTATAAGCCTTTCTCTCAGAAACCCAATCTTTTGCAAGACCAATATAATCGTTTACTGGAATTTCTGAAAAGCTATTTTCAATGTTTAGCTCATTTAGTTTACGCTCAAAGTCTGAGGTAAACTCATTAAATTCTAGCCAGACAGTCTGCCCTAGTAGCCTCCGTGGGACTGCTTCGAGACCTGAAAACCAGTTTCTGACTTCTTTTATCAATCTTTCAGTTGGGCTTCTTGTACCATAGCTTTTAAAATCTGATCCTCCCAAATCTGACACGACTTTTTTAACTCGGTGAAACTCTTCGTCTAAGACCAAACTCTTTCGCTCAGCCGAATTTCCGTTGGCATCACAATATTTCAGCCCTATATCTAGCCCTAGTTCAAATGGCATATTGAATCTAGGCAAGCCACTGTATTTGTCTAAATCCACCCTCGAAAGGTCGTGAATACAGTATTCTGATTGCTTAATAAGTTTGATAATATGAAGTAATCTACTCTCCCCCGCATCATAAAGATTGGCTACTTTTGGTGTCAGATTACAGTATAGGCAAGTGAAGATGATTGCCCTTAGCATAGGCTCATAATCTGCATCAAAAGGACAGTTTATGAATACGCATTTTTTGAATTTACTTGCTCTGAGTTCATTTTCTGGCGAGGGTGAGATGTCTGACACTTTAATATTTTTTATCTATTGAACCATTTTTTTCGTGAACTATTACTACAGATTCTTCAGATTTCGAACTGTTCAGTAACTTATTAGCTGCTCCAATGGCTTCTTTCTTCTTTGGAAATAATTTAAGGGCTCTTCCCTTCCCTTCTCGCTTTATTGCCCATTTTCCTTCACTAGCCACTACATGGATATCTCCATTGTTGTTTTTGCTCGCTTCTTTCATCGCAGCAGAAAACTCGTCTCTTAGTTTTGAATTAAAAATTCCCATTTAATTGTTTTTTATGTTCTTTGATTGCTGACCAAAGACTTTTTATGATTATGTCAACAACTAATTGTTTGCCAATTTAATTTTCCTTTTATGAAAAAGAAGGATAGTTAATATCTATTTAACTCAAAAACAAAATTTATTAACAATTAATTTACATTAATGTACAAGGACAAAGTTAACAATTCTACTGATAGTTTAGTTGAAAATCGCTAATAATATTTGCTCCTTCAGATTTCTAAACGATATTAGCATTTTTTATAATTTCATTTTGTGACTTAATTTGAACCAACAGAAAAAAATATTGATTGCTCCTTTAAACTGGGGCTTAGGTCATGCAACTCGCTGTATTCCTTTGATTCGAGCAGCAGCACAGTCAGGAGCTAAAGTAGTTCTAGCTTCTGATGGACGGGCGTACCAACTATTGAAAGATGAATTTCCTAGTTTATCTTTGATTGAATTGCCAGCTTATGATGTCCGATACGATGGTGATAATATGGTCTTTTCTATGGCTAGGCAACTGCCTAAAGTGCTTAGAGCTATGTGGCGAGAGCATCAAGCGCTAAAGTGTATCGTTCAGCAATATGAGATAGATATTGTCATCTCTGATAATCGTTACGGCTTATTCAATCAAAAAGTAAAGACTATTTTTCTGACGCATCAAATCAATCTACTCATTCCCAACATCTTATTACAGTGGTGGACGCGAGTTTCGTTGCGCTTTTGGATTAATACTTTTTTTGATGAATGCTGGATTCCAGATGTAGCGGGCGAGCCTAATATTTCAGGTGTCCTTTCGCATCCTATTTCTCTTAAAAAAATTAAGTATATCGGCATTCTTTCAAGGATGAAACAATACTGTGTTTTGAAGAAATATGATATAATTATTGTGCTTTCCGGACCAGAACCACAGCGTACGCATTTAGAGCAGCAAATAATAATACAAGCTCAGTCTGTGCCAAAAAAAATCTTGATTGTAGGAGGAAAACCCGAAAGTCAAATTAATCAAACACTTAGCTCCAATTTACAATATGTTGCTTTCATGAATGCCAAAACTTTAAATGAAGCAATGCTAGCGGCTGATTTAGTCATTAGTCGTTCGGGCTATAGCACGATAATGGACTTAGTTAAAATTAGTAAGCCCGCTATTTTAATTCCTACGCCTGGACAGACAGAGCAAGAATATTTGGCAAACTATTTTATGGAACAGGGGCTTTTCTACTGCCAGCAACAGGATAAATTCAACTTGGTAGATGCTATTGAAAAGAGTCAGAATTATTTAGGGTTTCCTACAGATTATATTGTCCATTTCGATGACCAATTTTTGACGTTGATGCAGTCAAGCTAAAAGTAAAAGCACAATCAGTAGGAGTGCAACCCATGCTACAAATGCAATTATACCAAGCACAAGTCCTGCGATAGCCAACTTTCTACCTTCTCTTGCTGTAGGGTCTTTTTTGATTCTCTTTAAAGCAATTACACTAAACACTACTCCTACTACTCCAAGAATTAATCCTGCAAAAAAGATACCTACAATTGAAGCTACAAATCCAGCTATTGCAAAAGCATCTGTTTTTGCTTCTTCTGTCAAGACAGAACGCTTCTTTCCTACGAATCTAAGTGCCAATTTTTCTTTAAGCGTTGGTTTTCGCTTTAGTTTACTTGATTGCTTGCTATTTAGATCAATGAGTTCCACCTGAGTCAGCTCATGAACTGGTTCTTGTGGACGGGGCTTTACTTGCTCTCGAACAACTGCTTTAGAAGTGCTTAGTGCTAATGATAAGATCAGCGTAAGAAGAATAGGCAATTTGTTGCTGTTCATAATTTTGGAATTATTGAGTAAGCAAGACTTACAGATTTGGTTGACTTAGCTTAAAATTATTGGGCAGTATCTCGAGTTTCTTAGCTACATCACGCGTCCAAGTAAACCATATCACGACTAGTAGTGGATAGATCACAAAGACTAGCCAATTGAAATAGGCTGCATCTTCAAACTGGAAGTGATGAAAGTGCATCACGGCTCTTGTAATACCACAACCCCAGCATTCAATATCAAAAAAAGACCTTGAAGGACAAACTACAATGTTACTATCATTAAAGAAGTCGCTTGGCAATATCCAAAGCACAATAGGCGCAGCCAATAATGCAATGAACCAGACCCAATTAACATATTTATTATTCTTGATAGGTGATAGGACGCCCATTAGATAATCCGTTTAGAGATGATGAAAAAGCCATCTTGTTTCCATGAAAGAAACAAAACGACCTTAATTGATTCAATCAGTTGGTTAGTAATATTCATCCATTTTGATGAATGCGTAAATCACTCCTGGTATCCAGCATACCACATACAATAGCAATGTAATCCACCAATTGTTGCCCTCAAAATCGTCCATGATGCCCATTAGCAACCAAGAAAAGCCAATAATAGCCCCAACGATATATAGTCCTTTTGGAATATCATCATCGCCTTTCTTTTGCTGCTTTTTGATGAACTTTTGAGCTGCTTTTAGCTGAATTGACTTTTTGACACCTAGCTTTTTGCCAGTCATCTCTTTGTATTGCTTAGGCGTCAAGTTCAGGAAATCATCCATTGTCATTCCTTTCATGTTTTCAGCTAATGCTTCGTAATCAGGATTCGACTTCAATTGCTGATCCAAGAATGCTGATGTACTTCTAGTAGGAATGGCAGAACAAACACTAATACTGAAGATAAGTAGTACTGTCAATAATAAATTTACTCTCATAGTCATAGAATTGATGTGTTTAAAGATTTGCAGATTATTTTGATGTTCAAATATAGTAAAGTAATTGAATTGTACCGTATTCGATAAAAGAAAAATAATGTTTAAAAGCTGTTAAATACTAAACAGCAGAATTCTCCTCACTTTTCTAAAATATTGAAAGGTGATTCTACTACTTGTATTGTTATTATTTCTAACTTTCAATTATGAGAAAAACACTCTATATACTTGGCGTGATCGTGCTAGGAGCCTTTTTGCCACAACTTGAGCCTTATCAATACTTGATTCGCTATTCACTGATGACTTTGCTTTTCTTCTCTTTTTTGAAAATTAGACTAAATTTTTCGCTCTTTCAATGGCAACATATCACTGTCTTGTTACTTAATCTTTTGCTGGGTGTGGCTGCCTATTTGATCATCCTGCCATTTGATTTGGGCATAGCACAAGCTGCATTTGTTATTACGATAGCACCAACTGGCATTGCGAGCATTGTGTGGGCTGACTTGTTTAAATCCAACATCGCTTTCATCACAGGCTCAATCATTGTTACTAATCTAGCAATCATACTGGTATTTCCATTGCTGGCTTCTTACTTGTTGAAATTAGAAGGAAGTGTGAGTGCTTTTCAAATTCTTCAATCTATTGCTATCACGATTGCTGTACCCATGTTGTTATCACAAATAGCCAATCGTATTCCTAGCGTTCGAGAGCGTCTGATGAAGATTGTAGGAGCGGCTTTTATTTTTTTTCTCGCCAATATTTTTTTGGCAACAGCTAAAGTATCTCATTTTTTACGCTACGAATCCACGCTACCTCTGCAAAGCATAATAACGATCGTATTGATTGTAGCCGCTTGTGGAAGCCTTAGCTTTTACGTCGGTGCTTTGATTGGTCGCCACAAAGAACCTTTAGAAACAAGTCTGTCACTAGGTCGAAAAAATACTATGCTAGCAATATGGTTAGCTACAAGTTACCTTCAACCCACTGCCATTCTCGGTCCCATGTGCTATATTATCTTGCAAAATGTTTATAACTCTTGGCAATTGTCGAGATTGCGTTGAAGGTCTATCCTTATTCTTCTGCCATGTCTTCTAGCAAAGAAAGTAGTGCGTTGCGAATTCTATTTGTCTGCAAATCAGCATTTTCAGCGGAGATCGTGCCGCTATTTTTATTGCGTTTCAATCCATTCCAACGCCCCGATTGCATAATGATCTGGTTTCGGTAATCGGCGTAAGTTGACCTTTCTGTTAAGGCTAGCATTGATGCAATCGCTTTATCTATTTTTTCTTGGACGAGTAAATTTTCAATTGCTTGAATCGTGGTAGCACTATCATTCGGAGAAATTTCAGGCTCTGGCTCAGTGATAGTTGGTATATCGCCGCCATTAGAGCGAAGATGCTTGAAAAGTTTGCTCAATTGAGTAACTACATCAAGCCATGCTTCATCTTGATTCGACCAAGTTGTAATAGCCTTTGCATTTTTTGGAAGTGCCTGAAAGTTTTTGAGAGATAGCACTTCAAAATTACTCGGACGTATAATAACAGGTACAATATTGGTTTTCCCTGCATTGTGTTTGTCAATAGCATGTTTTATTTCAACATCATAAATATACCCAGACGCCATAAAGTCAGGACTGATGAGAAAGAGAATAATCTCTGCTTTTTCCAGCTTTTCTTTTATTTCATTATCCCATTCTTGCCCAGGTATAATATCTCGATCGTCCCAAACTTTTATTTTCCCTGTTCTTTCGTAAGGAGTAAGATGGACGTTAAGGTTATCTTTAAAAGCCTCGTCTTTGTGTGAGTAAGAAACAAAAACTTGAATTGGATTTGACATTTTCACTAACTTTTGAAAAAATAATACTTGAAATTAAAAAAAGATCACTTATCCATTCTCTCTCAATCAAAACCCTTCGGCATCATCATCGGGGTTTCGAGTATCTCCTACGCCTACGATCTTTCCGTCCTCTAAGCGTTGGATTGCTTTAATAACTGCCATCCGCTTTCTATCCCGAAATGTATAGCCATTTGCTTCCAGTGCTGCTTGCGTTTCAGCGGGGAACTGACCACCTTCAATCCAAATCTCATCGGGTTTCCATTGATGGTGAAAACGCCCCGCTTGCACGGCTTCGTAAAGTGGCATATCAAATTCAATAGCATTAACGATGGTCTGAAAAACGGCTGTAATGATCGTTGAACCTCCTGGCGCACCTAGTACCATATACCAGTTACCATCTTTTTCTAGAATTGTAGGTGTCATGGAACTTAGCATGCGCTTTCCAGGCTGAATAGCATTAGCTTCGCCACCAACTAATCCAAACATGTTTGGAACGCCTGGTTTAGCACTGAAATCATCCATTTCATTATTCAAAAAGAATCCTGCACCACTGACGACTACTTTACAGCCATAATTACCATTTAGGGTGGTTGTAACAGCAACCGCATTTCCTGCTGCATCCACTATCGAAGTATGTGTTGTTTCAAAACTTTCCAACGCTACTTCAAAATCTCCTGCCGCAATAGAAGCACTCGGTGTCGGAAGTGTTTCATGAAAATTTGACATTCGCCTGTCTAAGTATGCTTTATCCAACAGCATATCCAAAGGCACCTTATAAAAGTCCATGTCTCCTAAGTGCTCTGCTCTGTCGGCATAAGCTCTGCGTTCTGCTTCTGCCATCAAATGCACCGCTTTTTCAGAATGAAATCCATACTCATTTAAGGGATATTCTTCAATCATTTTTAGCATCTGCACTAGCGCTACTCCCCCACTAGAAGGTGGTGGCATAGAAATAATTTTATAGTCTTTGTACGCTGCCTCGATAGGTCTGCGCCAGGTTGCTTTGTAGTCTATTAAATCTTTGTGAGAAATAATGCCACCGCCTCGTTGCATTTCTTCTACAATCAAGACCGCTGTTTTACCTTGATAAAATCCATCATGCCCTTGTTTTAGGATGCGGTCGAGAGTTTGTGTCAACTGCTCTTGCACCAAATTGTAGCCTACTTCAAAAGAATCCTGGCTGGTGAAAACGCTGGGTCGAGTGCTCTGCTCTTCAAATGATTTTTTATATTGATTCAAGCGATCAGCTTCAGTCTCGGAAAGTTGGAAGCCATTCTTAGCTAGTTCCATTGCAGGCATTACCAATTCTTGCCACTCTAAGCTACCATATTTCTGATGCGCTTGCCACATCCCAGCCACTGTGCCTGGCACACCTGCTGCTAAATGTCCTGTTGTACTCAGGCCTTTCACTACATTACCTAGGCTATCTAAATACATATCTCTATCAGCAGCGGCTGGTGCTTTTTCTCTATAATCCAAGGCGTCTGTACTACCGTCAGCATTTCTAATCACCATCAATCCACCGCCACCTAGATTTCCAGCTCTAGGGTAAACTACTGCCAAGGCAAACTGTACAGCAATTGCTGCGTCTACTGCATTACCTCCTTTTTTCAAGATAGTTGCTCCAACATCTGAAGCCAACGGATGCGCCGAAACTACCATTGCGGAGTCTGCAATAACTTCTTTTTGAACTTCATAGATAGTATTCTCTTCAACAGGAGTGGCATTTTGACAAGCTAGGTTGAACAGTAGAACATTCATTAGTAGCACAAAAATTATTTTTCGCATCTTCGTTATATTGAATTTTGATTGGTGAAAGTAAGAAAAAGATGCTGAATTTGGCAAAAAATCATATATCTGCTTTAACTGAAACGAAGAACGAGCTTTAAAATGATAGACTTGATAATTGTTGTGCTGTATTTTTTTGCTATTTTCATTGTTGCACTTTCAGGTCGGCGAGATAAGGAAATGACTTCTGAGCAGTACTTTTTAAGCTCCAGAAATCTCAATTGGTATTCCATTGCACTCTCCTCTATTGCAACTAATGTGAGTGGATATCAGTTTTTGGGAATGATGGGTTCGGCTTACCTGTATGGCTTGGCGCAAGCAAGTTTGGAGATCAACGCCATGCAAGGCATCTTGATGGCAACCTTTATTTTCGTGCCGATGTATCTTAAAGATGGCATTATTACAATTACTCAATTCATCAAAAAGCGATTGGGGAAAACGGTTGGCTTGTTCTATTCTGTTGCCAATTTAGCACTATTCTCAACAATTACGCTTGGTGCTGCACTGTTTTGGGGTGCTTATGCCGCTGACCTAGTTTTTGAAGAGTATCTCACATTTATCCATGAAAATCGTACAGTCAGGATTAGCATTTTAGTAATTGGATTAGGTGTTTTTTCAGCTATTTATACTTATTTAGGCGGACTGAGTGCGGTAGTTCGTACGGATATTATTCAATTTGGTATTTTATTTACAGGCGGCATTGTGGTTTTACTCACCGCCGTTTACCATCTTGGAGGTTGGGGAGCATTATATGAGAAAACACCCGAGTTGATGCACTTACATCTACCCGCCGATCATGAGACTTTACCTTGGACACACATTTTTGGACTTTTCTTACTTAATATCAACTATTGGTGTGCCAATCAAACAGTGGTGCAGCGATCTTTGGCAGCTAAAAATCTTCAGCAAGCGCAGATTGGACTTATGGTGGGGGGCGTCATGAAGTATTTTATGGCAGTTATAATTGTAGTGCCGGGTATTGCGTTGGTTGGCATTTTGGGGGAAAATGGATTAAACGATCCCGATATGGCTTATCCTTATTTGGTGACTAATTATCTGCCCGTTGGAGTGAAAGGAATTATTCTTTGTGCACTATTCGCCTCCTTGATGAGTACAGTTGATTCAACGTTTAATTCTCTAGCGACGCTTTGGTCAATAGATATTTATAAGGAATATATTAACAAAAACGCTTCTGAAAAACAAATCGTCAATGCTGGTCGCAATACAATTCTGGTTACATTATTCACAGGCATCACAATGGGATTAGTACTCCTCTATGTTAAGTTTGAAAATCCTGAAGTCGCCTTTACACATACCTTAAATGAATTGCGCTATTACATCAACTGCGGTATTGTTGTATTGATTTGTTCAGCGGCGTTCTTGGTTGCGCCCAATCACAGAATTACGCTGGCTGCTTTTCTTTCGACTATTCCTCTGCACTTACTTATTATTCAGTTTTTTCCGAGCATGAATTATTTTGTTAGGGCTATGTGGGTTGTTATTATTGCTTTCCTTATTGCTTATCTTGGTGCTTTTAAATATGGTTGGAAGCGACCTAGTGAGTTTTTGGAGGCTGACTCAGTGATTGTTAAGCGAATTGGTATTGGTCTGTTACTTTCTTTAGTATTGCTACATTGGTTATTTCATTAAATGGTTGATAAGTTATGATAGATGAAGGTTACATAAAATTTCAAGCAAATTGGACAAAAACACCCCCACTTGAAATAGCTCAAATCAAAAAACTCAATTACTGGCGACAAGAAATGTATCGCCTGAACTTGATTGGAGCTTACAATGATGGAATTGGCTTCGGCAACATCAGCCAGCGTATAAAGGACAGTAATCAGTTCATCATTAGTGGTTCAAAAACAGGTAATTTTGAAATTTTGGATGAAAGTCATTATGCTATCGTAAATACCGTAGACATTGATAAAAATGAACTAAGTTGCGAAGGAGCAGTTATTGCTTCCTCCGAATCTATGAGTCATGCTGTTATTTATGAACAATGCAGCTGGGTAAATGGTGTTATTCATATCCACAACTTTGCACTTTGGCAAAAACTCTTATACAAAGTGCCTACCACTGCGAAGGGAATATCTTATGGTAGCCCAGAAATGGCTTACTCTATCATCAATCTGTTACAAAGCACAGATTTAAAAACCCAACGTATTTTCGTTATGGAAGGGCACAAAGAGGGGGTATTTACGTTTGGGGAAAGCCTAGAGAACGCAGCCGAGGTAATCATGGAATGGCTATGAAAATTATTCTTGTATCAAACTTCGAGTAGGCGAGCGTTAAGACTTAAACTTGATGAATTTACTAAAAGCCAAACTTAATAGATAATTGTAAACGAGCTATCGTTGAAATAGAAAAAGTTGGAAAAAAGTATAGATATAGTTATCCTACCTCTCCGATAATGTATAACTGATCCAAGTTAGGAGTAGCACTACCCCCAGCATTTTCGAGGGTAACAGCAAAGGCTTGAGGGGATTCAATAAAAGGAACTTCAAAGAGCAAATTATTAGAGGTCTTTAGATCGAAGACTCCCATATCCGTAGGTTGACCATCCACAATTGCCCAAAGCTGATACTGCTTATTAGATGGAGGCTCAGGTAAGTTTACAAAATCCAAGAAAGATTTTTTAACTTTTGGATTCCAATGTACAACAGCACTAGACTTTGAAGAAAGATCAGTTCCAGTCAGTTGTATAGACCTATTGGAAGGATCTCTTAAATAAGCTATTTGTTGGCTAAATTGATTACAATTAACTTGCAACTCACTGTAAGCAGTTTGTAACTGTTCTATTTGCCCTTTTTGTTCTTCGATAACTTGCTTTTGTTGTAGTTGCTGATAGAAAAAGTAAACTCCAAGCAAGAGCATTCCTGTAAGCAAAACCCCTAAGACTAAGAAAGATGAATAATAAGAAGACCCTTTAGTTGAAATCGTATTTTTTTTACTGTTGATACGCTCAATAATATTCGCCTCAATAGCTATCGGATTAGAAGGAACTACTGCATTAAATTGAGCATACTTTTCTAAAGCCTCCTCAATGGAAGTCATCTCTGCTTTTATTTCAGGATATTGACGTGCATTGCGTTCTACCTCTTTGTTTTCCGCTTCAGTAAGCATCCCTAGCAGATAGCTTTCCAATATTCCAGACGATATGTATTCTTTTATATTCAATTTTATGTTTTGTCTATATCCTATTGTTTATACCCACAAATCTGCCATACAAACGACAGTAACAGTAATTATAGTAGTGATTGATGCATCACCAAGCATTTTTCTCAATTCATTTATTGCTGTTCTCAATCTTGTCTTAATGGTGCCAAGCGGAATATTTGTTTCCTCGTGCACCTCTTGGTGAGTATATCCTTTAAAATACACTAGATCAATCAATAAGCGATATTTTTCATCAAGTGAGTTGATCACATTTTCTAAGCCTACATCTTTGACCTTTGCTTCTTCACTCCACTTATTGCTATATACGGAGTAATTTATCGCATCAGTTTTTTCCTCTTGCTTAAACCTTGCACCTCTAGTGTGGTCAATCGCCATTCGCCTTGCTATGGTGACTAGCCAAGTAAAAAACTTCCCTTTACTACTGTCATAATTGTCTATTCGATCCCAGACCTTTATGAAAACATCTTGCAACACTTCTTGTGCGATATCTTCGGATTTTAATATTCTAAAAATGATACCATATACCGCATTCCCATAGTGCCGGTAAGCCAACACGAGTCCCTGTTGATCCCTTTGTTTCAATAAAGTGATTATTTTACTTTCTTGCGAGTTTAAATTTACAGACATTATGGTTGTGTAAATGCGAGAAGCTATGTTGTCTAACACAAATATAAATATTTACAACTACTCAGCATTGAATATTGTAGGAAATCTTTAATAACTACCTACACTTATAAAATCATTCAATAGCTTTAATCGTTCAAACAATCAAATCCAAATTGTATCAGAATGAAATATTACTTTACAATTACTTGCTCTTTGTTTTTTTATATTGCTTTGTCTCAAGTTGTTATCACAGACGACGACATGCCAGGTGCAGGAGATACGCTTCGATATAGCGATACATTCACAGATACTCTTACTGTAGCTAACCTACTGTTATCAGGGGATGATGTTACTTGGGATTTTTCACATCTGCGACCCATCCGACAGGGAATTAAGGAGTACGAAAGAGCTTTGTTTACACCTTATGCACTATTTTTTTTGGGCTTCAATCAGTATGGGGCAAAAGAATTTGACAGCATTGGTTTTGGGGCATTTCAGTTTGAAGATATTTATCAATTTTACAGAAGAAATCGCAATGACTTTAGAGCAGAAGGCATTGGAATACGCTTTCGGGGAATTCCCATTCCCGCCTACTTCACAGATGAAGATGAGTTGTACCAATTTCCACTCGCTTACAGCAACGAAGATATCTCCACTTACAGCTTCCAAATGGGCTTGGAAGAATTCGGCTTGGTTTATGAGTCAACAGGCGAAAGAGAAAATAATGTAGATGCTTGGGGAGAAATCATAACGCCTTACGGAACATTTGAGTGTATTCGAGTCGTTTCACAGGTTAGTTCAATGGACTCGGTAAAAGTATCCGATTTTGCTATTGGGCTACTCAACAATCGAGTAGAATATAAATGGCTAGCAAAGGAAGTAAAAATGCCAGTTTTGGAGATTTCAGGTCGTGAAGTTGGAGAGCGTTTCATCCCAACACGCATTCGCTATCGCGATACTTATCGCAACCCTGCTACGTTTGTGGAGCAATTAGCACCGACGGTAGATTTTGTTGCCAACAATCTCACTCCTAACCTACAAGACACCGTTACATTCACAAGTAATTCTAGTGAACTGACCGTGCATGATTGGCAATTTAATCCACCGACTGTAACTTATGTCAATGGAACAAATAGGAATAGTCGTGACCCACAAGTATCCTTCGATGCGCTGGGTAAATATGATGTCACACTATCCGTCAGCAATACAATAGGTACGTCCGATACTACTCGTTTTGAGTATGTAGAAGTAAAAGATATTGCTTCAAGCGCAGAGATTATCAATAAGTATAATTTCTTTATTTTCCCTAATCCTACTGCTGACTGGTTGAGCATACAATACGAGCAACCGACTGCCACTAAGTCAACCATTGAACTATTTAACAGTAAAGGTCAGTTAATAACTTCTGTATTTGAAACAACCAACAGTGGGGAACAAGCTATAAATATCAATCTACAAAACTACCTCCAGCAACATGGCACTTACTGGCTTAGATTGAAAATAGGCAAAGAAATAATATGGGAGAAAGTCATTTTTTAATACCACTTTTCATTTTGTCAAAAGATTCGATATCGAAACTTTACGCCATTATGATTTTATTTTTACACAAAAAATTCCAAATAACACATTTATTTTAGCGTATATTTACTCAAAATATACAAACATGTATTCGTTTCGACTTGACATAACAAAGTACAAAAACAAAATTGATGAATTTTTACTTAAATGAACAGGACACCAACACCTACGATGCCATCGTAATTGGTTCGGGCATTAGTGGCGGTTGGGCAGCAAAAGAACTCACTGAAAAAGGACTAAAGACACTCGTACTCGAAAGAGGCAGAATGGTAAGACACATTGTGGACTATCCAACTGCTCAATTAAGTCCTTGGGATTTTCCTCATCGCGGAAGGGTCTCAAAAAAGGAAATAGAAGAAAAATATCCAAAGCAAAGCCGCACAGGCTATACTGTTTCTGAGCGGTCTAAACATTGGTTTGTGAGAGATGACATCCATCCGTACCAAGAAGTAAAGCGATTTGACTGGATGCGAGGCTACCATGTCGGTGGTCGTTCTATCACATGGGGACGTCAAACTTATCGTTGGAGTCCAATGGATTTTGAAGCGAATGCCAAGGAAGCTATCGCCGTTGACTGGCCGATCCGTTATGAAGATCTTGCACCTTGGTATAGCTATGTGGAGAAATTTGCTGGTATTCAGGGAATGAAAGAGAATCTACCACAACTGCCAGATAGTGAATTTCTACCCGCAATTCCATTGAATTGTGTAGAAAAAGACTTCCGCACAAAAGTGGCTAAAAAGATGAACGGTAGGGTAGTTACAATTGGTCGAACGGCTCACTTGACAAAACCACACAACGGACGCGGGCAGTGCCAAATGCGTAATCGCTGTATAGAAGGTTGTCCTTTTGGTGCTTACTTCAGCAGTAATGCTTCCACTTTACCTGCTGCTGAAAAAACAGGTAATATGACGCTTCGTCCAAACTCCATTGCTTATGAAATTATCTTTGATAAAGAGCAAGGCAAGGCTTCAGGTGTTCGAGTAATTGATGCTGAAACCAAAGAAGATATGGTATTCAAAGCCAAAGTTATTTTCCTTTGCGCTTCCGCCGTAGGCTCTACGTCAATTTTGATGAACTCTCGCTCTGATGAGTTTCCCGACGGCTTGGGTAGCTCAAGTGGAGAATTAGGACATAATCTGATGGATCATCATTTCCGCGCTGGTGCAGAGGGCGAAATTGATGGCTATGACGACAAATATTACAAAGGTCGTCGTCCAACTGGGTTTTACATCCCACGTTTCCAAAACATTGATAAGGCTTCAACTACGAACAAATATTTGAGAGGCTGGGGCTATCAAGGGGGTGCAAGCAGAGGCGACTGGTCTCATGTAGTAAAAGAACTATCCGTTGGGCCTAAATTGAAAGAAAGTATGCAACGCCCAGGAGCTTGGCGCATGGGAATGACTGCATTTGCAGAGACGCTACCCAATCACGAAAACAAAATGTATTTAGATTTCAATACGCGCGATCAGTGGGGTATTCCAACTGTTGTCTTTGATGCAGAATTTAAGGAAAACGAAATGGCAATGCGAGAAGATATGGCAAACAATGCCGCAGAAATGCTAGAAGCTGCTGGTTTCAAGAATATTAGCACTTATGATAGAGGTAGCTGGCCTGGCTTAGGGATCCACGAAATGGGTACAGCAAGAATGGGAAAAGATAGTAAAACTTCTGTTTTGAACAAGCATAACCAAGTTTGGGATGCACCAAACGTGTTTGTAACAGATGGCGCGTGTATGACTTCCGCTTCTTGCGTAAATCCGTCATTGACTTATATGGCTCTGACAGCAAGGGCGGCAGATTATGCCGTAAGCGAATTAAAGAAACAAAATTTGTAGAATCCATTGGCTTTTATTGATAGTAATTAGTCCTACTTAATTTAGTATGCCAATTACTGATCTTTATTATCCAATGACAAAAAATAGAATTATGAATCGTAGAGAAGCACTAAAACAAGGCTTTATCGTCATAGGAGGGACAGTTGTCTCAGGGGCAGCCGTTTCTTCCATGTTGGTGGGTTGTCAAGCAGATGCAAGAGCAGCACTGAACTGGGTTCCAGAGGCACTGACTGCCGAACAAGCGAGTATTATCACAAAAGCTATTGATACCATCATTCCAAAAACCGATACGCCAGGTGCAGTAGAAGCAGGCGTGCCGCAATTGTTTGACTTATTCGTAAAGGATGACATATTTACGGATGAAGACAAGCAGAAGATGATGGATGGGCTTGCTGCTTTGGACATTCAAGCACAAGAAAAATATGGTAAATCCTTTGCTAACCTTTCTGATGAGGAAGCTTTTGAACATCTTTCAGCTTTGGATAAAAACTTTGTAGAGGGCAAGGATGAGGATGGATTTTTTGGCGACTTAAAAAACTTTACTGTATTCGCCTTTGCCAACTCTGAATTAGGTGGAACGCAGCATCTACAATACGACGCTGTGCCAGGAGGCTATTCAGGCTGTGTTCCAATTGAAGAAATTGGTGTAACTTGGGTGGGGAAGTAAGCAAAAGTTATTCAGCATTTTATATGCATAGCTATTGATTACTGCTCAAAATGTAAGATTTTGGAAGTTTAGGCTTAATGAAACGGTGTTAACCCTGTTAAGAATAAGTTTCCAAGATCTTTCATAATATTAATACTTTCCTTCCATCCTTTCCACATATTGCACCTCACCTAACCTAAATTTAATGGGTAGTTTTGCTTTTTGCTCCAATTGTAATTCTATTTTACAGAAAAAACCTAAGTCATCGTGATAGTGCTTTTGATAAGACCAAAATTGCTTAGGTTGCAGCATGATGCTTGGTAGTAGAAGTAAGTTAAAAGTATCTTTCTTATGAAAATTGATAGTCCTTTGAAAGGATATCTCAGTAGGTTGAGTCAATGCCATGATAGACTTATCTAAAATGGATGATGATTGCTGCCCAGTCATTCCTATCGAAAAAATGCTGAGAACTAATATTAAAACCACTTTTTCCATCAGTAGTATTCCAAAGAGTCAAACAAAAACATAACGATTTGTCATCAACCAGTGTTGAAAATTTTTAAAAGAAATATTTATAGATAGTGCCAAAAGTTGGCTTAGCAGTGGACAAAAAAGCACGGGTAGTCTATTGGACTAACTAGGTTTTCTAGCGCAACATTAACATAAAAAAAGCCATCAAAAATGGACCAGTTATATTTTAACCTTTATCTAGCACCCACCGTTACCTCGTGCAGCGTGTCTAACTGGAGATATTTTTGAGTTAAACGCCTAATTTGTTGAGGCTGTATTTGTTTAATAGTTTCAATCAATTGATAATAATAGTCAGAAGAAAGATTATCTACAAGCAGGGTTTTGATGACTTCATGTGTACTGAATGGCCCATCTAAGCCCATTAGTAGATTCCCAAGCAAATAGCTTCTAAGCCCATTCAATTCTTGCGTGGAAACCAAATCCTGCTGTAAGATTTCTATTTCTTTATAAATTTCTTTTACCGTTTCCTCAGCATATTGATTATCAACTTCTGTCCCAATAGAGAAAAAGCCATCGTGAACAAGTGGGTCAATGGAAGAAAAAATGTTGTAGGTATAGCCTTTTTCTTCTCTAATATTACTCATCAACCGAGAGCCAAAATACCCTCCTAAAATGGTTGAAACAATGTACATATCTTGATAGTCGGGATGATGACGATTAAATAGTCGTTTACCGATGCGAACAGCCGTTTGTACAGCGTTTGGCCTATCAATCCAATGTTTAAACTGCGGATTTTCCTGAGGCGAAGGAAAGGAATACTCTGTAGCTTTTGCCGTTCTGAGCTGCCCTAAATGTTGATTGAGTAGCTGCCTAATTCTTTTATCAATCTTACCACTTATGATTATCATACAATTCCCAGCATGATAATGCTGCTCGAAATGGGTGGATAGGTCTTCTCGAGTGATGGCACTGTAAGTTTCCATCTGACTATTATAGCCGTAAGGATGATCCACTCCAAAAAGATATTCTGTGATGGTACGATAAGCAACTACATCGGTTTTGCTCAAGTCCATCCGCAGTCGTTGTTGATTTCGCTTGATGAAAGCATCCAACTCACGCTGCGGAAAAGAAGGCTCAGTTAGTATATCTTGGATTAATGGCAACAAGGTATCAAAATGCTTATTCAAAGCATGTAGAACAATGCCTGAAGTATCTAAAGTGAAAGGCGTTCTGAGCGCTGCACCGTAGTAGTCAACCATTTCTGCAATCTGAGCCGAAGTTTTCTGCTTTGTTCCTTCCTTCAACAGTGAAGTAGTAGCTCTAGCTACAGATTGCTTGCGTTCACTCGGTCTGCCCGCTCGAAATACCAATTCTAGCTTGGACACTTCTTGTATGCCCATATTAATTTCATATACCTCTATGCCATTGTCAAGCTGATATTGCTCTGGCGTGAATAAGGGAATTGATTTTATAGTTTTGATAGGGGGTGGCGTATTTCGATTTACTGTTTTTATCATTATTTATTTTTAAGCAATCACGTTGAAGAGTGATGGATTTTTCTTGTCAATTACAACTCAAACCTAAGCATGCTAAATCCTTACTTTCAGCAAAGTTACACAACTAGATGAACCTCTCAGCATTCAAATCACTCAACTTCCACAATCATCTCAATTTCAACGGCAATGTTTCTAGGCAGTGATCCCATACCAACAGCAGCTCTGGCATGTTTACCCTTTTCACCAAACACCTCCACCATCAAATCAGAAAAACCATTGATAACCTCTGGATGATTTGTAAAATCTTCCGTAGCATTTACCATACCTAGTACCTTCACAATGCGCTTTACTCGATCGAGATTGCCCAGTTCAGTTTTGAGCACAGCCAATTGGTTAATACCTACCAATCGAGCGGCTTCATAGCCTTGTTCTACGGTCAGATCACTACCTACTTTTCCTGTGATATAATTACCATCAGGCTGCTTAGGTCCTTTGCCTGCCAGAAACACCAAGTTACCTGTACGCACAGCATTTACATAGTTGGCTACTGGTGATGAGGCTGCTGGTAGCTCTATACCTAATGCTTTGAGTTTATCTTCTGAAATGGTTGTTTGCGTCGATTGGTACATTGTTTTATTGGATTGGCTGTTGCAAGCTATCAAAACAAAAAAAATGAAGATATTAAATATAACTAATCTTATCATGGCACTGATGATTTATCTATTACAAAATTTATCGTTAGGATTTAGCTACTCAACACGGATCAGAATTAAAAATTTTAGATTTTTTGAACGAATAGAAGACAATATTTGACTTAGCTTTATCTATCTTCATTTGAAATAAATTTCTAAAATTTATTACGTCAAACCTAATGAGTATTATAGTTGTCATCCAAATACTAAGAATGGTGAGTAGCTATTATTCTCAAATATAAAAGTACTACAATATGTCCAAATTACTCTGGCAGCCCAGCGAAATATTTAAGAATAACACCAATCTGAAAGAATACCTCAACTGGCTGAAACAAAAAAAAGAACTAAATTTTAAAGACTACGATGCACTCTGGCAGTGGTCGGTAGAAGAGACTAAAGAATTTTGGCAGAGTATCTGGGAATACTTCGAAGTTCAATCTCCAACATCTTATCAATATATTCATTCTGATGATGCTATGCCCAACACACGATGGTTTAAAGGCTCAACATTGAACTATGCCGAGCATATTTTCAGACAAAAAAATGAGCAGTTTCCAGCGATACTCTTCCAATCAGAACACCAAGAATTAAAGTCTATAAGTTGGCAGGAGCTAGAACAGCAGGTAACAGCTTTTGCAGCATGGCTAAAAGAAAAAGGCATACAAAAAGGGGATCGAGTAGTTGCGTTTTTGCCTAATGTGCCAGAGGCTACGATTGCTTTTCTAGCGACTTGCTCACTAGGCGCAATTTGGTCGAGTTGCTCACCTGACTTTGGGGCGAATAGTGTAATTGATCGCTTTCAACAAATTGAACCTAAAGTATTTATAACCGTAGATGGCTATCAATATAATGGTAAATCTTACGATAAGACAATAGTTGTGGAAACCATCATTGAGGCATTGCCTACTTTAGAGCAAGTCGTTTTTTTACCTTATTTGAACGACTTAGCTATATTGAGTACCACCAAGTCTGTTACCTATTGGCAGGCGAGTATTCAAAATCAATCGGCACAATTAACTTTTGAGCTTGTGCCTTTCGAGCATCCAATTTGGGTGTTATACTCTTCTGGTACAACGGGCATCCCCAAAGCAATTACTCATTCTCAGGGTGGTGTACTATTGGAGCATTTGAAGTATTTAGCTTTTCACAATGATGTTCATGCTGGCGAGCGTTTTTTTTGGTACACTACAACAGGCTGGATGATGTGGAATTTTGTACAAGCAGCCCTACTTAGGGGAGCAACCATTGTACTATACGATGGCAGCCCGAGCTATCCCGATCTAAATGTACTTTGGCAAATGACTCAGGATGCTGAAATTCAACATTTTGGAACAAGCGCACCTTTCCTAATTGCGAATAGAAAAGCAGAATGCTCCCCTCAAGATCAATTCAATTTAAGTGCCTTACGCTCTTTGAGTTCAACAGGTGCGCCTCTACCCCCTGAAGCCTTTGAATGGACTTACAGCCATATAAAATCAGATTTATGGCTTTGCTCTATGAGTGGGGGCACAGATGTATGTACTGCCTTTGTGGGTGGTGTGCCAACTCAATCTGTTTACTTGGGAGAGATTCAGCGACGAGCTCTAGGCTGTGCTATGTATGCTTTTGACGAAATGGGTGAGCCTATTATAAATGAAGTAGGAGAAATGGTCATCACGAAGCCTATGCCTTCCATGCCTATTTACTTTTGGAACGACAAGGATAAAATTCGCTACAAAAGCAGCTATTTTGAGATGTACGAAGGCGTGTGGAGGCATGGCGACTGGCTAAAAATAACGGATCGAAATACGCTCATTATTCTAGGCAGATCAGATGCAACGCTGAATCGGCATGGTATCCGCATTGGTACAGCAGAAATTTATCGCTCTATCAATAAAATTTCTGCTATTAAGGATAGTTTAATTGTTAATTTGGAGCTAGCAAATGGTAGGCACTATATGCCCCTTTTTGTTGTCATGAATGAAGAAGCACTTTTAAATGATTCCACTAAGCAACAAATCAAGCAACAGTTGCGCTCAGACTATTCTCCACGCCATGTTCCCGATGAGATCATTGAAATCGAGGACATTCCTTACACCATTAGTGGTAAAAAACTGGAAGCTCCCGTTAAAAAAATATTATTAGGTATTCCTGTGGAAAAAGCTGCAAATAAGGGTGCAATGCGAAACCCTGATACGCTAGACTTTTTTTTTGAGTTTGGAAAGACGATTACTAATAGATTTTGATGGCTTCATTCTAAGACTTCATGAAGAGGGATAAGTTTGGAAACCTAATCTACAAGATTGGAAACAAGCAAAAGCTAGAATAAAAATAGCCATCTTCCGAAAGATGGCTATTGCCGACTAATGCTTAGCGTAGAAATACACTATTCAACTCCAGAGAAAATTACTTCCTAAATCCTTGCACACCAATTAAGGTATCGCCAACATAAAAGGAAATAATGTAACCTTTTCTGCGATACTTCCATCTGAAGGCATTTGGACTACTGAAGCGGATGGTATTTTCTCTTGATAAATCTACGTTTTGTTCGAGTAGCATTCTTTCTAATTCAGAACCATCTGGACGAAACTGTAGATTTTTCACTCCACTTTGTCCTGTCAATTGTGCTACCTTAATTCCAATGACTTGCGTTTCGCCCGCCGTCGGACGATTGCCAAAAGCATCTTCTAATCGAAAAGTAATATCTATGGCATCATTGTTAGCTCGACGCACTTTTGCGTTGGCAATTTTCAAATTGCCCTTTGCTGATTGCAGGCTCAATGCTTTAATAATAGCTTCTTGACTCGACATAATGCGCTCTTGCTGTCCGAGAATAGTCTGTTCTTTTGTCAATAAATTCTGTAAAAAACGGTCTTTGTCATTCTTTCTGCTCAGTTCATCCTCAATGCTTGCTACTAGTCTTTTCAACTCATTAATCGTAATTCGGCTCTGTTCCATCTGAGTTTGGAGCGAACGAATTTCTGCACGATATTGAATGGGAAGATTATCGAAAGTATTGAGTACTGATTGATTTTCTTCAATCATTTCATCATTTGTCTCAATAAGATTACTGTTGTCTTTTACTACTTCTGCTCCAGCAGTAGTTGGCGACTCACCTTCTCTAAAAAGTGTAATTTTGTCGAGCACTTTAGTTTTGCTATCCGTGATAATAAGGCTGTTGTCTTCATAGGTTTGATAGCCTTTTTTTTCAACTACTATTTTCGTGCGACGGTTTGCATGACTTCTCAATGATAACTCCGATTCAAAGAACCCCTCTTCATCGGTGTAAGCAGAGGCAGCACTCCCTACCTTTACCCTTACATTGACAATCGCTTCATTGTCAGAATCAACAATATACCCTTTTATCGACACGGTTTGTCCGATTAAGGCAAGCGGTATTAAAAAGGCAATAACTAGCAAAATTCTCATGGCAAAATGTTTTTTATGAGGGTAAAGTTACGCTTACACAGTTGGAATAACAAACGATCATTTAAGCAGTGATTACAACTTTGACTTATTCAACGCTGTTAGATTTTCGCTCTTGAGTACACTCAATTAAGTTGTTGAAAATGAGTATAAAAGGATATGATGAACAAAACTAACGATCAGTTTAGTACAGCAGAATTATCACGCTATGCACGCCATTTTACCCTGCCTGATTTTGGCCGAGAAGGTCAAAAAAGACTTAAAATGGCTAGTGTTTTAGTAGTAGGTGCGGGAGGATTAGGAAGCCCAGTATTACTGTATTTAGCGGCAGCGGGCATTGGGCATATTGGCATCATTGATGATGATGTGGTAGATGAAAGTAACTTGCAACGACAAGTGCTATATGGTGTAGAAGAAGTTGGTATTCCTAAAGTGTTAGCAGCAAAAAAGCGGTTACAAAACCTCAATCCGCATATCAAAATTACAACTTATCAAGAGCGATTAACGATTAAAAATATACTGCATATCATTGAGCCTTATGATATTATTGCAGATGGTACAGACAATTTCCCCACTCGTTATTTGGTGAATGATGCCTGTGTGCTAGCTGGAAAAATTAATGTATATGCTTCTATTTTTCGTTACGAAGGTCAAGTAGCTGTTTTTAATTATCCAAACCCCGATGGAAGTAGAGGTGTAAATTATAGAGATTTATTTCCAGAAGCTCCTGCACCCGGTGCTGTTCCTAGTTGTGCAGAAGGAGGCGTATTAGGCGTACTTCCTGGTATCATTGGTAGTATGCAAGCTAATGAAGTTATCAAAATTGCAGCAAAAATTGGTGAGCCATTAGCGGGCAAGCTATTTCTCTTTGATGCTGCTACTTTTACGACAAGAGTGCTGAGCGTACCCAAAAATCCTACTTTAGAAATCACAGAACTGAAAGAATTAGAAGCATACTGTGCATTGCCTAATGGCATAAAAGAAATTACTGCAGAAGAGTTAAAAATATTGATGTCTCAGCAGGGAGACTTTCAGCTTATTGATGTAAGAGAACCTTATGAGTATGAAGCCAAAAACCTAAATGGCACACTGATTCCATTGAGGAGTTTACCAAGTCAAGTCAATAAAATTGATCGCACTAAAAAAGTGGTTGTTCACTGTAAAATGGGGGCGCGTAGTCAAAAAGCTATTGAGTACTTAGAAAGTGAGCATGGATTTAAAAATCTCTATAATTTGAAGGGGGGTATTCTAGCGATGGAGCTGCCTAATCGTTGATAAATTCAATAATCTATCTAATCAGGATAAACTTCGTAGGGATAAGGTTTTTTCTTGAAGATGAAGTATTAGCTTACTTGCATCAAACTAAATCGGTGTCCTTCCACTTCTTAGCCAATTCTTTTTCTTTTTCAGGTAGAAAATCATCTAGCTCTAGTCGTCCTTCTTCTGTAAAGATAGAGCGAGCGTGCCCTTCGAGCCGATTCACCTCTTTTTTAAATTCTTTTTCCTCCCATTCAGGTTGAATATAGACGTTGTAATACTGCATGGTTATTCCTATACCCCATCCAAAAAGAGAATATAAAAACCACAAATCATTAGTATTAGAAAGGAATAAATTAACTACCGCCAAAAAAGTATTTACCAATATGAAAACCAAAAAATGCTTTCTGAATTTACGCTTTTCATTAATACGCTTTTGTGCTACTTCGTATTTTGATGTTCCCATGATATTTGTTTCTGTGTAATTATAACGAATAAAAAATATTATAGTTAACTATCGCTAAAAGTATTCATTTACAAATAAAAAAACGCCAATTGAAACAATATCCAATTGACGTTTTGATAGTTAACATTGTGTATTGCTTACCAACGGTCGTTTCTATCACGGTTTCCACCGCCGTAACCACCACCACGGTTTCCACCACCGCCACCACGGTTTCCACCGCCGTAGCCACCACGACCACGACCACCGCCGCCGCCGCCACCACGATCTTCTTTTGGTGTAGCTTTCTTCACTACAATTGTTCTACCGTCTAACTCAGTCTCATTCAACCCATCAATGGCGTTTTGAGCTTCATCATCATCCGGCATTTCAACGAAGCCAAAACCTTTAGATCGTCCTGTATCACGATCCATAATAACTTTAGCAGAATCTACTTCTCCATACGCTTCAAAAGCATACTGAAGGTCTTCGCTAGACGTGTTGTAGTCTAACTTTGCAACAAAAATATTCATAATAAAAAATAAAGTAATGCCACCTAGAAATTCTATTGATTAAAATAATTCTAAGTAGCTAATATAAAAATAAAAAAATAAACCACATTTAAAATAGGCAAATACTATTCTGCCTTTGTAAACGAAAGCAATAGAATGAAACGTACGCTAACTTCTTCTTTAGTTAACGCAATACTTATCTAGCATATCTAAAACTCCTCATTATCAAAAACTGACTTTTAGTTTTCAATACTGTTTCTTAATTACTTATAATATCAGGGAAGAATCGTAGTGAAGATAGCTAAGGCTAATTTTAATTTATATTCTACTAACAACTTACCTCTAACAAGATTACTAAAAAACTAACATAAAGATAAATTTTATTTTAATGCAAAGCAATAGCTCAATGAAAAAAAGCTCAATTATTATTTATTCATCGCTGATTTTGGGGTTGAGTCAGCTTTTTTCTCGAGGACTGTAAAATACTGCATACCTGCACGCTTGGGTAGTAGAGATGCAGTTTCTGCCCCTTCAGCTACTATGTAATATTGCAAATTGGGTTGGTAAGATAATTGAATATTCCACTGCTCGTCCTTTTGTTTTGTCATCAACGTTTTCCGAAAAATAGAAGAGGTGGCTGCCCTATGAAACAGCCATACTTGAGTAGCTTCTTCAGCGGATACATTGACATTCACCAACGAATCTGCTACCAATTTGTGTCGAACATCTTCGATGGTGGGGTACTTTTTTTTCAATAATGGATGCTGATTTAAGTATTCAACTCGAGCCTCCATTAACTCTGTAATACCAATGATCTCGGTACTTCCTGCTTTTGAGGTGCTATCTACGTTTGCTTTGAATTGCTCATATGTGTATAACTTATTGGAATCCTTTTGCACGGCAGTATCAATCAATGCCTGTATTTCTTGTATTCTTTCTTTGTACCAGCCGCTTTGAAAGTTCTCTTCAAGGATGGTTTTTACCTTTGCAAGGTATATTTTTCTGTTAAGATCATTAGACAACAATTTATTGATGAGTGGACGCTTGGTATTTTTGTAATGTAAAAATGGACTCATGCTTTGCATTTCTTCATTTGTCATTGCTCCTCCCTCACCTGACATTCTGAAGCCTCCAAAAGCCAAATTCATATCCCAGACCAATGGATGAAATCGCCCATCAGTCGTCTTGTATAAGTAATAATTATGACAAAGCAAGCCCGTGTAGCTGTCTAAGTTTACAATAACATTATTGAACGCCAACATCCAAAGCGTTTGCCCAATATCTAGTACGCTATCCAACTCTATATTTTCCTGCTCTAGTGTATTAGCAAGGAAAAGTAAGTCATCCCAACCTTCAATATTATCTGATTTGAGCTCGTAATAATTTTCATAACACTTGATGTCACTGCCTAAAAAATTGAGTGTGGCTCTTCCACCTTCCTGACAGCCTGCGCGTGTTTCTATATTCCAAGATTCTGGATCACATTTAAATAATGTTCCGTTCTTTTCACCGTAATAAATTTTAAGGAAATGTTTGTCAATAGATTCTACATTGCTGTATAGCCCCCAGTGTTTATCGTTGATATATACGCTGGCAAAATTACATTTAGGAGCAGGCATATACTTTCGAGCGATTTCGTAGGCTAGTATTTCTCTTGTGTAGCTTGGGTCACGAAATAAATTGGCTAGTTTTATTTTGTCAAAACCCTCTGGTGTTTCGAGGTCATTATTCTCATAATCCAACTTGATGTTGAAAGGTAGTTTTGATTCGTCCTCATTATGGGCATTATTATAGGAACTATTGCCTTTATATCGAACACCTACACCTTCATAGTTCACACCACCAATAGATACATCTGCTGTCAAGCGATCTTTATTACCCAATTTTTTGTAATGATTAAGTATTCTTTGCCAGTTGTCTTGTTTGAAGTAAATCCTAATATCTTGAATGGTATCCCAAGCATACAGGTTTTCTTGCCCAAAAGCACTGATTGAGCATGTAAGAAATAAAACAAGGGCAAAAGTTCGCATGACACATTGATTATTAGCTACAAAGTTACTCATCTATTACTATAATTTCTTAAAGGTAGTGAGCATAATTGTCTGGGTTTGGTCGTAAAGCAATCATTGATTTTTTTAACTCAATATCTTTAGTTCGTATTATCCCACAATGTGTATATATTGCCAAGAAAAAATGAAATTAAATTATGCCATTTGTATCAGAAAAAATTATTGATCGGATAGTTTTAAAGAGTGAAAACGCTGACTTTTCGCTAGAAGACGAAATAGCAATTGTGGCAGGAGGACAGCCAATGTTATTATCCTACTTGACGCATGAACAATTTGATGCACTTACCAAAGAAGAGCAGTCGCTTTTACTTTATTTGAGTTGGGTTATCTATTCATCTGTTGCTTCCGCTAATTCAGAGCTGCTGATGGTAACCGAAAATGAGATCGGAGAAGCAGAGGAGCAAAACTGGGAATTATACCTCAGCAATTCAAGTAATGACTTTCATCAACAACTAGATGCATTCTTTGATGATACGGATCAAGAGGACTTACTTGCCTTTATCGAGGATGCTTTAGTGGATGATGATAATGAAATTGTTACAGAAGAAGGCAGAGCCTTACTTTTTGTAGGGCTAAAAACAGTTGTAGATGTATTGACTTAAATTAGGAATTTAGATATTATCACGGTCGATTACTGCTTCGTTACTTGCTTTGTCCTCACTTCCACCATACCACCACTTAGTACAAAATGAATCCAAACCTCTACTTTTTTATTGGGAAATATTTCTTGCAGGCCTGTTTTGGCTAGATAACTCCAACTCCCTAAATTATCCGTGATATGTCTGCGCCATCGCTTTTCACCACCTGAAAAACCTGAGTTCTGAACGAGCACTATTTTTCGATCATTGATGAGTACAAAATCTAGCATTTTATCAAATAAACGATGATTGTAATGAAATTTGAGAGGATACTTTCGGTAGTGCTGCTTGGGCTGAAAATCATTGAGCAGCCCTCGATGAAAGGCAGTGGACAATCTCAAAAAATGATGTGCTTCGATATCATCCTCTACTTCAAAACGATCCAAGTGAGCTTCTGCAAGTCGAAGACGTTCATGTTCAGGATATTGCGTGAGCCAATCAGCTACTAAATAGGCTTTGAAGGCTTTTGAAATAGCAGCAGTATCAGCTTCTTCGCTTAATTTAAAGCCTGTGTCATATTGAAGAGTTTGCCCCGTCTTTGTACCACAAATAGTAGTCCAGTCTTCCGTCATCAGGTCAATACGATAGCGTGGATATTCTTTTTTGCCCGCCGATGGCTCTATAAATGGCACAGATGAAACGACTAGTTCACACTCAGGAAAATCTTTATCAAAGTAAAAGACTTCTGAGCGAATTGGAAGAAACTGATCGTTCCACTCCCACGGAGATTCTAGGCTGTCTGGATTGAGCGTAGGCAAGTTCTCTTTGCCTTCGTGCCAAACTCGATTAAGCCACTTTGTATCTTTTTGTCGAGAAGCAAAAATCAAATAATCTCTAGCTCTAGTGATACCAACATATAGCAAACGTGCCTCCTCCGCTAGTGCTTTTTGATACAGATTATTGTAGATTGTACTTTGATGCAAAGAGGTTTCGAGTGGAGTGTTTCTGACTTGATCGGCATAAGGATTCACCCAAAATCGCAACCAGCGTCCGCCGAGTACATCATCCAAATCTACTTCTGTCCTATCTGACATAATCTCCATTCCCCACACATCTGCTCTTAGATTCTGTTCCAAACTATGACAAATCAAAATAGGATATTCTAATCCTTTACTTTTGTGATAAGTTAGGACATTTACGGATTCACTGCTTTCGCCGGATGCCTGTTTATCATTTTTTTCATATTCAATTTCATTTAGCCAAAGCAAAAAGCCTCCTAACGAAGCAGCCGTATGTAAGCGATTGCAGCGATCTTCATAATCACTTGCCATTTTCCTTAGTGCATCAATATTGTCAAAACGCTGTTGTTTATTTCCCCAACTCGCAACAATGCGCCTTAAATCCACTTCGTCTAGCAATAAATTCAAAATTTCGCTACTCGAAAGTTCTTTTACTTCCTCTCTCAAAGCATCTAGCTCTTTGATGTAAGGTTGGTCAGAAGCCCAAGCTCCTGTAACATTACCTTCCTCCTTGGCTTTCAAGTACTTCAACCGATCTTCAATGATTTCCTCAATCGGTCGCTTAGTAGCTAGCAGTAAAATTTCAGCAATCGAAAGCGTATCTTGACGAGTTAACACATATTTCAGACAAGCTAAAACGAGTTTAATCTCAGCCGTATTCATCAAACCTGAACGAGCAATTGCAGCACTCAAGCCTGCTCGGTGCAGAGCCTCTGCCATTTCTTCGCATCCCTTGTTGGAGCGACAAAGCACTGCTACATCACCCAACTTTGCTAATCGCCATTCTTTGCTTTCCTTTTCACAGATGTATATTTTTTGTGCAATCAATTTCTTGATCGAATCAGCAATACAGTTATTCACCCAGTCTTGACTCGTGCTGCCTTTACCTTCGTATTTAAAATGCCAGTGCATTAGCGCCTCGTTCGTTTCAATAGGTTCGCCATCAAAGAACTTGTTGCTTTTAACTTTGGTTCTTATGGGCTTTAGCGCTACTTGCTCAACTGGCAAATCGCTAAATGCTTTAGTAAAAAGTGCATTGGTACAAAAAACAATATCTTCTCGGCTACGCCACGAGTACGCCTGAATGTCCTCAGACTTCACACCGCCATTCTGAGTAATAACCGCTTGCATTAATTCTGGCTCAGCACCGCGAAAGCCATAAATAGATTGCTTAGGATCACCTACCCAGACAGAGAAATTAGCAAGTTTTGAAAGTTTTAAAAATAACTCTAATTGAATAGGGCTGGTATCCTGAAATTCATCTACCATCAATAAATCCAGCTCTTCTGCCAACACTTTTTGCACTTCGGGGTGGTCGAGTAGCTCTTTTATATATACCTCCATATCAGTATAATCAATCAAACCACGTTGCTTTTTGTAGCGGTCGAACTCCTCAATCGCTTCGCTCGCCATATCGAAAATCAATTCAATGTAAGCCCGAACATCGGCACGAAATTCCTTTAATTGCTCATGCTGCTGCGCCAATTCTTTTAATGCCGCTATATCGTCTTGACTTTTTACTCCAACTTTCAACTTTACGATTTTCACTAACTCCCACCAGTATAGTTCCCCCTTTAGCTTTAAATTTCGGCGCATATCTTTTAATATGCCAATAGCGTCACGCGTGCGCTTGGTTTCATCTTCATTATTTTCGAGTTGATTAATTGTGGTATCTAACTGGAAACTCAAACGCTGCTTATACTCCTCAACGGAAAGTTTCGATTCGGGACTTAAATATCCCTCAAAAGTTTCAACAGAGCGATTTTTACTGACTTCAATTTGTTCTTTTTTGAAGGCATTAGCTCTAGCTATTTCCGTAACGTTCTTTACATCTTTACGCCAGTCATACGGAGCTTTCTTGTTCAATCCTAGCCGATCACATAGTTGTTCCATCACTTCTACACGTTCGTAATGCAGAACCATCGCCAGAGACTGATTGAACAAAATTTGTTGGTCTTCATCCGCAATGATGTCCACCGCAGGCGAAACTCCCGCTTCAAAAGCAAATCGCTTTAGCAGTTTAACTCCCAAGCCATGAACTGTTCCAATGAGGGCATTACTCAATTCATCCGCCTGCTGCGTCAAGCCTTCTTCTAGTAGTTTTGTGCGAACACGCTCTTGCAGTTCCGCTGCTGCCTTTGCTGTAAAGGTTGTTGCAATGATGCCACTTGCTCGTGCGCCTTCTCGAAGTAGCTTGACCATTTCTTGCGTCAAGCGATACGTCTTACCGCTGCCCGCCCCTGCGGAAATAATCTTTAAGTTACGTTGTTTTGTCAAGGTGGTGTATTTGATATGTTATTTGGTCAACTACCTCTATTAAAAGTCAACAGCTATTAAATGGTTGATCTTTATAGATAGTAACAAAGCAATTTCATAGTAGCTGCCTCCGCTCAAACTTACGTACTTCTCCCACTTGCATATTGCCTAATTGCAATTGCTCAATTTTTACACGTACTAGTCTTAAGACAGGAAAGCCCACTTTAGCACACATTTTACGCACTTGTCTATTTTTACCTTCGATCAGTTTTAGTTGTAACCAACTTGTAGGAATATTTGCTCTGTAACGAATAGAGGGCTTGCGTTCTGGTAGGGCTGGAACGGCTATCAATTTGACTTTAGCAGGTAGCGTAGTATGCGCTTTCTTATTTACGTTTATTGTTACACCGTTTTGTAATTGCTGAATGGCTTGATGCGTAGGTTCGCCTTCTACTTGCACCCAGTAAGTACGCTCGTGCTTGTTTCTAGGATTCAACAAGTGATCGGTGAGTTGCTTGTCGCTAGTCAAAATTAACAAGCCTTCGCTATCTTTATCCAGTCTTCCAACGGGATAGACTTCCTTCGGAAAATTGTACAGGTCTGCTAATGTTTTATGCTCAGGCATTTCCTTTGTGAACTGACTCAAATAACCAAAGGGCTTATAGATTGCGAAGTAATCAAATGCCATAGACCCCTAAACATTGAACCTAAAGTGCATAATGTCCCCATCTACTACAAGGTATTCTTTCCCTTCCACGCCCATCTTCCCTACCTCTTTCACAGCTGATTCAGAGCCAAGATTAACGTAATCGTCATATTTAATAACTTCTGCTCGAATGAATCCCTTTTCAAAATCTGTGTGGATGACACCTGCTGCTTGCGGTGCTTTCCAACCATCTTCAATTGTCCATGCTCGCACCTCCTTTTCTCCTGCTGTAAAATAGGTGATTAGATTCAATAGCTGATAGCAGGCTCTAATTAGTTTATTCACACCCGGCTCGCTTAGGTTCATTTCTTCTAAGAACTCCTGCCGCTCCTCTTTGCTCTCCAAGTGAGCAATATCGGCTTCAATTTCTGCACTAATTAGAATCACCTCTGCGTTTTCATCCTTCACGAATTCTTTGAATCGCTCTGTATGTTCATTACCTGTATTAACCGAGTCCTCATCTACGTTACAAACGTACAGGATTGGCTTTGCTGTTAGCAAAAAAAGGTCTTGCAGTAATGCTTGCCCATCTTCTTCCAATTCTAGTGATCGAGCAGGATTTTCACTTTCTAAATGAGAAAGAATTTTCTCTGCTATTTCTACGTATTTTTTGTCTTCCTTTTTACCACTTTTAGCTTGCTTTTTGAATTTATCCATCCGCTTTTCTACGGTTTCAATATCTTTCAGCAATAGCTCTGTGTCGATCACCTCCTTATCTCGAATAGGATCAACATTACCATCTACATGTACAACATTGTCGTTTTCAAAACAGCGCACTACATGAACAATAGCATCTACTTCCCGAATATTTGCCAAGAATTGGTTACCCAATCCCTCTCCTTGACTTGCCCCTTTAATTAAGCCAGCAATATCTACAATTTCAATAGTAGTAGGCTGCACCTTTTGAGGCTGAACTAATTCTGCTAGTTTATCCAAGCGTGGATCAGGCACCGTAATCATGCCCACATTGGGGTCTTTAGTAGCAAAAGGATAGTTTGCTGCCAATGCCTTTGCCGAAGTCAAGGCATTAAATAAAGTAGATTTTCCAACATTTGGCAATCCAACAATTCCGCACTTTAAAGCCATGTATCAATATTGATTTGAAGTTGAGTGTTTTACAGGATTAAAATCAATCGATGAACACTCAGCCTTAATTTAAAAGCGATGCAAAAATAGGATAATTTTTAGTTCTGCAATGTAGCGCAAAAGATTTCAATGTTTCGCCTTTAATAGCTTTTGCATTTCATAGGAATAAAATTCGCATTACGTCCTCAAATAGGCAGCATTCTCACTCACGTTTATAACTTCTACAAAGATATTTTCTGCAAGTGTTGTGGCCAGTGAATGACCAACATAATCGGCGCGAACAGGAAAACTTTTGTGCATTCTATCTACTAAAACAGCGGCTTCTACCTTTTTGGGTAACACTTCAAGAATTGGACGCATAGCGTAAAATAAGGTGCGACCTGTGTTAGCTACATCATCAACTAGAATGACTACTTTACCATCAAGTTCTTCAGCAGGCATCTCTAAGTGAATGCGCTCAGCAAGTGGATTAGCGGGAGAAAGCTCTACCCTAGATACTGTAATCATTATATTTTTTGCTATTGCTAATAAATGATCCAACAGTCGCTGTGCTATCACCATTCCTCGCTTATTGATACCTAATAATACAATCTCGGACTCTTCAAAATTGCGCTCATATATTTCATAAGCCATGCGCTTAATTTTTTGCTCTATCTGTTGATGGTTCAGTATTTTCATAAATTCATCATTTGTCTTTAGCGATTGAAGATGAGCTTAAAATAAAAAGATGGCTTCACCAATTCTTCCCTCAAATCCATATCCATGAACATGGCTGTCAGTGTCTCGCTCAATCTTCGATTGTTGTTGGCTATATTCACCACAAGGTTGAACAGCCAAGGAAACCTCAGCGCCATCTGCATTTTTCTGCTCAAACTCAACTCTTGCCCCATTACTCGTTGAATATCTTTATCGTATCCTTTCATAAAGTTGGCTGAAAAGTCTTTAGCGTCAAAGCATTTTTTAACATGATTCGCAGCATAAAATCCACAATAAAGTGCATTGCCGATGCCTTCTCCTGAGAATGGATCAATTAAACTGCTAGCATCTCCCAGTAACATATATCTATCTCCAGAAATAGAGCGGCGCTTTGAACCTAAGGGCAATCCATAACCCCTAATTTTATCAATCATTTCGGCATTTTCAAAACGATCTTTCAAGTAAGGATGCGTTTCGATTAGCTCGATCATAATTTTTTTGAGGTTCAGCTTTTTCTTACTAACTGTTTTGGAAAGCATACCCAAGCCCACGTTAGCATGCCCATTGGGCAAAGGAAAAATCCAGAAATATCCAGGCAATAATTCATTCAAAAAGATTAATTCAATGAAATTATTCTCATCCATCTGCTTTACATTCTTATAGTAGGCACGCAGCCCCGCACTGTGATGGTTGAGTTCCATTTCAATACCTGCATGATGTCTAGCAAATTTAGAGTGTGCGCCATCTGCTACCAACAACATTTTAGTTTTTATAGCTAGTTCTTTGTTCTTGCTTATCAGTGTGATGCCGTCATCAGAGGGCTCAAATGTTTTGATTTCTGTGCCTTCGAGAAACTCAATTTCTGATCGTTTTTTGACTTGCTCAACTAAATAGTTATCAAAATCTAGACGCTTGGAAATGAATCCGGGAGGTGTATCTTCTGAGCGATCAAAATTTAACTTGAAGGGAACGTCCAATGATTTTAAGTTAGGCGCAGTAAAACGAATCCCCCAGGAATCTACCTGCATGTCATCCTCCATCTTGAAGTTTTCGATGATAGAAGGATCGATGCGATTGAGTATGGAAGAAACTTTGCCACTTAGTGCATCGCCACAGATTTTATCTCTCGGAAAAATGGCTTTATCAATTAGGGTACAAGGCAAGCCAATGTTGTTGAGTTGTAATGCAGCACCAGCTCCTCCAGGTCCAGCTCCCAAGACACATACATCACGTTCTAGGATTTTCATATTAGCACGGTTAAAGGTGAATTGACAAAAGTCGTAATCGAAATATTTAAACAAAGTTAGCTATATACATCAAATAATAAGTAGTGTTATAGTCAATTTCAAGTCTAAATAGAGAAAGAGTTGCTATATAAAATCAGAAAACTGAATACGCCCTCCCATTTTCTTTCAACTTTCTCTAAATTTGCACAGCCTTTAAAAGTTGTAATAAGAACAGCCTATTGGGTATAAAATAGACTTAAAGAAAAACATTCATGTCAAAAATAAATATCACTTTCCCAGATGGGAAGGTAAAAGAGTACGATAAAGGCGTAACCGCCTTGGAGATAGCAAAATCCATAAGCGAAGGCTTAGCAAGAAATGTATTAGCAGCAGAAGTGAATGGTGAAGTGCGTGATGCCACTCGACCAATAGAAGAAGATGGAGCAATCAAATTATTCACTTGGAACGATCGGCAAGGAAAATCAACCTTCTGGCATTCTTCCGCCCACTTGATGGCAGAAGCACTAGAGGCACTCTATCCAGGTGTGAAATTTGGAATTGGACCGGCATTAGAAAATGGCTTTTACTACGACATAGATTTAGGTGATGAGAAACAGCTTTCTATTAATGATTTGCCTGCCATTGAAAACAAGATGCTAGAGTTGGCCAAGAAAAAAAATCAATACGAAAGAAAAGAAGTTTCCAAATCAGATGCTATTGCTTACTTCCGAGAAAAAGGAGATGAGTACAAACTCGAATTACTGGAAGAGTTGAAAGATGGTACGATCAGTTTTTATAAACAAGGAGCATTTACAGACCTATGCAGAGGACCTCACATTCCAAACACGGGGGTCATCAAAGCAGCGAAGTTGACGAATGTGGCAGGTGCTTATTGGCGAGGCGATGAGAAAAATAAAATGATGACTCGTATTTACGGCATCACTTTCCCAAAGAAAAAAGAGCTGACGGAGTATTTAGAACTACTTGAAGAAGCAAAAGCTAGGGATCATAGAAAGATAGGTACAGAGTTGGAACTCTTTATGTTTTCAGAGAGAGTAGGGGCAGGTTTACCGATTTGGCTACCTAGAGGAAATGCAGTGCGAGAGCGATTGATGAATTTTCTCAAAGCAGAGCAAGAGAAACGGGGCTACAAAATGGTAACTACGCCACACATAGGTAAGAAGGATTTATATGTGACTTCTGGTCACTTTGCAAAGTATGGAGAAGATAGTTTCCAACCAATCAATACGCCGAGAGAAGGCGAGGAGTTCTTATTGAAACCAATGAACTGTCCGCATCACTGTGAGATTTTTGCCAATAAGCCACACTCCTATCGCGACTTACCTCTGCGTATTGCAGAGTTCGGAACGGTATATCGCTACGAACAAAGTGGTGAGTTGCATGGACTTTCAAGAGTAAGAGGCTTTACTCAAGATGATGCTCATATTTTCTGTACACAAGAGCAATTAAAAGATGAGTTTTTGAATGTACTAGATCTGACTACCGCAGTGCTAACCAAGATGGGCTTCAGTGATTTTACAGCTCAAATTTCTTTGCGTGATCCAGAAAAACCTGATAAATATATTGGTACAGACGAAAATTGGGAAGCTGCTGAACGCGCTATCATTGAAGCAACAGCAGAGGCAGGTATGGACACCGTGCAAGAATTAGGAGAAGCAGCATTCTACGGACCTAAACTAGATTTTATGGTGCGTGATGCCATCGGTAGAAGTTGGCAGCTAGGAACAATTCAAGTTGATTATAACCTACCCGATCGCTTTGAGCTAGAGTATATCGGTTCTGATAACGAAAAGCACCGACCCGTAATGATTCATCGTGCGCCATTTGGTTCATTGGAGCGATTTATGAGTATTTTGATTGAGCACACCGCTGGTAAGTTTCCATTGTGGTTGACGCCAGAGCAGTTTGCCATACTGCCAATTAGTGAAAAATACCACAATTATGCCCACAATGTTCAGCAGATTTTAAAACAGCACGACATCCAAGGAACAATAGACGAGCGAGCAGAATCCATCGGTAGAAAGATTAGAGATACCGAACTACAAAAAATTCCGTTCATGCTCATTGTAGGTGAAAAAGAAGCTGATGCAAACAAAGTAGCTGTACGTAAGCAAGGTGAGGGAGATATTGGTGAAATGGCAGTAGAAGAATTTGCAGCGTATTTTAAGGAATTGTTATAAGCTGTAGCAAGACTTCTAAAGTTTTCAAAATTTCGAATATCTTACTTATTATTAATCCAAATTCACATATTTAATTATTACAATAACAAAGTCTTATCGAATGCAATCAATAGATATAGAAGCGTTAAATCAACAGATTTATCAGGATAGTGCCTTCGTTGAAGCACTCAACGAGCAAACCTCACAAGTCATCATTGGACAAAAGTACATGATGGAACGATTGCTGCTAGGCTTACTAGCCAAAGGTCATGTACTAATAGAAGGACTACCAGGATTAGCAAAAACCTTAGCAATCAAAACACTCTCTAAGTCTATTAATGCAGCGTTTAGCCGTATTCAATTTACGCCCGATCTATTGCCTGCCGACATCATCGGTACAATGATTTACAACCCTTCCCTAAATGAATTTACTGTTCGCAAGGGACCTGTTTTTGCCAATTTTATCTTAGCCGATGAAATTAACCGTGCACCTGCAAAGGTGCAAAGTGCTTTACTAGAAGCTATGCAAGAGCGACAAGTAACAATTGGAAATGAGACCTTCTACCTGCAAGAACCGTTTTTAGTGTTAGCTACGCAAAATCCTATTGAGCAAGAGGGAACATACCCCTTGCCAGAAGCACAGGTTGACCGTTTTATGCTAAAAGTTCAGATCACCTATCCTACTAAAGAGGAAGAGCGACAAATCATTCGTCTGAACTTAGGAGATGATTCATTTAAAGAAGTAAAGCCGATCATTACAACTTCTGATATTTTGAAAGCGCGTCAGTCCGTTCGTAAAGTCTATATGGATGAGAAAATTGAGCAGTATATTCTTGATATTGTGTTTGCCTCTCGTCAACCTGCTAACCATGGTTTAGCTGATCTCGTACCGCTTGTCAATTATGGTGGTTCACCTCGTGCAAGCATCAATTTAGCACTAGCCTCAAAAGCTTATGCGTTTTTGCAACGAAGAGGTTATGTCATTCCCGAAGATATACGTAGTGTTTGCCACGATGTGATGCGTCATAGAATTGGTATCACTTACGAGGCAGAAGCCGAAAACATCACCCAAGAAGATATTGTCAATAAGATATTGGATACAGTAGAAGTGCCCTAGAACACATCTAGCAGACCGCCTACTATTATTCAATAGTAACTTGATACCCAACACCTGCTGAGTAGGAATAGAAATATTTTGTAGGCTTGCATAAAATGTAAGTCTGCGAAGCAAAGTACCCATATTCCATACTTGACTAATGATGAACTCTTTTATAAAGCAAATATTACCAATACCTATTTCTTAGCCTAGCTTCTAATTTTTACTTTCAGAGAAATTTTTACTTTTTTCTTTTCGCCTTCATCTTCTTTTGTAAATTCACGTTTAGTTAATGAACCAAATTTTCCAAAGGTCAAACTATTGAATAACTATGAACAACACTATTTCCTATTCTTTATTTACTGATTTCGATGTACATTTATTCAGAGAAGGTAAGCACTACCGAATGTTTGAGAAACTGGGTAGCCATATTATTCAAGTAGAAGACCAGTGGGGCGTTTACTTTGCAGTCTGGGCGCCTAATGCTCAAAACATATCCGTCATCGGTAATTTCAATGACTGGAACGATCAGATGCATCCACTTGCGCCAAGATGGGATAGTTCAGGAATATGGGAAGGATTCGTACCTAATATAGGTAAGGGAACTTTGTATAAATATAAGATAAAGACTAATGCTGGTGAATATTTAGAAAAAACAGACCCTTACGCTCGTTTCTATGAAATACCTCCCAAAACGGCATCTATTGTTTGGGATACAAATCACGAATGGAAAGATGCTGATTGGATGCAGCAGCGCAAAGAAAAAGTAGGAAAACCTCAGCCCTACTCAGTTTATGAAGTGCATCTAGGTTCTTGGAAGAAAAAAAGTGGTGGCGCAGAATCACTTTCCTATCGAGAAATGGGGGATGAACTAGTGCGCTATGTAAAAGAAATGGGCTTTACACATATTGAGCTAATGCCTATCATGGAGCATCCTTATTATCCTTCATGGGGCTATCAAGTAACTGGCTACTTCGCCCCCACCAGCCGATTTGGTGTTCCTGATGATTTTATGTACTTGATAGATCAATTTCATCAAGCTGGCGTTGGTGTTATTTTGGATTGGGTACCCTCTCATTTCCCTTTCGATACATTTGCATTAGCTAATTTTGATGGAACTTCGTTATACGAGCACGCAGACCCTCGCAAAGGGTATCATCCAGATTGGAACTCAGCTATTTTCAATTATGGGCGCAATGAAGTTCGGAGTTTCTTAATTTCTAATGCTGTCTTTTGGTTAGAGCAATATCACGCAGACGGCTTGAGAGTAGATGCCGTTGCATCTATGCTTTATTTGGATTACTCTAGGAAGGAAGGCGAGTGGATTCCAAATAAATATGGAGGAAGAGAAAATCTTGAAGCAATATCTTTTTTAAAAGAGTTTAATGAAGTAGTTTATCAGGAAATGCCCGACGCTATCACAATTGCAGAGGAATCAACTTCTTGGGGAGGCGTATCCCGACCTACTTTCGAGGGAGGGCTAGGATTTGGACAAAAATGGATGATGGGCTGGATGCACGACACCTTAGAGTATTTCAAAAAAGACCCAATCCATAGAAAATATCACCACAATGAAATTACTTTCAGTTTGGTGTACGCCTTTACAGAAAATTTTATGCTGCCACTATCGCATGATGAAGTGGTGCACGGAAAGAAGTCTTTAATTTATAGAATGCCCGGCGACGAATGGCAGCAGTTTGCCAATCTGAGATTGATGTATGGCTATATGTTTACGCATCCTGGAACAAAACTTTTGTTCATGGGAAATGAATTTGGGCAAACTAGCGAATGGAGCCATGAAAAAGGCTTGGAGTGGTGGTTATTGGATCATGCTACACATCAAGGCATTAGAGAATGGGTAAAGGATCTTAATCATCATTACAAGCAATCGGCTGCGCTCTATTCTAAGCAGTTTACAGAAGACGGCTTTGAGTGGTTAGAAATTAATGACGCTCAAAATAGTGTGCTTTCCTACATGAGAAAAGGGACAGACCAGGCAGCGCAAATTATTGTCTGTAATTTAACACCTAAACCGCATCACGCTTATCGAGTTGGTGCCCCAATTAGTGGTACATGGAAACAAGCATTAAATAGTGATGAAGCTAAGTATGGTGGAAGTGGCTTAGGCAATTCATCTATCATCAATACCATAGAACAGCCTTGGCATTTTAGACCTTATTCTCTGGAAGTAATGCTACCTCCCCTAGCAACAATCGTGCTAGAATTTATTGAGTAAGCAGTTTTTTAAATAAGGAAAAAATATAATTGTACCAACTATAGCAGCACCAATAGCAGCAATTAAAACGGCTGCTGCTGCTACATCTTTTGCCTTCCCTGCTAGTGGATGATGAGTGGGAGATGCAAGATCAGTTAAAAACTCAATAGCTGTGTTGAAGGCTTCTGCCATAAGTACAAGCGTAGCAGCAATTATAATAGTCAGCCATTCTACTCGAGTAATATCAAATAGAATACCAAGGATAATAACTGCTATAAGAGCTGTTAAATGAATAACGGCATTAACTTGCGTAGTAAATAAAGTGAAGATACCTTGAAGAGCAAATTTAAAACTCAACAGGCGTTTCCTAAAGTTCATTGCCGTAGAAGAAATTCGCTGAAGTGTAGGCTTTTGTTGGATCAAGTAATTCGTAAGTTCCAATGATACCTAAATGAGGTGACGTTTTCCCATTAAGTGCGGAAAACTTTGTACACTTGAAGGCGTCAGAGTAAAAAATATGATCTATGGGAACTTCCAAGATATCTATTCGACCACTTGGATAGGATGGTGTGAAGAGCCTCCTGCTATCTTTCAGTAAAGTATTTTGTTTTAATTCTCGTAACTCTTTAGACCAAGAAACAGAGTGATAATCACCGAATGTAATCAGTGGTGCATCTATCTTATTACATTCCATTTCTACCATCTTTAAATGCTCACGCAGTGCCTCATAGCTTTTACTATCTAAAGCTGGCATGGTATGAGAAGCAATGAAATAGAATGATTCAGTATCAGAAAGGTTGATTTTGGCTTTAATATTTGGGATATTATCATAGTAAAATACTTCTTCTTCTTTGATTTCATATTTTGAATAGATCGCTAAACCATTTAAACCTAAGTCTGGAATAGAGATTTGATAAGGGTATTTTTCAACAAGACCATCCACTAATATATCTTCCCAGTCAATAGTTAGTTCTTGAACAGAGATAATATCAGCATTAGTCTCTAACATAGCACTGACCGTCATGTCGTAATCAGATTCACTATTGGCTAAATTGAAATGAGCAATCGTAACATCTTCGTAGTCAGTGGCAATGGCGTGTTTCATTTCTTTGTGAGAAGTTTCTTTCAGAAATAAGCACAAAGCTCCCGCACAAGCAAAACTCATGAAAGTAAATTTGGGCTTATTAAATCCGAGTAGCACTAAACCAAAGCCAAAATAAAATAGCATGAGTTGTGGTGCATAATTAGCACCCCATTTAATGGGTAGAAATTCAGGTGTGTATATACAAAATACAGAAGTAATGAGGATAACAGAAATCAAAAGTAATTCTACTAATCCGATGTTTAGATTTTTAGTAAGCATGGTATGGCAATTGTCATTTCACTAGTATCAGAATGTGATTGTTCTAACTTTTACACAAATATAGCAATTTGCCACCTAAGCGAAGAAAACTTTAACTATTTAATTAATACGTTCTAGTTTCCTAGCTCTATTAGCGTAATTTTTGATTACAAAAAACCAGCTACAATCCAAGTTTCTGTTTAACAAGTGCTGTAATATCGTCGGTCTCCTTTACAAAGAGAATAGCATTTGGAACGCTAGTATCGAATATCATCATGTAGCCGTTTTCTTTACCTACTGCTTGGATGGCTCGATCTACCTTCTCCAAGATAGGTTTAAGCAGTTCTTCGCGCTTTTCTGATACTTTTTGCATGACCTCCTGATCATAATCCATAATTGCTTCGCGCTCCTTCTGAAGTTTTTGCTCTTCTTGTTGAATCTGAATTTGAGATAGCTCACCAGCTTGCGTTTTTTCGTAGTAGGCTTGGAGTGCTGTCTCAAATCTTTCTGCCATTTCTTCTCCACGAGCCATTAGTTGCTCTTGGAATACTTTGAGTTGACTATCAGCTTTCTGAACCTCTTCGAGACTTTGAAGTAAATTTCCAGAGTTCAAATGACCGTACTTTTGAGCATTAAGAGCCGATCCCAATAATAGCACGAGCATGGTGGCACTAAAAAATATTTTTTTCATCATGTTGCTTCAGCGTTATTTAAATGTACCTTTTTGAATTTGGATACCAATTTATTGTTGTCATAATACCAAACGACGTTTTTTGCTACGACATTACAAAATTAGACCTGATGGCGGAACTTTAATAATTTTTAACGAAACCTTTAGATATTACCATCTCACCCTCTCTTTGAATAAATTTTAAAATAAATATTTCAAAGTAATTAGTTTATAAAACAATTTGTTTTTATATTTACAGCGTAAAAGGCTTTAATTACTACATATTGTTTTAACTATGAAAAATAAAAAAGACGCATTGATCAATGACGTTGTAAAGTTACTTCTACAATTTTGGCAAGCAAAAGCTATTTTAGTTTTAGTTGTTATTCTTTTTGTAATGAGAAAGGACATCTCAATTCAAGTATCCTTGAACAATATTGCAGCGAGTGAAGTAACTGAAAAAGGTGAAACGCATCAGATGGAAAAACTATCAGTAGCAGACCCATTCATTCAAGCTGTAAATGTTTCACAAAGAGTAGCATCAAAGGCTTTAAATGAAGAAGCAGCTACTGATTCAAATTTATCTAACACTTATTCTAACTTGACATACGAAAACAAAAAGTTTCCTACTACGGATGCGAAATCAAAATTAATGGAGAAGCGCAGAAAGCAAGCTGCCTATGTGAAGCAATTTGCCAAAGCTGCACGAGCAGAGATGGATAAATATGGTATTCCAGCGAGTATAACAATAGCGCAAGGCTTGATTGAAAGTAATTGTGGGGAAAGTAAGCTAGCTACTAAAAACAATAATCATTTTGGCATTAAGTGCTTCTCAAAATCTTGTAAAAAGGGACATTGTAGTAACTATACAGATGATTCACACAAAGATTTTTTTCGAATTTACAATTCTGTCTGGGAGAGCTATCGGTCGCATAGTTTATTGTTGCAAAAGGATCGCTATAAGCACTTATACCAACTTCCAATAACGGACTATAAAGGATGGGCGAGAGGGCTTAAAAAAGCAGGTTATGCAACCGACCAGCACTATGCAGACAAGCTGATTGAGTTGATTGAGGCCTTGCAATTGTACAGACTCGACCGCTAGTTGGTTCTTTCTTCTACCCAATTGGTGAGTTGTACGAAGTCATTGATACTGAGTTGTTCAGGGCGTTGTTGAAAGAAATCATCTTTCAAGAGATCGTCCCCTTTCAAGAAACTTTTCATTGTGTTGCGAAGCATCTTTCGGCGTTGTCCAAAAGCTTGCTTCACGACACGTCTAAACGCACTGTAATCACAGCCTAAGGCTTGATCGTCTTTCCTCGTCAGTCGAATGACACCTGAAGTTACTTTTGGTGGTGGGCTAAAGTTTCCTCGCTTCACAGAAAACAAGTACTCGGGCTTGTAATAGGCTTGTACCAGCACACTGATTACACCATACTCCTTACTGCCTGGTTTTGATACTACTCGTTCTGCCATTTCTTTTTGGAACATACCTACCAACTCAGGCACTTGCGAGCGGTATTCTAACATTCTAAAAAGTATCTGAGAAGAAATATTGTAGGGAAAATTACCAATGATAGCAAAAGGTGCTTGATCCTTGAAAATAGTCTCTAACTTTACTTTCAGAAAATTCTTTAGTATTAATCTCTGGCGAAGTTGTGGATAATGCTCGTATAGATACACCACCATATCTTCATCCGCCTCCACTAAGTGTAGCTCATAAGGTTTATTAATGAGATACTTGGTCAACATTCCCATTCCTGGACCGACCTCCAATACTTTATCGTATTCGGAGGAAAGCGACAAACTACCTGCAATGCGCTCTGCAATTGGTTCACTGTTTAGAAAATGCTGTCCAAATGATTTCTTGGCTCTCACTATCGGTCTATTTTTTAACGATCAGAGGGTGCTGCTAAGTTTAAAATTACTCGCTAGTAGGAAAAACTAGCTCAAACTTACTAGGCTCGCCTCTAAGGCTTTGATTCGTTCCTCACCATCTGCCAATTTTTGACGTTCTTTATCTATTACGGCTACCGGTGCATTGCTGACAAAACGTTCGTTGCTCAACTTTTTTCTCACCTTTTCCACAAAACCGCGCTGATACTCCAAATCACTTATAATTTTTTCGCGCTCGGCTGCTACATCTATTTCCAGATGAACTTCTAGGAAATATTTTTCTGTGCCTGAAACAAACGAAATCGAACTTGAAACCTCTTCATTAGTAGTGGTTTCCAAATCAACCAAATTTGCCATTTTGACTATCATGTCCTTCAATCCATCCAACTCAAATAATACATCTGAATGCTCAGATTTCTGAACGAACAGCCTTAATGCTTCTTTGGGTGAAATGCCTTTGCTATTTCTGATTTCACGCACTTTTGAAGTTACCTCTTTTGCTCGTTCTACTTTTTCAATGATATCAGTATCAAATTCACCTGCTTGTGGATATTTGCTGACTACACAATCCTCTCCTTCTGCTCTTTCCTTCAATTGATGCCAGATTTCTTCGGTAACAAATGGCATAAATGGATGCAGAATTTTCATTAATTCCTCAAATATCTGAGTCGTTCTCTCTAAAGTTATTTTATCAATTGGATCGCCGTAAGCAGGCTTCACCATCTCCAAGTACCAAGAACAGAAATCGCCCCAAATAAAGTTGTATAAATTCATCAGAGTCTCCGAGAGTCGGTAGGTTTCCATACTTCTTTCTAGCTCTGCCAACGTTTGGTTCAACTTATTTTTAAACCATTGAAATGCCAATTCGCTTATAACGTCAGGCGTTTTATCTACTACTTCCAAGCCTTTCAATAAACGTAGTGCATTCCACATTTTGTTACAGAAATTGCGTCCTTGCTCGCAGCGTTGGCTTTCATTAAGTGCTTTCTTCGTTTTAGGATCAAAAGGAGCATCAAATACAATATCATTTCCCGCCGCCGCAGATAATAACATTCCAAACCTAACGCCGTCCGCACCGTAGTGCTCTATAAGTTGTAGAGCATCGGGTGAGTTACCTAAAGACTTACTCATTTTACGGCGATCTTTATCACGCACCATTCCTGTGAAATAGACGTCTCGGAATGGCATTCGCGGATGCTTTTCACCGAGCAGTTCTGGCGCAAACTCATAACCCGCCATTATCATTCTTGCTACCCAGAAAAACATAATGTCCCAGCCAGTCACCAAGGTGCTAGTTGGGTAATAATATTTTAACGCTTCCTGTGTTTCAAACCCATCAAATACTGAAATCGGCCAAAGCCATGAAGAAAACCAAGTATCCACCACATCTTCATCACGCTTCAAATCCTCTAACTCAAGTTCAGGATATTTTTCCTTAGCTTGAGCAAAGGCGCCTGCTTCTGTTTCTGCTACGAAAACATCATCTTTATAGTACCAAGCTGGAATTTGTTGCCCCCACCAAAGCTGGCGAGAGATACACCAATCTCGGACGTTATCCTCGTTAAGCCAAGAATGGTACATATTCCACATTTGTTCAGGAAAGAACTTCACTTCACCACTTTTCACAGCTTCTAATGCTGAAGCAGCAAAGGGTTTCATTTTCACAAACCACTGCTTGGTGAGCCGTGGCTCCACAACGGCATCTGTTCTTTCAGATCGACCAATGCTCGTGCGATACTGCTCCAACTTTACTAAAGCTCCTACTTCTTCCAGCATTGGCTTAATTTTTTTTCGAGCCGCAAAGCGGTCTTCACCCACTAATATCTCTGCTTTTTCATTCAATCTACCATCAGGCGTAAATAAGTCAATGATTGGTAAATTGTGGCGTTGTCCCACATCATAATCATTTTGATCGTGAGCAGGAGTTATCTTTAAAGCCCCCGTACCAAATTCTATATCCACATAGCTATCGGCAATGATTGGAATTTTGCGATTAATAATTGGAATAACTGCTTTCCTACCTATATATTTTTTGTAACGAGGATCATCAGGATGGACTGCAATGGCAACATCTGCCATGATAGTCTCTGGGCGTTGCGTTGCAATAGTGATAAATTTTGTTTTGGTTGGTTCTATGCGATACTTGATATGAAAGAGGCTTGAGTTTTCGTCCTTATAGATGATTTCTTCATTGGAAAGTACCGTTTGAGCTTCTGGATCCCAATTGGTCATTCTCAAGCCACGATACAAATGACCCTTTCTATATAAACTTACAAAAACTTTTCGCACAGCATCCGACAACTTATCTTCCATTGTGAAGCGTGTGCGCTCCCAATCACAGGATGCGCCTAGCTTTTTTAGTTGATCCAGAATTTTCCCGCCATATTCCTCTTTCCATTCCCAAGCGTGTTTGAGAAAATCCTCTCTAGAGATATCTGATTTTTTAATGCCTTGTTCTCTTAATCGCTTTACTACTTTTGCTTCTGTGGCAATAGAAGCATGATCTGTACCTGGCACCCAGCAGGCATTTTTACCTTCCAGTCGTGCCTTGCGAATCAAGATGTCTTGAATAGTATTATTTAGCATGTGCCCCATGTGCAAGACACCTGTTACATTGGGCGGCGGAATGACAATACTAAATGGCTCTCTTTCATCAGGTTCTGAGTGAAAGTAGTTCTTCTGCATCCAGTGGTCATACCATTTTGATTCTGTCTCTTTTGGATTGTAGCGCGTGGATAGGCTCATGCTTTATCTAAAACTTTTTAAAATTTTCAGTATTTTTTTGATTCGATACAAAGTATCTATTGAGTTTGTTCACCATTGCATACTAATTGCCACCATTACCTGTATCATCTAGAAAGCCATCAGTTGATTTATCAATGCGACTGTCGGCTTCTATTCTTCGATTGAGCTGCTGCAATTTATCTCTTGCTGTTTGGACGAGGTCTTGATCGCCATCGTAGTTCTCGAGTAGCGCTTCAAGTGCCGCACGCGCATTGAATAAATCGCCTTTTTCTGCTAGAATATCAGACAGTAAAATGATACTTTTAGCTACCCAAAATGGGTATCTTGAACTCTCACGATTAGAATTAATAGCGATTTCTTGTGCTTTATCCAAGTCTCGGCGTAGGTAGTAGATGTAAGCTATTAGGTATCTAGCTTCAGCTGCTTGCTCCGTATCATTGCTGTCGGCTACTTGTTGAAAAGCAGTAAGAGCATCATCGTAATTTTTTCTATCATAAGAAATCTTCCCGAAGTAGAAATTAGCAAAGGCAATTTGATCCTGTGTTGCCAGTTGATTCTCAGCTACTTTTCTGGAGAGATCATATACATCATTAGTCAAGTTAGCACGATAAGCGGAGCGCAACGCACCTAATTGAGCTTCCAATTGTAAGTTGCTATTATCTGCCACTTCTATAAGTTTAGCATAAAGGTCGTAGGAGCGTTGAAAATCTTGTTCATGATTATAAGCTATAATGGCGGCTTTTTCTAGTGCTTTCCTGTAATAGTTACTCGGCCCTTTGTTAATGACATACTCATAATCAATCAGGGAATTGCTGTATAACTTTAAGGCACTGTAAGCATCCCCTCTGCGATAGTGCGCCAGTAGAACATTGCGTCCATTTGGGAATTTACCGATGTACTGATTGTAATTCTCAATAGCTCTGCGATAGTTACCGTTTTCAAATTGTGCTTCGGCTGCCCGGAAGTTGATGGAGTCTCGCCCCATCGTGTTGACATCGTAGCCAGGTATTGTTCTTAGAAATGCAAAGTAGGCATCTGCATCTCCTAAGTCGTTCACATAAATTTCTTCTAATGCTTTCAAGGCTGTTTGTGCCTCATTAGGCTCTGGATTGTTGGAAAATATCTGCTTGTAATAATTGATGGCAGTCTCTTTTGCTCCTTGATTATAATTGATTAAGCCTAATTGCACTAGCGCTTGGTTGATTAAATCAGACTTTTCACGGTAGTCGCGTACTAAGATTTCGAGTGGTGCAGCGGCTTGTCCAAGTCGTCCAATTTCTTGATAGGTGATTCCCAACTGTAGCAAGGCATCATCGGCATAAGGCGAACGGGCATAGTTATCGACAATTCGTTCTAGTGCTAAAATTTTATTGGTTGTATTGCCGCGAAGTCCTTCAATAATAGCTTTCTGATAAAGGGCATAGACGAATCCAGTATATTTTTTATTGACTGCCTCATCATAGTATTGAATGGCTTGTGCGTATTGATTGCGTTTGAACAAACAATCGCCTGCTCGCAGCGTAGCATCACCAAGAATTTTGTCCTTCACTTGTGCGCTTGTAATGAAAGGACTGTTTCGTTTAATATTTCGCACTGCATCTTGAAAATAGTCTAGTGCACCTGTATAATTTTCTTGTTTTAAATAGTTGTAGCCTTGAATATAATTTGCCATGGCAGCAGAAGACTCATCTGGCAAGTCTTTTAAAACTCGAGCCAGCGTTAAGAACTGATTCATATATCGGCTGCTTTCGGCATAGCGTTTTTTCTTATGCTCAATATCTCCTAGCCAAAATAAAGCAAGTGCTTTTGTTTCTTGGTCAACAGGCGTTTCTAAGGACTCTTTGAAGTAAGATTCTGCTTGATTGGCATCTCCAGTTTGATACAATTGTAGCCCTCTAAGATAAGTTACCTTTTGCAGGGCTTCCCTCAATTCTGGCGTCAAGCGCGGCAGTCCTTTTAGCGTTACTAATGCACGCTCATAATCTCTAGTGTCCAAGAAAATCTGCCCCATCAGTGATTGAGCTTCTGTGTAGTGCCGAGAAGTGGGTGTAATTAACTGTAAGGCACTGATAGCATCACGGTCGTATTTCAACTCATAGGAAAGTTTGGCATAGTTAAATAAGGCATCATCTTGTACCTGAAGATCGTATTCTGATCGGGCAGCTTGGTAGAAAGCACTTCTAGCAGAGTTGTAATCTCTTGTTGAAAGATACAGCCTACCTAGATTGAAGACTGCATTTTGTCCTAGTTTACTGTCCACATCCTTCAACTCTTCCAAATATTGTATTGCTTTTTTAGGTCGGTTGGCTTCCATATAGACAAAGCCTAGCTGATAAAATTCTTCTTCTCGCATTTTGCTAGATCGCTCCGCATAGTACTCAAAGTAAGGTAAGGCATTTTGATACTGACCTTTTTCAAAATAAGCTTGCCCAACTAGCTGATAAATTTCTTTCAAGTTTCGAATACCTCCTTCATTCAACTTGGGTCTGGTATAGTCCAATAGCTCATCGTACTGCCCCTCAACAAAATAAATTTGAGCTAAGTAATAAGGCAGAACAGAAGTATATTTATTAATATTGGAACGTTCTACGATTTTGAAGTTCTTGATAGCGTCGTTGTATTTGCCTTCAAAGAAATACACTAATCCTAAATAATAGTTTGTAGGATAATAGTATTCGGTTTGAGCATTTTTGATTGGTTCAAAGCTGTTTTTGGCGCGTCCAAAATCTTTTTGTGCAAAATAAGAATAACCTTTTCTAAAGAGCACTTCGCTCCGTTCTTTCAAGGTCAAGGCATTAGTTGGAGCAAGGTCATAATATTCAATGGCTTTGTTATATTCTCTAGCATTGAAGTAATAATTTGCTAGCTCAATTAGTGCCTCATTCGAGGAGGGATCAGGTGCAGTGGAGCGGATAAAATCCAACATTAGTCTTTCACCATCGGGTAGCTCTTGACGAACTGCGCAGCGTGCAATATAAAGTTTGGCTTTGTTCCGTAGCGTTTCTGACTGTGCCTCATTTTCAGGTAATAATAAATTGAGGGATTGTTGAAATTGGGTTTGTGCAGCACCATACACTCCTTTATAAAACAATTCTAAACCATGCTTGTAGGCTTCATTGGCTTCTGTAAAAACGGTTGTTTTTTGTGCATTCAGCCATTGAATACTGCATAGTAAGAAAATAGTACCGATTAAGCTATTTTTCAATTTCATCGTGTGAATTTTCTTTGCTAAGTAAAACAGATTAATGAGTTATTTAATCCCATATGTTGCCATATTAACTAGAAACCATCAATCCGATAACTTTTATTACTCAAAAATACAAAAAAAAGTGGTGACCTGCTCAAAATGTTAAAGTAACACCAATACGAACACCTGATGCAGTGAATGTGGGAGTGGTTTCAATACGCGGCTGAATCTGTATGGATAAGTCATCATTGATATCAAAGTCGTTGAGGTGGGCATCCACAAATGACCATGCTCCATTCAATACCAAATGCCCAATAACTAAGCCAATCCATGAGAGCTGATATTGTTTGTCATATTTATCTCTTAACGATCGAAGCGATGCAGAAGTATAATTTGGACTTTCTACTAGGAAGTTGTAAGTAGCTAGATTGTTAAGCGTATAATTTGAAAGGGCTGTACATGGATTAGCCGTGGAGTCTCTGGCGCCGCTATTAATTAATTTTGTACAGTAAGCATCTTGTAAAAGTCTGTAATTTTTTCCATTGTAATCAATGGCAACAATAGCTCCTCCCAATGCACCTAAGGTCAAAGGTAACTTCCACCATGTCCCGCGTTTATTGTAGATATGTCCAGCTCCCGGAATAACTAAACTGAGTAAGGCAGCTTTTTTCGGATTGGGATAATCACTTTCTTTCACTAATATCGAATCTTGAACGTTCACACTATCGGACGGCGTAAGTATAGCTGTTTGCAACTCTGCTTGGCGAGCGAGTGAGTCTGTTTCATTTTGTGCCAACATCGGATGAATTTCTGCCAACAGTAATACAAGAAATAGTATTTTTCTCATTGTTAGTAGTTATCAAAATAGATTTTTTCTAAAGAAAATACTACAGTTCTCCATTCTTGATTTTATCCAATATCTCATTGAATGCTTCAACATTTTTGAATGGAATAGTAATCATGCCTTCTCCTGTTTCTTTTATTTTTAACGAAACGGGCACTTCAAAATATTCTTTTAGGAATCGCTCCTGCGTTTGATATTCTAAATTTAGTTTAGTAAGAGCCTTTGCTGATGCTTTTTCTTTTTGCAGTTCGGCTGCTTTAGCTTTTTTTGCTAAAAACTTACCTGAAAATGCGCCTAATTCAACCAGAGAAGTGCGCCCTTCACTTATTTGGTTGTACAGTTCTTGTTTTAATTCCAAGTCTTCTATGCCATCTAAGAAGCGAGTTACATCTTCTAAATTTTGTGTAGTAAAATTTTCTTCCACATCAAAAACACGTTCGTACAAAGTATTGCGAAGTAGAGGACTTTCGATTTTTTGTAAGGCGTTAATAAGCGTCATCAAGTCTGAGGTAGAGAGCGATTCATCGCCTACTTTGTGTGCAATTGTATTCAAAAGTCCACCACCATGAATAGATTTGATGGTTCTAACGATGCGTTCTAATTCTCTGACCGAAAGCCCTTCTTGAACCGTCCTATGAAACAGCCCTTCTTGAATCACTTTATGGTCAACACCTTTAATGGCTTTGGCATGACCCGTAGAGATAATTTGTTCTTTTAAGCCATTTTTGATGACTGGTGGCAAATGCAGAATGTTTAGATAGTTGGTTACGGTACTGCGTTTTTTGCCCACTCGTTCTGCTAGTTGCTCTTGCGTCAGTTGAAACTCTTCGATCAAGCGGTCGTAAGTAGTTGCAATTTCAATGGCATTCAAATCTTCTCGTTGAATGTTCTCAACGAGTGCCATTTCTAGCATAAAATTGTCATCTGCAATACGCACATAAGCAGGTATTTCTTTGATTTCAGCTATTTTGGAGGCACGATATCGACGCTCTCCAGAAATAATTTGGAACTTTCCTGTTTCCTTAATGTGCCGAACAGTGATGGGTTGAATTAAGCCATAGGTCTTTATAGAATCAGCTAATTCTTGTAGCGCTTCTTTGTCAAAGTCCTTACGGGGCTGTTCGGGATTGGCTTCGATGTCTTCAATTGGAATATCCACTACGGCATTGGAAAGCTCCTTGACTACCTTTTTTTTCTCACTTTCCTCTTTTGCACTGAGGTCTTTGAGTAGTACATCTTTCTTGTTTAGTACAGATGATCTACTCTTAAATTTTGCTCTGAGGTCATCTCTATTGATCGTCTTCTTTGCCATTCTTTTGAAAAATTTTATTGAAATTATTTCGTCGAAAAAACAGGAAGCAGAGACTACTCATCCGCTTAGTAGGTTTGTAGTTGGAATAAAAATAATGAACCGACCTCAGTTTAAGATTCTAGTTATCTGAGTTAAACGCTCTTTAATTTCTCTTGATTCCTCTTTTCTCAGCGAAGCAATCTTTTTATTATACTACTGCTGTTGCTTGAGTTTTAACAGTATCATTATTTTTAATCAAAAACTCTTTTGCTAGGTTAAGGAAGTTGATAGAACCCTTGCTAGCAGCATCGTACATCACGATTGGTAAGCCAAGGTTGGGTGCTTCACCAATTTTTGAATTTCTATGGATAATGGTGTCATAAACCTTCTCCTTAAAAATTTCACGCACTTCTTCCACAACAATATTGGCTAACCGTAAACGGCTATCGTACATAGAAAGCAGAATTCCTTCAATTTCTAGCTGTGGATTTAGGCTGCTCTTAACCGCATTAATTGAATTTTGTAATAAACCTAAGCCCTCTAGGGAGTAGAACTCACACTGCACCGGCACTAGCACTGTGTCCGCAGCCGTCAAAGCATTTACAGTAACGATACCTAAAGACGGCAAACAGTCAATAAAAATGTAGTCGAAGTCATCTTTTAAATGATCTATAATACTCTTCATGACAAACTCACGATCTTCCAAATTGACCAATTGCAAGTCTGCATTGACCAAGTCAATACTAGAAGGAATGACATAAAGGTTGGGCGTTTCTGTTTTAATGATCGCATCTTTTGGATCAATATCACTCACCATGCAATCGTAAGTACTGAGTTCGACCATATTGAGGTCAACGCCTACTCCAGAAGTGCTATTTGCCTGTGGATCAGAGTCTATTAGTAATATTTTTTTTTCTAGCACTGCTAAGCAAGCCGCAAGATTAATGGCGGTAGTTGTTTTTCCTACGCCTCCTTTCTGATTAGCTATTGCAATTACTTTTCCCATAGAATGTCTGTTTGTGAGTAATCAGTTTCAGCTACCTTTCCTCTTTTTAGTTAAAAGTTTCACCAATGCCTATTGAATCGGGCTAAAAGTAGCTCCGATCGTTGGTAAAGTTAATGTTTTCTCTGCTGCTTCAAAGGCTTCAATAACGACCCCATGCTCTATTTTGATATATCCAAATGTATCATAATGGCAACCTATGATATTATCGCATTCGATGAAATTACTAGCAATAATAGCATCTTCATAGCAATATTATCAATGTCAACAGCTTTTGCTAATTCGCTTGGCGATATAAAAGGATCAAACAAGAGTTGTTTTCCAGCAGTTTCTACACCAAAGCATGAGTGTCCATAAAAGGTTACTTTCATTGTTAGATTATTTTTTATCCGTTACTAAAGAGGAATCACCTTACTAATACGACTTCCCCTTGTACAGTTTCTGATTCACTCATTCCTGCTAATTTTACAGTGTAATAATAAACATAAACGTCAGATGGAAGTGGCTCACCGTTATTATTCTTTCTTCCGTTCCAGCCTTCGTCAGGATTATCCGTTTCAAAAACTAAATTTCCCCAACGACTATAAACGCTCATATTGAACGATTCAATAACTAATCCATTTGGATAAATAATTCTAAAAACATCATTTCTACCATCTCCATTTGGCGTGAAAGCATTGGGTACTCTAATTTCTGCTGGAACGATTAAAATTCGAATATTTCTACGCGATTCACAGCCGCTTGCGGTTGTAACGACCACTTCAAAATCAGCAAATCCGACTACCGTAGCCGTAGTCGAGGTCGCCGCTGTGCCAGTATCAAATGACACACCATTTACAAACCACTCAATTGTTGCATCACCGAGATTGGTTGATAGTTCTGCATCTAAAAATACAGTAGCGCCCTCAAATAAGGTATCCACTTCAGCACCATCATTGTTAGTGGCAATGACATTCAGAATATCAATTTGTTCTTGTGGATTGACCGTAATGGTCTGCGTTACAACACCACAGGCATATTCAAATGTTACTAAATAAGTTCTAGGTGCTGTATCATTGACGGTAATAGAAGCCTCTGTACTCAAAATTTCATCATTGCCTTCAAATCGCCAGATATAATTTCCATTAATACCTGCTGAAGCAGTCAATTCTGTAAATTCCCCAATACAATAATTCGGATTTCCATCAATAGTTATTGTAGGTGGTGTGAGTACATCAATCACTACTATTTCTTCAATAGCTGGGCAGTCTTCATTTTGTGCAATTAAAGTGTAAGTCGTCGTTTCAGTTGGGGTAACGATTGGAGTTGCATCCGTTACCGTTCCAAAGGTTGGGTCGGTAGAAGTCCAAGTATAAGTTGCGCCCTCTGTAACGGCTGTGTTTAACTGTACTGACTCCCCCGGACAAATCGTGGTGCTTTCAGGTGGTAGAAAGGCTGGTGAAGCTAAGCCCTCAATAAAAACAGAAGCCGAACCTGGACACATTTTGTCGGACATCACTTCTACATTATAGCTGCCGGGTAGATTGGCAGTAGGGTTTGGAATATTCGCAGCACTCAGCCCTTCCATTGGCATCCACATATACGATTCTGGATCAATAGGTACATCATTGGTCTGCACGACTTCTAGCTGCACTGTTTCACCTGGACAAATCCTAGCGTCTGCTGGCCTGATTTCAAGCTCTGGAAGTGGATTTACCTCAATTTTAGCGGAGTCCAATGCCGCACAAGCACCGTTTGTTGTTGCTCTGAAATAAAACCGAGTTGTATCTGGTGTTACTACTAAATTATAAAGGCTGTCAGGTGTCTGCTGTCCAGTCTGTGGCGTCCACTGAAAATCAATATCTGGAAACTCAAATGGCTCATAAATTGGAGAGACTAGCTGAACAAAATTGCCCTCACAAATCATAGTATCTGCTGGCATAATAGATAAATCTGCTGGCAGCGAATCCACGACTACAACGACTGAATCCATCAGTTGACATCCCTCATTTTCGATGGACACAAAGTACTTCGTGAATTTCCTTGGATTGGCAGTAACCTGCAAACCTAGTGTATCATCAAGCGTGTTATCAAGTGCAGTCCATAAAGGCTGAGCACTTGTTGGACGTGTCTGAAGAGAATCTAGTTGTAAAATTAATTCCTCTCCTAAACAAACACGCACAGTATCCATTATTCCTTCTGCGAACGCCAGACCTATTTCAGTAACTTCGATATTAACACTTTTGGTTTCTACACAGGCTCCTCTAGTAGCCGTCAAAGTGTAAGTGCCAGTGGTGCGAGGTGTAGCAAGTGTATTTAGTGATGCAGCATTTTCAAAGTCCGCAATGCTAGGACCTGACCAGCTATAAGTTACGCCCTCCTCTGTTTCTGTTAGCCCCATCAACAAAGTATCACCCTCACAAATAGTGGTATCACTAACAATATCGAATATCGGTGCTGTTGCTACTTCTACTAGTACGCTATCCGTGGATGGTGTAGGGCAAATGCCATTTGTAACAGAAACAAAATATTGAGTCGTTGAATCTGGTTCAACGTTTGGATTGGGCAGGTCAGAAACAAAGCCGACTGGCTCAGAACGCCAAGCGTAAACAAGATTGCTATTGTTATTTGTGCTTCCTAAATCAATGCTTTCTCCATTACAAATTGCACCACTTTCTGCTACATCAAATTCTGGAGCAGGTGCTTGCAACACGGTCAGTATAAATTCATCCATAGAAGGACAATCTGGAGCATCTAAACTAACCGTGATGGTGTAAGTGCCCGCAATAGAGGAACTAATGATTGGGTTGGGGCAGTCCGTACAACTTAGTATTACTTCTGCTGGAGCGGTCCACTGGTAAGTGGCATCAGAAAAGTCTGATCCTGCTGACACTTGAAAATCCTCCCCTGAACATATCGTAATATCTTCTCCAGCTTCAATCCCCAAAACATTCACCGTAACTTGTACAGTATCTTGCGTACAAACACCTGAAACAACAGCCGTGTAAGTAGTCGTTTGAGTGGGAGAGGCAATTGGATTCAAGCAGTCATCACAAGAGAGCGATGCGCTCGGTGTCCAAGTAATATTGTCGATGCCCGAACTAAGTTCTAGTTGAACTGAACCGCCTTGACAAATTTCTGCATCTTGCGTTACAACTTCGACTGGCACTCGCTCTAGCACCTCAGGATCAGAGGGCGACCAATCTACCAAAATACCATTATTCTGAATATCGTCTCCGAAGTCGTTAATTAATACTACATATACATCTCCTTCTTGTGCATCAATTGGCCGGACAAAATCATCACCAAGTGGACTTGGTAAAATAGGCGTAATACAATCGTAAGCATCGTTTACTTCATATCTAAAAATAGGGTGTATATCTACTAAGCCCGTCTGTCCAGCGGAGGGTGACCACGAACTACGAATGGGCTGGTTATTTTCAATAATATTGATAATGCTTGCTTTGTTTTTACAGGCTTGTTCGTTAGTAAAAGGCCCCCAGACATTGAAATCTATATCAGAAGCCACATCATCACTTTCTAAAAGGAAACCAAATTTACCATCCGCTTGTGCCTCTATCGTAAACCAGAAGAAATCAGCTTGCAAACCTTCATTTTGCCAGCAACCTGAATTATTGAATTCTTGCAGCTCAATATCTTGAAACCCATCCTGAAAAACAAATAGAGAAGGCAGTCCGCCATCTGCATCAGCGCAGCCATTCAGTGGATTACAGAGGGCATCTAACAATGAGCCAGAGAGGGTACAATCAGATGCTTCCACACTCAGATCGAAGTCGGTGCAACCCAGTGGTTGAGCAACGACAATATAATAAGTGCCAGGCTCTTCAAAATTTGCATTTCTAATAAACCCATTTGTCGCCTCTGCAACACAAGTTGACGAAGTATCCGTAGGTAAGCCGTCTAATACCAAAATTCCTGTATTTTCTGCAGCATTGCTGATAGAGATAGTGGCACAGAGGTCACCTGGAGAAGTAAATGAAAACACTTTTTCTGGTCCGTTCAGGAATATATCTGTACCGCAAGCTGTTTGACCGAAAGTAGCAGGAACGCCACAGGATGTAAAATTACCGCTAAATGGTAAGCTGGTTATTGCTGTTACCTCATCTAAACTTGTTGGGCTACACCCAGCAGTGTTGCACCTCCAATTTAGCTCAAAACCTGGGCGACGAGTTACAAAGTCTGATACAAATTGCAGCGTAACACACTCGCTAGAAGCCTGTATTGGAAATGGATCACCCAAATCTGCTCCTGTTATACGTGCAATGATTGGGGCGTTAACATCTTCTCCTGCAAAAAATGTAAGTACATCAAATCCAAATTCTAAATCGTAACTGACTAAATCGAATTGGATACAGCTACTCGGCTGGTCTGGGCATATCTTAAAAGTAGCGTTTTCTCCATTGTTGTAATTGGCATCTGGACCACCTGAATCAAAAAGTGTACCACTGCAAGCAGTTGTACTGCCCACTTCACCCATATTGATTGCTGGCACAAATTCTTCGATGCAAACTGCAAAGTCACCCGCATTAGGAAGCTCGGAAGCAGTATAGTCATTAATGCGAAGGAAGAAAGTAAGATTAGCTGGCAGTCTGCCAACATTCAATGCAATACTTGATTGTCCATTCTCTGCTGATACACAGCGCAGCTCTGAAAGACTCCCACAGCTCCCGCGATAGAGCGTCAGTTGAGGATTTCTTAGCGGTGCATTATCTCCTTGAATGCCATCTACTCGAATGATATATTCTTCAATATCCGGACTAGTCGTAAATTGAAACCACACATCTCGCTGTGTAGTCCCTCCCACAAAGCAAGTCGGACTGTTGTTATTGCCAATGTTGGAGGCTGTTGCAGCAACATTTGTGTAGATTACGTCTGTTTGACAATTGGGTGCTGTTCCTAAGTCTATGGAGTTGACACAGTCGTCGTTAGATGGCTGTGCATAAATCGTTGTTAAACTGAACGATATAAATAAAAAGAAAAGTTGAAAGTGTCTCATTCGCACATTTTATATTTTATTTCGGGAGGGGAAAATATTGGTGAACAAAACTCCCGATAGCCAAAAATAGTGAAATTTTGAAATTCTATCGGTAAGAACTACAATGATGTTGATAATCGTTTTAATTAAGCGTTAAAAAGAAGCAATTTATTGGCGATTATTTATCAAAAAATTTTGATATCGTTATTAATGATTGAGCAGAGTAGTTATTACGTATTGTTTCATTTAAATGATAGTAAGTAATAATTAAATCCGATGAAGGAAGTGCTTTACTGAGCAATTGAGCAGTTGTTGCTAGCTGTTCAGTAGTTACATTTTCTAATCTAATTCGATCCCCTTCGTATAAGTAATGCCCTTTCAAATAGGTATTCTGAAGCACTTTAAATCGCATCTCATTGAGTTTTTGAAACTTACTTTCATCCTTCAGGTCGTTGGCAGATAGATTATTGACTAATCGAAATAACTGCACTCCTCGAAAAATAACGCCCCACTGAAATAGCGGTAATGCTATATCCAACTTCAAAGGATAGCGATCAAAATTGTGTAGATAAGTAGTTAAAATTTTGATATCCAGAATGGAATTTTCAGTATTCCAATTGTCCAATTCGCCTACGTTGTAACACATTAACATTCCTTTATCAACAGGTGGCACGCCTGTGGTTTCAAAATATTTCACCTGATGCAGCCGAATCGTGCTAGATAGTATGACATTAGGAAATTGGTTCTTTAGAAGCTGCAGTAGTTCAAAATAAGGCTGCTGCGTAGTTGCAGTCCAATCGCAGTCCAATTGTATTTCTGAAAAAGTATGCCCTTTCGCTAATGTCAGAATTCTTGAAGCAATATTCTGGGCAAGTTCTTGAAGTGATTGCTCTGACAAATCCTTCAATGTCCTATTTGTAATAAAAATAGTAGGAACTATCTCATAGACATCCAACTCTGTTGGAGTCCATATCAAGGTTGCACTTGGCACACTTCGATCTACATCAAAAAATTTAACATAGAGTTTTTTACAACCCAAACTGTCCAAGTAAGTCTTCTTTGCTTCACTTAATTCCATTTGTGTTTGCCAGTGATAAAAAGCAATTTGGGTAGATGGCTGTTGCTCTGCTCCACAAGTGAGCATAATTTGTAAAAAAGCGAACAAAAGCAATAGTCTTAGTATTTGTTTCACTATAATTTTTCTTGAAAAAGAATGATGCCATTTTGTTTTTTGGCAACAGCCCAAGCAAAGCTCAGGACTGCTGCCACGTTCTACGCTTATGTAGATTGAAGTAAATACAATTTTTCTTATTGTCTTTAGCTTTTCTTAGACTATCAGTGCAACGATATATTTGCTATTTTTGTAGAAATAGTCAGAACTATACTGACAAATTGATTTACAAATAATTATACGTGAGTAAACGCACAGAGCAACTTAAAAGTATTGGTAAATATCTGGTTGTGCTGGTAGTAATTGCCTTCATCAGCACTTTATTTCCGAATAATGCTCGTTTCAAGTATCAGTTTGAGCAAGGAGGAACTTGGAACTACGATGACTTGGTAGCCCCTTTTGACTTTCCGATCAAAAAATCTGCTGAGGAAATAGCCACAGATCGTGCAGAAAGGGCATCAGCCTTGACACCATTCTATGAAATGGATTTAAAAATTGCGAAACAACGAAAACGAGCATTTGAAGAAAACTTCAAGTCGCAGCTAGAAATGGAACGCAGTGGTAGTCAGTTCGTCGAAGTATTTGAGCAACCTAACCGCTACATCAAATACGGCTGGCAATTACTCGATCGGATTTATAACCGAGGAGTGATTGCACTTGACTCAAAACATCAAGGCAAGGGCAAGGATTTTGTCATCAATGTATTGAAAGGCAATGAAATTCGTCCTCGCACGCTTGGCAGTATGCTCTCCCTCGAAGATGCACGAAGCCTACTAAGTGATAGTCTTCCTTACAGCTCGTTGAGCGAGCCAGAATTTCTGCTCCCAATTCTTGAGCCAAGTATTACTTACAATGTTCAATATAGTCAAGATCGAACTGAGCAATTGCAAGTGGACATCATAGAAACTAAAGGGCAGGTAGATAGAGGAGTATTGATTGTTACAGAAGGAGGCATTATAACAGATGACGTTTTTGAGAAGCTAGTTTCATTTAGATCAGCCTATGAGATGGAAATCACAAAACAGCGCTCTTCCATCGGTATTTTTCTGGGTTATTTTCTGCTGACGAGTCTGATTATCAGTGTTTTCTTGCTCTATATTCGACAATTTGCAAGAGATCAATTAAAGCCATTTAATAGATTTCTATTCATTTTTATTTGGTTGGTTATTTACAGCTATCTAGTTTTTTTAGTGGATAATATTAATGCCCTTTCTGCTTACATGCTGCCCTTTTGCATTGTTCCAATTTTAATTAAACACTTTTATGATAGCCGATTAGCACTTTTCACGCACATTATTGTCGTATTGATTGCCAGTTTTCTTTCTTCGCTGGGCTACGAATTTACATTCGTTCAAATCATCGTAGGTATTGTAGCAGTATTAGGTAATGTGGACTCCAGAGATTTGACTAAGTTCTTTTATTCTATTGGGCTAATATTTGTTACTTATCTAGTTACTTTTATTGGGTTGTGGCTTATTCAAGAAGGTAACTTAGCTCAGTTCAATTTTAATATTATTACAGGCATTATAGTAAATGTATTCCTTATTTTACTAGCTCAACCACTAATTCCACTACTCAGCCGCATTTTTGGCTTCACCTCTGCTAGCACTTTGTTGGAATTGGAAGACTTAAACAAACCACTGCTGCGAAAACTAGCAACTACTGCACCCGGAACTTTTCAGCATTCGCTACAAGTAGCCAACTTATCAGAAGAAGCAGCCCGTACAATCAATGCTGATTATTTACTCGTAAAAGTAGCTGCCTTGTATCACGATATTGGCAAAACCATTAATCCTGCTTACTTTATCGAAAATCAAAATAGTGAGAACCCTCACACTCAGCTCCCTCCCTTAAAAAGTGCCGAAGTGATTATTAGTCATGTTACAGAGGGTCTAAAAATGGCTAAAAAACATCGCTTACCCAAGGTGCTGATAGATTTCATTTCTACTCATCATGGAACTACTAAAGTAGAGTACTTTTACAGAAAACATCTTGAAGCAAATCCAGACTCAAAGCAAGAAGTTGCTTTTCAATATCCAGGACCTTGCCCTAAAACCAAGGAACAGACCATCATGATGCTCGCTGATTCCATAGAGGCAGCTTGTAAAAGTTTAAAAAATCCTACTGGAAAAGATATTGATGATATGATAGAAAAAATTATTGAGGGAAAACTCAAGTCAGGACAATTTGAAAACTCCGCTTTTACTTTTAAAGATTTACAAGCCTGTCGTTCTGTATTTAAAAAGATGCTCCGCAGCGTTCATCATGTCAGAGTTGAATATCCTGAAGAATTGAAAGATAAAAATTAGTGCAGTCGCACATAAATTGGTCGGAAAACATAATACGTGTCAAACTACATCACACATAATTTTAAGGAACTTTTTTGCCTTGCACAAGTTTCGCTCAAAATATTTTAATTTCGCCTACGATTTTGAGATAGTCATAGTCAGTGATGATATACTCTATTACCTTAGTAAATCCCCATAAGTAAGTAATTTAATCTACATGTAGTGATTACTTGAAATTACTACTAAATTTAACACTAAGCATGAAACGCATAGAAATTGCAAAAATTCTACAAGAGCAGTCAGTTGGTGATGTAGTAACCGTGATGGGGTGGGTAAGAGCTTTTCGTTCCAACCGCTTTATTGCCCTGTACGATGGATCATCCTTTGACACACTCCAAGTAGTAGTTGATTTTGAATCATTTTCAGAGGATTTATTAAAAAACATTAGTTTTCATGCTTGTATTAAGGCAACTGGACAATTAGTAAAATCGAAAGGCACTGGGCAGTCCGTAGAATTACTAGCTGAGTCGCTAGAAATCATAGGAACTACTAATCCTGAAGAGTATAGCCTACAACCAAAGAAAATGACGATGGCGTTTTTGAGAGAAAAGGCTCATTTTCGTATGCGTACAAGCACCTTTAGCGCTGTTTTTCGCATTCGTCATGGCTTAGCCTATGCCGTGCATCAATTTTTTAATGATAGAGGCTATTACTATCTTCAAACTCCCATCATAACAGGAAGCGATGCAGAAGGCGCTGGAGAGATGTTTCGGGTAACTACTTTTGAAGCTAACAAAGCTCCCTTGAATGAAGAAGGGAGCGTGGACTTCAAGCAAGATTTCTTTGAAAAGGCAACCAATCTAACCGTATCAGGACAGTTACAAGCTGAAATTGGTGCGTTAGCATTAGGTAAAGTTTACACTTTCGGACCTACTTTTCGTGCTGAAAATTCAAACACTTCCCGACACTTAGCAGAGTTCTGGATGATTGAACCAGAAGTGGCTTTTTATGATATCCACGATAATATGGACTTGGCAGAGGAATTCTGTAAATATCTCATTCAATATGTATTAGATCATTATCCTGATGATGTTGCTTTTTTAGATAAACGAATTGAGGAGGAAGAAAAAAATATGCCTAAAGATAAGCGTCGTCCAATGGGCTTGATAGATACTTTAAGATTCATATTAGAAAATCAATTTGAACGTATTACCTATACGGAAGCTGTCAATATTCTCAGAAATTCCAAGCCTTACAAAAAAGGTAAGTTCGAGTACCCGGTGGAGTGGGGGACAGATTTGCAAGCAGAGCATGAAAGATTCTTAGTGGAAAAGAAATTCAAGAAGCCCGTCATTGTTCGAGACTATCCAGCTTCGTTTAAAGCCTTCTACATGCGTCTTAACGAAAAAGACGAAAATGTACCCGGCGAGACAGTCGCTGCTATGGATGTGCTTTTCCCAGGAGTAGGTGAGCTAATAGGTGGTTCTCAAAGAGAAGAAAGATTAGGGGTGCTGACTTCTAAAATGGAGCAGATGGGAGTACATCCAGAAGAATTATGGTGGTATTTGGAACTTCGAAAATTTGGAGGCGCACCACACGCAGGCTTCGGAATGGGATTTGAGCGCATGGTGCAGTTTGTAACAGGCATGGGTAACATCCGAGATGTGATTCCTTTTCCAAGAACGCCCGGCAACGCCGAGTTCTAAACTATCGTAACGTATTTAGCATAATTGTACCATTTGACAGCAATAATAACAAAAATTCAAAGTAATTATCACGAGGTAGATTTGTGGCTATTGCACTAAATTCAGTTTATCGAAAGATTGTCCTAGTACAATGCTTGACTTTTCATTAAGCCAATCTTCGAGTAAAGTGGCGTAAATGCTCCTAAAATCTATCTCGTATTTCAGCCCGCCTCTATCTAAGTTCAATAAATCAGGACTAGCATTATAAAACCCACTTTTTTGTAAATTACCATTGAATAAGAATACATTATTGGCAGTGCCATGATTTGTTCCGCCTTTCTTATTTTCCTTCACACTGCGACCAAACTCAGAGAAAGTGAACAGCATAACGTCATCAAATAAATTATGCTTTTTTAAGTCTTTAATAAAAGCACTCACGCCTTTTGCATAAATGCGAAGTAGCCTATTTTGTGTGTTTTGTTGGTTAATATGCGTATCAAAGCAACCTAGGTTTACATAGTAAATTCGAGTATCCGCATCTGAGCTAATGAGTGCTGCCACTTTTTTTAAGTCTTGTCCAAATTTATGTTGCGGATAAATGGCACCAGAAGCGATTGCTTTCGATTGCTCAGCTATTTTTTTGTATTTTTCTTGTTCGGTCTTATTTAGAAAATCTCTTCTGAATTGATTGTTCTTGTTGACTAAAATTCCTTTTTGTTTCGCGCCCTTCAATGCTAAACTTAAATTTTCATTTATTTCAATAGCTTCGTGAGGATACTGGCCATTCTGATCTAAGAAACGACCAAGCCATCCAGTAGAGAGGTATCCCTGACTGCTACTAGCCGTATGCCAAATATCCATAGCCCTGAAGTGTGAACGGCTTGAATCTGGATAGCCAACATTATTAATAATACTCATTTCACCTAAATCAAAAATTGATCTAAGCGATTCAAAAGCAGAATTGAAAGCCAATTCATCTGTTAACTTCAAGGCTTCTTTGGCTACAATGCTTAATGTAGGACGGTTTTGATAATATAAATCATTTCGATAAGGTATTATTGTATTTAAACCATCATTGCCGCCAGAGAGCTGTATGACAACTAGAATTTTCTTTGATCTGTTATTATACAATGTAGAGTAGGTATAAAAATCAGAAAAAAATAAGGCAGCAGGAAGGAATGAAGTTTGTTTTAGAAAGTGCCTCCTCTTTATCATGTCCTTTTTGTTTAAGTGTTTATTCGCAGTTGCCGATAATACTCTACTCAGTCTATCAAATCAGCTATGAAATATAACACTAAAGCATTATCGGTTTTAATGTTCCTTTATCGCTTATAAAACTACTAAAATTTCAGTACTTAGGTTGTTCCAACTCTACAAGCCAAATGATAATTTTCAAAATTGATTTTCATCACTGACATCAATCAGTCCTCACCATGAACAAAACTCAGTTTCTTTTCTAGTGCATCAGCTTATTTTGTGTTCATAAATTTAATGCACTAAAACCACATAAGTTATGTTTTTAATAGACTGGGTAGAAGCAAATATTTTAATGGCAGCCACTGTACTAGTGCTATTTGGTATTCCGTTAGTGATAGGCATTATTGTTTTTTCAAAGAAAGGAAATGAAAACAAAGAAGAAAACAACTTGCAGTAATTGAATATCAAATAAATAGCGCCATAAGATAAGTAAACTAATATGTAGCAATTCTCAAATAGAAGCTTAAGCGATAAACCTTTGAGTCTAAACTAAAATGAGAATTGCTATTGCTGATTATTCTTTGCTACTTATCTTGTATCGTTGCTCGATTTAGCAAAAATCGAAATTCAAAACCTCTAAGCTCCGTAGTTAAAATCAACTGAGATTCATTGAGCGATTCAATCGTATATTTAGCCTCAGTAGCCCCGTCTTGTCGAACTATGTTATCATTTAATTTGTAGGCACTTTGCCCTTCAAAAGTAGGGAGGTTTGTTTCCATTGTCCCGTCTTCACTGAAGACAAAGAAGAGTTGATCGAGCGTTGCTGTGGGCTTTCCAGCGCGAGTTGCTTGCTCAATTTCCCAACGTCCTACTAGCTGACTAGCTTCTATCACTGCTTTGGGTTCAGAAGCACAAGCAGCTACGACCAATAAAAAAGCAACTATTATAAATGGATTAAAGTATTTCATTATAAAAAGTCTAGTTTATATTTTTACTATAATCTTTCCGACTTCGTTTCCATCGGCGGTGTGTCCATAACCAATAAGCAGGGGCTTCTAGTATTTGTTCTTCCAATACTTTTGTGTGTAACTTTGTCAATGTTCCAACAGCTAATGCTTTGGGCTGTTCAGTAATTAATTCAAAAGTTATAGTGTAGAACCCTCTTTTTATCTTTTTTATTTTCGCCATAACAACGACATAATTGTATTTTTCGATATATCCTTCTATACCGATCATCACAGCCGTTGGTTGATTTAAAAAATCCACCCAGTAAACTTTTTGATGACTTGATGGGCATTGATCGTTCCCAAAAATAATAGCATGAGAACGATTTTGAGCAGTTGCAATAGCTTCTCTGACTTCTCGTTTAGGCACTAATTCTAAGCCAAGCTTGGAGCGTGTACTTTTCATGGCATTATTGAAAGTTTTGTTTTTTAGGGGCTTATAAATAGCGATTGCTTGAGTTTTAATTTGCCTATTCAATGCAGTAGCTAACAATTCCCAGTTTCCGTAATGCCCTCCGATTAAAGCAACATTTCTGCCCTGCTCATGATATTGATCTAGTAATTCAGGATTAACGACTTTGCATCTACGAATCACCTCAGCCTCTGAAATATTAAATAGCTTGACCGACTCTAAGATTAAGTCAGAGAAATGTTGATAAAACTGTTTAGCAATTGCTTTAATCTCTTGGCTAGAATACGCTGGAAAAGAGCGAGTTAAGTTATCGAAAACTACTTTTTTACGAAAGCCTATGATGTAATAGAGCAGAAATGACAAGATGTCTGCAATCACAAATAATACCGAGAATGGTAGTGAGGACAAAGGTTTTATCAATAAGTGATAGATGATTTTACTCACTTGTTTGGTATTGTTCTAATCACAAACTTAAAAGAATCACAATGTTGTTCCAAAGATATTTTTGAATCGCAACTTATCCTTATACGGAAAAGTATCCAAAATTTCACCTTCTTTCAGCTTTTTCTGGGTATTTCTCCAGAATTTTGTATCGTATAAATCACCATGTAGTTCATAAAATATTAATCTAATTGCTGCATTTCCAATTAGAAATTTTGGAAACTCCTCAGGAAAAATATCATTCGGACCAACATGAAAGTAAGGGTCACTAGATAGTTCATCAAAGTCATCTCTCGGCTCTGGTATTCTTCTAAAAATATAATCCGTCAGAAAGCCAATTTCATCGTAATCATAAAAAACAACTCGCTTAAGCCTAGTGACGCCAAAGTTCTTCAATAGCATATCACCAGGAAATATATTTACTGCCGCCAACTCTTTGATAGCATTACCATACTCATCAATGACTTCCCTAGCTTCTTTATCATTCGCCTGCTCTAAATAGATATTAAGCGGCACCATACGTTTTTCAACGTACAGCAGTTTGATTTCAATCTTGTCGTCTGTAATTTTGATTTTTGAGGGTGCTTCTTTTTTTAATTCTTCTAACAATTCTGGACTAAACCTGTCTATATCTAGTGATAGATTTTGAAACAAATGGCTATCTGTCATTCTTCCAACTCGATCATGAATATTGACTAATTCGTATTTTTCTTTCACCTCTTCTTCTGTTACCTTCTTAGGGGGAGCAAAACAGTCACGAATCATTTTGAATACCATATTATAGGAAGGAAGTGTAAAAACGATCATTACCATACCAGGAATACCTGGAGCAATAACAAACTTATCCTGAGTTTGGTGTAGGTGGCGCACAAAATCTCTATAAAAAACTGTTTTACCATGCTTTTCAAACCCTATGGAGTTGTATAATTCTCCGAGGCTTTTAGTAGGTAGAATAGACCGCAAGAAATCTACTGTTTCACTAACGATATCTACATCAATAAGGAAATAGGAACGATTGTAGCTAAAGATAGAACTTACATCGTTGTATTCTGATAGTAGAGCATCTACGTAGATACCCTTATCACTGTGCAATAATGGCATAACAAACGGATAGGGACGATTATGAATATAAAGCCGCCCCACAATATAAGCCCCCTTATTTCTGAAAAACACAGACTTCAGGAGTTCTAAACGATGACCAACTGGGCTCGATATTTTCAAAGTCTTCAATCGCCTTGACAGCAAGGTAGCAAGAAAATGAACGTCTCTATCAATATTTTCAAAGGGAGTATCAAAGTTAAAAAGCGCAAATATTTGTTCGAAAGTAGAGCGAAGATTTTTGCCTAGATATAAAGTGTAGAAAATTGGTTCTGTAGATTTGTATTCTCGATAGGATCCTGTAGCATTCACAAACATCAGTTCTTCGTCCGCACTAATCAATCCTCGATGTGTATGTCGAAATACAGAGTTGTAAAAAGTTTCTGCAACATTTCGCGTATTGAAGTTCATGATGTCTTCATAGTACATCTCTTTTATCTCACGCCAAGTATCTCGATCACTTATTTTATCACCAAGAAATTCTTTGATCTTCTCTGTTGTCTCTCCTACTTTATTTTTATACAGTATGCCACGCTGCTGTGCTGCTTTCTGAATACCTTGCCAGTCCTTATTCTCGTAGCGAATTTTTGCTCGTTTAGTGATTCGCTTGAACTGATGGTAGTAGTCCAAATATTGTCCCATCATTAAGTGGGCGGCATCATAAGGAATGAGTTTTTCAAACATGATAATCTAGTTTTTAGATGGTTCAGCGTTCGATGTTTAAAATGAGTTGAGTTTTAAACGTTGAATCCAAAACTACTCTATCTTGTCAAGTACATATAACGATTTCGGTCAATTTCTCTGAAGAAAGGATCAGAAAGATCAACGATGAATCGGATGGCTTCGCCTGTTGACTTCATTTCTGGGCCTAGATTTTTATCTACTTCGGGGAACTTATGAAAACTAAATACAGGCACTTTTATAGCATAGCCACTTGGTTGTGGCTCTATCTTAAAATCTTTTAACTTATGTGTTCCTAACATCACCTTAGTTGCAATGTTCAGATAGGGAACTTTGTAGGCTTTTGCAATGAATGGTGTTGTCCTTGAGGCTCTAGGATTAGCTTCAATGACATAGACTTGGTCGCCTTTAATAGCAAATTGAATGTTGATGAGTCCTTTAATTTTCAGCGCTCTTGCCAGTTCTTTTGCATATTCTACCATTTTGGAAACTGCCTCTACGGAAAGGCTGTAGGTTGGCAAAACCGCAGAGCTATCGCCAGAGTGAATCCCCGCAGGCTCGATATGTTCCATAATTCCCATTATGTGCACTTCCTCTCCATCACAAATAGCATCAATCTCTGCTTCTTTCGCTCGCTCTAAAAATTGATCGATCAATACTTTATTATCAGGCATGTGCTTGAAAATGGTCAGTACTTGTCGTTCTAGCTCATCATCGTTAATCACAATTCTCATGCGCTGCCCACCTAGTACGTAAGAGGGGCGAACCAGCACCGGATAGTTTACTCGATTGGCAATTTCCAGGGCTTCATCAGCCGTATTAGCTACACCGTAGCGTGGATATGGAATCTCTAGTTCTTTTAGCAAATTAGAAAAAGCACCGCGATCTTCTGCCAAATCCATATTTTCAAAGGAAGTACCAATAATTTTAACTCCTTTTTCATGTAGCTTATTGGCTAATTTTAATGCCGTTTGTCCTCCCAACTGGACAATTACACCCTCTGGCTGCTCCAAATCAATGATGGACTCTAAGTGCTCCCAAAACACAGGCTCAAAGTAAAGTTTATCCGCAGTATCAAAATCGGTAGAAACCGTTTCTGGATTACAGTTGACCATGATAGCCTCATAGCCACATTCCTTGATTGCTTTAATGCCATGCACACAGCAGTAATCAAACTCAATACCTTGACCAATTCGATTAGGTCCTGAACCAATAACAAGTATTTTTTTCTTGTCAGTGGAAGGCTGACTTTCATTTTCTTCATCAAAAGTAGAGTAGAAATAAGGTGTCTTCGCTTCAAACTCTGCGGCACAGGTGTCCACCATTTTATAGGTGCGATTGATGCCTAACCACTTTCGGTATCGTGCTACTTCTTCTTCGTCAATCCTCAATAACCATGCTATTTGGGCATCAGAATAACCCAACTGCTTCAACTCCAGTAGGAAAGGTTTTGGAATGTCCTCTGGCACATTATAGCGCATTAGCCTATCTTCTACTTCTACTAAGTGAGCAATCTGCTGAATAAACCAAGGGTCGATTTTGGTAAGTTTAAAAATAGTTTTTTTAGGCACCCCCAAACGCAAGGCATCTTTTACTCTAAAAATGCGGTCATCACTAGCTTTTTCTAGGCGTGTTAAGATATCCTCTGTCTTTATCCACTCTTTCATGTCTGCACCCAAGCCCATTCTGCCGGACTCAAGCGACTGGCAAGCTTTTTGTAAAGCTTCTAGGAAGTTACGACCAATGCCCATTACCTCTCCTACGGACTTCATCGCTAAGCCCAGCTCTGTATTTGCACCTTGGAATTTAGCAAAATTCCAGCGAGGCATTTTCACAATCACATAATCCAATGTAGGCTCGAAATAAGCAGAAGTCGTTTTGGTGATAGAATTTTTTAATTCATCTAATGTGTAGCCAATAGCTAATTTCGCTGCCACTTTCGCAATTGGGTAGCCAGTCGCTTTACTCGCCAAAGCCGAAGATCGTGATACTCTAGGGTTGATTTCAATTACAATCCATTCTTCCGTCTCGGGGTTTTGAGCAAATTGAATATTACAGCCGCCTGCAAAATTTCCCAAAGATCGCATAGCGTGAATTGCTTGATTACGCATCTCCTGAAATGCCGTATCAGAAAGCGTCATCGCCGGTGCAACCGTGATGCTATCACCCGTGTGGATACCCATTGGGTCGAGGTTTTCGACCGTACAAACGATAACTACATTATTGTTAGCATCTCTCAATAACTCCAACTCAAACTCCTTCCATCCTAGCACTGCCTTATCTATCATCACCTCGTGCACGGGTGAGGCTTGAAGCCCTCTCCTCAGCGCCTCATCAAACTCGGTTACTGTATGCACAAGTGCACCGCCATAGCCTCCTAGCGTGTAAGAGGGTCGAACCACAAGTGGAAAACCAATTTTCTGTGCTGCATCCTTTCCTTCCAAAAAGGAATTGGCAATCATAGAAGGCGCAACCGCCAGACCAATTTCAAGCATTAATTGTCGAAATGCCTCTCGATTTTCTGCTAGTTCGATTGCATCCAAATCTACTCCAATCAAACGCACATTATACTTTTCCCAAACTCCTTGCTTGCCTGCTTCAATTGCTAAGTTTAAAGCTGTTTGCCCTCCCATTGTTGGAAGAACAGCATCAATTTGGCGTTCCTCTAATATTTTTACTAAACTATCAACCTCCAGTGGTAGCAGGTAAACATGATCCGCAGTTATGGGATCTGTCATAATCGTTGCTGGGTTAGAATTAATGAGGGAGACTTCTATGCCTTCTTCTCTTAGGGCTTTAGCAGCTTGTGTTCCCGAATAATCAAACTCACAAGCCTGACCGATGATGATAGGACCGCTTCCAATAATAAGAACTGATCGGATGGATGTATCTTTTGGCATGATGCAATTTTTCTTATCTACAAATTGCTCGCAAAAATAGAGAACTTTTAGTGATTAATTCACCTATGGTATCACTTTCCTTTCAATCTCTGTTCAAGTTACACTTTAATTTCAAGCTCCCGTAATAATTTCTAGGCAATCCAGGATAGTAATAACGGGGTGCTGCTCCTCCAAAACTACCAGCATTGATGAGCAACATAGAGGCATATTTTTCGTCCCACACATTGTTTATTCCTAGTGCAGCATTCATTGAGCAATGTTTACCTAATTGAAACTGGTAGCCAATTTTAGCATTGATAACATTGTAGGCTTCTGAGTAAATGCTGTTATCATCTCGCAGAGGCATAGCATCTACAAATTGATAATTTAGGTTGCCATACCATCCGTTTTGTTCAAACAAAGCACCCATACTTGCAATATGTCGAGCCGTCCCAGTTAGTTCATTACCTGAATAATCGTCTTCGCCATCTACAAACTCTTGGAATTTGTAATCTGAAAAAGCATAATTCAAAAAGGGCTTTAACGTCCAACCAAAATACTGAAGCTCCGAATTTAAGGAAAGTTCTACTCCATTATGAACAGTTTTTCCAGCATTGATACCAATAAATTGATCGAAATTCGTGCGGCGAGCTACTAACAAATCTTGAATCCGCATGGTGTAAAGGGAAAGGTTATAACGCCACTGGCTATTAGCTAGTGCACCTCGACTACCTATTTCAAAATTCCATCCTCGTTCTGGTTGTATATTGGGGTTGATTGCGCCATCAGGCGTGAGTGTTTCCTCTAAAGTAGGCGGTGCGAAACCATGACTAGCGATGCCATAAAAAGAAACTTCTTGATTAGTCCAGTTTGGATAATAATACAAAGACAGGAAAGGTGACCAAACAGACTCAAAGCTATAATCACCCGAAATATCAATGCTATCAAGCGTGAAACGATCCGTTAAATTGTAATTGGTCGTATTCAAATTCAGACCTGCGGTGAAAGACAGGTTGGATTGAATAAACCATTTGGTTTGTAAAAAAGTGTTTAAGTATTGGCGATGCTCGGTATTGTCGCTCAACAAGTCTTGAAGTTTGCCTTCATCCGTTACGTTGGTCTGCCAGTCATAATTTTCGCTAAAATACTCTGCGCCCATTTCTATGAAATTACTTCCTGTTAGGGTCTGTCGAAACTTTGTGCGACCACCTAAAGCTGTACTATTTTCTCTTAAAATGTTGAAAGGACGCGATTCATAGGAGCGAAATTGAGTAGTGAAAAGACTAGTTGTATTTGTTAAGGTACGTGTCCATTCGCTTCTGTAAGAAACACCGACTAGCGTTCTAGTGTAGTCTTCAAAACCTTTTATCTGCGCCCATGTAAAGGCTGCTTTCTGTGGATTATTCAAATAATCAGTCTCGTTTAGAGAACTTGGAATGAAGGCCTTTAAATCAATATGATTAAGCAGAAAGGTCAGGCGATATTTATCTTTTTCAACACTTCCCAAAACGGATAGTCCCAGTCGATCATATTCACTATTATCTCGATAGCCATCGCTGTGGGTACGATTCAAGCCTACGTTCAAGCTAAAATCATCTTTGTAATGCTTGTATTGCAGTACACTGCGCTGTAATTTGTAAGAGCCTAAAGTATTAGACAAACTCAGTTCTGTACCCTTGTCTTTCCAATTTGGATTTAAGCGAATTACACCACCTAATCCAGCACCATATGCACTTGAAGTAGGTCCTTTAACAATATCGACATGCTCTACTAGGCTCAAGTCAATGTCCTCTAAAGTAGTTGCTCCAGCACCGTTTGTTAGAGGAATTTCATCCAGAAAAGCTCGAATTTTTGCCGTGCCAAATAAATTTCTGCTACCAATTCCTCTTACAGTAATTCGATTAGTGTTCAACGCTCCTGAGTGCATATAGATGCCCGGCACTCGATTAAGTGCTGTAGCGATATTGGTTTGTTCATCTAAATTTAGAAGCTGATTGTTAATATTAATAGCAGAAGGAATTTGTGCATATAGCTGCGAAATAGCTCTGTGATAAGGTGCTGCCAACACAATGAGCTCCTCCAAAATAACTGGATTGACTCCGTAAAAAATAGTGTAGTATTTACCGGCTTTTACTACAAACTCAGATGGGGATAAGCCATAATTTACGACTAGTTTTGCTTCTGCCTGCTCTAATGACAGCATGAAGTAACCGCTTGTATCTGTTACTGTGCCAATAGTTGTGTTTTGAACATAAACATTCACACCAATCAAAGGCTCACCTGTTATTTGATCTAACACTTTTCCTGTTACGAACTGTTGTGCCAGAGCAGGCAGACTAATCAAACAAAGATTCGTAATAAATATTAATATTTTCATTTGATAGAAAAATGAATGCTTAGACGAAATTGCCTATGTTTCAAACGCATCTCTCTTGCATTAATACTACACCTCTAGTAGTTTTTTATTTGTGCGCCGACGCTTGCGTTTCGAGATATTTTTTTGTGGCTGAACCAGGCTACAATACTGAATAGCACATTGTATAAATGATTGAATAGTCGTTTGTTTAGTAACTTGAATCATTAGATCATAAGCATTGAAGTCATTACTTGCTGGACCTAATTTCAAACCTGCATCTATTAAGGTAGAAATATACTCGAACGGTAAGTTTGACTTCGTATGTAGTGTAAACAGGACATCATAACTTTTTGTCATAAACGTTTCGACGGCTCGGTTGGAAGGAACCTTTTGCCAGTTGAGATCATTTTTACAGAAATACTCAAACTTAACATCAATATTTTGCTTTCTCTCATTTATGAAGGCCAAAAGGCTTACTTTCTTCCCCTCTGCTTCCAAGGCTTCTACAAGTTTTAAAATACTAGCTCTTCTTTCTGGCGAGGTCGCATCGTATAGGATTCCTATCCATTTAGCTGTTTTTAAACTACTAGGTTTTCTTCTAATAGGATGTGGCTGTCTAGCGAGTTTTCTTTTATGTAAAAAACGCCTAAAACTTTCTACAGGCATGACAATTTAAGTTTTCTCAAAAAATATCTGAACCCTAACAATTATTCGTTTTTGGTCAGTGTGTAAAGAAAAATACGTCAATAATGCTCAAGGATAACGTTGCGAAACCTTATGATGAAACAGTAGTTACATCAAATCTCCCCATCTCGACATACTTCTCAATGCGCTGCTCAATCAATTGTTCTGTATTTATTGCTTTTAATTCCGTTAAAACCTTCTTGAGATGTATTCTCAAGGCACGAGCCATCACGTCAGGTGAAGTATGAGCACCTCCCAGTGGCTCTTTGATAATACCATCAATCAACCCAAATCCATACATATCGTCAGCTGTCAACTTTAGAGCTTCCGCTGCTTGTTCTTTATAATCCCAACTTCTCCAAAGGATTGAAGAACAGGATTCAGGTGATATAACAGAGTACCAAGTATTTTCAAGCATGTATATTCGGTCTCCCAAACCAATACCAATAGCTCCTCCCGAAGCACCCTCTCCTATCACCACAGATACAATCGGAACGCTTAGTTGTGACATTTCCAGTAAGTTTCTAGCAATTGCTTCCGCTTGGCCACGTTCTTCCGCTTCAATACCTGGAAAAGCACCTGGTGTATCCACTAAAGTAATGACTGGAAAACCGAATCGCTCTGCCATTTTCATTAGCCGAAGTGCCTTTCTATACCCCTCTGGATTCGCCATTCCAAAATTCCGATACTGCCTCATTTTGGTGCTGACTCCTTTTTGATGCCCCAAAATCATTACTGTTTCCCCCTCTAAGTCGGCAATGCCACCTACGATGGCTTTGTCATCAGCAAACGTTCGATCACCGTGTAGTTCAACAAACTTCTGGCACATCTGCTTAATGTAGTGTAAAGTGTAGGGACGCTCAGGATGGCGAGAAATCTGCACTTTTTGCCATCCCGTTAGGTCATTATAAATTTCTTTCCGCTTTTCTTTGATCTTTTTCGTCAACTCCTTTATCATAATAGATACATCCACATCACCTTCGCTACCTACTTTTTGGATTTGATTGAACTGAGCATATAATTTCTCAAGCGGTTCTTCAAAATCTAAGAAAACCATTCATTTGATATTTTAACAGCCTCTATAACTCATTAAACATAGCGTAAAATCAGCCTAAATCATTTAGCTGTAAATTCAATATTTGGCTAATCATCAGTGCGAAGCTAAGATGAAAATCCAATACTGAAAACTTTTTTGTGTTTTTTTCATATTGGTATTGTGAGATATAACAAAATCTTATACATTTGTGCTCTATTAATGGACACAATCTACGTATCTTAAAATTAGTCCATTAGGTCTGGTAGTTCAGTTGGTTAGAATACCTGCCTGTCACGCAGGGGGTCGCGGGTTCGAGTCCCGTCCAGACCGCTTTAGATTCAAAAAGTTCACAAATATTGTGAGCTTTTTTTTGATTTATAGATATGCATCCCTAAAACAGGCCACCACACTACAAATAGAAAAAGAGTATTGCTATCCACCAGATATTCAATTGAAAGCACAAGCACTCTGCTTGAATATCCAGTTCACGTCAATGTATGAGACACTCTACAATCTAGGTAACAATTAAAAAAATAAGCCTTGCCTGCCTTCTATTTATTTGTTTGTTCGTATTTCAGAATACAATCTACAGTAAATTGAACACTTCAGAATAATTTACAAATAATTAATATCGCTTGTAAAATTATATATCTCTTTAAGTATATATTTATGTTTTGATTTTATTCTTAAAATAAACACATTTATATTATGTCAGAGATGATGAATAAATTAGACCTTATTAATGAAAGCGGTAAGGTAACTGTAAAAATGAACGGCAATACAGGAAATATTGCTTGCGGTGGCGAAGGCACAGAAGGTGATATTAATTTGGTGGATGCACAGGGCAATCACACAATACACCTAGATGGTGGTGACGCAAATATTCATTTTGGTGGTCATGGTCACAATGCAGATATCCGAATGATGGCAGACGATGGCAACATGACGATTCATATTGATGGAGGTTCTGGCAATCTTTATCTAGGTGGCGGTGGTTGCCAAGGTGATATTGTGGCTCGTGATGCAGATGGAAAAACATCTATTCACATTGACGGTGGTAGCGGAAACATCAATATGGGTGGTGAAGGACACAATGCAGATGTTCGCATGATGAATGCTGATGGTCAACTTACAATACATATTGACGGTGGCTCTGGCAATATAGAAATGGGAGGTGCTGGTTCTCAAGGAGATATTGCATTGAAACATGCTGAGGGTGGACAAACCATTCACATTGACGGTGGAAATGCTAACATGACACTAGGGGGTGAAAATGCAGAAGGTGATATTATTTTCTTAAATGGTAAAGGAGAGCAAGTTATACATATTGACGGTGGCGATGGCAATATTACAATGGGCGGAAAAGGAGCTAATGCTGACATTCGCCTGATGGATGCAGAGGGAGGCTTGACGATGCACCTAGACGGTGGAACTGGCAACATTAAAGCTGGGGGTAATGGGCATGATGGCGATCTTATACTAACTACCTCTGATGGAAAAACAAGGGTAGAGTTAGAGGCACACGAAGGTCAGATCAAAGCATTCAATGGTGCTGGCTCTCAGACTTTCTATGTAAATGGCAAAACAGCTACTGTAACCGTAGGCGGCGGTGCTTCTGATGGAGAAGTCGAAGTGAAAAATAACAAGGGGGAGTCCACTGTTATAATTGATGGCGGCGATGGTACAATCAAAATCAACGGATCAAATGTAGCAGTAGCAGATTTTGTATTCGAGTCAAATTATGTGCTGCCTAAGATTGAAGAAGTTGAGGCATTCGTTAATACAAATAAGCATTTACCGAATGTTCCTTCTGGGGCGGACATCAAAGCAAATGGCTTGGATTTGAACCAATTTTCAATGACCTTACTTCAAAAGGTAGAAGAATTGACGCTTTATACTATTGAGTTAAAGAAAGAAATTGAAGCGTTGAAAAAATAAATTCTAGACTTATATAGGACTTGCAAGGTAAATGCCTTCGCAAGTCCTATACATTTTATTACACTTCCACAAACTTACTCAACTTTTACTGCAAAAAGTCCGTTTCAACAGATTGGCTCTTCTTTAAATCTACTTATATTAATTAAGGTAAGATTCGTTCAATAATAACCCCTCTGAGCAATAACCTTATTAGGAGACTGTGCGAAATTTAAACTGTTTTTCAACTTGTTATGATCTTTTTTTTTCAAAAATCATCTAAAAGTCTTGTTTTTTGAAAAGAATAAATCTACTTTTGCACTCGCTTTTGAGCGGCACTACATTCAATGTGCTTTCACAGCATTTTTAATAGAAATGTAACAGCACTATAATAAATTCAGATACTGAAGGAGCAATGGGATTAAATACATTAAGTTACAAAACGGTTTCAGCAAAAAAAGAAACAGTTGAGCACAACTGGTACATTATTGATGCTGAGGGAGAAAAAGCGGGACGTTTCTTCTCTAGAATTGCATCTGTACTGAGAGGCAAACATCGACCTGACTACACACCGCATGTTGATTGTGGTGATTATGTAATTGTCATTAATGCTGAAAAGATTCGTTTCACAGGTAGCAAATGGAGTCAAAAGGAGTATCTTACTTACTCTGGCTATCCTGGAGGACAGAAGAGCATGACCGCCAAAGAGATGTTGGCAAAAAAGCCAAGAAAGATCATTGAAAATGGTGTAAAAGGTATGCTTCCTAAGAATCGTTTAGGAAGAGCCATGTTCAAGAAGTTGTTTGTGTATGAGGGTAGTGAGCATCCACACGAAGCTCAAAAGCCAGAAGCGTTTAAATTTTATTCAAAGTAAAAAGGATAAGCACACCTATATATGGAAATGATTAATGCAGTTGGGCGCAGAAAGGCTTCAGTAGCAAGAGTCTATCTGATGAAAGGAACAGGTAAAATCCAGATCAATGGAAAAGACATCAATGAATATTTCCCGAAACACGTTCAAGGAAGTGTTATTGATCCTTTTGCAACAGTTGAGTTGGATAAAGCCATTTACGACCTAAAAGTAAATGTAAAAGGAGGAGGATTTAAAGGGCAAGCAGAAGCTATTAGAATGGCACTCTCAAGATGTTTAGTGCAGTTAAGCGAAGACTTCCGCAAACCATTGAAATCAAAGAAATATCTTACTCGCGACTCAAGGGTAGTAGAGCGCAAGAAATATGGCCAGCCTAAGGCAAGAAAAGGCTTTCAGTTTTCTAAACGTTAATTTTTATTTGACAATTTCGTAGATGATATGGCTTTTTTGGGCGCATTGCATTGATGTTGTAATCGTCGGGTACATATCTTCTGTTCAAGAACTATAAAAAATGAATATACCTACTCATAAGGAATTATTGGATGCTGGAGTGCACTTTGGGCACCTGAAGAAAAAATGGAATCCAGCTATGGCTCCTTATCTATTTATGGAGCGAAAAGGTATCCATATTATTGATTTGAATAGGACTCTAGAATCTATGGATAAGGCTGCCAAAGCAATGAAGCAAATTGCAAAATCTGGCAGAAAAATTATGTTTGTTGCTACCAAAAAGCAAGCAAGAGGAATTGTATCCGAAGCAGCATTAAGTGTGGGAATGCCTTACGTAACTGATCGTTGGCTAGGGGGTATGATGACTAACTTCTCCACCATTCGACGTTCTGTAAAGAAGATGAACAACATTGATAAAATGCTTAGCGATGAAAACGTTACGAGCATTACGAAGAAGGAGCGACTAATGTTGGGACGGGAGAGAGAGAAACTCGAGCGTGTGCTAGGTGGTATTGCTAATCTAAATCGCCTACCTTCTGCTGTTTTTATCGTAGATATTCATCATGAGCATATTGCAGTGGCAGAATCGCACAAACTGGGTATTCGTACATTTGGAATTGTAGATACTAATTCTGATCCAAATCAAATTGATTATCCAATTCCTGGTAATGATGATGCTTCTAAGTCCATTGAGATCATCATAAAATATGTAACTTCTGCCATTCAGGAGGGACTGGAAGAAAGGAGAAAAGCAAAATCAGAGAAGTCTGCTAAAGAAGTGAAAGAGGAAGCGTAAATTTGCTTTTGGTAAACTATCATTTTTTGTTTGACGCCAGCAATCTTGCTACGTTTAAACCATATTTTAATTAAAAAATCATCCTAACAATGAGCAAAATTTCAGCATCCGATGTAAAAAAGCTCCGTGATACGACAGGGGCAGGAATGATGGATTGTAAAAAATCACTTTCTGAAGCAGAAGGTGATTTCGATAAAGCCATTGAGATTCTTCGTAAGAAAGGTCAAAAGTTATCTGCGAAGCGCGCAGACAGAGAAGCTAATGAAGGAGTTGTGATTGCAAAAATCTCTGATGACAAAAAGAAAGGAGTTATTGTAAAATTGAGCTGTGAAACGGATTTCGTCGCTAAAAATGAAGACTTCGTAAAATTGGTAGTGTCCTTTGCTGATGTAGCTCTGGAAAACTTTCCCGAAAGTACAGAAGAATTATTAGCACTGCCTTACAAAGAAATAACTATTGGCGAAAAAGTAACAGAACAAATTGGCGTAATTGGTGAAAAACTAGAAATAGCGTCCTACGAGCGATTAGAAGCGGAACAAGTTGCACCTTACATTCATATGGGCAATAAAGCTGCTGTTCTGATAGGATTAAATCAAGATAGTGATGAGGCTTATGATGCGGGGCGTGATGTAGCAATGCAAGTAGCAGCAATGCGTCCAGTAGCATTAGATGAGGATGGCGTGGATGCTTCTATCATAGAGAAGGAAATTGAAATTGGAATGGAAGTAGCTCGGCAAGAAGGTAAGCCAGAGGCTATGTTAGAAAAGATTGCTAAAGGGAAATTAGGTAAATTCTTTAAGGAGAAAACGCTGCTTAATCAACAGTTTGTAAAGAATAACAAACAATCCGTTGCGGACTTCTTAAAGTCCGTAGATAAGCACTTGACCGTAACCGACTTCAAGCATGTCGAGTTAGGCTAGTTGCTAAAAAAGGAATCATTTTTCAATGATTCCTTTTTTTTTGTGCTACATCTATTTCTGTTCATTAATATAGATTTCATGGATATAAAGTACAAGCGCATACTGCTAAAACTAAGCGGTGAATCTTTAATGGGCGATCAAGAATTTGGTATCTCCGTTAAAATGCTACGCTATTATGCTCAGCAAATCAAAGAGGTTTCAGCACTCGGCGTAGAGGTAGCCGTTGTGATTGGAGGAGGCAACATATTTAGAGGCTTACAGTCGGCAGCGATGGATATTGATCGAGTTCAAGGTGATTATATGGGTATGATGGCGACGGTAATTAATGGTATGGCACTGCAAAGTGCATTAGAAAAGTTAGGCGTATTTACTCGCTTAGCCAGTGCAATAGAAATGCGCCAAATAGCAGAGCCTTACATTCGCCGCCGTGTCATTCGACATTTAGAGAAAGGAAGGGTTGTTATTTTTGGAGCAGGAACAGGCAGTCCCTATTTTACCACAGACTCTGCGGCTGCATTAAGAGCAAATGAAATTGGAGCTAACGTTCTGCTGAAAGGAACAAGAGTAGATGGAGTTTACTCTGCTGATCCTGAAAAAGACACTAATGCAACCAAATACAGCAATATTACTTTTCGCGAGGCAATTGAAAAAGGCTTACGTGTAATGGATATGACTGCATTTACAATATGTCAAGAAAACAATTTACCCATTGTTGTTTTTGATGTGAATAATGCTGAGAATCTAAAAAAAATTATTCACGGCGAAGCAGTTGGTACTCTCGTAGCCAACTAGTTAGTGGCTAATCCAAGCACGGCAATGCTAACTTTTGTATCACGAACCTCAAGAAGTTGGATGGCACAAGCCTCCAGTGTTGCTCCTGTTGTAAGCACATCATCTACTAGAAGAATGTGTTTGCCCTCTAGCTTTTTTTCTTCGCCGACCCGAAAAACGGAAGAAACATTCTTAAATCGTTCTTCTCTTGTCTTTTTCGTTTGTGATTTAGAATGAACTGTTCTTACCAGTCCATTGGCTAGCCAATCTTTACCCATTTCAAGAGCCAGTCCTTCCGCTATCAAAGCACTCTGATTGTAGCCCCGTATTTTCATTTTCTTTGGATGTAAAGGAACTGGAATAATGTAATCAATATCCTCAAAGGTAGGAGCTTTGCCTATTTGTTGTCCCAGCATCTTTCCCAACTCAATCCCTACTCGCTTTTGATTTTTGTATTTTAATTGATGGACAAGTTCCTGCACCTTCTCTCCCTTTGTAAAATGAAAAAGTGCTGTTGCCGCTTTTATTTCTACCCTGCCCCAAAACTTTTCTATGACTGGATTCTCCTCATCTTGATGAAAATTTGTTACTGCTTTCGCTAATTCGTATTCACATTTTGTGCATAGTATTGATTCAGGTTGTGCAGGAGATTGAACACAAGCTAGGCAAAGCTGCGGATAAAGCAAGGAGACAAAGTGATCGAATAGGGTTTTCATTGAATCTAAAACTGAATATATGGCTGTATTTTTTGTATGAATTCATTTGAAAGAATTTTGACCTCACGTAGGTCATCAATACTTTTATAACTACCGTGTTGCTTCCTGTAATTCACAATAGCATTTGCTTCATTCCAAGAAAAATAAGGATGAGCTTTCAGAGTAGCTGCGTCCACTTCATTGATCTTGATAAACTCCAAAATTGGCGAACTAATGAGTTGATCTTTGATATTTTGGAAAGTACTATCTGGTAAATTATAAGTTTCGGCAATCTGCTCAATAGAAGTGAATCCACCTAAAGCCTCTCGAAATCGAACAATGCGTTTTGAAAACGTTACACCAATTCCTCTCAGTTTCATCCATTCTTCAGCATCAGCTTGATTGATGTCAATAATAAGTTCATTGGACACATTTTCATAAGAGGTGGGAATAAAATTCTCAGCGCTACTAGATTCCGTTTCTTGCTCTACCAGTGCCTCCTCTTTAGATTCTATAACTTCAGGCAGATCAATATAATCCACCAACCTAATATAATCTGACTCCGATAATCCATATATTTTCTTTAAATCTTCTTTTTTTCTGAAAGTACCTCCTTTGGCTCTATAGTTCACGATAGTTCTAGCTACTTTATTACTTAGACCTAACTGCTGAAAATCAGCTGCCGTTGCTAGATTAGGATTAAAGAAAAATAACGTAACAGGTTGTTTTTTACTAATACGAGTAGAAGCTATGGCTTTAGTTCCTTCTGTTCTAAGGCGCATAAAAGGGCGAAGTCGTTCAAAATCTTCTGGCTGCAAACCATAAACTTTCTGAACATCTTCTATGCTATTAAAGCCACCAATTTTATTTCGGAAGTTGATAAAAGTCTGAGCCGTTCTTTTTGATAATCCCAACTCCATCAATTCTTCTTTTGTAGCCGCATTTGGGTCAAAGGCAAAAAGCTGTAAAACTTTCTCTTTTTGTTTATCAGGTTCTTGTGCCGATCTGAAAAGTGCAATATCAGCTTGAAAAGTAGAAAAATCAGTCGCTTGCTTAGGAAAAAATGTAGGCAGTAATAAAGGAAATAGCGTTGCAAACAGGCAAATCATAATCAGAATGACAGCCCCTAACCGTTCTGTTTTGGTATGATAGAAATACTTTTTCATTGATAATGGGTTGTGTGTGTCTAACTTGCCCATGTACTTCGTGAAAATAAGAATAAACCATAATATGACAAAAATTTAGATCGAGGTATTTTGTATAAGTTCACATATTTTATTGATTCGATGCAAGTGCATGCTTCAAATTAATACTTTTTTTGTAATTATTTACCTCCCCGAGGAGAGAATTTGTAAAAAGTATTAAA
>CAYWKD010000001.1:5395-155392 GCA_964458705.1 uncultured Saprospiraceae bacterium | reverse complement strand
GCAGGGGCGAAGGTGCTATTAGAAAAGGCGCTGCGTAGCGCAGAGGCGAACTTTGGGGAAGATCATCCGACGACTGCCGTTTATTATTCTAATTTGGGATCAGTGCTTAAAGCCCTTGGGGATTACGCAGGGGCGAAGGTGCTATTAGAAAAGGCGCTGCGTAGCGCAGAGGCGAACTTTGGGGAACATCACCCGAGTACTGCCGTTTATTATTCTAATTTGGCATTAGTGCTTAAAGACCTTGGGGATTACGCAGGGGCGAGGGAGCTATTAGAAAAGGCGCTGCACAGCGATGAGGTAAACCTTGGGGAAAATCACCCGACGACTGCCGTTCGTTATTCTAATTTGGCAGCAGTGCTTCAAGACCTTGGGGATTACGCTGGTGCGAAGGTACTATTAGAAAAGGCACTGCGCAGCGATGAGGCGAACTTTGGGGAAAATCATCCGACGACTGCCGCTCGTTATTCTAATTTGGCATTGGTGCTTCAAGCCCTTGGGGATTACGCTGGTGCGAAGGTGCTATTAGAAAAGGCGGTGCGTAGCGATGAGGCGAACTTTGGGGAAAAGCATCCGAGTACGGCCGTTAGTTATTCTAGTTTGGCAGTGGTGCTTGAAGACTTAAAAGACTATGAGCGGGCTTTAGCATTGGTGTTTAAAGCCTATCGCATTTGTGCAGCGCAGTTGGGGCAGCAGCACCCTAATACGAAGACGGTTGAAGGGAATTTGAATGGTATCGCAAACGCAATGCTAGAAAATGGCTGGACGGAGGAAGCGATTAAGGGAATTATTGGCTTATAAATGACAAGCATAGGTGCCAGTACAAAATCAACTGTACTACATGTTTGTAACGGATGTTACGCACCATTTGATAATTTAGGGTTGCAAGTGTTTGTAGATAAGGTCTAATAATTAGTTACTGATGTTACGCACAATTGCATAATTTACTGTTTCAAGTGTTGATTGCTGTAAGTTCTTGTTCTTTTTTCTTGATAAAAAAGAACCAAAAAATCAAGACTGTATTTCTTTTTTAACGCTACAAAAGCATTGAAAATACGTTAAAAACAAAATACTGTTTGAGCGTTAGCGAGTTTATTTTGTTTAGTATTTTCAATGCTTTTTCCACTAAAAGAAATAAGGTCGAATAGCTATTTATTATTGTTTTGCTTAACGTCCGTTATATTGGCTTAACTAGGAAGACCAGCTATGTTTCCAGCTCCATAAATAGTAGCAGGCTAAGGTGCGATGAGGCTGCCAGTTGGCTGCAATCGCTGCCATTCTTTTTTTTAGTTGTCGCTTGTCGGGCGGTAGGTCATAAAGTCGCTGCATGGTGAGTTGAATGCCTAGGTCGTCTATTGGAAAAACGTCCCCTCTATTTAGGCAAAACATGAGCGTGACTTCTACTGTCCATTGTCCAATTCCTTTTATTTCCGTTAATTTTTTGATGATTGCCTCATCCGTCCAGGGTGTCCAATCCTCGTGGAGCAATGCTTGCGCCGTAAAGTAGCTTGCTACGTTCTGCACATAATGGGCTTTTTGCCTAGATAGTCCTGCCGAGCGCAGGGTGGCGATGTCCATTGTCAGCAATTTTGCCGCATGGGGATATTGATCCTCGAAGAGATAGAGAAAGCGTTGATGAATGGCATTGGCGGCTTTCACCGATACCTGCTGCCCTATAATAGCCCTCAACAATCGAAAATAGACATCGCCCTGTTGTTCAGGCTGCCACTCGTAGTCGAGTTGGATGGTTTCGATTAGTGTTTTTAATAGCGCATCTTTGGAGAGCTGTGCCTTAGCCTGTTCGATTTGATTCATGTTGATCAACAGCGTTACTTGAATAAAAATAAATATTTTTTCTATTAATATATTAAATCTTAAAAAAGTGTCATATATTTGTTTTGCCGATATATTGAAGTCAGCTACGCAGTAAAAAAATAGCAGTACAGGCGAAGACGTAATATTATTGCGTAGTGAAGGTCTGGATTTATTCAGCTTACTGCTACTAAAACACGTACTACTACCTAATTAAAGAGGCTAGAGCATTGCTCTAGCCCTCTAATTTTTAAGACATTTGTAATTGTTGCTAGGATTGACTGCGAATCCATTGAGCTATCCAGTCTCCCACTTTTGAAGTAGTAGCTGCATTTGCTTTGTCCTCGGCAATATCCTCTGTTACAACTGCGGCATTCATTGAAGCCTCTACAGCTGCTCGCACCATTTTGGCTTCTGCTGTTAAATTCAATCCCATTTCCAGCAGTATAGCTGCTGAGAGAATAGTCGCAATTGGATTGGCAATATCTTTACCTGCTGCTTGCGGATAGGAACCATGAATGGGTTCGAAGACGGAAGTATGCGTACCGATAGAAGCCGACGGCAGGAGTCCAAGCGAGCCAGTGATGACACTAGACTCATCTGAGATAATATCGCCGAACATATTGCCCGTTACAATGACATCAAATTGTCTAGGCCATTGTATCATCTGCATGGCAGCGTTATCTACAAACATATAATTTACCTCAATTTCAGGATAGTTTGGTGCCATCGCTTGGATGGTCTCCCTCCACAATCGAGAAGTTGCTAATACATTAGCTTTATCTATGACAGTCAGCAGCTTTCTTCGCTTAGCGGCATAATCAAAGGCGAGTTCTGCAATGCGCTTAATCTCGTGTTCGTGATAAACACAGGTGTCATAAGCGGTTTTTAAATTTTCTGAACGCCCGCGCGGTTGACCAAAGTAAATACCGCCTGTGAGTTCTCGCACCACTACCAAATCTGCCCCTTCAATCAAATCTGCTCGAAGGGGTGATTTATGGATTAATGATGGAAAAGTAGTAACGGGACGAATATTAGCATATAATCCCAACTGTTGACGCATGGCGAGCAATCCTTGCTCTGGGCGGACTTTAGCCTTGGGGTCGTTGTCATATTTGGGATCACCAATTGCACCAAATAGTACGGCATCAGCATGGAGGCAATTGTTGAAGGTTGCTTCTGGAAAAGGATCACCTGTTTCATCAATAGCCGCAGCTCCGACAGGGCTATATTGAAAGTCAAACTCATGTCCAAATTGATCTCCAACAGCTTTTAGTGTTTTTACTGCTTGTTCTATCACTTCCGGACCTATTCCGTCGCCGGGTAAGGTGGCTATTTTATATTTCATGTTTGTTTAAATTTTTTATTTGCCCAAGATAAGTGGAAGTTCGTAAAATCAAAGAATAGGATATTTATTCAAAATGCCAAGAATTACGGTATTACACAGCGTTTTTTTAATTCAAAAAAGCAGCGCATGGTGGCTTGTGCATCAAAATAGGCGCTTTTTTCTTTGGGTAGTCCTTTTTGAAAGAGGATTTCGTGCAACTCGGATAGTTTGGGGTATTTTAGTAAATCTGTTCCTTCCTTTTTCAATCCACAAAATGCCATAGATTCCTGCATAATGCAGTGAGCGGGCTTGGCGTAGAGGTCAGTGAAGTATTGTTTAGTGAGTTGAGTGGCTTTGAGTTCGTTAAATATAATTTTTTTGTCAAATTCAATATGATGAGCGACTATTTTATCTGCTCTTCTGAGGACAGACATAAAAGAGATTAGGGCTTCTTGTAATTCGATTCCTTCCGAGCGTGCCATTTTGTGTGTAATGCCGTGAATGTGGTCATTTTCAATAATGAAGCCCTCGGGGCGAATAATTTCTACGAAAGTATCCAATGGTTTTGCGTACTCGTCGGTCAGGAGGTATGCTAGTTGTACTAGTCGAGCCTTTGTTTGATAGGGGCTAGTGGTTTCGGTATCGAAAAAAAGATATTGCATGGAGGCTTTTAATTGAACTCAACAGAAATCTGTGCAATCACTAGTATTTCAAATGTGACTTATGTTCAACTGCATTTCTTCGAGCCTCTGAACACTAGTGCTGCACGAAAAATTTATGTACCAAAAGTGCATTTTCTAGCTGAAGTTTCAAAAAATAAATGCCATTGGGTAGCTGCCTAGTCGAAAGTTTAGTCCCACTTGATTGTTTTACCAACTGTCCCAATTCATTATAAACCTCAATACTTAGTGGTGGAGCTACTGTTTCAATGCTCAATTCATCGGCTACTGGATTGGGATAGACGACTGCATAAGGCTCATTGGCACTGCGAGTAGAACTGACAGCAAGAAAACTACTAAAAAAATTTTCAGCATCGAGAATAGCAGGAACGGCACAAGCTCCATGATTCAAATTCTCGCCCATACTCACGGCGCTTACATGGTTTGCGCCGTTAGCATTCATCAAAGAATCCGTGAAGATGGCATTCTCATAAGGCACCTGCTCGTCGGCTTCGCAGTAATAGAGTCGGGTAGGAGCTTTAGGTCTCCAATCGAACAAATTATTATCATAAAGTGCAGCCAAGATAGGATTAGAGCGATCATCGTTTTCTATTGCTTCTATCACTTCTTCTTGAAACAGAAATCGCGGGATAGCAGAGCCGTTCAGTGAGTCTAGTAAGCCGAGCATATCTTCATTGAGGGCATATAAGTCGTAGTCGCTCTCGTTATTAAATTGAGCCACTAATTCAGCATATTCGGGTTTAAATACTTCCAATAAGTCCGTGTAAAGATTGCCGTAAGCAGTTTGTAGTCCTTTTAGGGTGTAAACAAAGTAATTTGGAAATAAATAAGGCTCATCGGTTAAAATACTATTGATAAGTGTGCCAGTGAGATTATACGGCCCTGACATTGGAGCTGCTGCAGTTACTGTAAATTCTTGATTATGCGTGGTTTCTAATGCTCTAAAAGTAGCCATTGCAGCGTGTCCGCCCTGTGAATATCCAGTGATGAACAACTGATCGCTAAGTTCAATATTTTGGCTAACACAAAAGGATTGAGCAGCTCGAATGAGGTTTATACTAGCGGAAGCCTGTGAAGCCGCATGAAGATAGGGGTGAAAGCCTTTAGAATCTCCAAGTCCTAAAAAGTCAGCAGAGGTAGTAGCATATCCTTTTCCTGCAAAGTATAATTCTGCAATAATAAAACTTTGACGAGAAGGCACATTCTCCTTTGGGCTAGTCGTGCCATGATGATAAACTACCATTGGTAGGATTGCTTCCAAATCGGGAAGCACCAAAATTCCAGAAGCGGTGTCTTGGATTCCTTGAACATCAGGAGTAGCATAAAGGATTTTATAGACCTTGACTCCATGATCTGCGGGAATGCCAAATTGAAACAAAAGTTCAACAGCGTTGTACTTGCTGAGCAGTTCACTGCTTATAAGGTCTTGTGCAGTAGCTGATTGAGTGAGTACGAGCAATAAGAGAATAAGTAAGTTTTTCATATAGCTATTTATAACTATCGACTAAATACAGCACTGTATAAATTATTGCTCTCTGCGATTGATTTCATCTCTAATTTCAGCTGCTCTTTCATAGTCTTCATTTTTAAGAACTTCGTCAAGCATTTGACTGAGTTCACCAATAGAATAGGCAGACAGCCGCTTTACTTTTTGTGAGCGCAACTGGTTAGCTTCTTCTTTCTCTTCTTTTTCTAAAACAACGCCAGCACGGTCTAGAATGGATTCATAGGTATAGATTGGGCAATCGAAACGAACTGCCATAGCTAAGGCATCAGAAGTACGGGAATCAATTTCGATGATTTCACTATTTTGAGTACATATCAACTTAGCATAAAAAATGCCATCCAAAAGGTCATTAATTACAATTTCTTTTAAAGTAATTTCAAAAGTGTGGAGTACGTTTTTAAAGAGGTCGTGCGTCAATGGACGATTAGGCATCATGCGCTCCATGGCTACTGCAATTGCTTGTGCCTCAAAGCCACCAATCACGATTGGAAGTCTTCTTGAACCATCTTGTTCGCCTAACACAACAGCATAATTATGGGATTGTGCTACACTGTGGGAAAGGGCTACTATATCTAGTTGAATTTTTTTCATTAATTTTTACTAATTTTTGTGCGGTGTAAATTTTATGATTAAATCTAATCGCACTCATCGGGTACAATGTATAGTATAATCATTCTTGTTATCAACTAACAAAATATTGTCCTATGTGGTTTGCTTAAATGATACTTGAATTTTCCGCAAATGTAGTACAAAAATAGTGCCATGAAAAAAAAGAATAGTATTTTACTTTCTTTCCAATTGTTTTGAGGCGTTCCAAAGTAAATCCATTTCTGAGAGGCTCATCTCCGTCAGTGGTTTCGGAGTGTTCGCTTCAATATATTCAAATCGCTTTTTAAACTTTCGATTGACTCTTTCTAGTGCTGTTTCAGGATCAATATTATTAAATCGAGCATAATTAATAAGGGAAAAAAGGATGTCGCCGAATTCTTCTTCTACTGCATTTTTGTCTTGTTTTTGTGCCACGGCTTCCTGAAATTCTGCTATTTCTTCTTTTACCTTTTCCCAAACCTGTGTACTATTTTCCCATTCAAAACCTACCTGTTTAGTTTTCTCTTGCATTCGATAGGCTTTTACCATGGCAGGAAGAGACTTCGGCACACCCGCTAGCACTGATTTTTTTCCTTCTTTCAGTTTGAGTTGTTCCCAGTTTTGCTTCACCTGCTCTTCGTTTTCTACTTTGACGCTACCGTAGATATGTGGGTGTCGTTTAATTAGCTTTTCACATACCTCATTGAGCACATCGGCTATATCAAATGCTTGCTTTTCATCTGCAATTTTAGCATAAAAGACAAGATGAAGCATTAAATCTCCAATTTCCTCTTTGATGCCATTGGTATCTTCTTCTAAAATGGCATCTGCCAACTCGTAAGTCTCTTCAATAGTTAAATTGCGAAGACTCTGGAAGGTCTGTTTTCGATCCCAAGGACATTTTTCCCTCAACTCATCCATAATGATAAGTAGTCGTTCAAAGGCTTGCAATTTAGATGGTAGTGTATTTGACATAATGAATGAGTATTTTTATAAAGGTAGAACTTTGAAATGGCTCTACTGTTCTTATTATATACAGTTTAATGCAAATGATTACGTGTGATTACGTGCTTTAAAAGTAGTCATTCAATCAAAATGGAAGTGCTGATAGAGAAATAAGTTGACTCATACGTAACGATTTCTTTAAATCAATATTACCTTTGCTGTAAGCGTAATAATTATAAAACAAGCTAAAATTAAATAATGGAATTCTTATATACCTTAGCGATTGTATTTAGTGTGTTTGGTATCTCGTTCTTGCTCATTAATATTCGCTACATATTTAAAAAAGAGGAATTTAGAGGCACTTGTGCTACTAATAATCCTATGCTAAAAAATCAGATTGGTGAATGTACCGTTTGTGGCAAAAAAGCAGAGGAAGATTGCAAGATGCCAGAGGTAGATAAAACTAAACTAAGCAATGTTGTTTCGTAGTTTAGATAAGTGGACAGGTTTAGATATTTGATAACATAATCATCACATTAATAGAAAGATTGTATAAGTTAACAAACAGTTTTGTCTATCTGCTTGTGCCGATTTTATCGGCATTAAAATTTCAAAAGTCTTACTTCTAAGTCAGGTTGATTGTTCTTAAAACATACTAATTACCTTAAGCTCAAATGGCGAAGTGTATAAACAAATATAGTACCGTACCCAATACTTAACATAATATGAAACAGCATAAAGTCTGTATTTTTGCTTTGCCAACCGTAAAGAACAGCAGCAAGAAAGTAGAAAGCTAGTAGTCCTTCAAATATGGTAGTCCATGAAAGTTTATAGGTTCTATATTCCCGCTTCGAGAAAGAATCTGAAATGCCTTGAATATTAAATTTTGGTGTCCGAACAAAAGGCGATTTCTTGCCCAAATAGCCTTGCAGAACAGCTACGGTGTTGTGTAAAGACAGCCCCATGGAAAGAGAGAGAAATACAGGGAAAAGCACCGCAAACTTGAATAGTTTTTTAAGGTAAGATTCTTTTCTGATAGAGCCTTCAACGTTGCTAACATAATGAATGGCAGCAATAGAAAACAAGCCTGTGAGAAAGTAAGCAAAATACGAAGTATTAATTTTAGTAAAACCTATTAAGAAGATTAAAGGAACGCTAAATACGCCTGCTACAAATATGAATACAAAAACTGTGCTAGAAAGTAAATGCCCTGTTGCATGGATCTTTTGTCCTATTAGAAGGTTTGACTTCCAGATAGTTGGCAACATCTTTTTTGCGGTTTCCGCACCGCCTTTCATCCATCTAAATTGCTGAGATTTCAACCCGTTCATGTCTGCTGGAAGTTCTGCCGGCGAGTCAAAATTTTCTAAATAAACAATCTTCCAGTCTTTCAACTGCGCTCGAATGCTTAAATCTAAGTCTTCGGTAAGGGTATCCGCTTCCCAGCCACCGGCAGTCTCAATGGTTGACTTTCGCCATACGCCAGCTGTGCCATTAAATTGTAAAAGATAATTTCCTGCTGCTCGACCTCGCTGTTCAACCGTGAAATGTACATTGAGCTGTATAGCCTGCAGGCGGGTCAGCAAGGAATAATGCTCGTTGATATGATCCCAACGAGTTTGAACAACTCCAACTTTTTCATTTCTAAAATAGGGGATAGTACGCTTAAGGAAATCTTTTCTAGGTAAAAAATCTGCATCGAAAATAGCGATAAAAGTTCCTTTTGCAAAAGGCATGGCATCTCTCAACGCACCCGCCTTGTAACCAGTGCGCTCTTGTCGAACAATTTGCTCAATTGTAAAACCCTTAGCTTGATACTCTTCAACCTTTTTTTTAGTGATTTCTAAGGTTTCATCAGTCGAATCGTCTAGGATGTGTATTTCAAAGCGATCTTTAGGATAGTCAAATGCTGCTACTCGATCGATAAGTCGTTCAATGACGTACTTTTCGTTGTATATAGGCAGTTGGATGGTAACGAAAGGATAATCTTTCGGGTTTCCCTCAAGCGGCGTTTCTTTCAATAGCTTTTTGGGACTATTTTTTTTATACTGGTACAGCAAATGGAATTCTAATAAGCAATAAGCAGTGATGTAGGAAAGTGTAATAATGTAAATGCTGACGATTATGTAGGCTAGTGCTACCATCCTATTTCTAAATTTTATTAAAGTAGCTTAAAAATAGTCCACAAAATTTTATATCCCGCTAAAAAAGTCCCTTTTACTGTGCCCGACACCTTTGAAACGCCTATCCTCTTTCGATAAGAAACAGGCACTTCTGAGCATTTGAGTTTGTACTTGGCTGCCTTGACTTGCATTTCGACTGTCCAGCCAAAGTCTCTATCCTCCATGTTTAAGGCAATTAACTGGTCATATTTAATAGCTCTAAAAGGACCTAAATCCGTAAAATGATAATTATAGAAAAATCGAATAAGATTGGTAGCCAGCCAGTTGCCAAATATCTGCTGAACTTGCATTGCGCCACGCTCCATATCTCCCAATGCGCGTGATCCAATAACTAAGTCTATATTATCTTCAATGATTGGCTTGACTAATAATAGGAGTTCTTCTGGATGATCCGAATAGTCCGCATCCATGAATACAACAATATCAGGCTTTTGCGTTGCACTTTTTTTGGCTAAGTATTCTATTCCTTTTAGGCAGGCATTACCATAACCTTTTTTAGGCTGATAGACCACCGTAGCTCCATGATTTTTAGCAACTGTAGCGGTTTGATCCGTACTGCCATTGTCGCATACTACTACGTCACGCACCCATTCAGTTGGAATATCTTTGAGTACGTTTCCAATAGACTGATCTTCATTAAATGCAGGAATGATGACATCAATAAGGTGCTTACGAGGATTTGTCAATAATGTGCTTTTTATTTTAAGGCGTAAACTTAAAAAGAAAAGGTGTGAAATACAGTCCGCTTCGGAACATAAGAAGGCTTAAAGTGGAAATTGTTACAGACTTTCGATAAGCCTTCAGTTCACTCGCATCGAGTGAACTGAGGCAAAACTTTTTTAGAGGAGCTGAAAATAACGACTTTAATTATTTTCTCTTAGTACGTTGTCAAAGGATGTGATTACCTCCAACTTTCGTTTTTTGCTTGACTTGAAAGAGAAATAACCCCCCAACCCACAATAAATGCTCCTAGTACAATGTAAAGAACTAGCATAATTTAGTAATTTTAATAACCCTATAGAAAAAATAAGACACGCTTACGTGTAAAGAGAATACCTTACAAAGCAACTGGAGGAATCATAATTTCGCTGAATATGTTACGGGAATGTTGACTGGAGATTGAAGGTGTAATAAATACACCGTCGTTAGCACAAATCTAAACATAATTAAGGAGAAATGTTATAGTTCTATTAATTTTTTGAAGTAAAAAAGTAATAAATCAGATGGAGTGTCGTCACAAGTCAGAACCGATTGGATTTATACAAATAATATTAATTTGTTTTTAGCCTAGTCCGTAGGAAGTGAGCCGACATTTTACCTTAAACAAATGGTTGATTTCGGATAGGTCAAGATCGTAGGGTTTATAAACAGTGCTATTGTCTGAGATGAGTTTTAAACGTGTAAGTCCCTTTTCTGATCTGATTTGTTGTATTCTTTTTGCGACAACTACGTCTGTTACAATTACATAGATGTTATTTTCTCGAAGTGCATCACCTCTTTCCACTTCTTCGCAAACGACGATATCGCCATTAGCTAAAGTAGGCATCATGCTATCACCACTTATTTCAACACCTATTAAATTGCCATTCATACTGGGAACAGAAAAGCGTGGCAGGTCTTCTTGCTGGCTAATTTCATTTGTGTCAATAGCAACCCCCGCAAGTGCTTTGTGTGGAATCAAAGTAATATTGGCATTAGGAGCATAATGTAACTCATTTTTATCAATGCTCGTTAACGCTTCATCTACAAACATGGTATCACTTAATCCAAACAAATAGTTGGCATCTATTTGATAGATATTAAATAATTGCTTTAGCTGATCCACTGTTACGTTTCGCTGTCCTTTTAATATGCTGTTTACGATATGGTTGTAGGTGCCTAGTTGATTAGCAATATCTGACTTTCCTTTAATGAGGTTGCGTTTTTCCAGTTCCTCGAACACCTTTTTAAATCTTTGATTGACTAAATGGTCTTTATACTTAGACATTTTTTTAAACGGATATGGTTTTTAAATTTTGTTTTTTAAAACTTTTTGTTTTATATTTGTGATGTAATACAATTTTAGTAATATTTATTTAGAATTAAAAATCTTTAATGCAAACTTATGTTTTTTTGGGTAAAAAAAATTAAAAATTAGTAGCTATGAAAAATAATCGAGTCTATCAAAACAAGAGTTTACAAAAGCAAGTACAATACACAATACTCGACAGTGTAACGTTCAAGTTAATATTCAGAAGAATGGTGCAGCATATCAGAAAGTATGTTGTGGCTTTAAACAATCTGTTTCATAAAACAACGCTCGGAGTCTTCTCTAGATCGAAGTTTCCTTATGCTCAACTCACTTTACTTGCTTTAATTATTTTTGTTTTAACTAAGAAGGATTTGCATTTTCAAATGAGTATGAATGCACCATTAGCCAAGATAATGACTGCGGCGGATGCACCAAATCCAAGGAAAGAAGTAGAGCAACTAAGCATGGTAAAACCCATCAAATTTGTGGAAGCAAAAAAAGAAAACAAAGTAGTTGTAGAGGCTTATGATATTGACTTCAAGCCATCGGAGGTAGAAGCTTACATTAAGCGATTTGGAAAAGTTGCTATGGCAGAGCAGCAGAAATATGGTATTCCAGCTAGTATAAAAATGGCACAGGGCTTACTAGAAAGTCGTGCTGGGCGTTCTGAGGCTGCTCAAGAAAATAATAATCACTTTGGCGTGCCACTAGGGAGTAAGAGCTACGAAAGTGCTTGGATAAATTGGAGAACGCACAGTCATTATTTGACAGATGCCTCAAGTCCTTATAGTCCGCTATTGAAATTTGGCATTGATTATAAGAAATGGGCCAGAGGATTGAAAGATTTGGGCTATTCCAGATCAAATAACTACGATCAATTACTTATTGAGCTGATTGAAAAATATGAAATGTTCCGTCTGGATAAGATAGCGCAATGAAGCAAAATGAACAAACCTAGCCAATGAAATAAGTTCAGCACCTCATTGGCTAGGGTTCAGAGCCACAGATATTTAAACGTTTCTAGTACCCTAAAATTCTAAGCATTTCATCTGGTTGTTGCTCTGGTTTGTAGATTTTATCTACTATATTACCCTTGTCATCTTTGTAGATAAGGATGTGTTTTGGGGATGGAATTAGACAGTGTTTAATGCCGCCATAGCCGCTGATAGCATCTTGGTATGCTCCTGTGTGAAAAAATCCTAGATAGAGTGGTTCTTCATCCTCTTCAGAATAAGCGGGTAAATAAACCTGAGCTTCATGTGCTTCAGAATTGTAGTAATCAGAATTATCACAAGTCAAACCACCAATATTTACCCTTCTGTATTCATTGCTCCATTTATTAATAGGTAATAAGATAAATCGTTCACCTATTCCCCAAGCATCAGGAATTATATTCATCAAAGAATTATCTACCATATACCAAATCTCTCTGTCATTTTGCTGTTTTTGAGAAAGCACAGAGAAAATGGTTGCTCCGCTTTCGCCAACAGTAAATTTTCCAAATTCGGTATAAATATCAGGCTCTGGAATTTCTTCTTCCTCACAGGCTTGCTGAATTTGTGATACAATTTCGCGAATCATATATTTGTAATCATACTCAAAGCCTAGAGAATTGCGAATTGGCAGTCCGCCACCTATATTGAGTGCATCGAGCGTCGGACAGATCTTTTTTAGTTCCGAGTAAATTTTCAAGACTTTCTTCAACTCGCCCCAGTAGTACATGCTGTCCTTGATTCCTGTGTCCACAAAGAAATGTAGTAATTTCAATTGAAACTTAGGATTATCAGCAATTATTTTTTTGTAAAAGTCAATCACTTCGGTGCTTCTGATGCCGAGTCGAGAAGTATAAAACTCGAAGTTAGGCTCTTCTTCCGTTGCCACTCTGATACCTATATTACAATTGCCTTCCACATACTTTTCGTAATAGGTGAGTTCCTTAGGATTGTCTAGCACAGGTATCACATGCTTGAATCCCTCATTTACTAGATGACTGATTTTTGCAGCGTAAGGCTCCGTTTTGAAACCATTGTGGATAATGGTAATATTTTTATCAATTAAATCTTTTTTGTAAAGTCGATTAATGATATCAATATCAAATTCAGAGGAAGTTTCTAAATGAACACCATATCTCAGTGCTTCTTCCACCACATAGCTAAAGTGGCAACTTTTAGTGCAATAGCAGTAGTAGTACTTTCCACTGTATCCAAGTGATTTGATGGCTCTATTAAACCAATTTCTGGCTTTCTTGATCTGCATACCCACCTTTGGTAAGTAAGTCAACTTCAGAGGTGTACCGTATTTTTCAATAAGGTGCTTCAGTGGAACACCATTAAATAAGAGATTATCGTTTTCAATGTCAAAACCTTCCTGAGGAAAATAAAAGGTCTGATCTATTAAATCGAAATACTTGTTTGTCACGCTTTATTTTTTGAACAAATCTTTGAATATAAATCTACAACAAATCTAATAGTAAAATGGTCAATATTTCGATAAGTCGAAAAAAAAATGAGCGATCTAATACTAAAAATTAAGTGTTTCAATATCAAAATTGACACCTACAGGACAGACAATCTTAAAGGATTTAGGGACGTAATGAAAAATAACTCAACAATTAATGCTCATCTGTCAAAGCCAAGTATAAGTCACATTCCTGAAAAAACTCAATAGACCAAAGAGTCTCAGCATCACTCAAGTATAATATTCTGTATAATTGACATTTAGAAGATAAACTTATTCTTATTTAGGCTCATTAAATAGAAGATTGCTAGTGCAGCTGAATAAAACATAAAAACATATTCTGCTGACACCATTTTGATTGATTCATTCAAAACCTCCTGTTATGAAACTAACTGTATTAGTCTGTTTGTCCATTCTATTCTATTTGCCCACATTCGCTCAGTCTGACTTTCAACTCTCTGATTTCAGCGTATCGGGCGTAGCTACTCAATCAGGAGTAAATTGTTTTCAGCTTGTGCCTGATGAACAATGGGTGTCTGGATCAATATGGTATAAAAAAGCACTTAATTTTGAAGAGTCCTTCGAAATGGAGTTAAAAGTGCAGTTGGGGTGTAAAGATCGCTGGGGAGCTGATGGTATTGTATTAGCTTTTGCGCCTTATTTAGCTCAAACAGGTTACAGCGGAGAAGGTATGGGCTTTCGAGGATTGCCACATTCCTTAGGAATAGAAATAGATACTTATAGCAACGATCACCTGAGAGATCCGGAGCAGGATCACGTTGCTTTAATGGCAGATGGTAGAATGCACCACGCACTAAGTTTAGCAGGGCCAGTTCCTATTGATAACATAGAGGATTGTAAGTTGCATTCATTAAAGGTGGTATGGAATCCGGCTATTCAACAAATATATGTTGAGCTAGATGGTGTGCGAAGACTTTCTTATGCAAGTGATATTGTAGCATCAGTATTTAAGAACAGAACAGAAATATACTGGGGAATTACGGCAGCAACTGGACGCTACTCAAACAAGCATATTTTTTGTATTGAAAAAATAGAGCATAAGGCTCTTGTAACGCTGAGTACCTCTTTTTCATCAACTATCAAAAAGGAGTTACGTTCAGGAGAAACAGTTGCCCTGAAAGGTGTTGAGTTCAACTCGGGTAGTTCACAACTTTCAGATGATTCTTCTCAAGAATTAGAAAAACTGTATCAATTTCTAAAAGAGCACCCTAAGCACAGCATATCCATCAACGGGCATACGGACAGTGCAGGGAGTGACACTGCAAATCAGCAACTCTCAGAATCGAGAGCAAAAGCCGTAGCAGACTATCTAAGTAGCAAAGGCATCTCAAATGAAAGGATTAAATACACTGGTCATGGCGAAAAATTTCCTTTGACTTCAAATAGCACCGCCTCAGGTCGAAAACAAAATAGGCGAGTGGATGTCTATGTTTATATACCACAGGCTTAACTCAATTATGATGCAATGACCAAATTATATTATCCCTTAATAGTCCTAATATATCTAACTGCTTGCCAGAATACTGTTTCTGAAACTCAACGAGATAAGACAACACTTACCACCATTAGCGAAGATGATCTATACAACAGATTGGCGGGGTTATTGCTTTCTGACCCCACTACCAAATATGAAATAGAAAGTAACAAGTTAATTAATACAGCTTTGGATTCTCTTTGGAATGTCCAAAAATTAGAATCTGGACTTTTCTATGAAATTCTCAATACTGGGTATGGAGATTCTATTGTATGGGCAGATCGACTTAAGGTGCATTATGAAGGAAGATTTTTAAATGGGGATGTTTTTGATACCTCTTACAAAAGAAATAAGCCTTTTGAATTTTACTTAGGCAAGGTCATTGACGGTTGGAATGAAGGGCTAGAGCTAATAAAAGTTGGTGGTAAAATTAGGTTGCTAGTGCCGTCTCATCTAGGTTATGGTGAACGAGGATTTATAATCGCTAGTAAGGATACGCTCGTACCTCCCGACGAGCCATTGATATTCACAATTGAAGTGTTAGATAAACTTTAAACGAAAAACTTGCAACGCTATCAGGTAAGTTTTATACTTTAGCCTAATTATTAAGACTGACTGTTAAATATTAACATCATTAAAATTCCCTCAAATGGTTAGAATTTTAGTTAATGATGGCATACATCCTGATGGAAAAATGCTGTTGGAGGAAGCTGGTTATGTAGTGCATGACCAAAAAATCGCTCAAGAGGAACTCCCCAATGTCCTATCCAAATATGATGCTATAATCATTAGAAGTGCTACAAAAGTCCGAAAAGATTTGATAGATGTAGCACCAACGTTGAAACTCATTGCTAGAGCAGGCGTTGGATTCGATAATATTGATGTACCTTATGCACGAGAAAAGGGTATCGAGATTATAAATGCACAGGAGGCAGTAGCTTCCTCTGTTGCAGAACTGGTGTTTGGGCACATGTTTACATTGGCAAGGCACTTGCAGAATACCAATAGAGAAATGCCTAGCAAAGGTGCTACTCATTTTAAAGAACTAAAGAACACCTATGCCTCTGGGGTGGAGTTGCGTGGTAAGAATTTAGGTATTATAGGCTTTGGAAGGATTGGGCAGCAGGTTGCCAAAATTGGTATGGGAATTGGTATGAACATTTTACCCGTTGATCTCTCCGTCTCAGAAGTGGGAATGGATGTAAGTCTTTATCAGTCTGACACAATGAGTCTGGCAATCAAAATGACGACAACAACCCTTTCAGAGATGCTACCTAAGGCGGACTTTATAACGGTTCATGTATCTTTTTCTGGCGGTGAGCCAATACTAGGAGCGGACGAAATTAGCCAAATGAAAGAGGGTGCTTATCTCATTAATACTTCAAGAGGTGGCACAATAGATGAAGAAGCGATGCTTGCTGCATTGGATAGTGGAAAATTGGCGGGAGTGGGGCTAGATGTTTACAACCAAGAGCCACAACTTCAGATGGAGCTACTGCAACATCCAAAAATTTCAATGACACCACACACTGGAGCAGCCACACTGGAAGCACAAAGTTCAATTGCATTAGAACTAGCAGATAAAATAATTGCATTCTTTGGTGACCATAGGTAGATATCAGGGTTTGTGTGAATACTATTATTGCGATACCAACTTTAAAACAACATGAATCTAAGTAATTTAGACTGGACCATCATTGGTCTGTATTTCCTTTTTGTATTGGTCGTTGGACTGATTGTTTCAAGAAAGGCAGGCGATAGCGTATCTGATTTTTTTCTGTCTGGACGAAATATGACTTGGTGGCTACTGGGCGTTTCAATGGTTGCCACCACTTTCTCGGCAGATACGCCCAACTTAGTTACAGATTTGGTACGCCAAAATGGTGTAGCTGGTAACTGGGGTTGGTGGGCATTTCTATTGACGGGAATGCTGACCGTTTTTGTTTACGCTAAACTCTGGCGGCGTTCTAATGTACTAACTGATGTAGAGTTCTACGAGCTAAGATACAGTGGAAGAGCTGCCACATTTCTACGAGGATTCAGAGCCTTGTATTTAGGACTTATTTTTAATGTATTAGTAATGGGCACCGTGTCGCTAGCGGCTGTTAAATTTGGCGAGGTGATGCTAGGTATTCCCGGCTGGTTGACCTTACTTATTGCTGGTTCTATTACACTAGCTTACAGCACTTTTGGAGGATTAAAGGCTGTTATTATTACTGATTTTGTCCAGTTTATTCTTGCCATGATCGGTTCGATTTGGGCTTGTATTTATTTGTTGAATTTAGAAGAGGTTGGTGGTTTGTCTAACCTTCTTGCTAATGAACGCGTAGCAGATAAGCTCAACTTTCTACCTGATTTCAACAATCCTAATGCTTGGGTTCCTGTATTACTTGTGCCATTGGCAGTGCAGTGGTGGGCATCTTATTATCCGGGTTCAGAGCCTGGCGGCGGCGGGTATATTGCACAGCGTATGTTTTCTGCCAAAGATGAAAAAAATGCTATTGGGGCAACTTTACTTTACAATATTGCTCATTATGCGCTGCGTCCTTGGCCTTGGATTTTGATTGCTTTAGCCTCCATTGTTGTATTTCCAGAGGTGTCAGATATTAAAACGGCTTTTCCAAATATTTCAGAAAGTAAATTGGGTGATGATATTGCCTATCCCGCTATGCTGACTTTACTGCCTTCGGGACTACTAGGTTTAGTGGCAGCATCTTTAGTAGCTGCTTTTATGTCCACCATGTCCACGCAATTGAATTTAGGAGCATCTTATTTAGTAAATGATTTTTACCAAAGATTTATCAAGCCAGATGCTTCGCAGAAAGAACTAATCTGGGCAGCCCGTTTATTTACCGTCCTAACTGCTTTTTTAGGCTTAGGTTTAGGCTTGCTATTGCAGGATGCTTCTCAGGCGTTTAACTTACTGCTTCTACTGGGTGCGGGTACTGGATTGATTTATATTCTGCGGTGGTTTTGGTGGCGCATTAGTGCCATGACAGAAATTGTTGCAATGATTGCTTCACTACTTATTGCTGGATATTTTACTTTTCTCAATGATACAATGGAAGACTGGCAAAAAACGGTGACAGGGGCTTTGCTAACAACTATTGTTTGGATAGTTGCTACTTTCTTTACGCCACCTACTTCTGACGAGAAACTTCGCAAGTTCTATCAACTTATTCAGCCGGGAGGTAATGGGTGGAATCCAGTATTGAAAAAGGCTGCCAGTGAAGGCTTTGATTTACCTAAATCAATAGGACAGCTTCCCTTAGAAATTTTATCCGTAATTATTGGTTGCGTTACCGTATATAGCACTTTGTTTGCCACCGGTAGTTGGATTTATGGAAATATCGCAACTGCTTCTATGCTTACAGTTGTAGCTTCTGGTGGAGGTGCTTTCTTATTTTGGGTTTGGGGAAAGTTGCGAACGCAATAATCGCTTAAAGTTCATTTAGCTGAAAAAAGCTATTCTCAAGTTTTGTGTACAATTCTTTCCATATTTCAAAGTAAGATAAATAGCTTGAGTAATTGTCTGCATTGGGTTTAAACGTCTTGAATGTTTCTAAAGGCGGAAAGTCTTCATAGCTTTCTACTTGCCCAATGGCTTTTAAACCCAATTTTGCAGCTCCCCAAGCAGTACCCTCCTCATGTGCTTGCAGATGCACTTCTGCATGAAAAACATCTGCGATTATTTGCATTGCTAGATCATTTTGAGTGAAGCCACCATTGGCGTAAATTTTGAACGGTACTGTTAATTTAGCGATAAGATGTTGACTGATTGTGTACAAGTTAAAAGCAATACCTTCTAAAATGGCGCGGTAGAAATGAGGTATGGAGTGTGCTTTGTGGAGACCGATGAACGCTCCTTTTGCTTGAGCATTCCACAAAGGTGCACGTTCGCCATTCAAATAGGGTAGAAAAAGTAGTTTTTCCGCCCCGGCTGGTAATGCTGCTGCTTGCAGTTTAATATCATGCGTTAATCCAAATTGCTTTTCAGTCCATTCATAAATGATGCCACCATTGTTGCTGGCGCCTCCCAAAACGTAGTATTCTTCCTCTAAAATATAGTTAAATAGTTCATTGGTCTTACTTTCGATAGGTTGCGTATTGGTCATTCTTACCGCCGCACTCGTGCCAATACTAATCACTAAATTTTGATTATCTAAAATGCCTGTACCAAGATTGGCTAGACAGCCGTCGCTTGCACCAATAATGACAGGTATTTCTGCTGGGATGCCAAGTTGTTGAGCTACTTCGGGTAAAAGCTCATCAAATTGATAGTTAGTTGGTACAAATTCGCTCAGTTGATTTTTATTGATACCACAATAATCTAAGGCAGGTGCGTACCACTTTTTTTTGCGAATATCAAAAAGCCCCGTAGCAGAGGCAATAGAATAATCTATCTTAAAAGTCTTAAACCACTGATAATGAACATACTCTTTAATCGAAATAAATTTGTATGCAGTATTGAATATAAAGGTATTATTATCGCTCAACCATTTGATTTTGCAAAGTGGCGACATAGCGTGAATGGGTGTGCCAGTATGTAAAAAAATAGCTCGACCCAGATGAGTTGGAACTAAAGCGTCAGCATGACTTTGGCTGCGTCCATCTGACCATATTATACTATTGGTCAATGGATTTCCTGCTTTGTCTATTGCTATTATGCTGTGCATAGCACTACTAAAAGTGATCGCTAGAGGTGGTATAGGAAAGTACTGAATTACTTTAGCTACTGCAGCCATTAGCGATTTATATATTTCATCTGGTGACTGTTCTTGAAAATGAGGTTTTTGGGATAGGGTAGGATAGGGGGCATTTTCTTTTCTCAGCAGCCTCCCAGTCTTATCAAATGCTACTACTTTAGTGCTTGTTGTGCCGATATCAATTGCTAATATGTAATTCATGCCATCAAATATTCAGCCAATAAGTCAATTTAGCTACAATTGCTCTATTTTTTGTCCTGAAATCAGTTGAATAGTAGTTGTCTGTATAAACCAAGAAGAAATCAGAAACAGGTTTGAAACGCCATTGAAATCGAGTATTGACATTTACATTATCAATCTGATTATTGTATTGGAAGAAAGTCGTTAAGAATAAGTTTCGCGAAAAAGTTATATCAATACGAGGACCGACTAGCAACAAGGTTCTTGAATCATATCCTTCTGGTAATTCAATGCGGTTTAGATTGTAATTTAGTTCTATTCTTGCTTTGGGTCTGAAATTGAAGTTGAAGCCGCCTCTCAATCCATATCGCCAACCGTTAAAGAATTGACCAATAGTCGGACTTAGGGAGATAGAAAAATCCTTTCTCCTATCTGATGAATATCTAGCTTCTAGGAAAGTGAAATGATAATCATCCGGCTGTAAGAGTTGCACTTTTGTCTCTGCAGTATCAACACGAGTAGGGTTAAATGCTTCAAACAAACGAGTAAATCGATTGGTTATACTCACATTTAGCCCACTAAAGTCTTTAAAATCAACTTCCCAGCCTGCTTCGATGATGTGATCGGTATTGCCAAAATCTGGTTCAAAGAAAAATGCTCCTTCCAAATAAGGTGAATGCTGAATAATAGCACCTTTTGTCGGATAATAGATCAAAGCAGCATTACTACGGTATCGGCTAAATCCTGTTCTTGGAACAAAGCCTACCTCTACATCATAGTTTTCTCCTACTCGATCATGTGCAAAGCCAATCTCGTAGTTTCGTTCTCTACGAGTTAAATTAATACCATAGCTAAATTGGTTATTGTGGTTTTCAGGTGCAAGCATCTGATGATAAAATGCCTTGCCCGTCCAAGAATTATCAGAAGAAGCGAGGTTGTAATCAAGACCAACGACCCTGTTATACTTATTGAAATCACTCTCACTATTTATATCCTCAAAGGTTTGCTTGTTCACCATGATTGCTCCTACATTTGAGCGAGCAGATATTTTTCGCTGCACAGCTGCAACTGTATAATTATAGCTTGGCAATCCGTTAGACTTATCGTTAGCAGCCTGCATGTTTAACAAACCTAATCGCCAATTTTTATCCAGTTTTCCACTTAGTCTTGCACCATAATAAACAGCATTTTGAATGTTCTGCTCAAGTGTCGTATCATAGGAAAGCCCAATTCTGCGAGAGAAAAAAGGATTAATATCAGAAGTGCCGAAACTGCCAAATAGATCAGAATTCTCTTGAAAAAATTGCCTGCGTTCTGGTAACAAAACTTCAAATCTTGTTAAATTAGTTACTTGTTGATCCACTTCCACTTGAGAAAAGTCAGGATTGAAAGTCAAGTCTAAATTTAAGCCAGAAGTAACCGCTACCTTTGCATCCCCACCGATATTGAAAGTTCTTTCGGCATCTGTTCCCGCTTCAAAATCTTTAGTCATATCAGCAATAGAATAGGGAATGACAGCTATGTTAGCTCCAGGTTTGGGCGGTGCTTCCTCCCAGTTCATTTCGCCCATGAACGCCAAATTCATGATGATTTGATTACGTGGAATCCGCATCCATGTACTTGTTTCATTGGATTGTGTATCAAAGCGATAGCTATTAAATCGCCAAGTGGTTTCTCCTTCGTTGTAGCGCAAAGTTTTAAATGGAATCTGAAACTCTGCTGCCCAATAGCCATCGTGAATGCCAGCTTCTCCTTTCCAAGTATTATCCCAGGAAGTAGCAAAGTCTTCTCCTTCTTGCCCGCCATTAGATATGAGCGCTTCTCTACGCACGCCCAATGGAGTCATTCCAAAGACAAAAGCATTAATTCGATCGTTGAAAGGATCGAACACTAAGGTGATGTTGTCGCTACTCCCAGCACGATAATCTCTTCTAAGCGTTGGTACAACATAATCGCTGCCTTGTGAATAACACTTTACTCCGACATATAAATTTGTATCATCAAATAGCATGTAAATTTCTGTGCCTGAATTAGCTCTTATGCTATCGGTAGGAAAATACATCCAGAAGTTATTAGCTGGAATACCACTCTTCCAAGCTGTTTCATCCAAATGACCATCAATAGCGATGGACGTGGTTGTCTTTCTGACCAAGATAGGCGACTGCTCTAATAATTGGGCATTGAGTGTATATAGGGCAATAAATACAAGTAATACTAACAGGACATTCTCTTTCATATATACAAAAGTAGGTATTTAAGACTTATTGCAAACCAATAGTGGGGGTGTGTTACAATTTTTTAGAATTTATACAGAATGTTAACACTTTTACTTGCCAGCTCCAGATCAATTAGTGAGTTTTCATTAATCCTCCTCCTTTGATTTTATTTTTTTTATTGGATTACCAACTATTTTTACTGTATGATAAAACATATTCACCTTTGATTGAGTATTTGTAACTAAATAATAAGGTTAAAAGAGATTTGAATGGCAGAGTGGAATTTAAAAAAAGATAAGAAAGAGGGACTTAAAAAATATAACGAAAAAGCCGTACTTGTTGGTGTTGTGCAAGATGGACAAACGACTGAGCAGTTGGAAGAATACTTGGATGAATTGCAATTTCTATCTGTTACAGCAGGAGCTTTTGCAGCCAAACGCTTTGTTCAAAAGTTACATCGTCCAGACCCCCGAACTTTTATTGGCAAGGGTAAATTGGAGGAGATTACTCAGTATATTGAAGATAATGAAGAAATTAGTTTAGCTATCTTTGACGATGATTTAACTGGCAAACAAGTATCAATCTTAGAAGAGGCTCTGAAAGTAAAAATTGTAGATAGGAGTAGTTTGATTTTAGATATTTTTGCTCGAAGAGCGCAAACAGCACAGGCAAAAACTCAAGTTGAACTGGCTCAAATGCAATATTTACTGCCGCGTTTACGAGGGCTTTGGACACACTTGGAAAGGCAACGAGGCGGAATTGGAATGAGAGGACCTGGAGAGCAGGAGATAGAAACGGATAGGCGTATTGTGAGGGATAAAATTTCTTTGCTTAAAAAGAAGTTGGAAAAAATAGATCGGCAGAGCTATACACAACGAAAGAATAGGGGAGAATTAATTAGAGTAGCACTAGTAGGATATACCAATGCCGGTAAGTCAACACTGATGAACCTGTTGAGTAAGTCAGAAATTTTTGCTGAAAATCGTTTATTTGCAACACTAGATACCACCGTTAGAAAAGTCGTATTCAATCGAATGCCTTTTTTGCTTTCTGATACAGTCGGATTTATCAGAAAACTACCTCATCATCTTATTGAGAGCTTCAAATCTACATTAGATGAAGTTCGAGAAAGTGATATTTTGCTTCACGTAGTGGATGTAGCTCATCCAAATTATGAAGATCATATCCATACGGTGCTAGCAACTTTAAAGGAGATGGAAGTTGAAAACAAGCCTATGCTTTTGGTTTTCAATAAAATAGATTTGTATAGGAAGCGCTACTTCGATGAATTGCTTGACCCTATTACTCAAGAAGAACTTGAAAAGAGTTTACGCAATAATTTACGCCACCAATTCGACTCAGATAATATATTAATTTCTGCTGTTACAAAGGAAAATATGGATGAATTGAGGGGTAAGATACAAGCAATGGTCGAAGATCAATATCAAATTCGTTATCCTTATCAAGTTAAACAATGGTAAATAAATACATTTTGTTCTTGCCTTGCTGATCTATTTATATATTTGCATAAAATATATATAATGGTTTTTAAATTGACACAATGAACTATACTGATAACTACGCTAAATTACTTGTACATTATTGTCTGCATTTAAAAGAAAGAGAAAAACTCTTCATCCAATCAACTTTTCTTGCCGAACCACTCATCAGAGCTATTTATAAAGAAGCACTTTCGGTTGGTGCAATAGTAGAAATGGACTTATCCTTTCGAGAAAAGCATAAATTATTGATAGATAATGCCACTAATGATGAGCAAATAACCTATACTCCTGCCAATTATAAAGTAGCGATGGAAACATTTGATACTTACCTTTATGTGAGGGCACCCTATAATCTAAAGGAAGAGCAAAATATAGACACTGAGAAGGTGAGCAGACGACAAAAGGCGTTTACAGGTTTGCGAAATATTTATTTTGAAAGAACGGGCAACGGTTCGATGAGACGTTCGCTTTGTCAATTTCCGACACAGGCAAATGCCCAAGAGGCCGATATGTCACTAGGAGAGTACGAAGCATTTGTATATAGGGCTTGTATGCTTCACCTAGACGATCCAATTCAGGCTTGGACAGACTTTGGAGTATCGCAACAGAAAATAGTTGATTATTTAAATGGCTGCGAAAAAGTACGCTATCTAGGGGAAGATATTGATATTACTTTTAGCTGTAAAAATCGAACTTGGATTAACTCTGACGGGAAAACCAATATGCCATCAGGAGAGGTTTACACTTCACCAGTTGAAAATTCTGTTAATGGAACAGTCCGATTCACTATGCCAGCTATTTATATGGGAAATGAGGTAGAAGATGTAACTCTATGGGTGGAAAATGGGTATATAACTAAGTGGGAGGCAAAAAGAGGTCAATCATTCTTGGACTACATTTTTCAGTTGGAAGGTGCAAGATATTTTGGAGAGGCGGCAATTGGTAATAATTACAATATTGACCGCTTCACTAAAAACATTTTATTTGACGAAAAAATTGGAGGCACTATTCATATGGCGATTGGACAGTCTTACACGCAGGCTGGTGGAAAGAACAAATCAGACATCCATTGGGACATGATTGCCGACATGAGAACAAAAGGAGAAATATATGCCAATGATGAGAAAATCTATGAGCAAGGAAAATTTTTAATTGCTTGATAATATTGGCGTTTAAAGTAGAATTATTTACTTTGTGCTCCAAATATGAAGCTGGATAAACCCAAAGTAATCAGAGTGATAGGTTAGAATTAAAACAGACTATGCCCTTATGCTCCAAAAAAATACAGTATGAGGGAGATTTACTGAAACACTATATAAAAAAACCGTGGGCAAAAACATTACATTCCTAGAGCTAAAGTACGGAAATATTTACGGCGGCTATCCCAACTTCTACGCAATTAGCGATGCTTCCCTATTAGTTTATGAAATTGATACTGAGCGTATTTTTATCGAAAGTTGGTCGAATAATCTTGATGTAGATATTGTAAGTGTCTATTCAAAGACCAATGAACTAGGTCATACTATTGGTAAAGTAAGAGAAGTAGTAAACCTTCGTACGAGAAGAAAAAAAATCTATAAAGAAGATTTTAGGTTAGACGAAGAAGCGATTGAAAATGCTTTTACAACTTTGCGTCCTACTCGCAATATGGTTAATCGCTTCATGTTCAAGAATCTCAGAAAATATAATATTCGGAGTATTATTGTATTTGATGGTCGGCGAGATATATTCTTACTAGAAAAATGTAAAGTGGATTTTGGTAGAATAAGAATATATGATCTTCAAAAAGAGATCAATAAAGCAACGGATTATCTTTTCTCCTTGAACAAACTAGAAAAAGTTATCAATTTTGGAGTAGATTCTCATTTGCGATCCAACAACCTTCAATATTGGCTGCATCCAATTGCCGCAAGGCAGGTTGCTCCTAACACAGCAGCTTTTGATGCTGCGAGACTGCTAATGGTGAATAACGAGTTCAAGTTCCATAAGGATGATTTCTTACTGAATGCACAGCGATTGTTACTAAAAATCCAGCAGCAAGAAGAAGAATAAATTTAAAATAAAAGGGAATTCAGTAGATTACTGCTACATATTGCACTGACAATTCTCTAAGCACTCAATGATTAATGATACATCTCTCTCTTTGAGAGAATACAGCATACTGCGTCCGTTTCTTTTAACAGAAAGAATGCCCTTGTCGCGCATTTTTTGAAGATGATGAGAAGTGAGAGATTGCTCAGAACCAAGCATTTCACATATTGCTGTAACGGACAATTGCGGATGTTGCTCTAATAAATGCACTATGCCCAAGCGCATTGGATGGGCAACGGTCTTTAGAATGAAGGCAATTCGTTCCAGTTTTTCTACTTGTTCTTGATTAACAATATTTGTTGCTTCCATATTAGATTAGATATAAGATTTAAGCAACAAACAGTATGATATGGTACATGGTTTAGGAAGGGAATAGGTCAACTGTACGAAATAAAAAACGTTATTCCATTTCAATAACATGAAATAAATGGCTGGCATTTATATACACATTCCTTTTTGCAAGAAGGCTTGTCATTACTGCAATTTTCACTTTTCAACGTCTTTGCGCCTTCAAGAACCTATGGTTAAAGGCATTATCAAGGAAATTGAATTACAGAAAGAATACTTGAATGGTGCAGTTATTCAGTCTATCTACTTTGGTGGCGGAACGCCTTCATTGTTGAACTTATCTGATATCAATGCCATCTTTTGTGCCATCCGAAAGCATTATCAAATTGAAACCAATGCAGAAATCACTTTAGAAGCTAATCCTGATGATTTGACAAACGACAAGTTGGAGGCATTGCGGCAAAGCCCAATTAATAGATTGAGTATTGGTATTCAATCTTTTAGTGATGAAGACTTGAGGTTTATGAATCGAGCACACAATGCGGAAGAAGCAGAAAGTTGTATTGAAAAAGCGAGAGCTTATGGTTTTGACAATTTGACGGTTGACTTAATTTATGGCACACCGACCATGAGCGATAAAGTTTGGCGCAGCAATATTGAAAAAGTGATAGCTTTAGCAGTACCACATATTTCTTGTTACTGCCTAACCGTTGAGCCAAATACCGCTTTGGGGCATTTTGTTAAAACAGGAAAAGTGCCAAATGTAGTAGATGAGCAAGCGGCAAAGCAGTTTGAGTTACTAATGAATACCTTGGAAAATGCAGGGTATTTGCATTATGAAATCTCAAATTTCGCAAAGCCCGATCATTTTGCTATTCATAATTCTAATTATTGGAAAAGAGTACCTTACTTAGGAGTCGGTCCTTCAGCACATTCATTTGATGGACAAGTAAGGCAGTGGAATATTGCTAACAATGTTAAATATGTAACGGCTTTAGCTGAAAGTACAATTCCTTTTGACTCTGAGCAGCTCACGGTTGAACAGCAATACAATGAGTACATAATGACTAGTTTGCGGACAATTTGGGGTTGTAACATCAGTAAACTAAATGAGCTAGGTACTAATTATGCAGAATATTTCACTAGAAAAGCTACTGACTTTGTAGATAAAGGCTTACTCAAGACAAATAGAGCAAACTATACTCTAACAAGGCGAGGCAAATTCCTAGCCGATTACATTGCTATGGAGCTATTTTGGGATAACTAATTTATTCTCCAAAAATTTCTTCTAACTTTGCTTCCAAAGCATTACCTCTTAAATTTCTAGCAATTATTTTTCCCTCTTTATCCACCAAAACGGTATCTGGAATACCTCTTACGCCATAAAGTTGTGCAACTTCATTGCTCCATCCCTTCAGGTCACTCACATGTTGCCATGCGAGTTTATCTGCTTCGATTGCTCCTAGCCATCGCGCTTTATCTTTGTCTAGACTAACGCCCAGTATCTCGAAGCCTTTTTCCTTGTATTTTTCATATACTTTTACCACGTTAGGGTTTTCTCGGCGGCAAGGCCCACACCAGCTTGCCCAAAAATCTACTAATACAATTTGCCCTCTTAAATCACTTAACTGAATAGAAGTTCCATCAGGTGTTTGCTGTTCAAAATTAGGTGCTTCTGCACCAATAATAAATGCTTGAGTAGAAGCTAGTTCTTTCTCCATTGCTTTCACTGCTAGTGGGGCAGTATCCTTGTAAGTATCCACAAACTTTTGAGCAAAGTAGGCCATATTACTGTGCTTTCTTGATTGTAAACCTGAGATGATGCCAGCTAGAGCTAACTGTTTAGTACGAGTATTTTCGGGAATATTATTTAATAATTCTTCGAGCAGATTTTTATGTATCTCATCTGGAAATCCGAAGAGGCTAACAGTAGAAGTGTAAGAGCGAACAGCTTCATACACCCAAGACATATAATGGTAATTTTTATTTTTCCAATCAACATGCTGAAAATACTCGTTAGCAAAATAGTCTTGTTCATTTTGATAGCCTTCACCGTTGTTGTGAAAAGAAAGGTAGGTGTTCAAGGCCACAATATCTCCTAAATAGTCGTTTTGCTTGCGAGCGGATGATAGTAAAGCATTTTTTTCACTATCAATGCGTGCAAACTGTTCGATGGCAGCAGCAAGCTTGGTGGAATCTTTTGCTGCGCTTCGATAAGAGCGAATAGCTTGAGACATTTGATTATTAATTTGCCCCATTTCATTGCTGATAGTTCTGTAAGCTACATTTAAGTCAGACTCAATGATCTGTATATTCTTATATTGGTTACAATTAGCCTGTACTACTACCTTGGATTCTGAACCGAGAATGATTGGAGCAACCTGTTGTGGCGATTTACCAATGTAATAGAATCTAGGTTCGGTGGTTGGTAGAGTTCCTACATAACTTACAGAATCTTGCTTTTGAAGCAGTCCAACTTGTTTGAAATTGATACCGTTAAACTCGAAGATGAATAAATTCCTTACTTGATCGCAGTCTCTCATTTTGTAGAAAATGCTTATCTCTGCCTTTGAAGTTGCTGATAATGTTACTAATATGAAGAAGGATAGTAATATTTTGTACATAATAGACGATCATTTTTTTGTTACTTCTGTAATCAATAACGCCCTCAAAGATAAAAACTATTGGCTGCACTGATTATTTTTTGTGAAATACTGATAAATATTTATTACTTTTAAACCAAACAAAACGAGTAAATCAAGATGAATAGAAGATCAATACTAAAAAATGCAGCTCTGGGAATAGGCGCCGTCTCTATTGCTCCAGTTACCAAGTGTGCCAGTTTAGCACCACCGTCCATTGATAAGTTAAAGGGTAATGTGAAGCACTCCGTTTGTCGCTGGTGTTACAGCGGTATTGAGCTAGAACCTTTTTGTGAAGGCGTAAAGGAACTCGGGATTAAATCTATCGAAATTGTAGCACCAAAAGATTGGAAAACACTCCAGAAGTATGGCTTGACTTGTGCTTTGGGCACACACAGCAAAGCTAGCTTGACAGATGGTTTCAACGAAAACAAAAACCATGCTGCTCTAGCACCTATTTATATGGATTTAATTGACCAAGCCGCAGACAATGGTGTCCCGAATGTAATTGTTTTCTCAGGAAACAAACGAAGTTTGACGGATGAACAAGGTATTGAAAATTGTGCAGTTGGATTGGATAAGATTGTCAAACATGCAGAGAAAAGGGGGGTTATGGTCGTCATGGAATTGTTGAATAGTAAGGTGAACCACCCTGATTATCATTGTGATAAAACGCCTTGGGGAGCCGCTCTGGTAGATAAAATCGCTTCGCCTAATTTCAAATTGCTTTATGATATTTATCATATGCAAATTATGGAAGGGGATATTATTGCAACTATCAGAGATTACAAAGATTATTTTGCTCATTATCACACTGGAGGTGTGCCAGGCAGAAATGAGATCAATCTAAATCAAGAGTTAAACTACCCTGCCATCATTAAGGCTATTTTAGCAACGGGATACAAAGGCTACATCGCTCAGGAGTTTATCCCTACTTATGAAGATAAGCTAGCAGCCTTAAAAGAAGGTGTTATGATTTGTGATGTTTAGTAATATGCTATTTTGCTATTCTTTATTCAGTGGCTTCTCGTTGCTAGATAGCTTCGTGAAAATAGACTTTGCTAATCCTCAATCTGAAATTACTAAAGGTAAAGTTTTTGAAATAAGCACTTCAGACTATACCTTGCGTGAAATTTGGAGCTAAAACTTTTATCAAACAAAAAATATTTTAACCTATGGCAACAGGAAAATTTCGTGCTGGTGTATTACATGGTGATGAAGTGCTAGAAGTGCTTGATTGTGCTAATGAACATAATTATGCTTTACCCGCTGTAAATGTAGTGGGGACGAACTCTGTCAATGCAGTATTGGAAACGGCTCGTGATCTAAACTCACCAGTCATTATTCAGTTCTCAAATGGTGGTGCCTCTTTCTTCGCCGGAAAAGGTCTTTCTAACGAAGGGCAGAAATCAGCCATATTGGGAGGTATCTCAGGAGCGCAGCACGTACAAATTGTGGCAGAGGCTTACGGCGTACCCGTTATTTTGCATACAGATCACTGTGCGAAAAAGTTGTTGCCTTGGATAGATGGACTATTAGACGCTAGCGAAAAGTACTACGAGCAGTTTGGTAAGCCATTATACAGCTCTCACATGCTTGATTTATCAGAAGAGCCGCTTGAAGAGAACATTGAAACTTGCGTGAAATATTTTGAACGCATGAACAAGATGGGAATGACTTTAGAAATCGAACTTGGCGTAACAGGCGGAGAAGAAGATGGCGTAGATAACACAGATGTAGATAGTGCAAGACTTTATACTCAGCCAGAAGAAGTAGCTTATGCTTATGAAGCGTTGAGTAAGGTGAGTGAAAGATTTACTGTGGCAGCAGCATTTGGAAATGTGCATGGCGTGTACAAACCTGGAAATGTTGAATTGCGTCCAATTATATTAAAAAATTCTCAAAACTTCGTGCAGCAAAAGTTTAACACTATAGATAATCCAATCAATTTTGTATTTCACGGTGGCTCGGGTTCGTCAAGGGAAGAAATTCGTGAGGCGATTGAGTATGGTGCTGTTAAAATGAATATTGATACGGATTTACAATGGGCATTTTGGGTTGGAGTGCGTGATTATTACGAAGCTAAACGGGATTATCTACAAACCCAAATTGGGAATCCAGAGGGCAGTGGCAATCCAAACAAAAAGAATTACGATCCAAGAAAATGGCTAAGAGAAGCCGAGCAAACTTTCAAAGCACGCCTCAAACAGGCTTTTGAGGATTTGAATGCCTTGAATAGAAACATTTAGCAGCATAGGAACAACTTCCGAAGTGTATTAAATTTCGGAAGTTGTTCAAGAATTTTAGTTTCTACCAACTACGTCCACCTCAATTCGTTTATCTCTATTCGCCAATTCCCAAGCAGTATGAAACACTAGACGACCAATCTTTTCCATCTTTTCAAAATTAATTTTCTCTACTGTATCCGATGGACGGTGATAGTCTGCATGTACTCCATTGAAGTAAAATATAGCGGGAATTCCTTTCTTTGCAAAGTTGTAGTGATCCGAACGATAGTAAAAGCGATTGGGATCATCATCGGCGTTGTAAGTATAATCGAGTACGAGGTTGGTGTATGTTTCGTTGGCGGTTTCGTTGATCTCGTGTAGTTCTGTGCTCAAGCGATCTGAACCGATTACGTAAATGTAATTTGGATTATCTTTGTATTTATCATCCACTCTGCCCACCATATCTACATTGATGTTGGCTACTGTATTGGCTATCGGAAAAATTGGGTTTTCGGCATAATACTGAGAACCTAATAATCCTTTTTCTTCACCTGAGACTAACATAATTAGTACACTTCTTCTCGGACCTGCGCCCATAGCTTTAGCTTTTGTGAAGGCTTCACAAACTTCAATCACGGTCGAAGAACCTGAGCCATTATCATCTGCACCATTAAAGATACTTTCACCGCGCATACCTAAGTGATCGTAATGAGCTGTAACAACGACTACTTCTTCTTTCATCTTTGGGTCTGTTCCTTCAATAAATCCCAAAACATTTGATCCAATTAGTTGATCCAACTTTTTATCCTGAACTAGTCCTATTGCTGTATCAAATGCTTTTGACTTTGATTTCCCTTTTTTTGTTATTTTATCCCTAAGCCTAACTGCTTTCTTGAATTTTTTGCCCAACATATCTTTAGCTAAAGTAGAAGATAGGTAGATGCTATTAGCAAAAGTTTCGCTGGGTTGCTCACCTGCACCAATACTCATTCTGGAACTTAACAAAAATCGGCGATTCTGCTGAATATTTTTTTGAATATCAGGGTCTATAACAAAGACCATTGCTACCCCTTTTTCTTTTGCTGTAGTCAGTTTTTTTCTCCAATCATTTGTCCAATCTGAATCCTCAGGAGAGCCAGTTATTCTTGAATTCCCTGCTTTATCTCTAGGTTCACCGCTATAAATTAAGATAGCTTTGTCTGCTACGTCTTTACCTTCATAATCGCTGTAATTATCAGCTTCAATGCCGTAGCCTAGAAAAGTAATTTCGTCGAAACGCGCTTCTGATAAATTACTATTTCTAGTTGGAAAAGCGTAAAAGTCTCTTAGATGACGATACTCCGTTCCTTCAACTTCTAAGGCGATTTCATTCCAACTTTCAGCAGTATATATGATTTCTTGAAAATAGGTATTGTTTTCTCCAATGGCAGGTAAACCCAAAGATTTGAATTTACTTGCGATAAAGTCGGCAGCTTTTCTTTGACCTTCCGTGCCAGTTTCGCGACCTTCATATTCATCCGAAGCTAAAATAGTGAGGATAGCCTTCATATCTTCGGCGGTTATGCTCTCTGCTAATTCCGCTGGTGTTGTTTTTTGATTGCTCATCGCGACATTAGACGGTTGGGCATGACCCATATAAGCAGCCATCAAGCAACATAATAATAAGTGAGTTTTGTATATCATTAAATCATAATTTTATTTCGAATAATTGCAAAAATAGCTTTTTTACTAATATTTACATTGTCTTCAGTAAACGATTGTAGCAGAAATATCCAAAAGTCTTCTAATAACCTCAACGATGACAATGGGCAAAACGTCCCCCGAACAACCAATTGTGGTAAGAAATGAAAAATTAATGAGTTTTTTATTACATTTATGAAGAGTGAAGTGATCGTATTATTTGGTTAATTTGTTAATCAAAAACAAAAAAGTACAGTATAAATGCACGATATAGAACCATATTATCACTGGCGAGAGCATTATGTGGCAGATCAAGACGATCAATCGCCTTTTTATGGACGCAAGCACAGTGAATTTCAGTTTACGCAAAAAGTATATAACTATTTCATACATCCTCAGTGGGATTATTTTGGTTCTAATACGCTCTATCTAAAAGTTTTATATGCAAATTATGAGGAGCAGTATGCCATTATTGAATTTATTGGAGAATGGAATGATTGTTTGACCAACGACATCATGTACTTAAAGCGTGACGTGATTGATCCCATGATTAAGTCAGGTATTTCAAAATTTATCTTAATTTGCGAAAATGTTTTAAATTTTCATGGCTCAGATGACTGCTATTACGAAGAATGGTATGATGATGTAAAAGAAGAAGACGGTTGGATTTGTTTTATTAATACTTTGCAGCATGTTGAGGAAGAAATGCACGACACGCATATTCAGTATTTTGTGAATTTTGGCGAAGTATTTAATGATCTCAACTGGCGACCACACAAGCCTAAAATTTTTTACGAGCTTATCAATAAAATGGTGCATGGGCAAATAAGGCGTTTAACCTACTAAATTTATATTTTTTAACTATGCACAAATCTGGTTTCATCAATATCATTGGTCGCCCTAACGTAGGAAAATCGACCTTGATGAATGCACTTCTGGGGGAGCGCATGAGTATTATTACACATAAGCCGCAGACGACTCGACACCGCATCATCGGTATTTTGAATGAGCCTGACTTTCAGTTGGTTTTTTCAGATACGCCCGGTATCATTGATGATCCAACTTACAAAATGCAGGAGCAGATGAATCGTTTTGTCCAAACGACCTTTGAGGATGCTGATGTTATGTTATTTGTGCTAGACGCTAATGAAACCTACAAAGATGATGATCCAGTTATCCAAAAAATGAAATTGGCTAAAGAGGTTCCACTTTTCTTAGTGATAAATAAAATTGATACGGTGGATGAATTACATATTCTAAAACTCATACAGCTTTGGAAAGAAAGGCTACCGTTCAAAGAGATTGTTCCAATCGCTGCCTTACATAAAAAAAATACAGATCACTTACTCAAAGTAATCCTGAGCTACGTGCCTGAAGGACAGGCTTACTATCCTAAGGATCAACTCACCGACCGCTCCGAGCGATTCTTCGTTAGTGAGATTATTCGCGAAAAAGTGCTACTGTTTTATCATCAGGAAGTACCTTACTCCGTAGAGGTTGTCGTGGATCAGTTTAAAGAAGGTGCAACTAAAAAGGGAGAACCACTGGTGAGAATACTTGCCAATATTTTTGTGGCACGGCAGTCGCAAAAGTCTATTTTAATTGGTAAAAATGGTGTTGCTATTAAAAGACTGGGAACAGAGGCTAGAAAAGCCATTGAAACTTTTTTAGAGCAGAAAGTATTTTTAGAGTTGTACGTCAAAGTGAAGGATAATTGGCGAGATGACGATCAAATGTTGAAGCATTTTGGGTATAGGTAGCAGCCTACATCTTCTACCTTCAACATTTCGGGAATTGATGGTGAGCGTTAACAGCTGATTTATAAATAAAGACGAGTGTTAGAAGATAGAATACTATGGGGAATATTGTAGCTATTGTGGGGCGACCAAATGTCGGGAAATCAACTTTTTACAATCGCTTGATTGGTCAACGTCAAGCAATTATTGATGATATAAGTGGCGTAACGCGCGACCGCCAGTATGGTATTTCCGATTGGAATGGAAAATCATTTACGGTCATTGATACAGGTGGTTTTGTAGAGCATTCTGACGATATTTTTGAAGCAGCCATTCGGGATCAAGTAAGAATAGCAATAGAAGAAGCTCGAATTATTGTCTTCATGGTGGACGTTACCACTGGTATTACAGATCTGGACGATCAAGTGGCTAATTTGCTTCGCAAAGCAAATAAGTCTGTTTTTTTAGCTGTTAACAAGGTGGATAATCATGCTAGACTGCTCGCAGCTAACGAGTTTTGGAGTTTGGGTTTTGAGCATACTTATTTTCTATCTTCTTTGACAGGTAGTGGCTCTGGTGAACTATTGGATGCCATTGCAGAACAAATTGATGAAGAAACCGACATCAAATCGGATATTCCTAAAATAGCTATTGTTGGTCAGCCCAATGTTGGTAAATCTTCACTCACTAATGCACTGCTAGGAGAGGAGCGAAATATTGTAACAGAAATTGCTGGCACTACTCGTGATTCTATCCATACGAAGTACTCAAAATTTGGCAAAGAATTCTTACTGATTGATACTGCTGGCATTCGCAAAAAAAATAAAGTGCACGAGAACTTAGAGTTCTATTCCGTTATGCGAGCTATCACGGCCATTGAAGAAGCAGATGTTGCAATTTTAATGATTGATGCTCAGACGGGTATTGAAGCGCAGGATATGAACATCTTTAAAATTATTGCTAAACGGCGGAAAGGGGTTGTTATCTTGGTGAACAAATGGGATGCTATTGAAAAAGAGACCAACACTGCCAAGGAGTATGAAGAACGAATCAAAAGCAAATTAGCCCCTTTTAATGATGTTCCTATTGTGTTTGTTTCTGTCTTAGAGAAGCAACGGATTCACAAAGGAATTGAGGTGGCGTTAGACGTTTATAAGAACCGAACACAAAAAATAAAAACTTCTCAATTGAATGAAATCATGCTAGAAGCCATTGATCGTTATCCTCCACCTGCTTATAGGGGGAAATTTATTAAGATTAAATACATTACTCAACTCCCTACTTATTATCCCGCCTTTGCTTTTTTCTGTAATCATCCGAAGTACGTCAAGGAAAGCTACAAGAATTATTTAGAAAATCAGTTGCGTCAGCATTTTGACTTCTCTGGCGTTTCAATTGGTATATTTTTTAGGCAGAAATAAACTAAATCTTATGGAGGTCGTTAAGCGACGAAACTTCACCTTGCAATTAACATCCTGCCCGATATGCAATAGCAACGTATTAGAACCTTTCGTCAAAGTAAGTACACAAATGCACTCAAGCAATGAAAAGTTCACCTACGATCAATGTGCTGCTTGCAACACAGTAATGCTCAATCCAAGACTAGCATTTGAGGATTTAAAAGATTACTACACAGAATATTATTTGCCTTATCGAGGAGCAACTGCTTGGGGGAAATACAGGAAACAAGTAGAAAACGATCAACAGCAATTAGACAAAAAACGACTGCAGGTATTGCAAGATTGTCAGCAACTCACCTCTGATACAATCATCCTAGATGTAGGTTGTGGAAAACCCTCTTTCCTTTATGCAGCGCATCAAAGATATAGCGTTAAAGCAATTGGAGTAGATTTTTCCGATCATGGCTGGCGGAATGAACCAATTTATAAAAGAAACTTAAACTTAATCTCAGGTGAACTGGGGCAAATTCAGCTAAAGTGCCAACCCGATTTTGTTACAATGTGGCATTATTTAGAACACGATTATTTCCCCAACAAGACCCTACGGCATATTGCTAAATTGGCTTCTCCTCAAACTCATCTAGTAATAGAAGTCCCAAATTTTGATTCGGAAAGTAGAAAAAAATATGGCGAAAACTGGGCAGGCTGGCACACACCTAGGCATACTTTCCTGTTCTCTCCCAACAACTTGAAATTGCTTTTAGAGAATAATGGGTGGAAAGTGAAAGAGCTCCGTACATACGGTACACTTTCTGATTACCTACTTTATTGGATAAGTGAAATGGAAGTAAAAAACATAGACTGGCGAAAAAATATGGAAAATGAGTTCTTAGGCTTCGCTGGCGGACTTGTAAAACACAAACTCAAAAATACTTTTATAAAGCATAAATCACATGGTATTATGCTCGCCATCGCTACTTTGGCTTAAATTGTAGCTAAGATAAATCCAGTAGATTTTTTACGCCAATTGTTCGACTTACCTTAAAGGCTTCGGCGTATTCAAATCCAGCAGGGCGACCCACATCTTTAGCTCTTCCCGTGATAAAATCAAAAAAGTCAGAACCTGTGAGTGGCGTTTCTAATTCCTCAGAGCCAGGATCATGAAATTGAGAATGAAAGGATTGAATAAGTTCAATTTTTTTGTTCATGTACGTTGAAATATCTACTACCAAATCAGGTTTCAAGTAATAGTCTTGTACATAATGGTAGAGTGCCTGAGGACGCCAGCGATCCTGAAGCAGACCGTAACTATCATAGGTTTCAATTTTTTGTAATCCCGATAAGAAGCAAGCATCGTGAATCAGCTGTGAGGCTCTGCCGTGATCTATGTGCCGATCCTGTAAAGAATTACCCAGCACAATGGTGGGCCGATAAGCACGAATAACGGTAATAATTTTAAGTTTATTTTCCTTAGTCAATTCAAAAAAGCCATCCGCCATGCCTAGATTTATTCTAAACTCAGCACCCATCAATTGTCGAGCATTTTCAGCTTCTTCTAATCTCAATGCTGCTGTTCCTCTCGTGCCGAGTTCCCCCTGCGTCAAGTCTAACAGACCTACTTTTTTGCCTTGTGCTATATGGCTTAATAAAGTGCCACCGCAGCTCAATTCAATATCATCAGGATGGACGCCAATCGCTAAAATGTCAATTTTCATGCAGAAGACTATTATTTTGTAAATTTTGTCGAAAAACTGATTTTGAAATCTTCAAAAATAAATACCTTGACCTCAAAGTTAAAAAATTAAAAAATCTATTTATGAGAATATTTTTCACAGTAAGTTTAGTCTTTTCCTCTGTTTTGCTCATTGCACAGTCTTATCTGAGCAAACAATCACTGATTAAGAATATTGCTATTGCAGAAGATATTACAATTAGAGATATTCATTCCTTTTCTTTAAATCCAACAGCCTTTTTAGCTACGCTAAAGGATGCACCGCTAGAGTTTTCTACGAGCTATCGAAAAAGCAAGACTATTATTTATTTGCCACTTCCTGATGGAAGCAATCAAGCCTTTCACATTGTAGAGTCTCCAGTTATGGGAGAAAAGCTATCCACAAAGTACTCCAAGATCAAGTCCTACAAAGGAATTGCAGTAGGAAATGAAAGAATAACTACTCGCTTCGACATTAATTCCACCGGCTTGCATGCAGCAGTTTCAACACCAAAAGGGACGGTTTATATTGAGCCAATTGCAGACAAACATATTGCTTATTACACAAAAGATGTTGCATTAAAAGATGCTGCACTGGCTGCATTGGGCTGCGGTAATAAAAATAGACCTACCAAAGAAAGTCAAGCTACTGCAAGCAATGATGACATAATTGAGTCCCGTCAGTTATCAGAGCTCGATTTGCGCACCTATCGGTTTGCGCTTACTTGTACGGGTGAATACGGTGCTTCCAAAGGTGGAACAGTGGAAAAAGTATTAGAAACTTTTGTTACTGCTACCAATCGGATGAATTTTATTTACGAGAGAGAAGCAGGTATTCGGTTCGTGTTGGTTGATTCAATTGAGCAATTGATTTTTGTGAATGGAAACGACGACCCCTATTTAAATGCTGGCGATGGTAGAAGACTTTTGGGAGAAGCACCAACACGGATCAGTGGTCTTATTGGCGCAGATGCTTATGACATTAGTCATGTATTCACTAACTCATGTGGCACTGGTGGGATAGCATCGCTACAAGGACTCTGTAATAATAGCCAAACGCGAAGCGGAGTTACTTGCCACTATCGCAATTTTGATTACATCATCTCTAATGTGATGTCACATGAAATGGGGCATCAATTTAGCGCACAACATACCATGAGCAACTGTGGGGATACAGAAGATCAAAATCAAAATATCGCATCTAATAATACTTATGAGCCAGGAAGTGGGTCAACGATTATGTCTTATGCAGGAGTATGTGCCAATTTCAATTTGCAATCGGGGTCAGATGAGTATTTCCATATTCATTCTTTGATTCAAGTCATAGACTACAGTCGTGAAAGAGGAGGTAGCACCTGCCCAACCATTGTAGATGTAAACAACAATGAGCCAACTATCGAACTACCTTACGAAGATGACTTTTTCATTCCCATCAGCACGCCTTTTGAGCTGACTGCCAGTGCTAGTGATATAGACAATGACAATTTAACATATTGTTGGGAGCAATACGACTTAGGAGAGTTTCGACCAGTATTGGGTTCGCCACAAGGAAGCGTTCCGACCTTTCGTTCTTATCCACCTGTGGCTAGTCCAACTAGAATATTTCCAAGGCTTTCTGTTTTATTATCTAATGAGCAAGAAAATACAGAGGTGCTGCCGACTTACAGTAGAGATTTAACTTTCAGATGTACTGTAAGAGACAATAATGCCGAGGGTGCTGGCGCTGCTATTTGGTCAGAAGTAAAATTCAGATCAGATGAATCTGCTGGTCCTTTTTTAGTAACTAGACCTAATGGCATGGTCAATGCTTGGAAAGCTGGAGGCTATTATGCCGTTCAGTGGGATGTAGCCAATACGACCAATCGTAAAGTGAATTGTCAAAGAGTAAATATAAAATTATCTTTAGATGGAGGCAACACTTTTCCAATTGTCCTAGCCGAAGATGTTTTGAATGATGGAGAACAATTTGTAACCATTCCAGATGTTATTTCTACGCAAGCTAGGATTAGAGTGGAGGCCGCTAACAATATCTTTTTCGATATTTCTAATGACAATTTCAATATCACAAGTCCTACCGAACCTACACTGGCTGTTCAAGTAACTCCCTTTTATCAAAAAGTATGTTTGCCAAATGTAATTGATATTCAAATAGATGCAACTGGTTTGCAAGGCTTTAACGAGCCAGTGAATCTGAGTGTGCGAAATTTGCCAGCAGGTTTATTGGCAACTTTTGAACCCGCTACCATCGAAGTGGGGCAAAGTAGTAACTTAACGATTGAGTTAAATGAAGCGGGTATAATAGGTCTGCAAGAAATTGAGCTATTGGCAATTACCGCTACGGACACTCTGATTCGTCCAATTGAAATAGAATTAATTAGTAATGACTTTTCTGATTTCACTTTGAGGCTTCCAGCCGATAATACTAGAGATATCTTTGGAATCACCACTTTTGCGTGGGCAGATGTGCCAAATGCAGAAAGCTATGATTTTCAAATAGCTACTAGTCCTGCATTCGGGAGTAGCACCATTTTTGCTGCATCGAGTATAACAACTGATAGTATTCGGCCAGATATATTTTTGGAAGATAACACCATCTATTTTTGGCGCGTGCGTCCTCGCAATGAGTGTGGTGCTAGTGATTTTACTATTCCTCGAGCATTTCAAACCATTAATGTGCAGTGCCAGCCCTTTGCACAAGAAACGCCTCTGCAAATTTCAGGATCGGGCACACCAATGGTTGAGTCCATCATTAAAATAGAGCAAGAGGGAACTATTTCGGATTTAAATATTCCTATTGTAGTGGGGGGCTACCAACCTGTGAGATTTGTAGAAGTCTCATTAATTAGTCCAGCAGGAACTCAAGCAATTTTATTCGATAACCTTTGTGGAAGTACAAGCAATTTTAATCTGGGTTTTGATGATGATGCTCCTGATGCCATCACCTGCCCTCCAACAGCAGGTATTGTGCAACGACCACTGGAGTCGCTTGCTATATTTAATGGAGAAAGCATCAAAGGAGAATGGAAAATGCGATTTAGAGTAAGAGAAGCTGGCTTTGGAGCAGGTGGTAGCATTGAACGTTGGGCTTTAGAGTCCTGTGGCAGTCTTACTTTGAATGCACCTTTCTTAGTAACTAATGATACACTATTTACGCCACCCAGTTTGCGTAGTCAAATTTGGATAGAAACACTACAAGCTGAAGACGAAGATAACAGCAGTGATGAAATTATCTATGAGATTGTAGCTACACCCAATCACGGAGTGCTTTATCAAGATGAACAAGTACTTTCAGTGGGCGATACATTCACGCAGCAAGATATTGATGGTTTCCGCATTGCTTATGAACATGATGGCTCCGAAAGTACCAACGATCAATTTTACTTCATCATTCGTGATGTGAATGGTGGTTGGTTGGGCACACCTGCATTCAATATTGCTATCCGTGAAGATGCAACAGTGAACACTAGTGAGCTTGAATTAGCAAAACAAATTGATATTTATCCAAATCCTACTTCGGAAATTATTAATATTGACTTAAGTAAAATTGTTGATGAAGTGCAGCAAATTGAAATATATGATCTAAATGGACAACTACTCCGTAGCATTCAAACTATTCAAGTAGTGAATCAACTAAGAATAGAGGAGTTTTCGAGTGGATTATACTTGGTTCAGGTTCGTACAAAAGAAACTGTTTATACTGCCAAAGTAGTGGTTGAATAGTTGGTCTAAGGTTTTTAAAGCTCTTAAGCCGTTGTTTGAAATGTCCTAGTGTAACGGAGGTATTTCAAACAACGACCAAGTGTAGTAGCAGTAGCGTATTTCAAGGCGATTGCCTGTCCGCCACCGCAATAGGTTTTTAAATGCACTACTCTTGAATGTACTACTTTCTCCACCTATCTTGACCATTTTGGTGATACCAACGAAATGGTCTTGAACTGCCTCCCCAGAATTTTCGCAGGCTTTAGAAGCCTTTTGAATAGCATTTAAAAAATTCCGCCAGTCCTTGTAGCCCAAGATTTCTTGCATCTCTCTTGCACTCCAGCACTCAAGTCCATCTAAATCATGGCAAGCCTCTTCAAATTTTTCAAATAACTCACTTATTAATTCTTTTTTCATATTTCAAGATGTGGGCAGTCCATTTTTTATTTGAATTCATACTTCGCTAACCTATTATCACCTTTCTTTTTTAAAATTCCCAAGTCCACACCTTTTTTTAAATCTCTCGTCGCTGTAGCTGTAGATATATCCTTGAATACCCTAAGATAATCTTTCCTGCTAAATTCGTTCAAATTTGTTTGTTCCTTAAAATATTGCAATCGCTCCTCATCGCTAAAAGATTTTCTCTGATCGTCTATCAACTCGCTTAAACTTATCTTTATCATACTAAGCATGAATTCAACGAATTTAGTACACAGCCCTTCTTTATCTGATTCTGATAACGCTTCGTAATACTTTTCTTGATTATTCTTGATCTCTATTTCTATCGGTAAATACTCGAATACAGGATTTTCCTGCATCAATATCAATGTCTGCCATAGTCTGCCCATTCTTCCATTTCCATCCATAAATGGGTGTATGAACTCCATTTCATAATGGAATACACAGCTTTTTACTATTCGATTATCTTCACTCTCTTCCAAATAGGTAAATAAATTGCCCATTAAATTACTTACATTCCATGCAGGTGGCGCCATATGTGCTATCTCTTCTCCTTTAAATATCCCAACCCCTTTTGTTCTATATTTTCCAGCATTATCGACTAATCCTGACATTAATATTCTGTGTGCTAATAAATACGATTCTTCACTGTATGGGTCAAAATTTCTCAGATTGCTATAGACTTCAATTGCATTTTGTACCTCTTTTATATCTTTTGCTGGACCAATAATCCTTTTGTTTTCAAATATCGCCGTTACTTGATCTAACGACAATGTATTCCCTTCAATCATCAGTGAGGACTGAATCGTCTTTATTCTATTCTCTCGGCGTAAATTTGTTTGAGGTTTTCTTAGATATGTCGAGTCTACTATTCCTATCAACTTACCCACTTCTATTGATAAGTTGATTATTTTTGAAGTTCCTTCATAATATTTTTGAATCATGATGCCATCATTTGATTGCATCAAAGATACAGAATTGTCCAATAATCAAGATTAACGAGATCATTTTATTCAAATATACTCTATTGACTTCGGTTTTAATAGGATTCTGACTAACGTTTTTATCCTTAATGTCTTGCTTTTGCTCTTCCTTATCGGCAAGTTCTAAGGCTTTTTCGTATTCCGCAATTTTGTTATCGATATAATCAATGTGACGGTCAATTTCTTTTGGTTAAAATTGTTTTTGAGGTCATTTTGAGATTTTATCTTAAAAAAATCAATAGCTCAGTCTGACGTTTTAAATAAACGCTCGTTTTAATGATCTTTATTCTTTGTTATATATAGTTTACCAGGTTTATCATAGAGCTCAAGTGAATTATCAATTACTAACACCCAATCTTGACCTTTTCCGAAAGTCGGTGGTTCAATTTTAGTTTTATTCGATTTATTAAATGATGGACCTTTATATGCGTTTCCTGTACGAGGATCAAACCACCAAGTGTTAAATTTTGGTCCTTTCAACTTTGAGAAATCAAGTAATGTAGCTTTCCCTGTCGGAAAATAAACCATTGCATATGTACCTTGGCTATCTCTAGTGGCAATAACATAATTGTTATCCTCTTGCTGAGTATCTATAACCAAAGATTGATCTGGAACTCGGGTTAGTACAGGACGAGAAAGCATTAAGTTCTTCAGGTGTTTTACCTGGTTTGCCATAGGCAGATCCAACGCCTCTGGCCATGGGCGAAGGGGTTGGTTGATTGCCTCTTTATCTAGTTTATACATTTGCCAAACATCATGGCATCCATATGTCTGACCAAATGCACCTGCAAAGACATTCCAATACATAATGCGTCTAATATCTTCTGGAACACTATGACCTAATTCTTTTGCATTAAAACAATTAGGGTGGTCTTCATATAGTGGTTCCCCATCTAATACAGGCTTTATTGGACTAAGATCGTAGTCATGTTTAATGTGTTTGTAGGTACCTTGGTTAGCACAATGTCCTGTTTGATGCATATTGAAGTCTAGCCAAGGCTCATTGTGAAACCAGGTTGATGACCCCCCGTCTTCTTTTGGTTGAGGATGGAAGCTCATCAGGGTATTTCCATATCCTCCTGCTTTTGAAACGATTCCTTCAGCCATCGCATTCCATATTTCCACATCCTGTGAATTTTTCCTAGGATTTCTGTCACCGCCAATGATCCAGATTACATTGTCGCGATCCGCATACCTATCTCCAATATACTCACCAAACTTTCTAGCGTTGTGTATGTTGAATACTTCCGGTCCAATCCCCCAGCTTTTCGTATCGAGTTTATCACCCCAAGTCGGTAGTAATGCAATATATATCCCAAGTGCGGCAGCTTTGTCAATCGCATAGTCTACATGTTCAAAATAATCATCATTGGGATACCGAGGATCATTGCTATTGAGAGGCGTGTTACCGTAGGGATTTGGAGTATTTAGTCCATCTAATTCAGCCAGGGCAACTGTTTGCACGACATTGAATCCTTGAGACGCTCTTTTTTCCAGATAAATATCTATCTCCTCGCGATTGCACCGATGTAGTAATTCCCAAGCTGTATCTGCCAACCAAAAAAAAGGATTACCATCCTTGGTTACCAAATATCGACCGTTATGGCTAACATTTAGTCTCTGAGCATTTAAGTTTGAAATAAAGGATAAGAAAGTAAGAATTATGATAATGTGCTTTAACATTTATTCAAAATTTTGTTCTTCAAGTTAAACTATTGCACATGGCGTTTTGCGTGTATGAGCAATATCGTATTTCAAGGCGATTACCTGTCCGCCACCGCAATAGGTCTTTTAAATGCATTACTTTTGAACGTACTACTTTCTCCATTATTGTTTTTATACTTTGCGTGTGCTACAACAGTAAAGCGACTAAAACAACGAGGGTATGTTGCAATGATGAAATACTATCACGAACAAAGGTCAAATTAACGAACCGCCGTATGTGAGGCTCATATTTCGTCTGATGTACATTTAGTACATCTGGTCTTGCAGACTTCATTCAGTCATAGTGTGAGAGGTGCACTCCGTCGCTATTCAGCGGCGGAGTCGCCTACTCGATTAGCTTCTGTGTTCTATTTTAATGCTTCTTGGTATAAATAAGGAATCCAATATTCATTCATATTCAACCTCTTTAAAAAACCTACTTTTTGAAAGGCTTCGCAAAATCCATGAGCCTGATTATCATTAGGCAATTCAAATGTTTCTTTTATCCAATCCAAGTTAATTTTTGGGTTTGCATACCTGAAATGCATGTTTATAGAGTCAGCAAGATGAGGATTTTCCGCCATGAGTGTTTGTTCAAACTTTACTTTAGATACTTCCTTAATACTATTTTTTAATGCCTCTTCCGAGTATAGTTTATTACCCTCAACTCTATTACCAAATCTTGCCATTTCTTCTTGTGTGGAATTAATTTCATTTAAAAGATGAACTATCTCTCTTGGTGTAAACAGATTATTTCCGTCCTTCAACATCTCTAATATCCATTCAAATGTGGGCTTACTTTCTCCATTTGGAAGTTTCATCTCTGTCGGGAAAATTAGATTGAATAGTTCCCTTTGATTTTCAATGCTATTCAAAACTCCTTGTTCGTTACAATCATATAGGTCACAAATTTCATTACTTTTTACGATTCTTTTCAATATTAAGAAGTAAGTATTATTTTCATTCCATTCTATCGTTTCCTTTTTGGTAATATGACTCGCTTCGCGCAAACCGTCAGTGGTTATTTTTTCCCAAATGTCATCTCTTAGAAAAATTTTGAGATTGATATTTGAGTATCTTTTCAAGGAATTATAAACTATAAATAGAGACTTCAATGCTCGCTTCTCTAAAGTTAAGTCTTCTTGAAAAGCTACATCAAGTCTATCTATGGCGACCCAAACTTGGTTATTTGATTTCTTTAGTCCTTCGTTTATTAAGTTAAATAAATCATCTAAAGTATAATGCCCCTCCTCAATCTTTTTTGGTGATAGTTCTTCAAATGAAATTTTTCCTTTAATTGATTTTATAGTGCCGCTTAATGGGTCTAATTCTATTTCAGGTTGAAAAAATTGAAGTGTTACAACTTGTTTAAGATAATGGATAACATGTCTAAAAATATTTTTTAAATTTTTTTCCTGAGGAATTAATCCACATTCTTCAAAGATGCCAATTACTTTCTTTAATTCAGATTCGCTCTGTTCTTCCTTTTTTAGTTCTGATACAATGATTGTAAGAAAGTATAATTTCCAAAAGGCGATGATATCTTGCTCAATTAGGTACTCTATTTTTGGAGATTCATAAGTACTTGTTGCAGTAATTTGATTAAACAAACTAAAAATAGTATCGCCTCTTGGATTTTCAGCCTTAAACAAGAAAATACTTCTACTTTTTAATTCTATTTCTTTGCTCAAAAGATTGAGGTACAAGGCACTTTTTCCTGAACCTTTAGGTCCAAGTATAACATCAATTTTACCATTTATTAAGTTCTTCCAATATCTTGTTGATAGAAAGTAATCAGGTAGTTGATTTTCTTCATCTTCAGCAACTCTATTCCCAAAATTTATTCTTTCATAATTCATATTGGTTGTTTTGTTTCTTTTTCATGGAATCTAACTACTACCTACACGCACTTTAGTTCGCATTTTTCAAATTCATTAAACTATCTAATTAATCAATATTTCGATCCTAAAGTTACATAGTTTTTTTTATTTTCTCCATAATAAAAGCTGACGGTGTTTATGTGCCTATTCTTCAAACACCTTTTGGAATAGCATTGAGCAGTTGCTGGGTGTAAAGTGATTGTGGTTGAGCGAATAATTGATCGACGTCAGCAGTTTCTACAATTTTTCCCGCTTTCAGGACGGCTATACGATCACTCATAAAGCGAATGACTGAAAGATCGTGAGATATGAAAAGATAAGAAAGTTGTTTTTGCTCTTGAAGGTCTTTCAGTAAGTTCAAAATTTGTGCTTGAACAGACACGTCGAGTGAAGAAACACACTCGTCACAAACAATAAAAGAGGGATTGGTCGCTAAAGCTCTAGCAATACCTATTCGTTGGCGTTGTCCACCAGAAAATTCATGGGGTAGCCTGAAAAAATGATAGGCCTTCAAGCCAACAATTTCGAGAAGCTCGATGGTTTTTTCTTTAGCGTGATTAATTTGGTGCACTTGCATTGGTTCCATAATGGTATGACCAATAGGCTTTCTTGGATTTAAAGCGGCAAAAGGGTCTTGAAAGATGATTTGCATATCTTGGCGCAAAGACCGCATTTTCTTTTTGTTTAAGGATAAGATATACTTTCCTTTATAAATCACTTCGCCACCGTTAGGCTCTATCAATCGCAAGATAGAACGACCTAGCGTTGTTTTTCCGCTGCCACTTTCTCCTACAAGTCCGAGCGTTTCTCCTGCCTTAAGTTCAAAACTGACATCGTCCACTGCTTTCACATAAGTTTTTGTTTGAAAAGGATGTTTTCTTCTTATGGGAAACCAAGTTTGTAAGTTGTTGATTTTTAGTATAATATCAGCATTGTTGGGTTTATTATTAGCAGATGCTACTTTGTCATTATTTAATCGATATACTTTTTTGTGTAGTGGTGGTCTGGAGCGTAATAGCTTTTTGGTGTAGTCCGATTGTGGGGCTTGGAAAATATGCTCGACTTTGCCTTGTTCTACTATTTTTCCATCCTTCATTACTAGCACTCGATCAGCAATTTCAGCGACTACACCTAAATCGTGAGAAATGAAGAGGATGGAAAGTTCTTGCTCTGTTTGTAGTTTTTTGAGTATTTGTAAAATGGATTTTTGAACAGTAACATCTAAAGCGGTGGTAGGCTCATCCGCCAATAGGAGTTTTGGTTGAGCTATCATTGCTATTGCAATCATAATACGTTGACGTTGGCCGCCTGAAAGTTGATGGGGATAGGTGTTAAAGATGCGCTCGGTATCACTCAATCCTACTTTCATAAACCAAGTCAAGATGGATTGCTTTGCGTCTAGCTTACTTATTTTTTTGTGTGTTCGTAGTGCCTCCATGACTTGATAGCCACACTTTAGCACTGGGTTCAGCGCACTCATTGGTTCTTGAAAAATCATCCCAATTTCTTTACCCCTATGTACTGTAAGTTCTCTTGGTTTAAGGGATAGTAAGTTAGTATTTTGATAGATGATTTCACCCTGTAATTGAGCCGTAGGAGGTAGTAAACTTAAGATAGAGCGTGCTGTGATAGACTTTCCTGAACCTGACTCTCCTACCAATCCTACAATCTCGCCTTGTGTAATATTAAAACTGACGTTGTTTACTGCTTGTACGTCGCTGTTGGCAGTGCTAAATCGGACAGAAAGATTTTTTACAGATAGTATGTTCATTTAGTTGTACCTTAACTCTAGCCCTGTTGAGTGTGTGATTACTTGTAGATTTTGTCTATTTTTTAAGCAGTTCATTAGTTCTTGTCCCAAAATTTCTCGACGCCATCCGTTTTCGATGCTTGCTTCTTGGTAATTTGGTTCAGACTTCATTAGCTTGAAAATACTTCTAGGGAGTACAAGGTCGGGAGCTACTTGTCGTTCTAAACAGCGGTGTTGTACAAAATCATAGAGCAATTCTAGGCATATATCTTCCTTAGGTTCTATTTCTCTTAGAACTAATATGTTATCTAGTGATTTCTTTTCCTCAGATGTAATTTTCTCATTATATAAACTTAATAATTCTTCGCCATGATGTTCGATAAACCGAGTAGAAATACGACGATTCTGTTTCAGACCATTGATGCCCATTTGAAGGCTTCTTGTGATAGTATTAATATTTTTTTTGGGTAGTACCATTTCTTTAGAATGATTGCGCTCTTCTGCTTTTCTTCTGCGCCACTCGTAGAGTCGTAGTAAAAAGACTTGCTCTTTTGTAGAGAAGCTATTGATCTGCCTATGATTCAAGGCTTCTCTGTTGGGATCACGCTCGTAATACGCCTCATTTTCAAGTTTTTCAAGTTCTTCTTTTACCCACTCCTCTCGCTCCAGTTGATTGATCTGCTTTTTTAGAGATGTCCAAAGATCGTATAATGGCATCACATCTTCTAGGGCATATTTGATTTGCTTTTCTCGCATAGGGCGCTTTTGCCAATCTGTTACCGTTTGGCTTTTATTTAGCTTAATGCCTAGTTCCTCTTCCACTAATTTCCCAAATGAAACGGGATATTTGTATCCCACAAAACCTGCTGCAATTTGCGTATCAAAAATATTAGAAGGTACAATTCCGTACTGTTCATAAAGCAGTTTATAATCATTTTCTCCCGCATGAGTGATGACCAATACATCAGGTCGTTGAATTAGTTTGAGCAAGGGCTGAATGTGTGGTAACTGCAAAACATCAAAAATATAAATGCCTTGCGCTGTGGCTACTTGAATAATGCAAAGTAGGGTTTGGTAGCGTTTTTCTCCAATAAATTCTGTATCTAAGCTCATCCAAGTAATACCTTGATTATCAGTCTTGAAAATGGCTAAATCTTCTTCAGTTTCCAGTAGTATGTAGTTTTCTAGTGCTTTCATATCTTGATAGAGGTATATTCAAAATGTAGTGGAAATTTGTGATAAGATTCGTTTAAGGAATAGATCAGATTTTGTCGTAAAGCGAATATAAGGTAGTTTTCTTGATAATGAATTATATAGTTTGCTTGTTTGATAGCCTTAATTGAGTTTCCCTGCAATAAAGCCTGTTGTCCAAGCAGATTGAAAATTATATCCTCCTGTGATGCCATCAATGTCGAGCACTTCCCCAGCAAAATAGAGATTAGGACAAACTTTACTCTCCATAGTATTGAAGTTGACGTTTTCTAAACTTACGCCACCGCAAGTTACAAATTCTTCCTTAAAGGTTGTTTTGCCATTGACTTGGTAAGTATCATTAGTGAGTATGTTGGTCAATTTATGCAACCCTTTTTTGCCAAGTTCATCCCAACGTTTGGATTCAGGAAGGTCTGCTTTTTGTAATAAAAAATACCATAGTCGTTTAGGAATATCATAAGGACGAATATTGGCGAGAGTTTTTTGAGGGTTTGATTTGACTAAATTATTTAAGTTGTCAAAGATGATTTGGTCATTCGTAGTATTCACCCAGTTGACTTGTACAACAAAATTATAATTCATCTCACTTAGACTTCTAGCACCAAAGGCGGATAATTTCAGGATTGCTGGTCCACTCATCCCCCAGTGCGTAATCAGCAAAGGTCCTTCCGCTTTTAATTTGGTGCCTTGTATGCTTACGAGTGCAGGATTGACTACAACGCCCATTAGCTCTTTAATGGCTTCAGTAGGCATGTTGAACGTAAAAAGCGAAGGCACAGGTGGAACAATTTTATGACCTATATTTGATAACCATTCTAATCCACTCATCTTAGGAGAACCGCCTGTGGTAACAATAATTTTATCAAATATCTTCTTTTGCTCTCCTTTGTTAAAGCCCACAATCAGTTGCTGCTGCTTGGGTTCAATAGTATTTGCCGCCATACTCATAGAGATCTGGATACCTAGTTGATGAGCAGTGCCTGTTAGGCAATCAATAATGCTCTGAGAATTTTGTGAAACGGGAAAGACACAGCCATCTTCCTGAGTAAACAGTGGTACATGGCGAGTTTCAAACCATTCCATTGTGTGTTGAGTATTGAAAGTCTGAAAGGCCTTCTTTAGCTGCTTCCCGCCCCTTGGGTAGGCTTTTGAAAGTGTAGCAATGGACGTGCAGCCATTGGTAACATTACATCTGCCACCTCCTGATATTTTTACTTTTGAAAGCACCTTTTTAGACTTTTCGAAAATACTAACACTTGCTTTAGGATGGTTCATTTTTGCATGAATAGCAGCAAAAAAGCCTGCTGCGCCTCCTCCGATTACTGCTACTTTCATCTTTCAATGAGTTTGATATTATCTGCCTGACGACGGCACTTACTACCGCAGACTAGATGTAAAATATTTATGAATGAAATACTAATCTTCATCAAATGCTTCAATCAATATATTGTCAATTTGTAATTCACTATCGGCATCTGCATTCTCGAAGTGTACTCTAATTCGATCATAAGGTTTTTGAGGAGTCGTCATATCTAGCCATACAGTTGTCCATTTTCCAGCCTGTAAATATCGATCAAAGCGTACTGCACCCTGCTTAACGACTTGCTCTCCATTGAAAATAGTTACCCACAGTTTACCCATAAGCCAGCGATTATAAATTCGATTGGCTCTCTTAAAATCTGCATTCACTCGTATCCATTTTCGTTGAATTTGACTAGTTGATAGATCGTACCCAGGAGTTAGCTTGCGTGCTTGATTGATTATTATGTAGTCTAATCCATTATTTTCTTCTATGATATTCTGATCGAAATTTTTCAGATAAAGCGTATCAATAGTTGTTCTTTTTCCTTGATAATCCTCGTTAGTGTCCAACAATTTTTTATCCATATCATTGACATTTGTGTTGGCAAATATACGCCAATAGTAGGCTTTGGTCATGGCTTCTACTTCAAAACCGCCTTTGTGTGCCTGCCAAGTTTGGAAAAGGTTGAGCCATACACAGAACAAGGCAGCAGGAATGAAGAGATAAATTAACCATTTTTTTAGACTGATCCATTGTAAGAAAGCTGCTAAAGTAAAGACCAGAACGGGAAAGACCTGAATCATTGCTCGTTGACCAAATGAACCTCCATACCACCAAATCTCCCAAGCTGAGGTGATCCAAAAATGAAGTAAAAAGTAAATTAATGCCACCCAGAAGAACTGCTGATGCTGTTTGGACAAGGGGATGAAGCCTACTACCGCAAACAGCATAATTGGAGTATAGACAAACCAGCCCTTTCGGTAGCTGAAAAGAAAATCGTGAATGGGTAATTTAAACCAGTTGAACCCCTGATCCTCATAGCTATATTCCAGCGCATTGCCTGAGACGTATTTCCAATAAATCAACTGCAGGCTACCAATTACTGCGACTGTAATAGCCGTCAGTAAAAGCTGTTGCCAATGCTGTCCTATTTGTTTAAAGTGTTTTTTCGGATATCGAATGTTCCAAAGCAATGGAATAAAAGCAACAATAATCTCAGTTGGTCGAGCCAGTGCAGCTAAGCCAACACATACTCCAATCGCAAAAGCCGACTTAAAGCTAGGTTTTCGATACCATTTGATGGTTGCTGCAATAAGTAAGCTGTGAAGTGTGAATAAATAATTGTGCGGCATGGCATTTGAAATAGCGGCATATTCCAAATAGTTGGTCGCAAAAACTAATAAAAGTAGAGTAGGAGCAACAATCCAATCATCGAAATAATGCAACAAGTTTTTACGAGTTACCCATAAGCCTAAGAAAGCAATAAATAAACTTCCCCAAGAAATAGCCGCTTGATAGGGCAAAGAGAATCCATCAGTAGCAGCGCCAGTAACACTAGCTATGGCGTGTCCGATGGCAAAAGATGGAGCGTACAAAACGGCAAGCCCCACAGGATACTTCATGACATAATTTCCATTTTCATGTGAGTAGGCTTGGTAAAAACTAGAGGTGGGGCGATACTGCGCCATAATATCCTCATGAAAATCTAACTTTTTCAAGTCTTGGTAAATAAAACTAGCGGGTAGATACAAATAATAGCCCATCACATCCCAAGAAAGCGTAGCTTCCGATCCGCTTTTTTGCCACTTTGGATAGAAAAGACTACCTGCTACCAAGATAGCGCAGCAAACAAAGTAACTACTAAGAGAGGCTTTATTTTGCATACTTTTTCTAATATTTGCATTATGTTACGCTTAATATCAAAGGTAAACAACTATGTTTTTAAAAAAAGCACACTTAGGCGAAAATGATCTTTGGCGATATATTGTTACTATTTTATTGCTAATTACTGCTGCTGTTATTGGAGGAATTCCGCTAGTTGTTTTAATAATAGCAAAAAATGTCAATGGTGAATTTGATGAAGCCGCACTTCAGAAGGCGATGCAGTCCAGCGATTTTAGTGGATTAGGCATTGAACCAAATTTGTTCTTGATTCTTATGCTGTTGCAGTTTGTAGCGATATTTTTTATGCTTTGGTTGTTGATTGTTAAGCTTCATAAGAAACCTCTTAATGCAGTTTTGACAGGCCGACCGAAACTAGACTGGCGCAGAATTTGGGTGGGTTTTGGTGTTTGGGCAGCACTGATGGTGGTATCGGAAGGAATTTCCTTCATATTAGAACCAGATAATTATGAATTACAGTTTAATTTAAGGGCATTTATTCCATTACTGATCATTGCGATATTGCTGCTTCCCATACAGACTTCAGCAGAAGAGTTGCTCATGCGAGGCTATCTCATGCAAGGCATTAGCTTAATAAGTAAGTACCGCTGGATTCCGTTATTAGTTACTTCGCTTGCTTTTGGGCTTCTACATGGTGCTAATCCTGAGGTAGAAAAATATGGATTTGGTATTATGATGGCTGGCTACATTTCCATTGGTCTTACATTAGGAATCATGACTTTAATGGATGACGGACTGGAGTTAGCTTTGGGCGTTCATGCTGCTAATAATATTTTTGGAGCTTTATTTGTTACTTTTGAAGGCTCAGTGCTTTCCACACCTGCTATTTTCAGAGTTAAGGAAATTGATCCTGTTGCTGGAAATATTGCGGGAATTGCAATGTGCATCGTGTTCCTATTTATTGTATCTCGCATTTTTGATTGGAACAATTGGGGGCAAAAGCTTTTTGGTGAGATAGATTCTGCTCAAGAAGAAGAAACTGCGTAGCGCTTTAGAAAAAGCGACTAGTATTAAATGATAAATAAAGTAAAACCTGAAAAGGACATAAAATAACTGTAAATACGTACTTGTTCAAATAAAATACAACATAATGACAAAATATGTTTTCATAGTAATTGCCAGCTTAATGACCTATTCATTAGCAGCACAAACAGATAGATGGCAGCAGAAAGTTGAATACAAAATGAATATTGATTTTGATGTAGAAAAGCATCAATTTAAGGGGATGCAAGAACTTAAATATTATAATAACTCTCCCGACACGCTCGATCGAGTATTCTATCATTTATATTTTAATGCTTTTCAACCCAATAGTATGATGGATGTGCGTTCTCGTACTATTGCTGATCCAGATTATAGAGTAGGCGGTCGCATCTCAAAATTAGCTCCCGACGAAATTGGTTATATCAAAGTACAAGATTTAACGCAAAATGGTCAAGCACTAGCTTTTGAGACCGTTGGTACAATATTAGAGGTAGAATTAGCAGAACCGATTTTACCTAACAGTAGCGTTATTTTTAAGATGGATTTTGATGGACAAGTACCGCTTCAAATTCGACGTTCTGGTCGTAACAACCGTGAAGGCATTGATTATTCTATGGCACAGTGGTATCCTAAAATGGCAGAATATGACTATCAAGGTTGGCATGCTAATCCTTACGTTGGACGTGAGTTCTATGGAGTTTGGGGCGATTTTGATGTTAAAATTTCCATTGATAAAGAGTATGTAGTAGCAGCGTCTGGTTACCTTCAAAATCCGCAAGAGGTAGGCTATGGCTATGAAACGAAAGGCATGCAGGTAGATAAGCCAGCAGGTGAAAAGTTGACTTGGCACTTTTTTGCACCTAATGTACATGACTTCCTTTGGGCTGCCGATCCTGACTACACTCATGCAAAGTATCCTGCAAAGGATGGCACAATGCTGCATTTTTTCTACCAAAAAAATGAAAATACAGAAGAAAACTGGTCGAGATTACCTATGATTATGTCAGAAGCACTGGAGTTTATCAATGAGAATTTTGGTCAATATCCTTATAAACGCTACTCTTTCATTCAAGGTGGCGATGGCGGTATGGAATACCCAATGGCGACCTTGATTACAGGCGAACGCAATCTATCGAGTTTAGTTGGAGTATCGGTACATGAATTTATGCACAGTTGGTACCAAATGGTGCTGGGAACAAACGAAAGCCTCTATCCATGGATGGATGAAGGGTTCACGACTTATGCTAGTGGCGAAACGATGAATTATCTGCGCTCCAAGGGTTTGATTCCGGGCGAGGCAGTTGAAAATCCACAAGCTGGAGGCATGAACGGATATGTGCGTCTAGCGCAGAGTGGTATTGAAGAGCCAATGTCCACTCATTCCGATCATTACAATAGAAATGGCGCTTATGGTGCGGCATCTTATACAAAAGGTGGTGTTTTGTTAGCGCAGTTGAAATATATTCTAGGTGAAGAAGTCTTTAAGCGTGCTTTGCTTCGATACTACAATACTTGGAAATTCAAACATCCTAACGCTAATGACTTTATCCGAGTAATGGAAAAAGAATCGGGATTGGAGTTGGATTGGTATAAAGAATATTTTGTTTATTCTATTAAAACGATTGATTACGCTGTGGACTCTATTGAAGTGAAAGGAGAAAAATCAATCATCCACCTGAAGAAAATTGGTTTGATGCCAATGCCTTTAGACGTATTGGTAACCTACAAAGACGGCAGTCAAGCGCTAGTTAATATTCCACTTCGCATCATGCGAGGTGCAAAGCAAGAGACTTTTGAAGAGGGTAAATACATCGTTGCTGACGATTGGGCGTGGACACATCCGGTATATAAATTAGAACTAGATGGCATTGTTACTGCTGCACAAATTGATCCTTTTCGAGGAATGGCAGATGTGAATGAGGAGAATAATGCTAAGTAATTATTCAGTACTGATAAAATGGCAAAATTCAGAATGAATCACGCACGAAGAGGAAAAGGAGGGATTGGAAAAATACGACCTCTATATCTTTTAATAGTTGGCTTGGGAATCTTTTGGATAATTAGGCAGTATCCCAATCTGATGAATCAGTTGGGAACTTTAGAGAATAAAGAAACAGCTGAAGTACCTGAGCGAGAACGCACGGACTACGAAAATGAATCGCTCTTTTTCCTGCCTAAAGGAAATGAAGATCAAATTGTACGGCATAAGTATTACGCACTTGGATACTTAGAAGAACACGAGTTGGCAGAATGGGTGGCACATGAACTTACAAGGGAGCAGATACAAGCCAAAAATGTAAATCGAGAAGATAACTTCCGAGCTGACCCTAAAGTTAAAACTAGTTCTGCTCATGTGAATGACTATCGAGGTTCAGGCTATGATCGAGGGCATTTAGTGCCAGTAGGTGATCGCAATTTCTCTTTTGAAGCGATGGATGAGACTTTTTATCTCAGCAATATTGCGCCACAAGTCCATGCTTTCAATGGTGGAATCTGGCGAGAATTGGAGGAACTGACAAGAGATTGGGCGTATAAGTTTAAAAAAGTATATGTCGTTACAGGACCTATTTTAACACAAAAACGTATGAATCGCATAGGCAGTAATAGAGTTACCGTGCCTGCTGCATTTTACAAAGTTATTTTAGATATATCAGAACCAGAGTTGAAAGGTATCGGCTTTATCATTCCCAACGAAAAGAGTGAAGGACTGCTACAAAATTTTGCCGTTAGCATTGACGAAGTAGAGCAACAAACGGGTATTGACTTCTTCCCTGAACTTTTGGAGGACAAGCTAGAGAAAAAATTAGAAAGCCAATTTGACAATAAATTGTGGAAGTATAATCCTAAAAAATATGAGTTAAGAGTGAATAAATGGAATACTTGGTGAATACTTATTCTTTGATCATTACCTAGAGTAAAAAACCAAAAAAGAAAATTAGCAATGGCAAATAAAGACAACTTCAAACAAGAAATAGACAAAAGCTACACGTTTAAGGGTGATTCCATCATAATAGGAGGTGCAATGATCGATGGAGAATGCCTTACGGATACCTTGATAAAAGTGCCTTTAAGAACTTTGAACCGACACGGCTTAATCGCAGGAGCTACAGGTACTGGTAAAACAAAGACCCTTCAGGTAATTGCAGAACAACTATCAGCAAAAGGTGTGCCATCTTTGCTGATGGATATAAAAGGTGATTTGAGTGGTATTGCTGTGCCAAGTGATGGACATCCAAAAATTGATGAACGCCACAAGGCTATTGGATTCCCTTTTAAAGCAGATAGCAGCCCCATAGAATTTTTGACCCTCTCGGACGAAAAAGGAGCAAGACTAAGAGCAACTATAACAGAGTTTGGTCCGATTTTATTCTCCAAGATTTTGGGCTTGAATGATACGCAATCTGGGATTGTAGCAGTCATGTATAAATATTGCGACGATCAGAAATTGCCTTTATTAGATTTGGATGATTTCAAGAAGACATTGCAATATTTAACAGGAGAGGGAAAAGAAGAAGCAGAAAAAGAGTACGGTCGCATTCATCCTTCATCAGTAGGAGCGATCATGAGAAAGGTATTAGAACTAGAGCAACAAGGAGCAGATATTTTTTTTGGAGAGCCATCTTTCAATGTAAATGATTTAGTGCGAACGCAAGACGGGAAAGGTGTCATTTCTATTATTCGCCTGACGGATATCCAAGACCGACCCAAGTTGTTTTCAACGTTTATGTTGCAATTGTTAGCAGAAGTGTATAGCACTTTCCCTGAGGAAGGAGATTTGGATAAACCCAAGTTAGTGCTCTTCATTGATGAAGCGCATTTGGTGTTTGAAGAAGCATCAGGTGTATTATTGGATCAAATTGAAGCCATCATTAAATTAATACGCTCAAAAGGGGTAGGCATCTTTTTTGTTACTCAAAACCCTGCTGACATTCCAGATGAGGTGCTGGGGCAGCTAGGGTTAAAAGTGCAGCATGCGCTCCGTGCATTTACTGCCAAAGATCGAAAAGCCATTAAATTAGCAGCACAGAATTTCCCAATTTCGGATTACTATAAAATAGATGAGTTACTAACGAAGATGGGTATTGGTGAAGCGATGATTACTGCACTGAATGAAAAGGGTATTCCAACACCACTTGTGCATACGTTATTGCGTGCGCCGCAATCAAGAATGGATGTATTAACGGATACTGAAATCAAAAATATTTTGAAGGTTTCTGATTTGATCGATAAATATAACAAAGAAGTAGATAGAGCAAGTGCTAAGGAGATACTAGCCGAGAAAATCGAAGCTGCTCAAGAAGTAGAACATCAAGAAAAATTGAAAGAACAGCGTTCAAAATCCACAAGAAGTAGAAGACAGAAATCAGCACTTGAAGAAGTAATGGATAGCACAGTTACTCGTCAAATTGGGCGCACCGTGGCTAGAGAATTGACTAGAGGACTACTTGGAGCATTAGGAATTTCGACTAGAAGAAGAAGATAAATTTCATACTTACCCAACCCTTTTCTAAAAGATAACCGTCTAGCTGGTCAAACGATTCATCATCAAATTTAATTCAGACCATGAAACAGTTATCTTTTTTTATTTTACTACTTACTTTTATCTCTCTGCAAAGTTGTTTGCAAGATGCTTGTGATGCTACTAGGACTTTTGTTCAGTACAATCCTGTTTACAAACAAGCGGATGAAATTCGCTTAGACATTAGAGCCACAGAGGCGAGACCCCTAAGAAATCCTGGTAAGATTTATGCTTATGAGGAATATATCTTCATCAACGAACTCAAAACGGGGATACACATCATTGACAATAGTAATCCTGAAAGTCCTAACAATACTGCCTTTATAAATATACCTGGCAATGTTGATATTGCAGTGAAAGGAGATATACTCTATGCGGATAATTACATTGACCTCATCTCAATTGACATTAGCAATCCTAAACAACCCAAATTAGTTGATCGCCAAGAAGATGTATTCAGTACATTTTCTTTGGATGAGAATTTAGGCTATTTGGTAGAATATGAGGAAGCATTAGAAACAATAGAGATCAATTGTGATAATCCAAGATTTGGAGGTGGATTCTTTTGGCGAGATGATGTGCTGTTTGCACAGGATAGAGCTTCAGCAAACGAAGCGATAGGAGGAAATGGTTCGAATAATTCAGTTGGAGTAGGTGGTTCACTTGCTCGCTTTGGCATTTATAAAGACTTTCTTTATGCTATTGATAAGTGGCAACTAAAAGTATTTGGCATTAAGCGATCGGTAGCTATTGAGATTAATACAGTGGAAGTGGGTTGGGGTATTGAGACCATTTTTCCATATAAGGATAAATTATTCATTGGGGCGGAAGATGGTTTATACATCTTCGACAATTCCACTCCGACTCAACCGCAGCAGCTATCTAAATTCACTCACGCAAGAGCTTGCGATCCCGTAGTCGTGAATGACAATACGGCTTATGTAACCCTTCGAGATGGTACTACCTGCGAAGGCTTCAATAATCAATTAGATATTGTGGACATTACGAACTTAGAAGCACCTTTTCTCATCGCTACGCATCCTATGGATAATCCGCATGGTTTGGCACTAAAAGGAGAAATCGTCTTTATCTGTGATGGAACATTTGGGCTAAAGTCATTCAATGTTACCGAGCCACTTGCCATAGAACTAATAGGTCATGAAAAAATTGCAGCCTATGATGCCATTGTCTTACCTAATGACGACCTACTTCTGGTCATAGGACAAGATGGATTGTATCAATACGATGCGTCTCAGCCAAACGATTTGAAAGAGATTAGTTTTATTCCTGTCGAAAAGTAAGCATCATGAACAGAAAAATAATGGTTATTGGGCTAATGCTCATATTGTCTTGTCTGGGTACAGCTCAAGCACAAGATCAAAATAATAAACTGGACGTCCTCTACTTATCAGATGGTAATGTCTTGAAAGGCAACATATTAAAATACCGTCCCAATTACTCATTGAAGTTTAGATTATCGTCTGGCAAGAAACTGAATTTCGTGATTTCTGAAATCGACTCAATTGGGCAATCGTCCTTGCCTAGGGTATTGCAACAATCAGTTGAATTTAGAAAAAGTGGTTGGTACAACATAACTTATCTCAACTTTATGAATGGAACAGCCCCTTGGACGAATGATTACATACTGGGCGTAGGTGTGAATAACACATTTGGACGATATTTCAATAAGCACTTAGCATTAGGTGTAGGGACTGGACTAGATTATTATTATATTAATCAACGAGAGATTTTAGTGCCGCTCTATCTGGAAGCAAAATTTGTTCATGAAATAAATCCGATAGTTCAGCAAGTATTGATGCTATCTGGAGGATATAGCTGGGCCTTGGATAATGAACAAATAAACGTTAACGGAAAAGAAGGCGGATGGATGATTCATCCTGCTGTTGGCTTACTATTTGGTTCTTCTAAGTATTATAGTTGGCAGGTGGATGCAGGTGTGCGCTTTCAGAAAGCAACTTTTGAGTTTCCAGAGCAATGGGATGAACGAAATAAAGTAACCCATCAAATGCTCTACAAGCGTTTAACGATAAGGCTAGGCTTGATGTTTTAGTAGCGATTGGGTAGCGATATTAATGATTTATGAATTACACCGAGAAGGATATCATTCAAGGCTGTATTAACAATGATCGCTTTTTTCAAGAAATGCTTTACAGAAAGTATTTTCCAAGTATGATGCGATTTTGTATGCGCCATGCTAGCGATCAGGATATTGCTATGCAGCTCTTGAATAACGGCTTTCTAAGGGTATTCAAAAAGATAGATACATTCTCTTTTAGAGGTTCGTTGGAAGGGTGGATTCGACGTATTATATTCAATTGTATTGCTGATTTTTATCGGAAAAATGCTAATCAAGTTCGCTATTTAGAATTAGCAGAACGAGATGAACCAATTGATGCAGATGCGTTGAGCCATCTTTACTTTGATGACATTATCACTCTTGTCAATGAACTACCACCTGCCACCAAAAATGTGTTTATGCTTTATGCTATTGAAGGATATAACCACAGAGAAATAGCCGAGCAATTAAGTATAAGTGAAGGCACTTCAAAGTGGCATCTATCGTCAGCTAGAAAGCAGCTAAAGAAACTAATTGAAAGAAATAAACCGACATCAAATGCGGGTTGAAAAAAAGAATAGCGAGCAGTATTCCATTGATCTAATAGATAAGAGTTGGCAGCAAATGTCAGTAATGCTAGATCAAGAAATGCCAGTTCAGACAAAGAAGCGTCGTTGGGTTCTCTGGCTTTGGTTATTAATCGGTGTGCTCATTGGAGTAGCAGCAAGCTATATTTGGAGGTCTGATTCTACAAATAAATCGCCATTTGAAATAAGTAAAGAGCAAATTGTCACTTCGCCTTCAAGCGTAATAAAAAAGCACAGAACAAAACAGTCAGAAGAGACGCCTCAGGATGGTCAAATAAATAATAGAATACAGGATAAAACAAAGACGATGGAAGTGTCGTCTTCCGATGCAGTAATTGAAAATGAGATAGCCCAGCAAAATATTACTAAATCAACCAATGAAAAATCAAAAGTGGCAGTAGCTGATCATGTTCCAACGAAGGATGCCGCTGTAACCTCAGTTTCTGAAACATTCCCTACAACTGCTGTTAGCCTCTTAAAAATAAACTCTATCAACTCCATTCCTTTTAGCAAGCATCCCGAGCCTATTGCATCAGCACTCATCAAGCAGCAGCGATGGAATTATGGTATTACTCTAGGAGCAACACACCTTCTTTCGGAAGAGTATTATCTTAATGTAGGTGGATTTTTAACTTATCGTTTGAACAAACGCTGGAAATTGCAAGGTGGCGGTAGCTATTTGAGTAAGATCAATCAAAGCCTAAATCAAGACGACGCAGTTCTGCTAGAACGAGAAGACAATATAGTCGGACCTGCTGCCGAATTTAATTCTGATAGTGTAACAGCTCAAATAGCAGATCAATACGTACAAATTCCTGTTGCCATTAGCTATCAGCTTAGCAATCGTCTGACACTTTCTAGCAGTTTAGTAGCGAATCTACCCATAGGTCAAGAAAACGCAGACGTCTTGAATGGTAGGCTAGGTACATCATCTAGCGTAACTACGCAAGCAGCATCTAGTAATCTGTTGTGGCGAATAGGAGCCGCTTATCAAATCAATCAAAGGCTAGGGGTGAGCGTTGACTACTCCAATAGCTTTGATAATGAAAAACTTCAATATTTATCATTCAACATTAATTGCCTTCTTCGTAAGTAATCTGAACTGAGAACGGTCTAATATTTTTAGATAGATTGGAATGACTATAGAAATCAGATTTGCTAGATGTTAGCCAAATACTAACGGTACTTTCTGTCAGATGAAATAATCTTGATGATTCTGCTCGCATGGATTTCATCCTTGGCAAACATCAATACACTCATTCTATATCTTAACAAAAAATAGTTTATGTTAAGTATAATTTTAATGTTTAAACAACTTCGCAGTAAATATGCTTAATATTGCCACTATTGTAAGTAAGAACAACCAAGAAGAATGAAGAAAAAGGTTAGAATAGCGGTAAAAGCACTTATCATTGAAAACGAACAATTGCTCTGCATAAAAAAAAGAAGTGCAAGAGGTATTTTTTACTTGCTCCCTGGAGGTGGTCAGGAGTTTGGTGAAACACTTGAGCAAGCGCTGCAAAGGGAATGTAGAGAAGAGCTCGGCGTTAGTGTTCATATGGGGGAAGTTCAGTTTGTAAGAGAATTTATAGCTACTAATCACGATAAACACAATCAACCTTTTCATCAAGTCGACATTATTTTTTCTTGTGCGTTAGTGGAAAAAAATAGGAAATTAGCCGCACTTATGCCAGATTATAACCAAATGGGCATTGAATGGCTGCCTTTGGATCAATTAGAACAATCGGGTTTTCAACCTAAAAAACTGGCTAGCCACTTAAAAAAAATCTCGAATGGTCTAGTTTATATTGGCGATGTTTAGCACGAAAAAACCTAATTTAGTAGTAATTAATCAAAGCAAAACAAAATATGTTCAATAGAAGAAATTTTTTATCTCGCTCCGCATTGGGTATCATAGGATTGGGGGCGCATGGTTTGGCAGCCTGTGAGTCCTTAGAAAGGAATGCCGAAAATACCAATACTGTTGGAGCAGCAACCGTATTATCCACTTGGAACAATGTAAAAGCAAATGAAGTAGCATGGGAAATCATCAATAAAAAAGGTCGTGCCTTGGATGCTGTAGAGGCAGGCGTACAAATACCAGAGGGCGATCCTAACGATCAATCCGTCGGCTACGGCGGGCGGCCAGATCGAGATGGAAAAGTAACATTAGATGCCTGCATTATGAATGAAAAAGGTGATGCAGGTTCGGTCTGTTATTTGCAGCATATCAAGCATCCTATTGCCGTTGCTAGAAAAGTGATGGAGGAAACGCCTCACGTCCTTCTAGCGGGGGATGGAGCATTAGATTTTGCTTTAGCACAAGGCTTTAAAAAAGAAAATTTGTTAACTGAAAAATCAAAAAGTGACTGGCAAAAATGGCTAGAAACAGCAGAATATGAACCTAAAATAAACATAGAACTACACGACACAATTGGCATGGTTGCGTTGGATCAATTAGGTGATCTTTCTGGTGCCTGCACTACGAGTGGACTGGCCTACAAAATGGCAGGTAGGGTAGGAGATTCACCCATCATTGGAGCAGGACTATTTGTTGATAATGAAGTGGGTGCTGCGACTTCAACAGGTATGGGTGAAGCAGTGCTAAAGTCAGTAGGCTCTTTTCTAGTGGTCGAGTTGATGCGACAAGGTAGGTCTGCCTCGGAGGCTTGCAAAGAAGCTGTGATGCGAATTGTGAAAAAACAGCCTAACTTTAAAGAAATACAGGTAGGCTATTTGGCATTGAGTAAGTCAGGGGAAGTTGGAGCATTCAGCATTCAACCCGGCTTTGTTTATGCTGTTACTAAAGGAGGCAAAACAGAAGTCTTTAATGGAGCATCTTATTTGTAATAAACGGAGTAAAAAAATTGGTTTACCACTACTTTTTTGGATTGTACTAAGTGTGAGTCAACTCTCTGCTCAAAATGATTATGAGCGATTAGCTGCAATTATTCAGTTGGACTCTTTCACGGTAACAGCTACCAAAGCAGGTTTTAATGTAGAGGATTTTGTTGAATTGGTACGAAAAGATGAATCTTTTTACAAGGCTTTCAAGAATTTGCGATTGCTTTCTTACGACTCAAAAAATGATATTCAGCTTTTTGATAAGCAATCTGAGCTATCTGCTCAATATACCGCTACTACCCATCAACAGGCAGAAAACAACTGCCGTGAAGTAGTTGTGATAGACGAAACTGTGAAGGGCAACTATTTCAAAAGAAAACGAAAATTGCGCTACTATACTGCCAAATTATACGATCGCTTGTTCTTCTCTGATGGAGTGGAATGCGAAACAGCAGAAGCAGACGTAAGTAAAGGCATGGAAAAACACATAGATCAGCTTAAACGCTTGATTTTTCAGCCGGGTGAGGAAGTAGATGTTCCATTCGTGGGTAAAAAAACAGCTATTTTTGATGAAGACATGATAGATTTTTATGATCTATCCATCCAGTCTAAGCAGTACAAAAACCAAATAGATTGCTATGTTTTTACTGCAAAAGTGAAGCCCGAAGTCAAAGCAAACAAAACAATCATTAAACACCTTGAAACCTATTTTGATAAGATAAGTTTTCAAGTCATTGCGCGAAACTATCACTTAGAATATTACGGAACTGCCTTTGATTTTGATGTAAAAATGGATATCAAGCTAAGAAAGCTAGAAGAGCAGTATATTCCAGAACATTTGACTTACAACGGCTTCTGGAATATTCCATTACAAAAGCCAGAAACGGCTGTATTTAATACTTCGTTTTATAATTTTAAGTAATGAAGAAAAGTATCGCAAGGTTGCAATACATCAGTCAGAGCATTGAGGATTTAACGCAGACTCAAGCCGTAGAAGCGGCTTGCAAGGCTGGTTGTAAGTGGATACAATTAAGAGTGAAAGGACAAAAAGAGTCTGTTGTTATGGAAGTAGCACAGCAAGCTAAAATTATTTGCCAGTCTTTCGGAGCGACTTTTATAATTAATGATTATCCAAGTGTTGCAAAAGCGATTGGAGCAGACGGTGTACATCTTGGATTGACTGATTTTTCTCATCAGGAAGCTAGAAAACTGCTAGGAGATAACTTTATCATTGGTGGTACGGCTAATACAATGGAGCATATACGCAATTACGCTCAGCAAGGTGTCGTGGATTATTTAGGCGTAGGCCCGTTTCGATTCACAACGACTAAAGAAAAACTTAGTCCCATCTTAGGAGTAGATGGATATAAGATGATCGTTGAGCAATGCAAAAAAGAACAAATTACACTACCGATTGTAGCTATTGGTGGTATTCAACTGGATGACATTTTAAGTATTCTACAAACAGGGGTTTATGGTATTGCTGCTGCTAGTTTGATTACTAAAGCGATAAACAAAAATAAAGTTGTCCATAAAATTTATAGCGTGATTGATAAATTTTAGGTGGTTACTCGGGAGCTCGTTCAATGGACAACCATTAATAACGTTCAGAACTACTATTTTCCAACTTTTAAAATTTGGGCACTTTTTTGTTACAAAAACACTAATTTTAGCCCGTCAAATATTCTATTTTTCTTGGTCATTCCATTAAATGTAGTCTACTTTGTACTTTTGAATCAAAACCATGCGTTAACAAACAAAATTAAATCCAAACTATGTTTGACTTGTTGTTGCTTTTCCAATCCGCAGAACTTGAGCTTGAAGAACCAACGGTAGAATCTCAAAGTCTCATTGAAATCATTCTCCAATCAGGTCCGATTGGTATGGCTATTGTTGCTGTGCTGTTAGTACTATTAACTATTGCAGTATATATATTCGCAGAACGCTACTTAACAATCAAGCAGGCGGGCAGAATTGATGAGGGATTCATGAATAATATTCGTGCAAATGTGCAATCGGGTAATGTTCATGGTGCTAGAGCCTTATGCCAAAACACAGATTCCCCAATAGCTAGAATGGTAGAGAAGGGGATCATGCGTATTGGTAAACCGCTAAAAGATATTGATGCAGCCATTGAGAATGTTGGTAATTTAGAAATATTTAAGCTAGAAAAAAGCCTCTCCACATTAGCTAGTATCGCTGGTGCTGCGCCGATGATCGGTTTTTTTGGTACGGTAACAGGTATGATTTTAGCTTTTTATGAAATGGCAACACAGGAGAACGTTACACCGAGTGTGCTTGCTGGAGGAATTTATCAAGCCCTTTTGACTACTGCATTGGGTTTATTCATTGGGATTATTGCCTTTGTCGGCTACAATATACTAGTAGCCAATGTAGAGAAAGTGGTTTACAAGATGGAACGAACAACAGTTGACTTTATGGATTTGCTGCAAGAACCGAGTGTATAGAAAATGTAGGGTAGTTGATTAATCATTAGTTCATCTTCTATTAATTTAGGTTATGCCATTGAATAAGAGATCAAAAGTTAGTGCAGAATTTAGTATGTCATCACTGACCGATATTATCTTTCTGTTGCTAATTTTTTTCATGCTGACATCTTCTCTAGTGCAAATTCAGCCCTTTGATTTGCCTGAATCAGATTCAAAAGTAGTTGCGCCAACAGACTTAGTGGTCAGTATAGATGAAGATGGTGAATATACTTTAAATGGGAAACCACTTTCACGAAGGGCATTACCACAGGCTTTAGCTCTAAAGGTAAAAGAAATTGATAAAAAAGAGAACCAAGATGTTTATGTAACGATTGTTTCAGAAGTAGATAATCGTTTTAATGAAACATTGGAAGTGATGAAAATTGCCAATAATCTTAGGATAAAAGCTATCATTGCTACGCAGCCAAGGAAATAATGCTTCTGGTCAGTCAATTGACAATTATTAAAACTAGAGTAGTAGAGATAAGCAATCTCTTTTTTCTTTTTGAAATAATCTGATTGTCTAAAACAAAGAAATGGGACTAAAAAAGAAAAGTAAGGTAAATGCACAATTCAACACTTCCGCCCTCACGGATATTATTTTTCTGTTGTTGATATTCTTCATGTTAACTTCTTCGTTAGTTGCACCTAACGCCTTGAATATGAAGCTGCCAGGCAGCTCAAGGGCAAAAGCCTCCTCAGAAAAGAAGTTGGATGAGATTATGATTAGAGAAGGAGGGAGATACTTTTTGAATAATAAAAGAATTGAATTATCAGAACTAGAGGACTACCTATCTCGAAAAGTAAGGCGATACAGAGACGTCAACGTGATTATTTCAAATTCTAATGACGCCACAAATGGCGATGTAGTGGCTATTATGGATATGGCAATGCGCCTGAATGTGAATACTGTTTTAGCAATAAATAATTAAAAGAATGCTAAAATGGGTTTTTGACCGAAGTATTTATCGCTTTTGATGTGTTTACAAAAGGTATAGCGTTTACTTACAATCGACTTTTTAAATAAAGCTTTATGAAATTGGATTATCAAGTCAATCAAAAAGAGCGGCAAAATAAAAATAAGGCAAGGCTCTCTAGCACAGCAGTTTTATTGCTGTTGCTGGTGCTTTTTGTTTTTCCATTCTTTACCTATCCTGACCCAAAGCCAGAGCAAGAAGGTATCTTAGTCAATTTAGGATTTCCAGATCAAGGACAAGGTAGTGAAAATGCGGCTCCGGCTGCGCCATCGAAACCTCAAGTATCTGAGCCGACGCCACCAGTACCAGAACCGACGCCTCCACAGCCCGAGCCAATACCACAGAAAGCTGCTCCACAACCAGAGCCTAAGGATGTAGTAACAACAGAAGACCCTGAAGCGATTGCATTAAAAAAGCAACAAGAAGAACAACGCAGAGCGCAAGAGGCAGCAGAGCAAAGAAGAAGAGAGGAAGCAGCTAGAAAAGAAGCAGTGGAAGAAGCAGAGCGCAAGCAAAGAGAAGCGGCAGAGCGCAAGCGCAGAGAAGAACAAGCTAGAAAAGAATCAGAAGCTAATAAATTAAAAGATCAGCTAGGCGGTTTATTCAATAATAATGGAGAAGGTAAAGGAAATACAGGTACTTCGGGCAGTCAAGGTGATCCAAATGGCGATCCTGACGCTTCTAAATTGGAAGGTATCACAACGGGTTCAGGAAAAGTAGGAGGTGGATTAGCTGGACGAGGCGGAAGCGGTCCTCAACTTTCTGATAAATCACAAAAATCGGGGCAGTTGACGATTCGAGTCTGCATTAATTCGAGTGGAAAGGTCGTAAGCGCTGACTTCACACAGCAAGGTTCTTATGGTTCCGTAGCTGCCGATCAAACAATCATAAGAAATACCATCAATAACGCTAAAAAATGGAATTTTGATAGTGGAACTCAAGATAAGCAATGTGGAACGATTACTTATGTATTCAAACTAAAGTAGAATTCGTACGTAGAAGGATTTTAAGCTACTAGTCCCCTTGTCCCAATAACTAAAAATAATATCAGCAGAATTGAGAAGACTACTCAGTTCTGCTTTTTTAGTAATTATATTTGGCAATGACATATCAGCAAACGATTGATTTTTTGTTTCACCAACTACCGATGTTTCAGCGAGTTGGCAAAAGTGCATTTAAAAAAGACCTAACCAATATTCGATTGCTCTGTGATCGTCTAGGACAGCCGCAGAATGATTATCCTACTATTCATATTGCGGGAACCAATGGAAAGGGTTCTACTTCTCATATTTTGGCTTCCATTTTGCAAGCTCATGGCATGAAAGTAGGACTTTACACCTCACCTCACTATAGAGATTTCAGGGAGCGAATTAAGATAAATGGACAATTAGTTACTCAAGACTTTGTGATTGACTTTGTTGAAAAACACAAAAGCAGTTGGGAACATATTCAACCTTCATTTTTTGAGATTACAGTAGCAATGGCATTTGAATACTTCGCTCAAGCAAAGGTGGATATTGCCATCATCGAAACAGGGCTTGGAGGAATTTATGATTCAACGAATATTGTGCAGCCCATGTTGAGTATTATTACGAATATTAGTTACGATCATCAGAATATTTTGGGCAATACACTACCAATTATTGCAAGCTCAAAAGCAGGAATAATAAAAGCCAATACGCCTGTTGTGATTGGCGAACGGCAAGCAGCAGTTGTTGATATTTTTACAAGGACTGCTACTGAAAAGAATGCACCTATTTATTTCGCTAGCGACCATTTTGAAGCAGTTCCAATTTTGGTAGGCTTTGATGGTATGGATTTTGATGTTTATAAGAATAATGAACTGAAGTATAAAAAATTACAAACGCAACTATCTGCCAACTATCAGCAGTATAATCTGCAAACTACCCTTCAAGCCATTGAGCTATTGCCTTATGAAATCTCAGAAAAGCGACTAAGATTTGGACTTGAAAATATACAACAGCTCACTAAATTCATTGGTCGTTGGCAAATATTGTCTCGAACGCCTACCATTGTTTGTGACAGCGCACATAATGAAGCGGGTATCCAATTTTCTATCGAACAACTCAATCAGACTCCTTACGAAAATTTGCACATAGTGCTAGGTATTGTCAATGATAAAGACTTGAGTAAAATGCTACCTTATTTTCCTAAAGATGCTGTTTATTATTTTGCTAAGGCAGATATTCCTCGCGGATTAGATGCCAAAGTTTTGCAAAAGGAAGCCCTTGAATATAATCTCGTGGGAACTGTGCACTCTTCTGTGCCATTAGCTTTGGAAGCTGCTAAGGTAAGTGCAAGCAGTAAAGATTTGATTTATGTCGGAGGGAGTATTTTTGTTGTGGCGGAAGTAATTTAAGTATTTAGCTGTCAGTGGATAAGGCTTTTAAAGTTTTGAGCACTTCAAAAGCCTTTCCGTCAATATTTACAAGTTAGAAGCTCCACTGTTGGCGTCATTAAAACGCTTAGATACAGCTTGCCAGTTGATGATATTAAAGAATGAATCAACGTAATCGTCACGTCTATTTTGGTAGTTCAAATAATAAGCATGTTCCCAAACATCCAAGCCTAGTATTGGTGTACCATTAAAATCATTTACATCCATCAAAGGATTATCTTGATTTGGTGTAGAACAGATGAATAAATTATCTGCTTTATCTACGCAAAGCCATGCCCATCCAGAGCCAAACTGACCAGTAGCGGCAGCTTTGAATTTGCTTTTGAATTCCTCCAAGCCTCCAAAATCTCGTTCAATTGCTTTGTAGATATTCAATCGCTCGTTGTATTCGCTTGAGCTAGCTGGTGCTAGTACGCTCCAAAATAAAGCGTGATTATAAAAACCGCCTCCATTGTTACGAACACCTGCGGAATGCTTAGATACCTCTGATAAGATAGCCTCAATTTTCATATCAGCTAATGGTGTACCTTCGATAGCAGCGTTCAATTTATTGGTGTAACCTGCATGGTGCTTACCATGATGTATTTTCATTGTACGTGTATCAATATGTGGTTCTAACGCTGAGAATTCGTAGGGTAAATCTGGAAGTTGAAAAGCCATAGTTGGTCTGATTTTTTTATGAATAATTAAATATTTGTTAATTGAATGGTTTCATTTCATCACTAGACTTACATGAATGCCACTCTACAAATATTAACGTTTGTTGATATAATTGGTTTGGAATTATGTGTGCTGTTTCTGATTTTAAGGCTTAAGCCATCAAAATAAAGTTACATCTCCTGTTAACTGTTTGATTTCTCCATTGGGATAACTCACTTTTAATATGTAGCTATAAACACCTGTTTCAAGGTTGGTTTGCGCTTTTGTTTGTCCGTTCCATCCTGCTAATATGGTGTCATGATCGTTGGTTTGATACACTAATCCACCCCATCTGTCAAAAATGGATAAAGAGAGGAACGTTCCTACAAAGTCTGGATGAGGAGCTAATTTAAATAATCCATTTCTAGCACTACTCCTTCTTATGGCGTTTGGAATATAGATAGGGCAGTGATTCTGACTGACTATGATAGTCGTATCATAAATGCAAGTATTGAAGTCTGAAATAGCTGAGGTTTGCTCTCTCACTGAGATATCATACGTTCCTGCGCTAACTTTTTCAATTGTTGCTTTATTTTGAAAAATACTGCCATCAATGGAGTAAGAAAGTTGTGCGCTTACACCTGTCGGATTAATAATAATTTCGCCATTCGCAATTCCACAATCCGGTGAGCGTAATACAGATGCTTTTATGTTTACACCTTTTATAATCACCATCGTGCTATCATAAATAATATCTTTAATTTCGAAGAAGAGAAAATCATCCAATGCAAAGTCATTGCCATTAGGATCAGTATTTTTATTGATAATACATATTTCTGCTTTCGTGGTATCTCCTGATTGCCACAATTGGTAAAACTGTCGCCATTGGCAAACTTCTTCTACTGCCTTGAATGTAAAACCCAGTGGCGCTCCATTGATGAAAAATTGTAACTCGGCAGGATTACCATCAAGTACTGATGCCAGCCAAGTGGAGAAAGCGTATTTTGTGTTGGGTTTTACCTCAACAACTTGACACCAAACTTGCTCGCCCTCAATTGGTGAGCCATCGACTACCATCATTAGCCCATCTCCACTAGTGTGATCGGGACAGTCGCTAAAAAAAATACCATTAAGTTCTTTAGCACTTGTTGTTACTCCGTAGAGTCCCTGTGTAAATATGCGTTCTGAGTAAGGGTAATCGCTTTCAAAGCCTGTATTACCGAGTTCAAAATCGGGGTTTTTAATAAGATTATCCTCTAGCAAATCATCAATTATTTCAGCTACATAAAGCGTGTTGTGTACAGGAAAAGCAGTTGGATTGTGTATCGTAGGGTTATCAAGACTACTAGATGGATTCCACTTGTATCCTGCACGATTCGCAGGGGCATTAAGTTGAAGAACATCACTAGGATCGCACAAGAACAGTGTGTCAACTTGTGCGACAGAAACTTGAGTTATGAGGAATAATACCCCGAAGAAGTGTAAGATTTTCATTTTAGTCGCTTTCCGTTTTTTGAATAAAACAATCTTAAATTTGTTTTGATGTTAATTTAGATCAGATAAATTAGACCGCTATTGTATCATTAAGCATTTAAATGAATAAACATCTAAACCTGTCTATTTTCTAAATTTTCAATATTAGTTCTGCTTAATATTTACTGTGAATCAGGATTCAATCTTCTTTTTCAAATACGATTAAATAGAAAAAGTTAAAGTTTCTTAACAATGGAAAAAATAGCAGTTTGGAGTAGTCTAACAAGTGAAAATTATTCCTCACAACAAATATTAAATTATGAAACGCATGAAGTTCAGCCTTTTGGCAATTATTTTATTGGTAGCGACTCAACTAGCTGTCGCACAGCCTAGACATGGACATGGAAGAATACAACATCCACCTATTGAGCGTATAGTAGAGCATCTATCTACGGAACTTGATTTAACAGACGAGCAAAAGACACAACTGGAAGCTATCGTCGAGAACTATAAACCTCAAGTAGAGGCACTACGCACTCAAGTATTTGATACACGAGAAGCAAAAATAGCAGCTCACAAAGCATTACGTAAGACTATTAGAGAAGAGATAGAAGCAGTGTTGACAAACGAGCAACTAGAAGAATTGGAAGCATTAAAAGCAGAAAGGGGGCGTCGCAAAAATATAGATCGCCAAGGTTTAAAAACGGCATTAAAGGCTTATCATAAGGAAAACATTAAGCCTGTTCTTTTAACACAAAGAGCTAAGTTAGAAGTTATTTTGAGCGAAGAGGACAAAGCTACAATTGCCGAGCTGCGGACTTTCTTTAAAGCGAAGAAACAAGCAATGATGCAGCAGCGAGCTAATGGTGACAGACCTAGAAGAGATAGAGAAGTGCGTAGCGAAAGACCTGCTGAAGTAGAAACATTAAAAGGCTTGGTTGAAAAGTATAAAGAGGATATTAAATCACTAATGGAAGAAATAGAAGATCAACGCAAGCAATGGCAAGAGGACAGAAAAGTAATAAGAGAACAGTTCGTTGAAGAAATTGAGGATGAGGATACTGAGGAAATTCAGGATGCTGAAAGAGGGAGACGACATAGAGCAAGACATCAAGAGCGACGTGCGATGGGTCCTTTACCTAAAGCAGCACATTTTTTATTACTAGATCCTCAGCAGGTGAATGAAGACGTAAGTATTGGTACATTGAATACTATAGCTACTTATCCAAACCCATCTTCGGGAGTAGTAACATTGAAGTATGAAATCAAGCAAGCAGGTACTGTAAGAATTGATATTCAGGATGATAGAGGAAATATTATTCAAAATATTGTGAACGAGCGAAAAGCAACTGGTATTTATTCTGCCAATGTAAATGTAAGTAATCTAAAGAGTGGGGCTTATTACTTCACTTTGAGTGATGCAAAAGGCAGAGTCGTACAGAAAGTACTGATTGCTCAGTAATTCTTAGAGCAATCCTGAAAATGGTAGGCAAATTGATGATTGCTTACCATTTTTTTATAGTTTCTCTATTCCTGAAAATTACTTAACCTAAAAATAAAGATACGTTACAACCATTTTCTAGTAGAAATCTACTTTCTTTGTGGTAAGCAAATGAGGTCTTTATATCTATGTTGAGCAGACGCAACGTACGCATCAAAGTGATGCAGTTACTTTACATGCAGAGTCAGGATTCTAAGCTAGCACTTACTGACTTATCAAAGCACTACCATAAAATAGTGGGTAACTCTTATGAGCTTTTTTTCTTTAGCTTACTTCAGTACCTAAGAATCGTTCAGTATGCCAAACAAGATGCTGCTTCAAGAAAAGCTAAACTAAGACCTACTGAGAAGGACAAAATGTTTAGTCCTAAGTTGGCAGAAAACCCACTGTTAGTATCCCTTGCTAGCAATCAACAATTCAACGACAAAGTTCACACCTTAAAACTACCTGAAAAATTACAGCGCGATAATAGTCGAAGTATTTATGTAGAATTTTCAAAGACCAAAGAATATCAAACCTATCTATCAACGGAAGGAAATGACGATGAAATACACCGAGATATACTTCTTGACCTTTTTAGATTTTGTACTAAAAGCGAACTGTATAATGATCTAATTGAAGATCACTATCCACTTTGGGTAGATGATAAATCAATAGTAATCGGAACGATCAAAAAAATCATACGTGCTTTACCCTCCGATGAAACATTGTTGGACGACTATGCCCCAAATGACGAAACAATCGGTTTTGGAGATGAACTACTCAGAACAGTCCATTACGACGATCAAACATTACTTAACCTCATTGAGCCTGTTTTGAAGAACTGGGATGCAGAACGCGTTGCAGTTGTTGATATGATTCTCTTGAAAATGGCGCTTTCTGAACTGCTTGATTTTCCAACAATTCCCACTAAAGTAACCTTGAATGAATATGTTGAAATATCAAAACTTTACAGTACTGATAAAAGTAAAGATTTCATTAATGGTATTTTAGACCGCCTAATGAAGCAACTGATTAAGGATGGTAGAATTCAGAAAGAAGGAAGAGGATTGAATACTTAATCGATCGATAAATATTTCCTTTCCAATAAATCAAAACATATTTAGTGACAGGCAGATACCTCTAAATTCACTTCTAGTTTATTTGTTTAACGTTTCAAAAGTTGCTGTAAGGGAAGGATTCGAACCTCCACGGAGCGGTTAGGCACTAGGCTTTTTTCCGTGATCTCCACCCTCGAGACAGGAGGGCATGTCTGCCAATTTCATCACCTCACAGTATTTGAAAGGAAATAGAAGACTCTTTTGCTAATTCTTTAATATTTATCTCCTTTCGTTAATACAAATGTAAAACGAATGCACTTACCTTGCAAATATTTTAATGTTTTTTAGATTTTTTTGTAATTCATTCAATAAAATATTGTGATTATTCAAGCGTTTTCAATTTGACTTGTTGTAAATGATTTTATATTGCCAAATTTGTAATCAGCACTTGAACCATATGAAAATATTGTCTTTTTTCTTTTTACTTACAGTGATCTTATCATTCTATTATGGTCAATCTATATCAAGTAAAAACATTTCTTATAGTGCCAAAAAAGAAGTAGAAGGATTGACATTGGTTGCGCCTCGTGATCCATTTCGAACAAATCCAATGCCAATCATTCAAACAGTAGGAGCAGACTGGATAGCAGTAGTACCCTATGGTTTTTCACGCTCGGGAGAATCGAAGGTGTATTTTAACAATGAAGGACAATGGTGGGGTGAAGGCAAAGAGGGCTGCGAAGAAACGGTGAGACTAGCGCATGAAGCAGGACTCAAGGTAATGCTAAAACCTCAAGTTTGGATACGAGGAAGCTGGACAGGCGATATGGATTTTAAAACAGATGATGAGTGGAAGAACTGGGAAAAAGGATATGAAGCCTACATATTGATGATGGCTTCGATGGCTCAAGAAAAGAAAATAGAGCTACTTTGTATTGGGACAGAATTTAAAATTAGTGTACAAAAGCGCCCTGAATTTTGGCGATCATTAATTAAAAAAGTACGAACTCAATTTACAGGAAAGCTCGTTTATGCTGCCAATTGGGATGAGTACCCACTAGTTACTTTCTGGGATGAACTAGACTACATTGGCATTAATGCTTACTTTCCATTGATAGATGATAAAACGCCAGCTGTTCATAAACTCAAAAAAGCATGGAAGCCTATTACAAAGAAAATTGAGCAGGTTCAGTCCAAATACGATCGCCCTGTTCTCTTTACAGAGTTTGGTTATCTTAGTGCAGATGGTTGTGCTTACAACACTTGGGAGTTGGAAAAAAATATGAAAAATTTTGAGATCAATGAACAAGGGCAGGCCAATGCCTATAATGCACTTTTTGAAACATTTTGGGAAAAAGATTGGTGGCATGGGGGTTTTCTATGGAAGTGGTTTCCACAAGCCCCTGATCCAAGCAGCAGAAGGTATAGAGATTACACTCCGCAAGGTAAGCTGGGTGAGGAGGTACTAGAAAAGTGGTATCAATAATTTAAACTACCTCAGATACAGCCGCTTCATATCGGAATGCTTTGACGGTTGAAACGAAGCATTGTATAGACTCAAGTGGTGTATCAGGATAAACACCATGCCCTAAATTGGCTATGTGTTTTTCTTTAAATTCAGATAGCATATTTCGAGTAGCTACTTCCACTTGATTAGTTGTACCATAAAGTTGGCAAGGGTCAAGATTTCCTTGTAATACCTTTTGATCCCCAACCCAGTTTCTTGCTTGCTGGGGCGTTATGTTCCAATCTACGCCTACCACTTGACAATCCAACTTTCCTATGGATTCCATTGCGAACCATGCACCTTTTGCGAATACAGTTACAGGCACTTCTTGTATGGCGTTACAAATTTTTTGAATATATGGCAAAGCAAAAGTAGCATAATGTTCAGGCGTAAGTATTCCAGCCCAAGAATCAAACACCTGTACTAAATCGACACCATGCTTAATTTTTTCTTTCAAATAGGCAATAGTAGTTGTGGTAATTTTATCTAGTAGTGAGTGAGCTAATTTAGGATTTTGGTAAAGTAACCGTTTAGGTTTAGAGAAGGTCTTACTACCTGCGCCCTCGACCATGTAAGCAAAAATAGTCCAGGGCGCACCAGCAAATCCTAATAATGGTACTCTGTTATTTATAGCCTTCTTAGTAATATCAATGGCATCATAAACGTATTGAAGTCGCTCGGCTGCTACTCGCCCTTCAATCAAAGCCTCAACATTAGAAGATGACTGTACGGTTTTAGGAAATTGAGGTCCTTTCTTTTCAATCAGGTTGTATTCCAAACCCATTGCTTCAGGAATAACTAAAATATCAGAAAAAAGAATAGCGGCATCTACGCCAAGTAAGTCGAGAGGTTCGATAGTTGCCTCAGCGACCAAATCTGGAGTCTTAACTAATTCCTTAAAGTTAGCGACTTCTTTTCTAATCTTTCGATAGCCTGGCAGGGTTCTTCCCGCTTGCCGCATCAACCAAACTGGCGGACGTTCTACCACGTCGCCGCTCACTGCTCTTAAAAATAAATCGTTATCAAACTTCATACTGTAAAATTAGCGTATCATTTTGGTATTAAAACATAGTTTCACCATTTTTTGGTCAAAAAGGTTATTATATAAAATAAGTACTTAGACAATAGCTCAATTATTTCAAATTGTTATGGTTCTAATTAGTTTTTTTGAAGGAGTTTTGTGATATTCTTATTGTGTTTCTAAAAAAATAATGTCACACACAAGGTATTCGTAGGTACTTAGATGGTTTATTTCGCAGTCAGTTGTGTAGTATTTGTCTTAATTTACAATCAAATTATTAAACTTGAAAAATATACACAATCAGAAATGAGATTTAGATGTTTCAATCAGTAAATTTCTTTATAGTATTAAGCAATAGTTTGCATTAAATTAGGGTTTGTCTGTTTTCTGTTGGTTAAGAAGACCGATTAATCTATATCATCAATAGAATGTAAAGATTATTGCAAATTTTATTATTGATACAGCATTTTATTCAAGAAAATATACAAACAAATTTTTATGGATGAAGCTTCGACTTTCATGATGTTTGATTATGAGATAGATAAAGCTGTTTTTACTCTACAAGAAGGAGGCACACTGCTTTTTCCTACGGATACGATATGGGGCATCGGTTGCGATGCTTGTAATGCAGAAGCTGTTAGTAAGGTGTACGAGTTAAAGCAAAGAGATTTATCCAAGCCTTTTGTGTTGCTAGCAGATTCGATAGACATGATAAAGCATTACGTCTCTCACGTTCATCCTAAAATAGAGACTTTGCTATCTTATCATGTGCGTCCTTTGACGGTGGTATATGATAGGGCAAAAGGCTTGGCTCCGAATGCAATTGGGGAGGATGGCAGTGTTGCCATTAGAATTCCACTTGAGCCATTTTGTCATTCTGTGGTAAAGGCTTTTGGTAAGCCCGTTGTAGCAACTTCTGCCAATGTTAGTAACGAACCTTTCCCCACTGACTATGAATCTATTAGTCCTATTATTAAAAAAGGGGTAAACTATATTTTGAAAGCCCGTAAAAAACAACTAGAGTTTGAGCAGCCGTCACCTATTGTAAAACTATCTCGTAGAGGAGAACTAGTTTTCATACGAGAATAAAGCAACTCCAAAAGCCGTCAATATTATTCGGCGACAATAAACAATTTATGTAGTATAATAAACTTATTTTCAGATAAGATCAATTCCAAATCCTTTAGGCTTGCTGATGTAACAAAAAAGGCATTTTTGCAAACAAAGTACAAATACTCTTTTAAGCTTTCCACATGAAGGATACTATTGAATTGGTTTTAACCATGTTTTTGATTTTTTAAAACAAGCTTTCAATCACTTTTTCTTCGTTGATGCCTTCTGCTTCGGCTTTGTAATTTCGTACAATGCGATGACGAAGCACATATTTTGCAATGGCTTGTACATCTTCGATGTCAGGTGAATACTTGCCACTGATGGCTGCATGACATTTTGCACCCAAAACTAAATATTGAGAGGCACGAGGACCTGCACCCCAAGAAATGTAATTATTTACCATTTCCGTAGCACGTTGTGTGCTAGGACGGGTTTTTGTTGCTAGCCCTACGGCATACTCTAATACGTTATCTGCAATTGGTATCTTTCGTATTAGTTGCTGAAAAAACATAATTTGTTCACCAGAAAGAATATGGTTTAGATTATATTCTACAATTTTGGTCGTACCCTTCACTACTTCTATCTCCTCTTCATAGGATGGATAATCCAAAGGAATATTGAACATAAATCGATCAAGTTGCGCCTCTGGCAAAGGGTAAGTACCTTCTTGCTCGATTGGGTTTTGCGTAGCGAGTACAAAAAAAGGTTTTGGCAATAAATGCCTTACACCACCCACAGTTACGGAGCGTTCTTGCATGGCTTCTAGTAAGGCTGCTTGCGTCTTTGGAGGCGTTCTATTAATCTCATCTGCGAGTACAATATTAGCAAATAATGGACCTTTACTGAATTGGAATTGACGATTTTCACTGAATACTTCTGAGCCTGTAATGTCCGTAGGCATTAAGTCAGGCGTAAATTGAATGCGTTTGAAATCCAAGTCCAGCACTTCTGAAATGGTACTAACTAGCAACGTTTTTGCTAATCCAGGAACCCCAACTAACAAGCTATGTCCATTACTGAAAAGTGATATAATCACAGTTTTCAGCACTTCATCTTGCCCTACAATTACTTTTCCGATTTCTTTTTTGAGGTCTTGGTAGGCTTGCGCTAAACCATCTACCGCTTTTACATCTGACTTATAGGTTGTTTGACTCATGTATTTTCTGTACTATATCTGTTTAGTATGATAAGGAACGTTATTTTTTTAAAAGTGTTTTTACATATGGAAAGCGAAAGTAGGACTTTCAATAGGAAATAGAAAGCAGAATGTGCTCATTTGTGTCATTTTTACCTGAAAAACCGCCAATTACAAAATCTAGCGGCTGAGTGATGGATTGATTTTAAATCTGACTGTTCCTTTAAATTTAGTAACAGTTTGTGTTTGTTTATGTGATAATTCCATCGACTACTTTACCCGCAACGTCTGTCAATCGATATCTACGTCCAAGATGTTTATAGGTTAACTTCTCATGGTTCAATCCCATCAAGTGAAGTACCGTAGCATGGAAGTCGTTGATATGTACTGGATTTTCAGTGATATTGTAGCCCAGTTCGTCGGTTTCGCCATACACGCCAGGCTTCACACCACCACCTGCCATCCATATCGAATAGGCTCTCGGATGATGATCTCGACCATAGACATCTTTAGCTAAGTTGCCTTGACAGTAGTTTGTTCGACCAAATTCACCACCCCAGACGACCAGTGTTTCATCTAGCAAACCACGCTGTTTCAAATCCATCACCAAGGCTGCTGAAGCTCTATCCACGTCTTCTGCTTGCATTGCCATTTCGCCTGCTAAATTCCCGTGCTGATCCCATCCTTGATGATACAATTGTACAAAGCGGACGCCTGATTCAGATAGTTTTCTCGCCAATAAACAATTAGCCGCATAAGTGCCTGGTACTAGGCAATCTGCACCATATAGTCTTATTATACTCTCAGGTTCTTTACTCAAATCTGTTAGTTCTGGAACAGCAGTTTGCATCCGATATGCCATTTCGTATTGCTGTATTTTGGTGTAGATTTCTGGGTCGCCGAATTCATCGTAGTTCATAGCGTTCAATTTCGCCAATTCATCTAACATTTTTCTACGATGTTGCTTATCTGTTCCCGTTGGATTATTCAAATACAAAACAGGCTCTTCACTCGCGCTGAACTGTACGCCTTGATGAATACTATCTAAAAAGCCATTTGTCCAGAGTTTTGAATATACACCTTGTCCATTTCCTCGACCTCTTGAAAGGAGTACGCAGTAGTTGGGTAAGTTTTTATTTTCACTTCCGAGTCCATAGCTCAACCATGCACCCATACTTGGACGATTACCCTGCTGTGCTCCTGTTTGCATAAAAGTCAAAGCGGGATCGTGATTGATCGCTTCAGTGTGCATAGATTTGATGATACAAATATCATCTGCAATTTTAGCAATATTAGGAAAAAGATCAGATATCCATGCTCCTGACTCGCCATATTGTTTGAAACCAAACTTAGATCCGACAAGTGGAAATTTTTCTTGATTGGCAGTCATACCTGTCAATCTTTGATCGCCACGTATTGATTCAGGTAAATCCTGACCAAACAGTTCATTTAGTTTGGGTTTGTAATCAAAACTTTCTAATTGAGAGGGCGCACCATTTTGAAAGAGATATATAATTCGTTTTGCTTTAGGTGCAAAATGAGGTAAACCCAGTGGCAAGCCAAAACTATCTTCATCGTCTTTATTGAATAGACTAGGCATCAACAATGAGCCTAAAGCCACACTTCCTAGACCTAGGCTGACTTTGCTAAGAAAGTGACGCCGATTGATATGTAGTCGTTGTTTTAAAAATTCGTTTGCCATGATAGTTTGTTTTAATGTATTGACTTATTTTTACTTGGAAGTGAAGATTACTGCTATTGAACAAGTTTCACCTATCTCAATAGGTGTTATTCATCAAGTTTTCATAATGGCTTCTTCCATGTTGTAAATAGTATGCACTACTTGCATTAGGGCTGTTAGGGTAACTATATCATTGACTTTGGCTTTTTGATGCTCACCTATATCAATTAGTCGCTCAGCGGCATGCTCTTTTTCTTTAAAGTATTTTTGTTCTGTCTCAAAATATTCTAAAAGTAATTTTTTTTCTTTTGCTCTCATTGGTCGGCAGATGATTCGACGAAAGGCTTCTGCTACTTTTTCTTCTGTACTGTTTTGCTGTTGCATTAGCTGCTCTGCTAAAACCCTAGATGCTTCTAGCACATGCGGATCATTGAGCATAACGAGTGCTTGCAGTGGTGTATTGGTGTTTAATCGACGCACTTCGCATTGATCCCTATTGGAGGCATCAAACATCAGCATTACTGGTGGTGGAACGGTTCGTTTGATAAATACATACATACCTCTTCGATAGAGATCGCTGCCATGATCTTGAATATACTCTGCTAGTTCTCCTCTGCCAGAAGTGGTGGTTTCCCAAATACCATCAGGCTGATAGGGCTTCACGCTTGGTCCTCCAATTTCAGCATTCAACAAACCACTACTTGCTAAGACGTGGTCTTTTACTAACTCAGCACTCAAGCGCAATCGCGTAGAACGAGCTAGGTATATATTCTCAGGGTCAATATCTAAATGTTGTTTCGTAACTTCTGCGGATTGACGATAGGTAGCCGACATTACTATCTGCTTGATTAATCGTTTAATGTCCCAATTATTTTGTTGGAAATCAATAGCTAACCAGTCTAATAGTTCCAAATGTGTAGGCAGTTCTCCTTGCATTCCAAAATCACCAGAAGTTTCTACAATTCCTCTACCGAAGAGTTCTTGCCAAATTCGATTTACGAATACTCTAGCAGTTAGAGGGTTCTGATCATCTAGTAGCCACTTGGCAAGCCCTAGTCTATTCTGTTCAAACTTTGTAGTATCAAAAAACAATATATCTTTTGGTGTGCTGAAAGAAACAGTGTCTGCGGGTGCGTCATAATTGCCGCGACTCAAAATTCGAGTTGGGCGAATACCTATTGAATCTTGCATTATCATTACTTCAACAGCCGTTGTATCTTTTTGATTGATAAAGGTTAAGATACTATCCACATCGGCATCAGTAATTTTTATTTTGGGAGGATCTGCTAATGATGCTAGTGAGATATCGCCAACCAAGCCCTTCTCAGGCACTTGATTGAAAAAGGCAAAAGTGCTGTAATAATCTTCTTGTGAAATGGGGTCGTATTTGTGATCGTGGCATTTAGCACACTCAAATGTCAATGCGAGAAAGGCTTTACCAAAGGTGTTCGTTCTATCGGTTACATATTCAATGCGGTATTCTTCGTCAATTATACCTCCCTCTTGTGTGATTTTGTGATTTCTATTAAAGCCCGTTGCTAATAGTGTTTCTTTATTCTTGTCGGGCAGTAAATCACCTGCCAATTGCCAAGTTACAAATTTATCATAGGGGTAGTTTTGGTTGAACGCATGAATCACCCAATCCCGCCAAGGCCACATAGTTCTTAAACCATCATCCTGATAACCGTGCGAATCTGCATATCGAGCTACGTCTAGCCAATGCAATGCCATTTTTTCGCCGTAGTGAGGACTGTCTAATAATTTATCTACTACCTTTTCATAAGCGTTTGGCGAGTTATCTTCTAAGAATTTTTCTTGTAATTCAAGGTTTGGCGGTAGGCCTGTTAAGTCAAAAGCCAATCGCTTTAACAGCAATGATTTGTCTGCTGCTTCATTGGGCTTTAAACCTGCATTTTCTATCTTATTTAATACAAAGTAATCTATCTCATTAGCTGCCCAGCTTATTTGCTTTATCCTAGGTAATTCAGCTTTTGTGGGTGGAATGAATGACCAGTGTTTTTTGTACTCTGCTCCCTGCTTTATCCATTGACCAATCAAATCAATTTCTGTTTGTGTCAGATGTAGGTTGGATTCTGGTATTGGCATGACTTCCGAAGGGTCTTTTGAGTTAATTCTTCTCCAAACCTCGGACGCTTCCAAATTTCCTGGTGTAATGGCAAATTGGTTCGCTTGTCCTTTCAGGGCAGCATAAGCTCCTGCTTCAGTATCCAAGCGAAGTTCTTCTTGTCGTTGAGCAGCATCAGGACCGTGACAGACGAAGCATTTGTCCGAAAGAATCGGGCGAATATGAAGGTTGTAATCAACTTCATTTTTAGTTGTACCGTTATTTTTAAGAATACCACAAGAATATATCAGTCCTATTGCTAGTGCTAATCCCCCAATTAATTTTTTCATTTATCGGCAAATCAAATTTTATAGTAAAAAATAAGACGTTGTAAATATACTGAAAAGATGATGATTCTACAATTTTGCTTGGGAAAAGAAAAATGTGTCAATAATCTTGCACTAGAGATGCGTCATTTTTGGTGAATGTTTGAGAGGTTTACTTTAATTATCTATTAGTTATGTTAATAAATTTCTCAGCGACATAATGAACCTATTTAGTTTAAAGAAAATCACGCAACGAATTCACACTGGAAAACTGAGGATTGAGCCACTAGTTACTTTTCGTATCTTATTTGGTGGATTGATGATGGTGGGAGCTATCCGATTTATGTTTAGTGGGTGGCTAGAGCGGTTATATGTCGAGCCACAGTTCTTTTTTAAGTTCTATGGTTTCGAGTCACTTTCCTTCTTTTTCTATGTCATTACTTCGCCCTGTTTTAATAATTTCTTTTGTTTTTCAATTGCTTTCTCCACTCCGATATTTATTTTATGATAGCAATGTACTTTGGAGTGAAGAGGGGTATCGCTTCGCTTGGCAAGTCATGCTGGTTGAAAAAGTAGGGCAAGCCACTTTTTATGTGAAAGATGCCAAAACAGGCAGACAGAGCGAAGTCGATAATTCAAGCTATCTTACGGGTTATCAAGAAAAGCAGATGGCCATACAGCCTGACTTGATTTTGCAGTTTGCTCATCGCTTAGCTGAAGAATACAAAAAAAATATGGGTTCAAACAGCCAATTGTAACTGTTGATAGTCATGTCGCCCTCAATGGTCGAGTAAGCCAAGCATTCATTGATCCTACGGTGAATTTAGCTTCTATTCATAAGGGATGGTCTGAAAAGCAATGGGTGCTGGCTTTGAAGGATTAGGCACGCAATAGCTGCTTTTGACAATCTTATTTTTTAGTTTTAAAACACCACCACCTACGGATTACATAATTCTGAAATAAATTATTACTTTTATACTGTAACTTAGATGTTAGAAGCTATCAGTTAGGTATTATTTATTGTTACAACACACTAGTTTTGAAGATGAGAATTTTATTGATTGCGATTTTAACTACGATTACAGCTTTCTCACAAATGGCATTGGCTCAAGTGGATGTACCCAAGCGAGAGCTGCGAGGTGTATGGGTTGCGACTGTAAATAATATTGATTTTCCTAAAGTGCCTACTACTAATGGCGTGGCACAGAAAGAACAGTGGAAGAAAATGGTGGAGCGATTCAAGGAAATGGGCTTAAATGCAGTATTTGTTCAGATTCGTCCGACAGCCGATGCCTTTTATGCCTCCGAATTTGTGCCGTGGTCGAAATTCCTAACAGGTGAGCAAGGTACTGCCCCCGTACCAAGCTACGATCCTTTAGCTTACATGACAAAAGTGGCACACGATAATGGCATGGATTTTCATGCTTGGATCAATCCTTATCGTGCCACAATGGACTTGGATACCATGAGCCTCTCGCCTTGGCATGTTTTTTACAAGCACAGAGACTGGTTAGTGGAGTATGGCAATAAATTTTATATGAATCCTGGTATTCCAGAGGTGCGAAAACATATTGTGTCGGTAGTAGAAGAAATCACGGCAAACTATGATATTGATGGCATTCACATGGATGATTATTTCTATCCTTATCCTATTCAAGGCAAGGCGTTTAATGATAGTTTACAATATGAAACGTATGGCGAACTCTACGGCAGTTTAGAAGACTGGCGGCGCAACAATAATGACCAACTGATTGAAGCACTTGCAGTTGCCATTAAGCAGAAAAAGCCTTATTTAAAGTTTGGTGTTAGTCCGTTCGGGGTTTGGAGAAATAAATCTACTGATCCAATTGGTTCTGAAACAACGGCTGGTGCTCAAAGTTACGATGACCTTTACGCTGATGTTGTTACTTGGCTAGAGAACGGCTGGATAGATTATGTTGCACCACAAATTTATTTCAATATTGGCTATCCACCAGCAGATTACGAGATATTATTGAAGTGGTGGCGTCGTTATGCAGGCACACAAAAATTAGTTATTGGTCAGGCTGCTTATAAAGTAGGAGCTAATCCTGTTCAAGCGTGGCAAGAGACCGATGAAATTCCCGATCAGATTAAGATGAATCGCAGTTATGACGATGTGAAAGGCAGTATTTTTTTTAGTGCTAAGAGTTTACTGAATAATCCTTTGGGAATAAGCGATTCTTTATCAGGTACTTATTTCGTTGGTAATGCAATCACACCCTTCGATACAGAGGGCGAAATACAACCTAATACACCCAAACTTAAAAAAGTGAAAGGCAGTGCCAAGGGAGTAAAAATAAAGTGGAAACCCAATAAGCCTTCAATTACTAATGGTTTTGGATTGCTCCCGCCTGATTACTATTTGATCTACCGCTGGACAGGCGAACAAAATATAGATACTGAACGAGCAACAAGTATTTTAAAAGTAACAAAGCGAGAAAAAAAGCTCAAGAAATACTTTGATACCACAACGTTAGATGGCGAAATATATACTTATGCTGTTTCGGCGGTGAATAGGTTTGGTAATGAAAGTAAGCTCAGCGAAGCGATTATAGTGAAAAGAGTGCAAGGAAAGATCAAGAAAGTAAAGTGAGTTGTTTCGTGTTCTGATTAGAGGATATCAGCTACTGAAAGCATTTAATTAAAAAACTTATTAGCACTCGTAATTGAGCGGAGTTATGATTCTACTTTTTGTTAGTAACGTCTTATGGTGTATTACAAACAAACTCTAAATTTGTGATAAATCAGGTAGTCAATTATGCCGTACAGCACGATCCTGAATAGATTTCTCAACTTTAGCTCTGGCTGTTCATTCACTTGCGTAAAACAATTAGATACAATGGCGATAAAGAAATTTTCAACAATCACCTCCAAGGCAGTTCCATTACCGATTGAAAATGTGGATACGGATCAAATAATTCCTGCTCGTTTTTTGAAAGCAACAACCAGAGATGGATTTGGTGAAAATCTTTTTCGGGACTGGCGATACGATGCAAATAATGAGCCTATTCAAGATTTTGTGTTGAACAATTCAACTTACACAGGTGAAATCTTAGTAGCAGGTAAAAACTTCGGTTGCGGTTCTAGTCGAGAGCATGCAGCTTGGGCAGTAGAAGATTATGGTTTCAAAGTAGTAGTTTCTAGCTTCTTTGCAGATATCTTCAAGAATAACGCTCTGAATAACGGCGTGCTGCCAGTAACTGTAAGCGAAGCTTTTTTGCAGCAAATCTTTGAAGCAATTGAGGCTGATCCTGACACAACCTTTTTTGTTGATTTACCTAATCAAACGTTCACCATCAATGCTACTGGGGCAACTGTAAGTTTCGATATTACTGCTTACAAAAAAGAATGTCTTTTAAATGGCTATGATGATATTGACTACTTGCTGAGTATGAGAGAAAAAATTGAAGCATTTGAAATGTCACAAGTCTAGGATGCTGAAAAAAATTTGAATGTTCAAAGTTGTGATTATAACAACTTTGAACATTCAGAGCCCTCCTATCCCAAAAACGGATAGCGATAGTCTGTTGACGGGACAAAATTTTCTTTAATTGTTCTAGGCGACAACCAACGATAAAGATTCAGGATAGAACCTGCTTTATCATTTGTCCCCGAAGCCCTTGCACCTCCAAATGGCTGCTGACCGACCACTGCGCCTGTTGGTTTATCGTTGATGTAAAAATTACCCGCCGAATTTCTCAATTTATCAATAGCCAGCTGGACGGCTGCTCGGTCTTTAGAAAAAACCGCTCCTGTTAAGGCATATTCAGAAGTCTGATCTAGCAACTCTAACGTAGCCTCATATTGCTCATCTTCATAGACATAAATCGTTAGGACAGGTCCAAATATTTCTTCAACCATTGTTCGATAATCAGGTGATTTTGCTAAAATAACAGTTGGCTGTATGAAGTAGCCTTCCGATTTGCTGTATGTGCCACCGATTAGAATACTTGCATCTGCGTCTTGTCTTGCTTGTTCAATATAACTCACAATTTTATCGAAAGCACGTTCATCAATTACTGCATTGATAAAGTTTGAAAAGTCTTCCGTTGTACCAATTTTAAAGGATTCGATATCTTTCTTCAAACCCGCATGGACGTTATTCCACAAGCTCTTTGGAATGTAGGCTCTGGATGCAGCCGAACATTTTTGTCCCTGAAATTCATAAGCTCCACGACTCAGAGCCGTTACCACTTCTTGAGCATTAGCAGAAGGATGAGCAATCAAAAAATCCTTACCTCCTGTCTCACCTACAATTCTTGGATAAGTCTTGTATTTATCAATATTGTTGCCGATGGTCTTCCACAATTGCTTGAATACTGCCGTACTTCCCGTGAAATGTAAGCCTGTAAAATCAGGGTGGTTGAATATGATATCTCCAGCTTCGGGGCCATCCACAAAAATTAGGTTAATCACACCTTTCGGTAATCCCGCTTCTTCAAAAATATCCATAATGATAGAAGCAGAATAAATCTGACTATCGGCTGGCTTCCAAATTACCGTGTTGCCACACATAGCTGGTGCAGCCGGTAAATTACCTGAAATTGCAGTAAAATTGAATGGTGTAATGGCAAAGACAAAACCCTCTAACGGTCTGTATTCCAGTCGATTCCAAATATTTTTAGAGCTGATTGGCTGCTGCTGATAAATTTCTGTTAAATACTGCACATTAAAGCGCAAAAAATCTGCTAACTCTGCTACTGCATCTATTTCTGCTTGATAAGCATTTTTAGATTGACATAGCATCGTTGCTGCATTGACTTTACCACGATAAGGCCCTGAGATCAAATCTGCAGCCTTTAGAAAAATGGCAGCTCGCTGCTCCCAAGCCATATTTGCCCACTCCGCCTGTGCTTCAAGTGCAGCATCCACTGCTTGTTGCACCTGCTCTTTTGTACCTCTATGGTAGTATCCTAAAGTGTGCTTTAGTTCATGTGGAGGATGAATGGCTACTCGATTAGTGGTGGTAACTTTTTGACCGTTGATCGTCATTGGAATCTCTCGCTGCTGGGCTTTCAGCTCATCTAGTGCTGCTTGTAGCATAGCTCGCTCGGGTGTATTTGGCGCATAACTGTAAACAGGTTCATTCACTGCTGTTGGGACGCTAGATATAGCATTCGACATAGTATTTGTTGTTTTGATTTTATTTGAAAATAAATTTGATAAGTAAGTGGACAGATTTAAATATTTAGTGATACAATAATCACATTAACAAGAGATTGTGTAAATAGATAAACAATTTTAATCTGTAAACAATTTTGTCCACTTACTTAGATCGCTAATATATAGAATAGTTTGCTGAGTGTATAAAACTGAGTTTTTTATTATCTTCTTTTTCCATTTCGATAAGGATAAACTAAAATCGTATCAGCAGTGGCATTTAACTCCCCTAACGAAGCGCCATATCCAGCCACATAATTCTTACTCTTGTGTAAAAAACCAACGCCACCGTCAGTATCTATGGAAATTATTTCCTCTACACCTGCCTGCTTGCGCGTAAACACACGCACTGTCAACACATCGTAATCCGAATAGATCATACGCCAAACTAGAAGCGGTTTTTTGCGGAACTCTCAAGGTTTGATAGTTATTTTCCAATACAAAATTTACCAAAGATATTTGCTAGTAAGTCATCCGTACTCACTTTTCCGACGATACTACCCAAATGGTGTAGTGCTTGTCGAATATCCATTGCGATAAAATCGGAAGGAATGCCAGTTTCCATACCTGTCAGAACGTTGTGGAGACTGGTGTAGGCTTTTTGCAAGGCTTCAACGTGGCGGATGTTAGAGATGATGGTTTCCGTTTGTAATGTTCCTTTTTGGACAGTTTGGTGTAGCTGTTCTTTGAGGTAGCCTATATTCATTTTGTTCACCGCCGAAATTGGAATGAATTGGTCGGCTTGTAATTGATAATTTGTAAGGTGCAGTTGGTCTGTATAATGCTCAAGTTTGGTGTAAGGATTTAAGTCCATTTTGTTGGCAATAAGAAGTAAAGATGGAGAAGGAGTTGTGGAAGAATTGCTATGAGAGATGAGTTTTTGTAGGTCTTTTGCTACTTCTTCGGGTGAAGTCTCAATAACGTCAAAGACGTACAGCAAAATAGCAGACTGTTGAATTTTTTGCATGGTTTTTTCTACACCCATGGTTTCTATTTGATCTTGTGCTTCTCTTATGCCCGCTGTATCTATCAACCGAAAAGCGATACCGTTAATGTTGAGGACTTCCTCGATAGTGTCGCGAGTCGTGCCTGCAATATCAGAAACAATGGCGCGATCTTCATTGAGCAAAGCATTGAGTAGGGTAGATTTTCCAGCATTTGGGCGACCTGCAATAACCGTGTTTATACCGTTTTTAATGGCATTTCCTAGAGTAAAGGACTGAATGAGTGCTTGGATGTAAGATTGTATGCGTTGTACGGTTTGCCTTAGATCATCTCGGTTCGCAAACTCTACGTCTTCTTCTCCAAAATCGAGTTCTAGTTCTATCAAGCTGGCAAAATCAATCAATTCAGTTCGCAGTTGTTGGATTTCATCAGAAATGCCACCTCGCATTTGCTTCAGCGCTATTTCATGCGATTTAGCGGAGTTAGAAGCAATTAAATCGGCCACTGCTTCGGCTTGTGAAAGATCAAATTGACCGTTCAAGAATGCTCGTTGCGTGAACTCTCCCTTTCTTGCTAGTCTTGCCCCTTTTTGTATGAAAAGTTCTAGCAGTTGTTGAATAATATAACTTGAACCATGACAGGAAACTTCAACTACATTTTCTTTAGTGTAACTAGTCGGCGCAGCAAAAATAGAGACGAGCACATCATCAATGACTTTGTCTGATTCATTTTTGATGCTGCCGTAATGCAAAGTATGAGAGGGCTGTTTTAGCAAGTTTTTTCCTGTGAATGAATTATTTACAATGGAAATAGCTCGCTCACCAGAAAGCCGAATCACACCAATGGCACCAACGCCTTGTGGAGTAGCCAAAGCGACTATAGTATCAGAAAAGTCAATGTTGGTATAATTCATCTAAGTGTAGGCTTCAATAATCTTTTCACAAGCGCGATCTATCATGCTAAATACTTGCTCAAAGCCATCATCATTCCAGTAGGGATCTGGGACGTTAATATTTTCTTCTGGATGCACAAAACTCATAATGAGCTTAACTTTGTTGGCTTGTGCTTCCGTGCTAGATAGCTGAATAATATCTCTATAGTTAGAGCTATCCATAGCAAGGATTAGGTCAAATGACTCTAAGTCCGTTGTCTGTAATTTGCGTGCTTGTTGATCTGTTATATCAATATTATTTTTCTTGGCGACAGCAATGGAGCGATGATCAGGTGAATTTCCTACATGCCACGATCCTGTGCCCGCTGAGTCCACTAACCAATTGAGTTGTCGTTGCTTAATTTTTTCTTTCAGAATCCCTTCTGCTAAGGGTGAGCGACAGATATTGCCTAGGCAAACCATTAATATCTTCATCTTATCGAATAGGTTCTTCACCAGAAAAATCAGTTCTTGCCAAATAAACAATAATGACACCTAGCATAATCATTAATAATTTCATAATCAAACCGAACAATGCACCTGGCGCATCTAGCCAAACCAAGAAGGATAATTTTGCTCCAATTAGGCTAAGCACTAAGGCTAGTGTGCCATAAACAAACAACAGAAACCCGACTAGAGTAAATAAACCTTTATTCTTCTTCATAATCTATTGATAAATTACATACTCAATGAAACAGCTTATTGTTTTGATGGTTTAGTAGGTTAAGTGATCTAAATTAGAATAAGTCAAATATGCTCAAACTGATTGAATGTCCTAGAGATGCTATGCAAGGAATAAAGCCCTTTATTTCAACAGAAAAGAAGGCAAACTACATCAATCAGTTACTTAAAGTGGGCTTTGATACAATTGATTTTGGTAGTTTTGTTTCTCCGAAAGCTATTCCACAAATGCGAGACACAGCCAATGTGCTAGAGTTATTAGATTTGAGTGAAACCCAAACTAAGCTATTAGCAATTGTTGCTAATCAAAGAGGGGCAAGCGATGCGGTGCAATTTGATGAAATTACTTATCTAGGTTATCCATTCTCAATATCAGAGACCTTTCAAATCAGGAATACGAATGCAACCATCGAAGAATCCCTAGAACGGGTGGAGCAAATTCAGTTACTTTGTCAGCAATACGGCAAACAAATGGTCATTTATATTTCAATGGGCTTTGGCAATCCTTATGGTGATCCTTGGAATGTAGATATTGTGCATCAATGGACAAATCGCCTAGTCAAAATGGGTATTCAAATCATTCAGCTTTCTGACACCATTGGAGTTTCTAATCCTGATAGTATTGCCTACCTTTTTTCTAATTTACTACCACTTTACACAAGTGTTGAAATTGGTGCACATTTGCATACGACTCCCTTGACTTGGAAAGAGAAAATAGTAGCTGCCTACCACAATGGCTGTCGCAGATTTGATGGTGCAGTTAAAGGTTATGGTGGCTGCCCAATGGCAAAAGATGAACTGACGGGCAATATGCCTACGGAAAATATGGTGTCACATTTTCAAGAAGTGCATCCTAACTTTTCTGTGGACATTCATGCTTTTTTGAAGGCAATGGTCTTGGCAGGAGAGGTGTTTCCTTTGCACTAATAGGAAGTAATAAGCCGAAAATAGGGTAGCGGTTAATAGTTATTCACAGTTTTTAGCTTTTTTGTATTTGAACGCTTTACAATTTTAAGCAATATATTCTTGATGCTGAGTGCGAGGGTTTAGCATCAAATTAGACAAATACTGGCTTTGGGCTAAATTAACAAAATACTATTTCCATACTTCACAAAACTTAGGCCCTTTTGATCTTGCCAATGAACTTACTAAATTTGCGAGCTAATTCAGAAAAAATGAAATTCGAGAACGAGATTAATAAACGTAGAACCTTTGGAATCATTAGTCACCCAGATGCGGGTAAGACTACTTTGACTGAAAAGCTACTGCTGTTCGGTGGTGCCATTCAAACGGCTGGTGCGGTAAAATCCAACAAAATAAAGAAAACAGCTACTTCTGACTTTATGGAAATTGAGAAGCAGCGGGGTATTTCAGTAGCAACTTCTGTGATGGGATTCGAGTATAGAGACTTGAAAGTAAATATTTTAGATACACCTGGTCACAAAGATTTTGCAGAAGATACTTATCGCACTCTGACGGCAGTAGATAGCGTGATTGTAGTGATTGATGTGGCGAAAGGAGTAGAAGAGCAAACAGAAAAATTGGTCGGTGTATGCAAAATGCGTAAAACACCAATCATTGTTTTTATCAATAAATTGGATAGAGAAGGAAAGGATGCGTTCGATTTATTGGATGAAGTAGAGGAAAAGCTAGGGTTGAATGTAAGACCGCTGAGTTGGCCAATCGGTATGGGTTATAATTTTCAAGGAGTATATGACTTGTATAAGAAGAGCTTAATATTGTTCAGACCTCATGGAAAGCAGAGTAGCGAAGCAACAGTAGCTTTTGATGATTTGAACGATCCAGAGTTAGAAAAATATATTGGTGAAGCAGCGGCAGATGAATTGAGAGAAGAGGCGACTTTAGTAGATGAAGTATATCCTGGCTTTGAACAATCAGCCTATTTGAATGGTGAAATTTCACCCGTCTTTTTCGGTTCGGCAATCAATAATTTTGGAGTAAAGGAAATGCTAGATTGTTTTGTTGAAATTGCGCCTTCGCCTCTGCCACGTATTACGGAAGAGCGACCAATTGATCCTTATGAAGACCAATTCTCAGGTTTTGTGTTTAAAATTCATGCCAACATGGATCCAAAGCATCGTGATCGAATCGCATTCATGCGAATCTGCTCCGGGAAGTTTGAACGCAATACCAATTACTACCATGTTCGGCAAGAAAGAAAAATGAAGTTTTCTAACCCTACGACTTTTATGGCCTCTAAAAAAGAAGTTGTAGATGATGCTTATCCTGGAGATGTAGTTGGGCTTTATGATAGTGGCAACTTTAAAATTGGCGATGCTCTGACCAGTGGCGAAGCACTTCATTTCAAAGGGATTCCAAGCTTTTCGCCCGAGCAGTTTCGCTATGTTGTAAATGCTGATCCCATGAAGCAAAAACAACTAAATAAAGGGTTAGATCAGCTAATGGATGAGGGAGTTGCACAGCTATTTATCCGGGAGATTAACCAACGGAAAATTATTGGCACTGTTGGAGCATTACAATTTGACGTGATTCAATATCGACTAAAGCATGAGTATGGTGCATCAGTTTCCTATGAACCACTAAGTTTGCATAAAGCCTGCTGGATAACTTGTGAGGAGGAAGAGGAACTCAAAGCGTTTCGGCAGCGACGAAAGCAAGACTTAGCAAAAGATAAACACGGCAGTTGGGTTTATTTAGCACAGAGCGCCTGGGCATTAAAGATGGTGCAAGAAAATCATCCAGCAGTTCAATTTTACTTTACTAGCGAATTTTGATTGTAGTAGGTATTCTATTGAATGTTTCAAATCTCTTTACCCGTATTTAATGAGTAAGCGAAATAAATTACAAAAATTTGTAGAAGTACTATCTTTCCCTAACGTATATGAAAATTTTGATGCTAAGCAGCCTAGCTTAGTAGGGAAAAATGGTGAACCTATTGATTTAAAGGGGCAGTGGAGTGAAAAGCACTTTGGTAATCAACAACCCATTACGCTAGAACTCGCTTGTGGCAAAGGGCATTACACATTAGGATTAGCAAGACTTTATGCGAAACGAAACTTTATTGGTGTAGATGTTAAGGGAGCAAGAATCTGGAAAGGTGCTAAAATAGCGCTAGAAGAAAATATCAGAAATGCTGCTTTTTTGAGAACACGCATCGAACAGCTTCATCATTTTTTTGAACCTAATGAGATCGGCGAAATTTGGATTACTTTCCCTGATCCATTCTTGAGAAACAGCAAGTCTAATCGCCGCTTGACGAGCTTTCGCTTCTTAGAAACCTATCGCAACTTACTCGTTCCTAGTGGTCTAGTGCATCTGAAGACGGATTCTCCAGCGTTGTACGCTTTTACGTTGGAAGTTTTAGAAGAAGTAGAGACTTTTGAGTTGACTTATCAGAATGAGGATATTTATGCAGAGCCACTTGAAATAGAAGAACTCAACATTAAAACCGAATATGAAGGTATGCACTTAGCTGAAGGAAAAACGATCAAGTATATACAACTGAAATCCACTAAATCAGCTATCTAAAACTTTACTCAGGAGCTGCTCGGCTGCATGAAAAGAAGAAATCGCTCCATTTATAACTTGCTGCTCCAAATCAGGATAAGCTGCTTTAATGCTAGGATGTTGAAAAAACCACTTCTTCAAACTATCTTCCAAATGCTCTGACAGCCAATACTTAGCTTGCTGTTGTCTGTTGATTTGAAGAAAGTCGTTTTCATAGATAACTTTAAAAAACTGCTGGATATTTTCCCATACCTCAGGAATGCCTACACCGCTCAAGCCCGCACAAAGCAAAACATTGGGTGTCCAACTGCTCGTTTTTTGGGGAAAGAGGTGTAGCGCATTGCGAAAGGCTTTTTGAGATGCTTTAGCAAGCTCTAGCTGGTTATCTTCAGCTTTATTGATGCAGACAATATCTGCCATTTCAACAATTCCTCTTTTGATACCCTGTAATTCGTCCCCACCTCCCGGCAAGAGTAACAGTAGGAAACAGTCCACCATGGCATGAACGGCTACTTCTGATTGCCCTACGCCAACAGTCTCAATAAGGATGGTATCATATCCTGCTGCTTCGCAAAGCACTATGGCTGCTCTAGTTGCTCTAGCCACTCCTCCTAAAGTGTTGCCGGCAGATGAGGGGCGAATAAATGCTTTAGGATGGCTAGATAGTTGCTGCATTCTAGTCTTATCTCCCAGAATGCTTCCATTGCTAATCTGACTGCTAGGGTCTATTGCTAGTACAGCGACCTTTCTATTTTGATTGATAGCATGCAAACCTATGGCTTCAATGAAAGTGCTTTTCCCAACACCGGGCGAGCCTGTGATAGCGATGCGTTGAGCACTAATGGACTTTGATAAGCAGGCTTCTAAGATGATGTGAGCAGTCTTTTGATAATTTGGAATATCGCTTTCTGTAATTGTGATTGCTTCACTTAGCACCATCCTATCACCTGATTGAATACCATTGATGTAATAATCAGCAGATTTTAAGGATCGCTTTATCTGTAAATTGCGAAGATTGGGGTTTAAATTTTTAAGTGAAGCCATGTTTAAAATGTTGTTAATACTTTAACTCGTAAGTAAATGGACGGGTTTAAGTATTTATTCATTAGTCCTATTTTCTGAGTAATTTGGCTAAAAAAATCGAAGCCCTAAAGCTAGGACTTCGACAACTCACACATTTCACCCAATGCTTTACTTTTTCGGTAGTTCTAGGGATAATAAATTCCTAATTCTCGTGTTTTATGTATGTTTTTAGTTCATAAATTCATTTATGAGTGTCAAGAGTAGAAATGAAGTTCCCATTATGAAAAAATATTCTCCTATTCTGAATAAAAGACACTATTATTGAATTATAAAAGTAAGGCTTTTGATAAGTGTATCAATTGTAGGAGTTTGTTTTTCAGTTAAATACATATAAAATGTAAAATTATTATTACTAATTATTGTAATAATTACTTGCTGTTCAATTATTTACCTTAATTTTGTGTAATAACGATTGTTATAGTTCCCAAACAATTCTAATCATCTGCACTACGCTACCATAATAAACATGCTTCTTCTTGCGTACACCAAATAAAAAATAACAACTGCATTTAAGATACAAGACTCAGTTCAGTGTAAACTGCTTGTGATGCCTTTCAGCCCTTTTTGGGTTAAAAAGGTAGTACAGCAAGTAAGCTGATTAACTGAAGGGTATTCTCCATGTGAGAATCCCTTCTTTTTTTTACACAAAGTAGTTAATAGTATTTTGGAAAGGATTGAAAAAAGTGGAACATTTGTTATGATTTATGCTGATACAACTTTATGTCAAAATACTGTTGGTGGTGTTGTAGATACTTTGATTAAAAAGTGAATTTTTATTATGCTTAATCTTTACTAAGCATTTAAATGCTATAAAATGACCATTTTAGATAAAATTGTTGAACACAAAAGAAAAGAGGTAGCGGAACGCAAAAAAGTACATTCCATACACGATTTTGAGGAAGTTCTATTATTTCAAAGAGATACGCTTTCTTTGGTTACTGCTCTTTCTGATAAAAACGATTTAGGTATCATTTCGGAGTTTAAGCGTCATTCTCCTTCTAAAGGAGCTATCAACCCATCAGTAACAGTTGAGGAGGTTACTACTGGCTATGCGTCAGCAGGTGCAGTAGGGCTTTCAGTGCTGACAGATGAGCGGTTCTTCAAAGGAATGCGGGAAGATTTAATCAAGGCTAGAGCATGTAATCAACAAGTGCCAATTCTTAGGAAGGATTTTATTATTGATGAATACCAGATATTTGAGGCAAGAGCAATGGGGGCAGATTTGATTTTGTTGATTGCAGAGTGCCTATCTGCAAATCAAGTGGCTCATTTATCTAAATGTGCAAAGTCACTCGGATTAGAAGTTTTAATTGAGGTGCATTCCAAAGATCAATTGGCAAAGCTAGTACCTGAAATTGACATCGTAGGGGTAAACAATAGGAATTTGAAAACTTTTGAAGTGAGTACTCAAACTTCTATTGACTTATTTCACGAGATTCCCGATGATTTTGTAAAAATATCAGAAAGTGGCATTAATGATCCTAATATTATTGTTGACTTGAGGCGTCAAGGTTATCAAGGCTTCTTGATTGGCGAATATTTTATGAAATCAGAGCATCCACCGCAGCAGTTAGCTGAATTCATTGATCGAGTAAAATATTTAGAGGATTTATTGATGAATGCTATTGCGTAATCGTGATTGAAAGAAAGACATTTTAGATGAAAGTAAAAGTTTGTGGGCTTCGAGATATTGACAACATTAACGCGCTAAAGCAGTTACCTATTGAATTAATGGGTTTTATTTTTTATCCATCATCTAAGCGGTATATAGGAGCGGGGGCAGCCCTAAAGACAACGCTAAAGGATGAAAATTGGAATTCAACCACAAGAAAAGTTGGTGTGTTTGTAGATGTTGAGATTGATGAAATCTTGCATCATGTCCATGATTATAATTTAGATTTTGTACAACTGCACGGTAATGAAAGTCCAGAATATTGTGCAGAACTTAATCATATATGGAGCATTAGTTCTATGCGTCAGGCTAAATTAATTAAAGCATTTGCGATTCAAACGGCAGAGGATTTCGAGCAAGTAGAGCATTATCAGTCGCAGTGCCAGTTGTTCATTTTTGATACGAAAGGAGAAAATCCAGGTGGAAATGGAGTTTCATTTGACTGGAACTTGTTGGAAAACTACAAAGGCATAATTCCTTTCTTGTTGAGTGGTGGAATTAGTATTGAAGATGCAGAAAAAATTCGTCAACTCAAAGCACCGCAATTAGCAGGTGTTGATATCAATAGCCGATTTGAAATAGAACCAGCTATGAAAGATGTAGAAAAAGTAAAGCAATTCATAGAAAAATTGAAATGACTAATGACAAAGACACTAAAGATAAATCCAATGACTTCGCAGGCTTCTAAGTTTAATGCTAATGCTCAGGGCTATTACGGTGAGTTTGGCGGAGCATTTATTCCGGAAATGCTCTATCCTAATGTAGAGGAGCTAAAGCGAGTTTATTTAGATTTCATGGATGATCCTAGTTTTCAAAGCCAATTTCGCAGTTTGTTGAAAGATTATGTTGGTCGTCCTACTCCGCTTTATTTAGCAGAACGACTATCGGAGTATTACAAAGCAAAGATATACCTCAAGCGTGAAGACCTCTGCCATACAGGTGCACACAAAATTAATAATACCATCGGTCAGATTCTACTAGCTCAGCGACTAGGCAAAAAGCGAATTATTGCTGAAACAGGTGCTGGCCAGCACGGCGTAGCTACTGCAACGGTTTGTGCATTGATGGGTATAGAGTGCATTATTTATATGGGTGAGGTAGATATTGCTCGACAAGCTCCAAATGTCTCTAGAATGAAAATGTTGGGTGCAGCAGTTCGCCCAGCAACTAGCGGTAGCAAAACGCTAAAAGACGCTACAAATGAGGCTATTCGAGATTGGATCAATAATCCTGAAGATACTCACTACATCATTGGTTCAGTGGTCGGTCCCCATCCATATCCTGATATGGTAGCTCGCTTTCAGTCAGTTATCAGTGAGGAATCGCTGTGGCAACTGGAAGAGCAGGAAGGTCGTAGAAATCCAGATATTGTAATGGCCTGCGTTGGTGGTGGAAGTAACGCCGCAGGAATGTACTACCATTATTTAGATAACGAAGACGTTCGAATCGTTGCAGTAGAAGCTGCTGGCTTAGGAGTTAACTCTGGTGAATCAGCAGCAACAAGTGTATTAGGGACAAAAGGCGTGATTCACGGAAGTCGAACATTACTAATGCAAACACCTGATGGACAAATTGTGGAGCCATACAGTATTTCTGCTGGCTTAGATTATCCTGGTATTGGTCCTTTGCATGCTCACTTGATTTCAACAAAACGTGCAGAAGCAATTAGTATCACAGATGATGAAGCGATGAAAGCAGCTTTCTTTCTCTCTCGAATTGAAGGCATCATTCCAGCACTTGAGACTGCACATGCTTTTGCTGCTTTAGATTATATGGAGTATAAGTCTGATGACATCATTATCATTAATCTTTCTGGTCGGGGCGATAAGGATTTAGATACTTACATTAAGTATTTAGATCAATATGCTAAATAAATGACAATGATAGCATGGATTGGAGCTATCATACTGCAAAGTGATACAAAGGACTATAGGCTGAATACAGATTTTTAAATCAATGTATCAGCAATACAGGTTTAGTTTAGGCAATTTCAACAAGTAAACTAATAAGGTGTAAGAAAAAACAAATTATTTCTTATCATCATTCAGTATTAACCCACTAGGAGGCAAATACTGCTTAAAGTTCATCTCGTTGACGAGATAACGACTTAATTTCATGGCAATCCTATACTTTTGACCGATTTTTTTATCTATGGTATTTCAACTTACTATGCACAAATATAAAAAATCTTTAGCAGATAAGACAATATCGTTTAAAATAACCTTATTTATAGGGGAGTAAGATTTTGTTTATCAAGTAGTTAGGATTTTGTTAAAAGATTTAAGAACCACTAAGTTCAACGAAAGATGATTTCATCTCGATCAGCTAAAAAAGGCAATTTCTTTCTTATAAATGCTAAGTATTTGTGAGATAATTTTCTTGTTTCTATTGCTTCTACGTCGGCTGCTTGGAAATAAAATTCTCCTGTAGGAGTAATGATGCAAGAATCGCCAGTGTAATAGTGTCCGTTTCCATCTAGTCCTACTCGGTTTATGCCTGCCACGAAACATTGATTTTCGATGGCTCTAGCTTGAAGCAGTATTTTCCAGTGACTGCTGCGCTTCACTGGCCAGTTAGCAGTGTAGATAAGTAAATCATAATCCTCCATATTTCTAGCCCATGCCGGAAAGCGTAAGTCATAGCATACTAGCGGACATATTTTCCATCCTTTCAATTCTACGATAAGCCTCTGCATTCCTCTTTGGTATGTCAAATGTTCATCTGCCATTGTAAAGGTGTGGCGCTTATCATATTTTGTATAAGTGCCATCTGGGCGCATCCAAATCAATCGATTATAGTAATATCCATCCTCTTGGATTATCAGACTACCTGTTATAACTGAATTTAGTTGTCGGGCTTGATGCCCCAGCCATTGCATCGTTTTTCCACCCATTGGCTCGGCAAGTGCTGCTGCATTCATACTAAATCCTGTTGTAAACATTTCTGGTAAAATCACTAAATCAGACTGACCTTCAACGGCAGCCAATTTGGATTCAAACATTTCTAAATTAGCATCTATGTTCTCCCAGTGGAGTCTAGACTGAATGATCGTTATAGTTAAATCTTGCATAGTTTTTTTCCCGCTTTTGTAAGTACCTCGTCTGTTTTGGCAAAACAAAAACGGATGAGGTGATCTTGTTGATGATTAGAATAAAAAACAGAAACTGGAATAACTGCTACGCCATACTCTTGAGCCATGCGTTTAGCAAAATCCATATCGTTCTCTTGACTAATTTGGCTGTAATCTGCTAGTTGAAAATAAGAGCCATAGCTCGGTAATAACTTAAAACGGCTACTTTCGAGCAATTGACCAAATAAGTCTCGTTTTTGCTGAAAGAAGCTGGGTAGATTTTGATAATAGCTTGCCTCCAACAAAAAGTCTGCAATAGCATGTTGTAGAAAATGAGTAACACAAAAAATATTGAACTGATGATTCTTACGGATTTCCTTCATCAAATAGTCTGGAGCGGCAATGTAGCCCATCTTCCAACCCGTGCAGTGAAATGTTTTACCAAAAGAAAAAGCTACAATAGCACGCTGCCATAAATTCGGATACTTCAAAATACTTTCATGAGCCTTACCATCGAAAGTAATGTGTTCATATACTTCATCGCTGATAATCAATATATTAGTATTGCTTACTAACTTATCAATTTCCTGCCAGTCTGCTTTTTCAAGAACAGCTCCTGTGGGATTATGAGGTGTGTTGAGTATAATCATGCGTGTTTTGGGTGAAATTAGCTGAGCAAACTTAGCGTAATCAATGCAGAAGTTGGGTGCTTTCAAGCGATAAGGCACAACAATTCCACCTTGTAGTTCAACAGCAGGTTGATAGATGTCAAAAGCAGGTTCAATGACAATAACTTCATCGTCTTTCTGTACAAAGGCTTCAATAGTTGCAAAGATGCCTTGAGATGCTCCTGCTGTGATCGTAATTTCTGTATCGGGATTAATGGTTGACTGATATAATAGTTGATTTTTCTCTGCTAGCCTTTCTCTTAGCTTGAGAATGCCAGGCATAGGTGCATATTGATTGAATCCTTCATTCATGTAGTGTTTGGCTAGATTAAGTAACTTCACTGGTGGATCAAAATCGGGAAAACCCTGTGATAAGTTAACGGCTTGAAATTCATGTGCCATTTTGCTCATCACAGTGAAGATAGTCGTGCCAACATTTGGTAATTTAGATTGAAATTCTATTTGTTGTTCCATTTAATAAAATTAATAGTTCATTTTGACTTCACATAAAATATATCTTAAAAATTAGTGATCGATACAAATCGTAAAATAATAACTTAAAGAATGATGTTTTTTAGTAGGATGAACGCTATCATTAAAATTGCATTTTTTCGCTGCACAGATTAATTAATAGTCAACTTTCACTCACTTAAAATTTATATATTTATGTCCAAGGCGGGGATTAAACTACTTGTTTTTTTGGTCGTTATCGGCTGGATGCACAATCAATGTACTTACCATACTAGTCAGATTGGAACTAATACCAATCGTACTACTACCAACGATAGCGAGCATAAGGAAACAACCACTGAGGTTTCAAAAAAGACAGAGATAACTAAAAAAGAATCCAATTCTAAATGGTCAGAAGAAAAGTTGCGACAAGAAATTGTAGCGTATTCAAAGCAATTGATTGGGTCAAAGTACAAATATGGTGGTATGTCTCCTAGTGGTTTTGATTGCTCGGGTTTCACGGGACATGTGCTGAAAGAGTTTGATATTTCTTTAGAGCGAACTTCGACTAGTCAATCAAAGCAAGGCAAAAAAATAAAATTAGAGGATGCTCAACCTGGTGATCTAGTCTTTTTTGCTAAATCGGGTAGAATATTTCATGTGGCTATTATTGCCTCCAACAAGAAAAGCAAGACAGAGATCATTCACAGTACGACTTCCAAAGGGGTCATTACGAGTGATCTAAAAAATTCGTCTTATTGGTTGCCAAAACTGCACTCTGTTCGTGATATCACGCCATTATTTAATTAGCAATGATGGTTAGCTTTGTACTTATCTTACATTTTGGGCTTCTGTTTTATATATAATTTTCTATATTCACGCCTAAATGAAGAAAAAGTATTGCGAATGACAAATATTATTTTATTTGGCCCTCCCGGTTCAGGCAAGGGAACACAGGCGAAATTACTAGCAGAGCGTTTTAGTTTATTACACATTTCCACAGGAGATCTTTTTAGATATGAAATGGGGAACAACACTCCTCTAGGGCAAGAAGCGAAAAGCTACATAGAAAAAGGAGAATTAGTCCCGGATACTGTAACGATGGGGATGCTCAAAAATAAAATGGATGCTAATCCAACTGTAAAAGGGATTATTTTTGATGGCGTACCTAGAACAACTAATCAGGCAGAAATATTAGATGGTCAGTTAGCTGAAGAAGTGGATGAAGTAGACTTATTGATTGCGCTGAATGTGGAAGAGGAAGAAATTGTGAAGCGACTACTGGAACGCGGCAAAACATCTGGCAGAAAAGACGATCAAGACGAATCCACAATAAGAAATAGAATCAAAGTGTACCATAACGAGACGACTCCCGTCTTTGATTACTATAACAAAAAAGGTAAAAGCGTCAGCATCAGTGGAATGGGCAAGATTGAAGAAATCACCGACCGCTTGGCGGAAGCCATCATCAAGTTGTAAGTTATCGCTTTTATATTGATGCTCTATTTACTTTAAATGCGATAGTAAATAGAGCGCTTTTTAATAAAGCTTCATAAAACATCCTTACCTTCGCGCCTAAATTTTACTAAAAGCAAACAAAAGATAATGCAGGAAACATTTCGTGCCATTCTAGTGGGTATTGTGCAAGGACTCACAGAGTTTTTACCTGTAAGTAGTAGTGGACATATTGAATTGGGACAAGCACTGTTAGGCTTAAATTATGGACAATACGAGGATCAGTTTTCAGTTATTCTTCATGCTGCAACCGCATTGAGCACCATAGTTGTTTTCAGAAAGGATATAGTTGAAATCATTGCTGGCTTGTTCAAGAGTGATCGAGAGTCATTTCTGTTTTCCTTGAAAATCATTATTTCTATGATTCCTGCTGCTATTATCGGAATAGCTTTCGAGGATCAGCTAGAATTGCTATTTGATGGTAGAATTTTATTGGTTGGATTTATGCTGCTTCTTACAGGTGCGTTACTGTTTTTGGCAGATCGAGCTAAAAATACAAGTAAAAAAGTCGGTTTTAGTGACTCACTTATTGTTGGCATTGCTCAAGCAGTTGCTATTTTGCCAGGTATCTCTCGCTCAGGTGCTACTATTTCTACTTCTGTTTTGTTGGGTATAGATCGTTCTAAGGCTGCACGTTTTTCTTTTTTGATGGTTGTGCCATTAATTTTAGGTAAAATGGCAAAAGATATCTTAGACGGCAATATGGCCTACTCGGATGAACTACTCTTTCCTTTTGTAGGTGCATTTATAGGGGCTTTCATTACGGGGCTATTTGCTTGTATCTGGATGATTGAACTCGTGAAAAAAAGTCAATTGCGATACTTCTCTTACTATTGCTTTGCAGTTGGATTGATTGCTATTGCTTCTACCTTGATGTAGTGATTACATAACTATTTATGAACTGGAGAGGTGAGCATTCTGAGGTCTCAAATCTAGCTATTCACTGAGTTACGCAATTATTAAGTAAATATTTTAGGATGTCTATTGGCAGACAAAACTAATTTATGTCTAGTCAAGTTGTGTTGTAAAATATTGCAGTAAATGATTATGAAGTATTTGGAAATATTTGTAAATGGATACAAGAACTATGGCAATTATCTTTGGCATGAAATAACTAACCCAAGTTGGAATAATTACTTCTATTGGTTGTTGTTAGTATCTGCCTTCTTTTTGGTTCTAGAATGGCTATCACCTTGGCGCAAAGATCAACCAAGATTTCGAAAGGATTTTTGGTTAGATTTCTTTTATATGTTCTTTAATTTCTTTCTTTTTTCTCTTGTCATTTTCAATGCTGCTTCAGATGTAGTAGTTAATTTTTTCAACGATGGCATTAAAACACTTACTGGCTTTAATTTACAAGCATTTAATCCCCTCAACACTGCGCCGCTGTGGTTGGTATTGGTTGTAGGCTTTGTGCTTAGAGATTTTGTGCAATGGTGGATACATCGCTTGCTGCATCGAGTGCCAGCACTTTGGGAATTTCACAAAGTACATCACTCTGTCGAGCAAATGGGCTTTGCTGCTCACCTACGCTTTCACTGGATGGAAACGGTTGTTTATAGAACAATAGAATATATACCTCTTGCCTTGTTGGGAATTGGACTGTACGATTTTTTTATTATTCATATTTTTACATTAGCTGTTGGTCATTATAATCACTCGAATATTACAGTGCCAGGCTATGTTACAGGTGGTGTGCTGGGAGCCTTGATTGGTACTGCAATCGCCACGGGGAGTTTTGAGTTGAGTGTGCTAAACAATCCAGCGCTTTGGATGCAAGTCATAGCCGTATTGGCTTGTGTTGCGATAGGAGCATTACTACTCGGTCCAGTGATGAAAATTATTTTTAATAGTCCTGAAATGCACATTTGGCATCATGCTTACAACATGCCAGAAGGCTATCGCTACGGGATTAACTTTGGTTTGACGCTAGCTATTTGGGACTATATCTTTGGTACAGCACACATCCCACATACAGGTAGAGATGTTCGGTTAGGATTTGATGGAATTGAATCTTTTCCAGATTCTTTTATAGATCAAAGTTTGCATGGTTTTTCAAAGACAAAATAATGTGTAATACTGTAAAGGTACTGCTAGTGTTCGGATTATTTTCTTTTCAATCTTGCATTGGGCAGTCGAAAATAGATAGTAAATCCTATAATCTAATGCTCAAAGCACTACTCTCTCATTCTGTAGAGCAAGTAGATGTTGCTACTGCTCAGAAGAAGCAAGAAGAAGGATCTGTTTTTTTAGATGCAAGAGAACGAAAAGAATACGAAGTAAGTCATATTGAAAATGCTATTCATGTTGGTTATGACAGCTTAGATTTGACTGAAATAATGAGTATTTCAAGATCAACGCCCATAATTGTTTATTGTTCAGTAGGTTACAGAAGTGAAAAAGTAGGAGAGCAATTAAAAGAAGAAGGATTTGAAAATATCTCTAACTTGTACGGAGGTATTTTTGAGTGGAAAAATCAAGGGTACGAGGTAGTTAATGAACTGGGTAAAACGGAAAAAGTACACGCGTACGATAAAGTTTGGGGTATTTGGCTCAAAAAAGGAGAAAAAATTTACTAGATGCTGAATGTTTGATCCAGCATCTAGTGCTTGAATTAGAATTCTATTGGAACAGCTACTTTTGTCTTATCCCAAGTCATTGTCAACATTAAAACATCCATATCTTCAAAGGCAATTGTAAATTGCTCTGTTACAGTGCTCAGTTGTTGAGTTGCCACATCCACAACTAAAGCATCTTTCTCAGGATTCCTACTTGCTTTTCCTCCTTTGATCAGACTTACGCCCCAGCTATATTCCCCTGTATTAAAAATGACTTCCCATTTATCTTCATTGGGTACTGTCCACAAGGTATATTTTCCAGCAGGTAGTTTCTCTCCCTTGATTGTCAAGTCTTTATTTGTCTCGAATGTTGTCGCTTCATTAGCTCCAGTCCGCCAAGTTTCACCATAGGGAACTAAACCGCCAAAAATAGCTCTGCCTTTTTTAAAAGGTCGGTTGTAAAATACAGATAAGTTCGTGTCGCCCTGTTGGTATTCAACTGTATTTTCAGGACTTGACTTTTTAGTCTGCTGTTTTAGAAAAGGGGATGCTGCAAAGCCTATTACAAATAAAGCAGCCAGTACGATTAAAATCCATTTTAAAATGCTCATAATAGAATAATTTTATTGAATGAAAAATGTCTTAGCGTTTATTTGGCTTCCCATCTTTATAGCTGCTACCTGAATTCCAGCATGACCATCCAACTGGAATTGATGTGTTCCTTTTAATAAATCGCCTTCATACAAAGTGCTGATCTTTTTGCCATCTAAAGTATAAATCACGATTTCTACATTTTTTAGTGATTCTGTTATGTCAAGTTCCAAAGTAGCTAAATTTCCAGTAGATCGAATGTGCCAATCCAAGTTTGGAATATCATAACTTTCGTTAGAGGAGATCATCTCTTCTTCTATTGTATCAGTTGTATAGCCATTGATGAATTCATAGGTGTCGCCATTTTCCTGCCATAGCACAGCCGCTAACTGAAGATTATTTGCTGTGGCTGCTGTAATGATGGCATTATCTTTGATTTCGTAAGTCTCATTGATGGTCATACCTGAGGGCGTACTACTCGAGGCAATTATTTTTCCAAAACTTTCACCTGTAATTTCATCAAGTAGTATTTGTTTATGAATAGCATTGCCTTGACTTGCTTGAATTTCTTCTACTTCTTTGAGAATGGGATAAATGCCCAATCGAAAATTTCCCTCTGCACTACTAAAAAATGTTGTCTTAGTTTCTATCAGCAAAGTTCTACTTTCCGCCTGTACGGTTGCTTTAATACCTGTTTGCATTATTGGATTATTGCTGTAGGCATTTCTCACTCTATCCCTCACATCAGCTACGGTAGCATCGCCACGTCCATTTAGTCGACTGTTGTTGTAGAAAAAAACAGGTTGACCATATCCTACACCTCCTTCAAAGTTGCTAACAATATCTTGAGCTGCCTGTGAAAATAATCGGCTACCATTATCATAGTGGGCGGCCACCAAAATGGCACTTTCTTCATTATCATCTATCATCTTTCGGAAAGAATCCCAAGCTGCACCACCACATATCGGACACCAAGTAGCTGTTTTCTTTGTTATAAATGAAAACTGCTCTGTTGGTACTTGGACATCTTGTGCAATACTATTTGTAATAATAAGACTGAATAGCAATGAAGTAAAACTAATTCTTTTCATGTTGTGATAATTGTCTCTGGTTGAATAAGTTGATAATGTAAGGTTAAGCATTGTTGGGTAGTTGCAGTAATTTTGAATCGCTCATCAATTCTATGACCAATTATCCAACAAATTTCACCATTTGATTCTAATATCCAAACTTTTTCTTTGGCAAAGCGAGATACTTTGTTGTTGGAAAAGAAGTCTTGTATTTTTTGTTTTTTTCCTCTCATTCCAAGTGGTTGAAAATGGTCTCCTGCTTTCCAACGGCGCAATATTAACGGAAACTTTAACGTATCGTAGTCTAAAACAGCCCAGTTATTATCTGCAAGAAAAGCAGAAGGAACAGGTGTTTTTTTGATTAGTAATTCAGCTTCACCAATGCTTAAATAATTCGTGTCCGTATTTATCCAATAAATAGATGCTACATTTTCTACTTTGGGACGAATCATGAGCAGATGGCGATTAATTAATGCTTCGTGAGTATCTGAGAAAAATTGCTTGCCTGTTGCTTGACTTTCGAGTATTTGCTGTGCTTGATCTGCATTGAAGTTGTAGTCCTTTATAATTTCATACAAAACGGTAGTAGGGTAGGGGAAGTCACTTATTTTTTTTAAGTTAATGGTTTTTGTTTCACCTACAATTTGTGAGGACTGCTGCTTCATTTGTTCAATTGCCCAATCAAAAATTTCAGTGGTTGCTTGAAGGTTTTGAAAAGTCTTTTTTGCGGTATATTCTAAATTGGGGTTGATTGTTTGAAGTGCAGGAATGACGAAATGCCTTATTTTATTTCGATTATATTTGGCATCTGCATTGGAGCTATCCATTCTGTATTCAATATTATTTTCTTTTGCAAACTTTTGAATTTCCTGCTTTGTCGCAAAATGCAAGGGGCGAATAATGCGATTATTCTTAATAGGAATGCCTGTCAAACCCCTAATTCCTGTGCCTTTAGCAAAGTTGTAAATGCCTGTTTCGATGGAGTCGTTCAGATGATGTGCCGTGGCAATGTAGTCGTATGCTTGCTCAACTCGAATCTGCTCCAACCAATCATAGCGCAATTCTCTAGCAACTAGTTGTATAGATGCTTTTTGTGCTTCAGCAATTTTTTGAGTATCAAATTGGATGTTGTAAAATGGAGTGCTTAGCTCTTTCGCTAATTGCTGAACGAACTGCTCGTCCTCATCTGCGGCTCTTCCTCTTAATTGAAAGTTACAATGCGCTACACCAAACTTCCAATTTGCCATAGAAAATAAATAACAAAGCACCACCGAATCTATCCCTCCACTAACAGCAATTAGAATGCTATTTTGGGGTTTAAAAAGCTGGTTTTGATTAACGAATGTTTGAAGCTCTGCTAGCATAGTCTATGATTTATCTACTTTAGTCGAATGATGCTCCAGTATGAGCAACCACTATTTAGGTAGTGCGTTGTACTCAAAAATAAAACTTATGCTTGAAGTACAAAACTTGACTAAGACCTATCGAACAGGTAGTAAATCTTTAACGGTATTAGATGATGTTAGTTTTTCTATTGAAGCTGGCGATACCTTTTCAATTGTAGGTCCGTCTGGTAGCGGAAAAACAACATTGCTAGGACTTTGCGCAGGTTTGGATAGGGCTACTTCCGGTTCTGTTATCTTAAACAATAAGCCACTTGATAATTTAACGGAAGACCAGAGAGCTGCGCTTCGCAATGAGTATGTAGGATTTATTTTTCAAAATTTTCAACTGCTACCTACGCTTACTGCACTCGAAAATGTGATGGTACCTTTAGAACTTCGGCGAGCGCAAAGAACAGAACAACGAGCAAAAGAAATATTGGAACAAGTGGGGCTAGGACATCGATACCATCATTATCCGTTGCAGCTTTCGGGTGGTGAGCAGCAACGAGTATCTTTGGCTAGAGCCTTTGTGAATCGTCCGAAAATTTTATTTGCAGACGAGCCGACAGGAAATTTAGATGAAGAAACTGGTCAAAAAATTGAGGAATTGTTGTTTAGTTTGAATAAAAATGCTGGTACGACTCTTGTCGTGGTAACACACGATCCAGATTTGGCTGCCAAAACGAATCATATTCTTCGGTTAAGAGGGGGTAGAATTGAAAGGTCGAAGAGCGAATAATGTGGTCGGCATTTTATTATCGCATTAAAAAAATATCTCCAGTAACTTTTTCAATGATACCATCAAAATATAAAACATCAGCTTGATAAAGATAAACGCCTTTGTCCAGTTCTTTTCCATTAAAAGAGCCATTCCAACCTACATTTGGATCGTTGACCAACATGTCGTTTGCTTTGTAAATCAAATTACCCCAACGATCAAAAATTTGTAATGACATAATACGTTGCACATTAGGCTCGTCTCCATAAAGTGTAAAGCGGTCGTTGATACCGTCAAAATTGGGAGAGAAGGCAGTGGGAATATACAATTTTCGAGTCTTCTGGACTTCGATGAAAACAGAATCACTAGCTGTGCAGCCTGCATCTGAAAAAGCAGTTATTGGATATACACTACTATTTTTAGGGTAAATCAATTCGTCTAAGCAGTTCGTTGGGCAATCAATAGCATCAGATAGCCATTCGAGTTTGCTGATTGGATAATTGGTATTCAAAGAAAATAAAATACCATCACCTAATTCCACATCTTGATCGTCTCCAATATCAATTTGAAAAAGTGCAGGATCAATAACTGATAGCACAGTATCAAACTGACAACCAAAGCGATCTTCTATTTTAATAGTATAATTCCCGCTACTCAAATTTTGCCAACTGCCTTCATTCTGTTGTATTGATTCATTTAAGCCAATGTTGTAAGGTGGGTATCCATCGATTGGATTAGTTACTTGGATTTGGGCATTGCTATCGCCAAAGCAAATAGGTGGCTCGATCAGGGTTGTTGCGTTGATGCCTCGATCTGGCACAATTGTTAAATCTAATGTAACTATACTATCACAACCCAGCGATGATATTAAAGAGTCTGTATAAATGCCTGTTTCTGAATAAATTGAAGTACCTACTTTGAAGTTCAACCCCTGACAAAGCGTATCGACTATAGTGTAAAATTTAGGCACAACATTCACGACTTTTATATTAGAGTTGACACGGCATTTAGCGTTTTCGATGTTATCTAAAGAAGCGGAAAGCAAATAGCGATAGTAGTAAAATCCACTTGCTAATTCCGTGTGTTCATAGGTGTTACTGTTCTCGTTCATGATACTTTCCCATGTTACTCCCTCATCAAAACTGCGCTGCCATTGAAAAGCGGAATTTTCGTATTGATTTCCGATCACAGTTGCTTCTAACTCGATAGGATCACCATCTTCGCAAATATCGGCAATCGATCTAGGTAAGATAAGTGCTTCAGGTCCGCAAGGTCGAAAAGTAATATTGTCCAGTGCAAGATCATTGCCAATACCACCTGGAGCATTGTTCTGAAGCGTGAGTTTAACGGATGTAACATTAGATCCAGTTTCGAAAGTGAAGCCGTAGGTGTTCCAAGCGTCTGTTTGAGGAATTTCACCAGTTGTATATTTTATTTCATCATCAATCAAAAAGGAGACATTGGGTCGTATATGGTTGGTAACGCCCTTTTGGATTAGGTTGATGATGTCAGCTGAAAAAACATATAGTGTATTTTCGCAAAGCCCTTCAATAGTTTGTTCATAAAAAGCACCTGTTGTAAAGCTAGCATTCACGACCATCATATAGCCGTTTGGATCATCGCTATTGTCACGAATACTTAGCCAAGTGCTGTAAAGTCCCGACCATGCGCCTGTATTATTAGTTATCACGTATAAGCCATCAGGCGGAGGTGTACCTTGTGAGTAAGTATATCCAGGAGCTATATTAGGATTTTCTCTCAAAATATTATCAGTGCCACTGCCAAAGTCGCCATCCTCGAAGATATTATCTCCTAAGTTTCCTGAACAAAGTTGAGCTGTTACAATTACACTACAACACATTATCAATCCAAGCCACACAATTTTCTTTAAACTCATAGACTACGTATATTTTGTACTACTCTTTGATGCTAAAGATAGTTTTTGTTTGCTAATCTAACAACAAGTAAGTTGATTGCTTCATAAAACTTCTAGCTCGATTAGTCGTTTTTATACTAAAATAATTGTAGAGAATAAAATACTTCAGAACATTAACTAAAAGTAGAAACTTATGAAAAACGCATTGTTTGTATTTGGTTTCCTGTTCAGTTCGATAACCTTGTTCGGACAAGATGAAATTAGATTCACAGTCAGTGTGAATACGGATTCTATTTTAATGGGTAACGCCTTAGAGGTTAAGTTTACTTTAGAGGGTGCAAGTGGTCGTAATTTTGCACCACCATTATTTAATGGTTTCACCATAGTGAGCGGGCCGAACACTTCTAGTAATCAATCTTTTGTGAATGGTCAGATGACGCAGCGTATTACATATACCTATTACCTAAGACCCAATGATGTAGGTAGTTATTACATTGAACCTGCAAGTATCGAAGCTGCTCAGCTCGTATTAGAGTCTGAGCCGATTCAAGTGATGGTTTATCCTAACCCTGATGGGGTGACTCAACAAAGACATTCTTACAGTGAAGAGTTCCAAATGGAATTTGATGACTTGTTTGGCGGTTCATTTTTTGATACGCAGATGCCCAATATAGATAGCTTATTCAAGCAACTTAGAATGCCTAGTGATTTCTTTGAAGATTTTGACTTTGATGAAATGAGAAGGCAACTTCTTGAGCAGCTTGATATGGAGGATTTTCAGTTTCCTGAACTACCTCTTGATTCTTTGATGCAAGAGCAAAGACGCAAGCGAACCATCAAGCGCATATAGTAACTCACTTAGTAGCATACAATAAAGGTGGCAAACACTTTTTGGAGTATTTGCTACCTTTTCTACACAGAAACAATCCTCTACACCAAAACTGAACTCCAACGCATCTGTTTGAATAGATAATGCTAAATTTGTAAAAAAAACTATTCATGCAGAAACAACTCAAGTGGTACAGCGGAATTATTGGAGTATTGAGTCTTATCATTTTGGCTGGTTGTTCTCAAGAAGTGCGAAAGAAGTTGCAGCCAGTACCTACGGCTTTTGGACCTAGAAATCAATTGGTCGTAGTAGCCGATCAAGATGTTTGGGAGGGTAATGTTGGTGATAGTGTGCGCTACTATTTTAGCTCAGCATATCCACTTTTGCCACAGCCAGAGCCTATTTTTGACTTGTTGCATTACACACCAAAGCAATTGGCAGAAATGGAACAGCGCAAACAACTCAGAAGCTATCTAGTGCTTACTAATTTAAACGACGAGGATGCCAGTGCTACGAAATTAACAAAAGACATTATTGGTAGTGAAAAAATGCGTTCTATCAAGGAAGACCCCAATGCACCTCGCAACACTGTAGGATTGGATAAGTGGGCTAAGGGGCAGTTGCTCATTTTTTTACACGAGAAAGGAGAGGAGGCACTAGCGAATCAGGCGGTCGCTTCTTTCCCCGCTATCAAAGAAAGAATTGACAAAGCAAATCGCAATTTGATAGAGGCTAATATCTTTGTCAACGGAGACAATAATATTGTGCAAAACGATATGGCAGAAACTATGCGTGTTAAAATGCGAGTCCCTAAAAAATACTTCACTGCCTTTAATAAAGAAAATACCTTTTGGATGCGCAGAGAAACGCCAGTGAGTAGCAGTAATATTATGATTCATAAAATGCCTTATACGAATCAATCTCAACTAAGCCGAGCCAACTTGAAGGCTATTCAAGATTCATTAGGGAAAAAATTAGTATCCTCTGAGATAGAAGGTACATATATGCAAATTAATGATATAGATTTACCACTGTTGACAGATGTGGTAGAACTGAATGGTAATTACGCACTCGAAGCTAGAGGCATTTGGGAAATTGTAAATGACTACATGGGCGGGGCTTTTGTAAGTTATTTGACTGTAAACCCAAATACTAATGAATTGGTCTTTATTTGTGGATTTGTTCATGCACCTGGAGAATCCAAGCGTGAATTCATGCAGAATTTAGAGTATATCATCAGCACACTGAAATTTACTTCCTAGTTTTTGTAAGTTGAATATCTATCAAGTATCTAATCTCAAGCGTCAATGTGCTTCTAGCCAATGTTCGCCAATGCCTGCTTCTACTAAAATAGGAACTTGCAGATTTGGCATGGCAGTTTGCATTCCTTGAATAACGATTTCTTTGACCTGATCTAGTTCGGACTTTAATACATCAAAAACTAGTTCATCGTGAACTTGTAAGATCATCTTGGACTGAATGTGATTAGCGTGGAAAGCACGATGAACCTTAACCATAGCCAGTTTAATCATATCGGCCGCTGTTCCTTGAATTGGAGTATTCATGGCATTGCGCTCCGCATGACCGCGCACAATAGCATTCTTGCTGTTGATGTCTCGCAAATAGCGACGACGACCAAGTAGCGTAGTAACATATCCTTGTTCTCTAGCTGTTTTAACGGAATCGTCCATATACCTTCGCAAGCCGTGATATTGCTTGAAATATTGCTCAATTAACTGGCTCGCTTCTGCACGCTTGATGTCTAATTGCTTCCCTATGTTGGTTGCACCTGCCCCATAAATAATGGCGAAGTTAATGGTTTTAGCGGCCCGACGTTGGTCACTTGTAACTTCATCATAAGGTACGTCATATACTTTAGCCGCTGTTGCTTTGTGAATATCTTTTCCCGATTGAAAAGCCTCCAGCATGGCTTCGTCTCCACTAATTTCGGCAACCAATCGCAGCTCAATTTGAGAATAATCTGCCGCCAGTAATATATGGTCTTCATCTCTAGGAATAAATGCTTTTCGCACCTTCCGACCTGCTTCGGTTCGAATGGGAATATTTTGAAGGTTAGGGTTGTTAGAACTTAATCTCCCTGTTGCTGTCAATGCTTGATTGAAGGAACTGTGAATACGTCCTGTTTTAGGATTGACCAATTTGGGCAGCGCATCCACATAAGTAGATTTCAGCTTGCTCAATCCTCTAAAGTCTAAAATCTTTTGTATGATCTCATGTTCTCTGGCTAGCTCTGTCAGTTTTTCTTCGTTGGTGGAGTACTGTCCAGATTTTGTCTTTCGCCAGCGATAAGGAATATTCATTTTATCGAATAATACTTCACCGACTTGCTTAGGAGAGGCGATATTAAATTCTGTACCGGCTTGTTCGTAGATAGCTGCCTCGGTCGCTTTGATGGATACTGCTAACTCTTTGGAATAAATGGCTAAAAAATCACTATCAATATTAATGCCTGCATACTCCAAATCCGCTAATACGGGCACCAAGGGAATTTCCATATCATAGAGCAGCGACTCTAATTTTTCTGCTTTTATTTTTGGTTCAAAGTGTTTTTTTAGTTGCAGGGTTAAATCCACATCTTCTCCAGCATATTCTTTTGCTTCTTCTATCTCTACATCTCTCATGCTACCTTGCTTCTTGCCTTTTTTTCCAATTAATGTTTCTATGGAAACGGGTTTGTACTGAAGATAGGTTTCGGACATGTAATTGAGATTGTGGCGAAGTTCTGGCTCAATTAGATAATGCGCTAACATGGTATCGAATAGTGCTCCTTTGATTTCAATGCCATACCATTTCATTACTATCATATCATATTTTAAATTCTGCCCAACCTTTTCTATATCCTCATTTTCTAGCACAGCTTTAAATTCATTTATAATATTTTTTGCTTGTTCTTGATCGGCAGGAATTGGTACATAGTAAGCCTCTGCAGGTTTCACCGCAAAAGCTAAACCCACTAACTCGGCTTGGTTGGCATCTACGCTTGTGGTTTCTGTATCAAAGCAAAAGCTATTCACCCCTGCTAGTAAAAGTGCAAGATTTTTGCGTTCCTCTTTTGTATTGATTAGATGATAAGTATGCGGTGTATTTTCAATATCTTTTGATTCAATCGTTGCAATAGCTGACTCTGGAATTTCCTCATCAAACAAACTACCTTGTTGATTAGCATTACTTTCAATTGATTTTTCTTCTCCAAGAATTGCTTTTTTGAGCGTTCTAAATTCTAGTTCTGCAAATATCTCTGCCAGTTTTTCTCTGTCAAAAGGTTCTAAAATGAATAGATCGGAATCGAATTGTATTGGGACATTAATGTCAATAGTAGCAAGTTTTTTAGATAGTAAACCTTGTTCCGCAAATTCCTCTACTTTTTCCTTTTGTTTTCCTTTTAGTTGGTCAGTATTCGCCAGTAATCCTTCCACACTATTGAACTCATTCAACAGTTTTATAGCTGTCTTTTTTCCAATACCCGGAATACCTGGAATATTATCTACCGCATCACCTTGCAAACCGAGTACGTCAATAACTTGTGTAACTTCTTTTATTTGCCACTTTTTCAAAATCTCCTGTTCGCCAAGAATCTCAATACCATTTCCCATCCGAGCGGGCTTGTACAAATAAATTTTATTAGATACCAGCTGAGCAAAATCCTTATCAGGTGTAACCATATAAGTCGTATAGCCTTCTTTTTCAGCCTGTTTTGCTAAAGTGCCAATCACATCATCTGCTTCGTAGCCATCCAAACTGACAATTGGAATTTTGAAGGCTTTCAGAATTTCAAAAATGTAAGGAAAGGCTGCTTTGATCGCTTCGGGTTGTTCTTCTCGGTTGGCTTTGTAGTCCTCATACATTTCGTGCCTAAATGTCGGAACGTGGGTATCAAAAGCAACAGCAAGATGAGTCGGCTTTTGAGACTGCATCAAGTCCCAAAGTGTTCTGACAAACCCTGTAATAGCAGAGGTATCTAGTCCCTTGGAGTTGATAAGTGGACGTGTAATAAATGCAAAATGTGCTCGATAGACTAAAGCATGACCATCTAGTAAGAAAAGGCGTTTGTCAGCCATGAAATGTATTTTTTCCGTTTGTAAACTCAGGCAAGTATAAGTAAAACACCACTAATTACAGTATAAAATAATTGGTTCAGTTTCTATTTGATTGCTTTCGTTGCCTTCTTGATCTTTAATGTAAATGAGATAGGTGAGTGTATCCGTTGGGAATTGTAGCGAAGGCGTACAAGGGTCTTGTCCATTTTTATCATTGAAAATGCAACACATTCCACCATTAACGTTGTAGATGGCGAAGGACACTTCTCCAGAAATACCGTTACCCACTCCCAAGCTAGGAATAAAAGGTACACTCACAGTTTGAGTGAAGTCATCGCGGCTGTCTGTTATAAAAATATTATTCTGAAAATCTCCTTCTGAGGGTGCGCCGATGTTGCCATCTCCATCAGTGTAAGAAAAAGTAACTACAATAGAGTCAGTTGTCTGATTGAAGCTACCCTGAATAATATCGTTTTTGTTCAATCCAATGTATTCGATGACTGGTTCTTCGGGATATTCTGGTGGTGAGACGCAAGCCAACAAGAACAATGACAAAATAAATACAAGCAACAAATTCTTCATACTGGAAAGACTTTACGTAAATAAATGTTTTGTAGCAAATATTTGAGTGTAGATTTCCAAATGTTCAGATAGCTAGCTACAGAAACCCACAACTTATTCTTGTCGAATATCACTTCCCTTTGAGTAACGCTCTTGCAATCACTAGTTTTTGAATTTCAGAAGTACCTTCTCCAATTGTACATAGCTTTGAGTCTCGATAGAATTTTTCTACGGGGTAATCCTTGGTGTAACCATAGCCACCGAAGATTTGTACGGCTTCTGTGGAAACTTCTACCGCAGTCTCTGAAGCAAAGTATTTTGCCATAGCAGATTGTTTGGTTACCTTCTTGTTGGCATCTTTTAGTTCGCCTGCTTGGCGAGTGAGCAATTCAGCGGCTTCAATTTTAGTTGCCATATCTGCTAGTTTAAAGCTAATGGCTTGGAATTTGGCAATAGGCTGACCGAACTGTTCGCGCTCCTGTGCGTATTTTAGTGCTGCTTCATAAGCACCTTTAGCAATACCCAAAGAAAGTGCAGCGATAGAAATACGTCCACCATCTAAAATTTTCATTGCTTGAATGAAACCTTCACCAACTTCGCCTAGTACTTGACTTTCATGAACTCTAACCTGCTCAAAAATCATTTCTGCTGTTTCGGAAGCGCGCATTCCTAGCTTGTTTTCCTTTTTGCCTGCTTTAAATCCAGGTGTTCCACGCTCTATTATAAAAGCCGTAATGCCGTGACTGTCTAATAAATCTCCTGTTCTTGCTAGCACCACTGCAACATCTCCAGACTTACCATGCGTGATCCAGTTTTTAGCACCGTTGATTACATAATGATCACCATCTTTTATCGCTACTGTTTTCATTCGCATAGCATCGCTGCCAGTATTGGGTTCTGTCAAGCCCCAAGCTCCAATCCATTCACCACTAGCGAGTTTAGGTAAGTAATGATGCTTTTGTGCTTCATTGCCAAACATTAGAATGTGGTTGGTACAAAGCGAATTATGCGCCGCTAGAGATAGCCCAATAGAACCGCATACTTTTGCCACTTCTTCGATTACCGTGATGTACTCTTGATAGCCCAGTCCGCTGCCACCGTAATGTTCAGGTACAAGAATACCCATAAATCCGTACTCTCCCATTCTGTGGAATAAGTCTTTAGGAAAATGCTGCGATTCATCCCACTCCATCACGTAAGGAAGAATATGTAAATTGGCAAAATCAGCGGCACTTTGTTGTATCAGTTCCAAGCCATCTAAAGTCATTACGTCCATTCAAATAAGGTTTTAACGTCGTAAATAAAATTAAAACAATGAAACATTGTAAAGGTTGATGAAAGTGTAGATGTAGTGTCAAAACTAACTATAAGAAGACTATTAAGCCTCGTAAAAAGTCTATTTAGGAGTGTATTTATCTGTTTGGCAGATATTTTTGCATTCTATTATTTAGTTTTTGCACAGCTAATGCAAAGATGCGTTCTTCAGAAGCCAAGAAGAAAGTGTTGAGCTTGATAAAATCTAAGCGAGAGTGATCTACCCTAGAAAAATCTGGGTTGAGCAGCACTAAGCCCTGTACAGAAGAGTTTTCCGTATTCTCGCTGAGTATTAAGTAAGGTCGATTCTTCAAGGAATAGTTTTCAACAGACTGCAAATTTTTATCTAAAAATATACCTGTCGTCTTGCCATTTTTTAAATCTACACTAGCCGTATCGTAAATGTAAATCACTTCTGAGTAATCATAGAATTGATTAAACTGGCGTATTATCATCTTATTATAATTACTTTTTTCTTGTTGAACCGTGGCTACACGCTCTGCTGATACATCGCCTTTTTGTTTTTTCAGATAGTCTATTTTATGTTGATCGCTTTGTAGGCGGACGATCAGAACAGATTTTTGGTCGAACTCACTGATTTGAGCCACAACGTAGTTTACTGAAAATAGAAGTATTACAGCACTTAGAGACTTTACAATATTTATATTCATATAATAAATTTGCTTACTTATAATTATGATAAATCAAATCTGTCGATATTTACTGAGGCATCAATTGGTGTTTGATGAGTCAAAAAATTAGCCATCTGCTGAGCAAAAAATGGTGCTAAGGAAGCTCCTTTTGTACCTAGACCATTGAAAATAGCTAGTTGAGGATACTGGGGATGTAAGCCCAAGAAAGGACGGCGGTCTTTGACAGTTGGACGGACGGCTGATTTATGTGCTATAATCTCATAGGGGAATTGAAAGAAAGCATTGAGCCGTTCTAGTAGTCGCCGCTTTCCTTCAGCAGAAGGCAGTGCATCCTCAAATTCGTTTTGTGCCGTTGCGCCAATCCAATAAATATCTTTTTCTAAAGGTACTATAAATACTCTTCGCTTTATCAATTTGACAAATTCAGTATTCGGAATTTTAACGATTAGTGCTTCTCCTTTTGCTCCTCGAAAAGGTAAATAGCTGAAGTAAGGATTGAATTTGCCTTTGTAGCCTTCACAGAATATAATTTTTTGTGCGACAATATTTTTATACTCAACTTGGTTGACTTTAAAGCTAATTTGGTTATAGTCGAATGAACTATCTTGATAAGAATTACTTCTTTTTAACTTTTCTTGATAGCACTTTACTAATTCAGGTATATTTAACTGCCCACCACCAGTTACTTCACCATAACTAAAATCCTCTGTTATTTTGTCTTTATAATTTACTAAATCTGCTTCTTCCAAGATATATTTTTCATATCCTGACGAGCCGCTCCGCAGCAACCAGTTGTTTTCATCTTTGCGATTATAAAGTGTACGGAGAATATTTCTGGGCGTGAAAAAATCTTTTTGAAACTGTACTGCTAGATCTTTATAGGTTGATTTAGCAAAAGGAATCAATTCCTCTACTCGCCAACTTTTGACGTATCGTCTTCCTGTAACTGGATTGATGATACCAGCGGCTGCATTAGAAGCAGCATGAGGCGTTTCTTGATTGATTACATGAATTTGCTTGCCTGCCTTTGTCAAAAAATGAGCCATTAGTGTACCTGCTATTCCTTGTCCAACAATCAGATAATCTACCTTCTTCATAAGTTTTCTAGTGCTTCTCGGTCTTTCTTTTTAAGTCCCTTTACGACCAGATCGTAGGAGTGGTCTATCAAATTTTTCAAGAATTGTTCTTCCAGTGTTCCTTCAAAGGTGACTGTATTCCAGTGCTTTTTATTCATGTGATAGCCAGGCTGCACTTCGTCATATTGTTCTCGGAGTTCTGCTGCCCATTCAGGATCACATTTTAAATTTACAGTAAATACTTCCCATTCTAATCCAGCTAAGGCAAACATCTTCCCCATTACTTTAAACACAAGTGTTACCTCATCAAAAGGAAAAGATTCTGTTACACCTTTCTTTGAGTGGCAATACGCCCGAAAGTCTTCAATGTTCATATTGATTTCTTAGAAATGTTTATGAATCGAACCATTGAGCCTATGCATAAGTTTTTATCCTATCGTCTATTGCGGTGGTTAATATAAAAAAGTGTTCACAGGATTGATGGATTTAAGAATTGTATTTATGGGAACGCCGGATTTTGCCGTTCCTTCTTTGAAGATTTTAGTAGAAAATGGTTACAAAGTGGTGGGTGTTATTACAGCTACGGATAAGTACGGTGGTAGAGGCGGTAAAAAACTAATCGAATCAGCGGTAAAGAAATATGCAGTGTCGCAAAATATTCCTGTGTTACAGCCCCAAAATCTAAAGTCAAAAACATTTCAATCGGAGTTAAAAGCATTGAATGCCAATTTGCAGATTGTTGTTGCTTTTCGGATGTTGCCTATTTCCGTATTTGAAATGCCAGAGTTAGGAACGTTTAACTTGCACGGCTCGCTATTGCCTCAATATAGAGGTGCTGCACCAATCAATTGGGCAATCATTAATGGGGAGCAGAAAACAGGTGTTACGACTTTTTTCTTGAAGCAGAGAATTGATACAGGTGACATAATTTTTCAGGAAAGTCTGCCTATTGGTGAAAATGAGACGTTTGGCGAAGTGCATGATCGTATGATGATGCTAGGGGCAGATGTGGTGCTAAGAACAGTTCGTGCTATTGAAGCAGATAACTATATATTGAAAGTTCAAGACGATCGCCGAGCGACTAAAGCACCCAAAATTTTTCATGAAACCTGTGAAATTGACTTCAATCAGGATACGACAATTGTTCATGACTTTGTTCGAGGACTCAGCCCTTATCCTGCTGCATGGACAACATTATCAGGCAGAAAACTCAAACTCTTTCGCACTGCAAAGTTGTTGAAAACACCTAATTGTAAACCAGCTACTGTTATAACAGATAATAAAACATATATTCATATTGCCACGAAAGATGGTTTTTTGGAAGTACAGGAGTTGCAGATGCAAGGACGTAAGCGCATGCACACTAAGGCATTTTTGAATGGTTTTGATTTTGAGGGGCAGGCGAAGCTGGGATAGCGTTGGCTTAGTCTAGGACTAAAATTTTCCTTCGTTGTTCTCCTTCTGACGTTGCAATGGTTAAGTGATAAAGACCTGAAGATAGGCGATCAGTTGCAATGGAAAGGCGATTAGCGAGGGGTGAAATATCGTATTTTCTGCTTTCTATCATTCTTCCAATGTTATCAAAAAGATGAACGCTGATCGGAAAGTTTCTGCTTGTCGTAATTTGTATATTAATGTTTTGATTCCTTTGAATTGGATTTGGATAGATTTTTAAATCTTCTATGAATGCGAGGGTGGAAGTATCTCTTAGATTTCCTGTGGTGAATGAGATTGCTGATGTGAAATCAGTACAAGTTTGATATTGGCTGTATGGACGCACTCGCCAGTAATATTTTTTGTCGGCTTCTAAATTGTTGAGCAATAAGATCGTATCACTGGTAATGGTTCGGATAGGATTAATATTGAAAGTGGGTAAGCGATCAATTTCTACTAAGTATTGAGCAACAGGGCTTGCTGCATTCCAGCTTAGTTCCACGTAGTTATACGTAGCCACTTCGTATTGGTTAGCGGGGAATTGTGTAGTAATCTGGTTGAATGATTGAGATTCGAGCGTAGGTTCATTTTTAAGATTGATATAAGCTCTACGCTCTGAGCTCAAATTTTCTGCAACAACTTCTTGTTGCATTTCTGAGAAGAAATAAGCAGCTCGATCACAGCCTTGCAAAAAATTAGCCATAAAGTCCAATTCTTCTGGATCTACGCTCATACCGTTGGGGTCTTGAGTTTTTCCATCATATTGGCAATTGTTCCAACGGAAAGCAAAGAAATAATCTGGAGGTGTATCGCAGAGAAAGTCACCAGATTCCTCACAATTTGAGCCATCAACTAATTCTGTCGGGATGCCTCTTGGCGATTGCTTTTGGGTTGGGCTACCGTGTGTTTTTATTTCCCATGGCTCTGTGTCCCAGCCATTGTAAGGGTGTAACAACCCAAAAAAATGACCTAGTTCATGTGTTAGGACAATAGAATTTCCATTTATCTCGTCTTTCCGTATGATAAGCCAATCTCTTCTAAGATCATAGTAGCCAAAGGTTTTAGCTCCTTCCAATGTACCTTGGTGGTCGGCATCTTTTACAACAAATATATTTACAGCACTATTATCTCTTTCATTTTCAAATAAATTTAGGGCTTTCAGATGTTCTTGATAGGCTTCTGAGTTATTGATGTAATTGAATTCCTCAAGGTAAAATTGTATATCTTGTACCTTAAAGTCATCGTTCAATTGACAAAATTGATCTAATAGCCTCGCTTCATTCACGCGGTTATCTCCATCATCTTCGCCTACCAGATGAAATCTTAAAGGCACAATTAGCATTTTATTTCTCATTTCTATTATTTGTTCAGCAAGTCTATTTTTTGCTGCTAACAATAGTGCTTCTTGCTCTTTGATATCAGCAGTGGTCATGCCACATATTGATTGTGGTTGAGCCAATAACAAGATAGGTGATAGGAGAAAGCAACAGGTCAAAAACTTATACATGAGTATTTTGCTTGTGTTTAGCTAGAATAGATTAGCTACGCAGCACTCTAGTAAGGCATCTGAATAAGATTTCAATTCTAGTTAGTGCTAAATAACTGAAAATAAAGTTATCTAATTACACGCAAAAAATCAATTATTATGATAAGGTTATTTGGAGAATGTATGTCGGAGAGGTGATAAATTGACATGATTATTATCTTTATGAATGAGAGGAGAGGATTGAGTTTAGATTAGCATACTTATTCATTTTGTTAAGTATGCTAATCTAGTTCCACTTTATATTCTTCTCGCAAGAAATCTACTTATCTTAAAAGTGTTACATTTCCTTTGAATACTTTTTGTTGTCCTCCTGTACATCGCACTTCTAAAATGTAACCAAATACTCTTCCTTCAGCAATACTTCCGTTGAAGCGTCCGTCCCAGCCCTTTGATTTATCTCTAGTTTCAAACACTATTTCGCCCCAACGATTGTAAACAACAAAGTGCATTTCATCAATATTAAAACCTCTAACATAAAGTACATCATTGATGCCATCGTTATTGGGTGTGAAAACATTTGGAACGTAAATATAAGGTTCTTCACAAGGGAGGTCTAATACGATTACTGCCACTCGGTCTTCAATTTCACAACCATCTAAACTTGTAATCTTTACAACGTATTCATTTATCCCTTCCACATTTGGCGTTGCTTTAGGATTTGGATCTGTGATGTCATCTAAGGTGTTTCCACCTTCTGTCCATTCATATAGGTAATCACCACCAGCCCCAGTTATATCTAAATCAACAGATTCACCCAAGTTGATGGTATCTTTGCTACTTATCACATCGTCGATTGTTGGTACTTCACCTGCTTCTACTACAATATCTTTTGAAAAGCTACATCCAAATTGATTCGTTATAGTAGCACTGAATGTTGTTGTTTCACTGATAGTAACGATTGGGTTTTCATCACTTGAATTAGATATTTCAGCATTCGAGCTTTCTGTTTGCCAATCAAAAATAAGAATATCCTCCTCGTTTAAGTTCTCAAGTATTAGTTGAGTAGGATCACCAACACACGCAGCGTAGTTTTCTTCAAATGCAATATTTATACTTCTATCCTCGACAATTACTGTTTTTTCACCCATGCAGCCTTCTTCATTTTGAATGATGACTTTGTATTCACCTGCTTCTGCAGTGAACGATTGAGTGGAATCAACTAATGTTTCGCCTAAGAACCATTTCGTGCTTGTCAATGCAGCATCATTTACCGAGAGCGTGGTAGTAGAATCTCCACAGATAGTCGTATTACCATCTACTTCAAATGTTAACGGCTCAGAACCAGTTACTTCAACTTCAAAAGTAGCTGGACTGGCACACACTGAATTTTCGGAGGGAAAAAGTGTAACAGTATAAGTACCTATTTCAGGATAAGTGTAGGTTGGATTGAGGACGTTAGCAGTATCCGCAGTTGTGGTTGCATCACCAAAATCCCAAGTATAACCTTCAATGGCTGCTGTAGCGTTGAAGTTAACAATGAGTCCTAAGCAGCTCTCCTCATACGTGATATTACTGACATCAGGGCTTGTATTTTCGCTAAATTCGATTGACACGGACTGCGTTTCTGTACAGCCAATTTGGTTGGTAATTAATACACTTACTTCTACATCCTCTGTGCCAATGAACACAGGTGTCGCAGTTGTGTCTGTTCCTACTTGGAATAAGTTACTAGGAGTCCAAACATAATTCAGTGTATCGTTTGCTTCATTGTTCTCTATAAATATATTAACAGGCTGCCCAGAACAAGCCTCACTTACTTCGATGTTTACATCAATAGCTTCATCTTGTCCAATGCTGACTATTCCGTCCTGTGTACAGCCATTTGAGTCTGTAACTGTCCAATTGTAATCACCAGGAGCTAGATTTTCAATATTAGCACTAGTTTCGTTATTACTCCATTCATAGCTTAATTCACCTGTTGCACCTTCTACTGTCAAAAAGGCATTGCCGTTGTCAACACCTTCACAGCTTGCGTTTGTGGGTGTTGCAGTAACGCTTAATGGATTTTCTGTTTCAATTGTAACCGTTGCTTCTCCTTGGCAGCCTACATCATCAGTGATCGTTACACTGTAAGTACCTGCTGCAGTGCCAGTGATAATTGATTGAGTGCTACCATTACTCCATTCGTAAGTGAAAGGTGCTGTGCCTGTTGTCGGAATAGCTAAAGCCGTTCCATTTTCTTGCTCACAAATGGTATTAGTTACGGTTGTATTTATTTCTACATCAGAATCCTGTGTTATTGTAAAGTTCGCTTCTGCTGAACAGCCGAATGAATCTTTTACGATTACAGTGTAAGTTCCGACTTCTAAATCAGTTATTACTGAATCACCTTCAATGCCGTTGCTCCACTCGTAAGTATAAGGAGCTAGACCGCCTTCAATTCCCGTGATAGCTGCAGAACCTAGCGTTCCACCACTACACGAGATGTTTTCTGAAGTCGTGCTAAGCGTGATGGATTCTTTTTCAATGTTTGCAAAAGCAGCTTCTTCGCAGCCTTTATTATCAATAACTGTTATTTCATAGAAACCAGGTTGGAGATTTTCAATGGTTTGAGTAGTTGCTCCATTTGACCAGGCGTAAGTATAAGGTTCATTTCCTCCTGTTGGTAGGACAGTTGCAGAACCAGTTGCTTCTCCCTCACAACCTGCATTGGTGATGTTAACATCTAAACTGATTAGTGTTCGCTCTACGGTTATTTCTCCTTCTCCCGAGCAGCCATTTGCATCTACTACTGTTACTCCATAAGTGCCAAAGCCGAGTCCTTCAACTGTAGCAGTGTTATCACCTGTACTCCAAACGTAAGTATAGGGAGCATTACCATTTTGAGGAATTACTGTTGCTGTACCATCATCTGTTGTACATCCTGTTGGTGTTGAATTTGTCTCTACTGTAATGTTTTCGTCTTGTTCGATTGTTATGAACGCTGCTTCTTCACAGCCATCTGCATCTAGTACAATCACTTCATAGAATCCTGCGGATACATTTTCTATTGTAGCAGTAGCAGCACCATTATTCCAATTGTAAGTGTAAGGAGCGGTGCCACCAGATGCAACTACTGTGGCCTGCCCAGAGTTTTCATCAGTACAATTGGCGTCTTCCTTTGATATTTCTAGGGTAATTTGTTTTTTTTCGATGTTCACTTCTCCTGATATTGAACAGCCATTATTATCAGTTACAGTAACTTGGTAAGTGCCAAAAGTCAGTGCTTCAATAGTTTGAGTAGTTACTCCATTGCTCCAGTTGTAAGTGTAAGGAGCTGTTCCTCCTTCTACATCAACTGTTGCAGTTCCGTCCCCTTCAATGCAACCTTGAGGAGTTGTGGTGAAATCTAAGTTAAGTTCGATCGCATCTATGGTAAAATTAATAGTTCGGGTATTGCCCAGAGCATCTGTTACCTTGACGCTATAATCTCCGGCTTCCAAATCATCAATCTCATTTCCAGTTTCTCCATTACTCCACTCAATGGTGTATGGTTCAGTCCCATCAGAAATAGAGACTGTGGCTGCTCCATTTGCTTCTCCTATGCAAGTGTTGGAGGTTGCTACATTTACATTGAGTGGTGTGCCACTAGGAAACATAAAGGTAATAGTAGCGGGACAACCATTTGCGTCAATTACTGTAACCGTATAATCTACACCAGGAGTAAGATCAGTGGCAGTAGGTTCATTTAATGCGGCATCATGACTCCATTGATATGTATAAGGCTCATCACCACCTTCCACTATAATAGTTGCTGAGTTATCTGATTCATTAAGTTGAGCAGAGAGAGCTAACTCATTTTTTATGCCAACTGTTACTGTGCCAGTTGCTTCGCAACCGAGAATATCTTTTACTGTTACACTATACTCACCAGAGCTTAGGTTTTGAATAGTGCCTACTGTTCCAACAATTTCTGATGTTTGAGTATTAATCCACTCATAAATGTAAGGTTCTGTTCCTCCTGATGGTACAACATTCACTCTTCCATTCTCGTCATTTGCACAGGTTACATCTACTGCACTAAGTTCCAAATTTAAACCATCAAGAAAGTTTATTTTTACAGTCTTCTCACCTTTGCAGCCTTCTGCGTCAGTTACAGTAACTGTATATTCTCCTGCATCTAAATCAGTAATAGTGGCAGTTGTTGCTCCGTTGCTCCATTGATAGGTATAAGGAGCAGTGCCACTTAAAACGTCAACGCTTGCTTCCCCACCAGTGTCTGTTCCACAAGAAATATCCTTTTTATTGATTTCAATTACAAGTTCTGGATTTTCTGGAATAGTAATCTGTCGGACTTTAGGACAGCCATTTGCATCCGTTACATTAATTGTGTAGGTCTGACCTGCTACTAAGTCAGTAATCGTAAATGGATTTGTGTCATTTATTCTAGTTCCATTTAATCTTATCGTGTATGGTTCTATTCCACCAGAAATACTCACTTCCGCCGAAACATTGCTCGTATCGCAAGTGCCATCTAGCTCAATATTAATATTGATAGCAGGAGGAGCAGTAGCCTCACCACATGCCTCAAATATACAGCCATTGGCATCGGTAACGGTTACGCAATATTCGCCTGCTTCTAGGCTTTCTAGTATCTGTTCTGTTTGACCAGTATTCCATAGGAAAGTGTAAGGGGCAGTACCGCCAGTTATAGCTGCTCGAGCCGATGCGTCGCAAAAGTCGGCGCAGTAAGTAGGTGTCGTAACGACTTCCACACTGAAAGGCTCTGGCACTTTGACATAGGCATTCGTACCACAACCGTTGGCATCTGTTACCATTAAAAAATAGTCTCCTGCCTGATCTGTTTGAAGTGTAGAAGATGTTTGTCCATTACTCCACTCATAGCGGTAAGGCATAGTACCGCCCGTAACGATTGCTTCATACTCCTGCACGCTTGGGCTACAAAAATCAGTGTTGACCTGGATAGTTACTTCCAGTGGCATTGGATCAGTTACACTAAAGCGCTTAGTATTGCTGTCGCCGTTAGCATCGGTTACAGTAACTTCATAATCACCTGAACCTATGCCAAATAAATTTGCTTTGTTGCTTCCTGTATCCCATTTGTATTGATAAGGTGGTTGCCCATCAGTTACGAATAGTTCAATAATACCATTCTTAAAACCTGCACAAGATGGAGCGGTGATCTCGGCTGAAATATTAACATTTTGTGCCCCAAGTAGTGACACCCAGAATACATTGATAAAAAGAGCCATACTGATACGCATAATCGTATATTTTCTGTTCAAAAGAATTATTAATTTGTTGTTACCAGCTAAAAGTGCTAGTTATTTACTTTAATATCTAGTATCTGTACACTTCTTAGATTAGCAGCAATTGGGTCATAGACACCAAAAGGTTGCAGCATTTTGCTTTCGTATTGCTGATCTACATACAGGATACCAAGCGGTTCTTTCTGTATCTCCAGTTGACCATTATCTATATATTTAGCAATGTCTTTGTAAGACCTCATATACTTAATGACAGAATTTACTCGACGCTCTGATAGCGCTTGATTTCTAAGTCGAGAGATGGCAGGATCAACACTACCTCTTGAACTTGCTGTTCCTCTCAGTACGACTGTAACAGACTTGCCTTTATCCAGTATTTGGTTGAGCGTGTTGAGATAGCGTTGTAATTTTTCAAAACCTACTTGCACAGAGTCTCTAAAAAATGTTTCCACTCTAGTTATTGCCGAATCTGCCATAATAGGGTCATCGATATTTTCATAATATTGCTGTAGTGAAGTTGCATATTCTGACTTCATGTTTTGATAGTCCCGATATGTTTCTTCATAAGAACGCAGTACGCTAGCTCTTCTACTTGGAATAGCATTGTGGAAATATAGCGTAGTAGATGGTGCATCTGGCAATTCCTCAACCATAGCAATGGTGTCCGTAATTGTACAAAGTCTCTCTTTAGAAGGCATCAATCTGATAATAGAAGTATCAATGAAACCTTCTCTGGTCAATTCCACTTTGTAAGCTTCTTTTGGATCAATAGAGAAAGTAAATTTGTTGTTTAGAAGATTAATTTTTTGATTTAGAATATCACCAGTAGCTTCATTTATTAAGGTGGCTGTAACTGAATCAATTGGCATAAATACTCCGCTATTTGCATCATTTTGCCCAACAAATACTGTCCAATTTTCAATTGGACGGATATAAACTCTTTCGGAAAAAAGAGTCGTCTCGCAAATATCTGATGTCTGAATGCTCACTTGGTCTTTGGTATAATTTGGTTTAGAGAACTCGAATAAATATTCTTCGTTGATGTCTAGTTCAATAGGAGCATCAATTGTATAAGTATCTCCACGAGGAGCAAATCCATTCATGGTGTAGCTCACTTCTGGGAGTGGATCACTTCCGCAGTACGCTACTATTTCTAGCTGGGCGTTTATGTCAAAAGTCGCCGAATAAATATCTGGGCAACATCCTTTGTATTCTCTTTCATATTTTAAAATCTCAGGATCAACTCTTTTTGAAGCGAAGTATGCCTCTACACCTGCCTCGTCTCGGAAGAAATACATATCGTCGTAGCTGCTATTTATAGGATACCCTAGTGATTCAGGTGCTTCAAATTTGTAGCCGTCCCACCTTACACTATAAATATCGAAACCTCCCATAGAAGGACGCCCTTTGGTGCTGAAGTAAAGTGTCTCACAGCGTTGATGATAAAATGGTGTAATATCATCAGCCGTAGTGTTGACATTCACACCTAAATTTTCTGGCTCAGAATACTGGATAGAGCCATCTTCATTGTAAGTAATAGTCGATTTCCAAATATCCATTTGACCTATTCCATTTGGGCGGTCAGAAGAGAAGTACAGCACTTCGTTACCATCACTATCTTTAGCTATGCTGGGCTGCGTGGCAGTGTAGCCATCTAAGTTGATACTGCTGTTTAGCGGTCTCCTGTTTATCCAATTACCACTACTGTCTCTTTCTCTGATGTAGATACGACATCTGTGCTTTTTTTGGCTAGGTATGTACTCACAATTCGTGTCGTACATATATTTTTCGTCCAAACTGAATGCTATGTGAGCATTTTGATCACCACTAGCAACTGCGGTGTTGAGTCCACTTGCTTCACCAGTAGAGGTATAAACATTAAATCGAGCTTTGCTCACGTCAGTTGTGTCCGAAGCTCTTGCATAGTAAAGCCTTGAGAAATAAAGTAGGCTATCTTTTTTATATGGTGCAAACTCCGAAAAGAAATCTGTATTAATGGAGTATCCCATTCGTTGAATATCTTTGAATGGAGAAGTTTGTTCTTTGAGTATTTTTTTTGCTATCTCGCTTTCTTTTTTTTCTTTTTTTGCTTGCGCTAAAAAATCGGAATCAACTTCCTCTGAATTACTGTATTGCGTAATGAATCGTTCATAAGCGGTTATTGCCTCATCATAATCTCCAGTTGTTCTTAACTTTTGTGCTAAGAAAAAGTCAATTAAAGGATAATCAGTTTTATCCTCATTCATAGAAGCGATCTGATAATATTTTTTAGCATCTAAAATTGCACCTAGTGAATCGGCTAGTGTTGCCGTTCTGTAGAGGGTATGAGTATCACTTGAGTCTTGCTCGGCAATGTACTCAAAAAGTGCTAGTGCCGAGTTGTAGTCATTTTTTTCGTAAGCCTTCTCCGCCATTTTTTGCAACTTTCGCTTTGAAGGTTGCTGCCCTTTAATTGAATAATCCACTCCTAGAGGTTGAGCAAAGAGCAGTTTACAGAAAAAAATAACACTGAAAGTTAGTAGAATTCTCATATTCATATGCTTTTTTTGGATATGCTTTTTACAAGTAAACAGGACAAATTTTTGTTACCATCGGCTTTACACGATTAATAATATAAATCAATGAAAATTCAGGTCCTGCTCGGTTGTTGGTAGCTTCATTGAAGTCGGAAGTGTTAATGTCATAACTAAATGCACCTTTCCACATACGATACCTGAGACCGAGCATCATAGAAAGTGCATCATTAGACCTACGATTTAGTGCAATTTGCATAGCTAGCTCTTCATCGAAATCAGTATCGAGATGAATTTGCAAACCTGCTCCATATACAAACTCTTTGTGCGGCCCTTGATCTTGGTAAGTTCCTTGTAGAAGTAGATCAATTTTATCTGCTAAAAAGAAATTACCAAATCCATAAACGCTCCATCTTAGAGGCAATGTCTCTACCTCGTCGTCTAGAAATGCTTTTTGAGGTTGATTGAAGTGCATTGCTGCTATTCCAATATCAAAACTTGTTCTTTTAGCACGCTCCGCTGCTCGATAGTGCCAGTTTATTCCTGCTGAAACATCTCCTAGATTTGTAGAATTATTATCTAAAAGCCCTTTTTCATTAGCACTTAAACTTGGATCAAAAGAACGAGTCTCATTATTGAACTGCTGATCAAATCGCAAATTTCCTGTGTCAAAGGTCTGGTTGGTAAATGTCCCCATTGCACCAGCGGTAAGATAGTGTTCATTGCCAATTCTGTGCGTATAAGAACCTGACAAACCGATATTGACTAGCGTTAGCCTTGAGTCACCTGCAAAGTCATGGTTAAATAGCAGACCCGCTGAAAAGAATCGCGACTCATATCTTTTATTGAAGAAGCTCATATCGAAAGCACCTGAAAAAGTTTCATAGGACACTGGAACGGTATTCCACTGACTTCTGTAATTTCCTGTCAAACGAAGATCGCCTTCAAAAACACCTGTAAGTGCAGGATTGAGATTGAGTGGCGAGTAACCAATTTGGGAAAAATGAATATCCTGAGCATTACTTTTATTAAAGACAAAAAGTAAAAATGCTAGCATTAATAGATTTGGAAAGTTATTTTTCAATGTTTCAGCTTTTTTGATTTATAGATCATGATAACTTTGTTCGTATCGAACTTATATATTTTTTCAATTATCTAACTTTAGATAGAGTTGTTTCTTATCTAAAAACTAGGTTGAACAAATATTTCTTATGCTCTAATAAAGATAAATAATATTTATAATACCTACACTTAATGGACTAATGATGATTCAGTCATTTCACTTTACCGATATTCAAACGAATATCAAAATCAATGTTGCATTAACTTTGTGACTAGTGAAAGCGTACTTTATAAATTAACCAGCGTTTGGGAAACTGAATATACTTTATTAAAAGATTTGAGTTATAGCAGCTGCAATGACTTTACTTAGAACAACGCGTTCGTCCTATCATAACACCAAAAACTATACCATACAAAGGTGATATCTTTTACGGAGAAATCCAAATAAAAAAAGATTTTATAACTTTAATTTAAATATTTTAGACTATGGTTTTTAGCAATTAAGTGTTTCAGTATTGAAGCCGACCAAGCATAGTATTGCTGGATAACATGCTGGGTCGTTACAGGCTCATTTTTTGACGATATTAAAGTCACTACTCAAGTGACGCAAGCATACATTTATTAAATCATATACTCACTAGTTGCTCCCCACCAAAAACTGGAATATACAGTTGCCCTTTCAGGATTTTTCTGGCGATCACGATGCGTTGCACCTCAGAAGTTCCTTCGTAAATCTGTGTTATTTTTGCATCACGCATTAGTCGTTCTACGTGATATTCTTTCACAAAGCCGTATCCTCCATGTATTTGCACTGCTTCTACAGTGTGTCGCATAGCTACTTCTGAGGCATACAATTTTGCCATAGAACTGGCAGTATCGTAGTCCATGCCCTGATCTTTAAGCCAAGCTGATCGGTAAACTAGCATTTTAGCTGCTTCAATTTCTGTTGCCATATCTGCTAGTTTGAATGCAATTGCCTGATGCTCACTAATAGGTTTACCAAAGGCCTCTCTCTGCTTAGAATATTCGACTGCTAACTCATAAGCTCCACCTGCTATGCCTAGTGCCTGGGCAGCAATGCCAATTCGACCGCCCGAAAGTGTTTTCATAGCAAACTTGAACCCGAAGCCATCTTCTCCAATTCGATTTTCTTTTGGCACTTTTACATCCGTGTACATGATAGTATGTGTATCCGAAGATCGAATGCCTAATTTGTCTTCTTTTGCCCCAATATTGACACCCTTCCAGTCTGTTTCTACAATAAAAGCATTGATGCCTCTATGTCCTGCTTCCGCATTTGTTTGTGCAATTACTAGATGAATATTAGATGTTCCACCATTCGTAATCCAGTTTTTTGTACCATTTAATAGATAATGGTCACCCATATCAATTGCAGTAGTACGTTGACTGGTCGCATCACTCCCTGCCTCTGGTTCAGAAAGGCAGAAAGCTCCGATCCATTCGCCTGTTGCTAGTTTTGTTAAGTATTCAGTTTTTTGACTTTCAGTGCCATAAGTTTCTAATCCCCAGCACACAAGCGAATTGTTAACTGACATAATTACAGAACACGAGTTATCTATTTTTGATAATTCTTCCATTGCTAATACATAAGAAAGAGTATCCATACCACCGCCACCATACTCAGGTGCAACCATCATACCCATAAAGCCTAGTGCTGACATTTTTTGAACCTGTGCTTTAGGATATTCCATTTTTTTATCCCGCTCAATCACACCAGTCTTTAGTTCTTTTTGTGCAAATTCTCTTGCTGCGGCTTGAACTGCCAAATGCTCCTCTGATAAGTTGAAATCCATAAGTTGAAACCAAATTTTATTTTCTACAAGATAGCGAAATTTCGCTACAAAAATAAGGATAATATGAATTATTGTAAAATATTGAAGTAATAATTAACTTAACGTAGAGTTATTGATAGAATTTTCTGCAACTCCATTTTACGCTCTAAATTTGCGTTTTTGTAATGTAAACTACTTTCTGTGCTAGTAAGTAAGATCGCTGTATTTACAGCATTTAATCAGCCTATACATTTCGAGCAAGTTAAGATTCCACATTTGAAAGGAAAAGAAATACTAGTTCGGAATGAATATGCTACCCTCTGCAGAAGTGATTTAAATACTTTTTGTGGCAAACGTTTAGAGAAAACACCTACTATCTTGGGACATGAGATCGTTGGGCGCATTGTCGCTTTTGGAAATGAGCACAAGCGTATAGATGAAAGGGGACAACAATTGAAAATAGACAGTCGTATCTCATGGGCAATTTATTCAAGTGATCCAAACGATGCTCTCTCACAGAAAGGAATTCCTCAAAAGGCAGGTGATCTATTCAAATATGGACATGAAAGAATTACAGCAATTAGCAATCTGCACGGAGGATTGAGTGAATATACTTTACTGCGTCCTAATACACCAGTTGTTTCCATCGAAGAAGCAATCCCTTTACCGGTAGCTTCAATTATTAACTGCGCTGTTGCCACCGTAGCTGGTTCTATTCGCTTAGCTGGTAATTTAAATGGTAAGAGGATTCTAGTTTCAGGAGCAGGTATGTTAGGGATAATCGCCTGTGCGATGTCCAAAGCATTAGGTGCAAAAATGGTAATGGCAATTGATATTAGTCAGGAAAGATTACAAAAAGCTAAATGGTTTGGCACAGATGAAGTAGTTTTAGTTCAGGACAATACGAATGACTGGACTGAATGGCACAGCTCATTTGATGTTGTTTTAGAATATAGTGGCACAAAAAATGGCATGGAGGCAACTCTTCAAATGCTTGATACTGGTGGCGTAGCTGTATGGGTAGGAGCAACACACCCTCAGCCTAACTTGAACTTAAGTGCAGAGAAAGTCGTCAGAAATTTATGGACTATTAAAGGTCTTCACAATTACAACAGGGAAGATTTTGTTGCAGCCGTAGCTTTTATTGAGGAATATTACGATAAATTTCCATTCGAGGAGTTGATACATGATAAGTTTACGCTCGATCAAGTGAATGAAGCATTTGAATATGGAATTGATAAGAATCCTTTTAGAGTAGGGATCAACCTAAATAAAAATCAATGAAAGTTGTCCTGAAAGTCTCATTTCTGTTTTTGTTACACAGGTAAGTCAAAAAGCAATAGATAACGCAGGATCAACCATCATGACTATAATTTACTAACAATCAATCGTATTTCATGCCAGTAGAGAAAAAAAAACAAGTTCAATCAGGAGTGCTATTTTCATTTTTCTGCATGACGGCTGCATTCGTTACCTACTGCAGTATGTATGCTTTTCGTAAGCCTTTTTCGGCAGGTGTATTTGCCGAAATGGAACTTTGGGGAGTGGATTATAAGATCATTCTTATTATTACACAAGTACTGGGATATATGCTCTCTAAATTTTTAGGTATCAAGGTTGTATCTGAAATGTTGCCACACAAACGAATACTCGGGATACTACTATTGATGGGTATTGCATGGATTGCGCTGTTGCTTTTTGCCGTAACCCCTTATCCATACAATTTTATCTGGCTTTTTCTTAATGGTTTACCGCTGGGCATGATCTGGGGTATTGTATTTAGTTTTTTGGAAGGACGGAGCAATACGGAATTGCTTGGAGCAGGAATGAGTGCTAGTTTTATCGTGGCTTCGGGCTTAGTTAAAGCAGTGGGAAAGTCATTAGTGGAGAATTATGGTATATCGGAGTTTTGGATGCCTTTTTTAGTGGGTTTAATCTTTGTCCCGACCCTACTTATTGGGGTTTGGATGCTCAGTAAAATACCCCCACCTACGATTGAAGACGAAAACCTAAGAACTAAAAGAGTCGCCATGCGTGGAAAGGAGCGAAGTGCCTTTTTCTTTTCTTTTGCTCCCGGCATAGTTATGATGGTATTAGTGTATGTAGCATTGACGATATTTAGAGATTTAAGGGATAATTTTGCAGTCGAACTTTGGACAGCACTGGGATATGAAGGCACATCTCAAGTGCTGCTGACGGCTGAAATACCAATTGCAATAAGTGTATTTGCACTTATTGCGCTGATGATTTTTATAAGAAATAACTCAACTGCATTTTACGCCAATCTGGGAATTATCTTACTAGGAGGAGTATTACTGATCCTTACGACCTATCTTTTTCAAAAGCAATTATTACATCCAGCAGCATGGATGATTTTAGTCGGCTTTGGTATGTATCTTTCCTATGTCAGTTACCACACCATGCTTTTCGAGCGATGGATTGCACTTTTTAAGTATCAAAGCAATATTGGTTTTCTCATGTATGTTGCGGATGCTTTTGGTTACTTGGGCAGCGTGGGCATTCTCTTTTACAAAAATTTTAGCAGTCAAGACGTAGATTGGCTCAGTTTTATTTCTGACATTTCCTACGTTATAGGTGCCATTACTATTGTATTGAGCTTACTGTCTATTATTTACTTTAGGACTAAACAAATGAATTGGGAAAGGGCTAATCTTTTGCCATCACAGTAGCCATTGGACTGAGAGTATATTATAAGGTTATGCTGACTGTTCCATAAAAACTCCGTCCATCAGAAGGAATAATACCAGGACCAAGATAACCTGTTGCTCGGTCTCACATAGAACCAAAACTAAGATGCGAACTCTTCGTTAGCCTGAGTAATCAATAGGCCCTAAAATATTCTTACCTTCTTAACTAGAATTTTTTGGTTGCCCTATCTGGGGAATATAGAATAACGGTTTTCTAGCAATGAATTTTGTCAGTAATTGGTAAGGTGAGATTGAGTTCTTCAAGCATCTGCCAGTTTGACATCTAATCAACTAATGAGCAATTCGGTATAGAATATGTTGTGAAAATAGCCGTTTATATTGTGGAATATTTGATCTTACTAATCAGTACTACAAATATAACTGCGATCATTATTCAGAACCTCTCAAAAATTGCTTTTCTTTGTAGTCTTGCAATTTTAATGAAATTAGAAATAAAGAAATCACATATACGATGCTTGGGTTTGTAAAAAAAATGTTTGGTACAAAATACGACAGGGATGTAGCACAATACACTCCTATTGTAGATGAAATAAATGATGAATATGAACGCCTCCAACTTGTCAGTAATGATGAATTGCGAAATCGAACAATCGAATTTAGAAGGCGTATCGCAGAACATTTAGCGGGGATCGACGAAGATATTGCTGCTGCAAAAGAAGAAGCAAAAGAAGAGAAAGACCTCGACCAAAAGGAAGTCATCTACGAAGAGATAGATAAATTAATAGAAGAACGCGATAAGCAACTTGAAGTTATACTTAAAGAAATACTACCAGAAGCTTTTGCGGTAGTGAAAGAAACTTCGCGCCGATTCATGGATAATGACACTTTGTCAGTTACTGCAACCGATCATGATCGAGAATTGGCGAGTAATCTCAAGAAAAACTATATCACAATAGATGGCGATCAAGCAATATGGAAAAATAGCTGGAAAGCAGCAGGAGGTGACATCACTTGGGACATGGTGCATTATGACGTCCAGTTAATTGGTGGTATGGTGCTGCATGACGGTAAAATTGCAGAAATGCAAACAGGTGAAGGAAAGACATTGGTAGCAACGCTGCCCGCTTATTTGAATGGATTATCTGGTCAGGGTGTACATATAATTACAGTGAACGACTATTTGGCTCGTCGAGATAGCGAGTGGGTAGGACCTATTTTTGAATTTTTATTCTTAACTGTAGATTGTTTGGATCATTATAAGCCACATTCTCCCGAACGTCGCAAGGCTTACAATAGTGATATCACTTACGGAACAAACAATGAGTTTGGCTTTGATTATCTTCGAGACAACATGGTGGGATCATTAAATGAAATGGTTCAACGCAAACACCATTTTTCTATGATAGATGAGGTGGATTCTGTTTTGATTGACGATGCTCGGACGCCTCTAATCATATCAGGTCCAGTACCTAAAGGCACTGAAGAGCAAGAGTATGGATCATTAAAAGCACTAGTAGAAAAATTAATCTCGGTTCAGCAGAAGCAGGCGACGGAGTATTTAGCACAAGCTAAGAAGCTATTCAAAGAAGGAAATACAAGCTATGAAGAAGGAGGAGCCGGAATGGCATTGCTTAGGGCTTATCGCTCACTACCGAAATATCGTCCTTTAATCAAGTTTTTGAGTCAAGATGGCGTGCGCGTTGCTTTGCAAAAAGCAGAAAACTTTTACATGCAAGAGCAATCAAAGAATATGCACATCGTAGACGAAGCACTATATTTTACAATTGATGAGAAAAACAGGAATGTAGAGTTAACTGATAATGGAGCAGAATATTTATCAAAATATGTAGAGGATGAGCATTTCTTTGTGATGCCTGACTTGGCAACAGGTATGTATGAAATTGATGAAGATGAGACGCTTTCTGAAAAAGAAAGGCAAGATGCCAAAACAACACTCTCACAGGATTTCGCAGTGAAAGCGAGACGTCTGCACGCAATGAGCCAGCTATTGAAAGCCTACACACTTTTTGAGCGAGACGAAGAGTATGTAGTAATGGATGGGCAGGTAAAAATTGTGGATGAGCAAACAGGGCGTATGATGGAAGGACGACGTTACTCTGATGGTCTGCATCAAGCGTTAGAGGTAAAAGAAAATGTAAAAGTTGGAGACATTACGCAGACTTATGCTACTGTTACCTTGCAGAATTACTTTCGTATGTACCATAAATTGGCAGGTATGACGGGTACTGCTGAAACAGAAGCTGGAGAGTTTTGGGAAATTTACAAGTTGGATGTGGTTGTTATTCCAACTAATAAGCCAATAAAAAGAGATGACAGAGATGATTTGGTTTATAAAACAGCTCGTGAAAAATACAATGCAGTCATTGATGAAATTCTAAGCCTAACGGATGCTGGGCGACCAGTTCTAGTAGGTACAACTACGGTGGAAGTTTCTGAGAAGTTGAGTCGTATGTTGAATCTAAAAGGATTGAGCCACAATGTTCTAAATGCTAAACAGCACCAACGTGAGGCAGAAATTGTAGGAGAAGCGGGTAAGCCAAGTAAAGTTACGATTGCAACCAACATGGCAGGTCGTGGTACGGATATTAAAATTAGCCAGCAAGTGAAAGATGCTGGTGGATTGGCGATTATTGGTACAGAGCGGCACGATTCTCGACGAGTGGATCGTCAGTTGAGAGGTCGTGCAGGTCGTCAGGGAGATCCAGGTTCTTCTCAGTTCTATGTTTCATTGGAAGATGACTTAATGCGCCTATTCCAATCAGAACGCATAGCGAAGTTGATGGATAGAATGGGCCATGAGGATGGTGATGTGATTCAACATTCAATGGTTTCTAAATCCATTGAGCGAGCGCAGAAAAAGGTAGAAGAAAATAATTTTGGTATCCGCAAGCGATTATTGGAGTATGATGATGTAATGAATATTCAGCGAGAAGCCATCTATAAAAAGAGGTATAATACGCTTTCTGGTGAACGCTTTGCAGTGGACTTGAACAATATGTTTCAGTCTATGATTCAAGATATTGTTTCTGAGTTTCAACCCGATAAAAATTATGAAGCTTTCAGAACAACTTCGATGAGCCTGCTAGGTGTTGATCCTAAAATTGATGCGGCTAACTTTAATGAAGGCAAACTGGAAGATGTCATTCAGCAATATGAAGTCCAAGTTTTCGAGCAGTACAATCGAAAAATGAATGATATCATAGGTGTTATTTACCCAAGAATCAAGGAAGTGCATGAGCAAGAAGGTAGTCGCTTTAAGCGCATCATAGTGCCTTTTACAGACGGAAGTCAGAATCCATTGATGATTACGGCTGAAATTGAGGATGCTATTAGTAGTAAAGGAGACTCTATCCGACAAGATATCGAAAAGACGGTTGCTCTAGCACTTATTGACGATCTTTGGAAGGAGCATTTGCGCTCCATGGATGAGTTGAAAGAAGCTTCTCAAGCTGCCTCCTTTGAGCAAAAAGACCCGCTAGTAGTTTACAAAATGGAAGCCTACAAGTTGTTTGAAGGGTTGGTCTATCAAATTAATGAAAAGGTTACTTCTTACCTTGCACATGGAACTTTGGCATTTGCCGATGGCAGCACTTTGGAAGAAGCCAAGCAGCGTCAGCAAACGAACGTAAGCAAAATGAGAACCAACCGAGTCGCTGAAACGCGTCAGCGTGTAGCGTCAAGGGCAGCGGCAGAAGCAGTGAGTAATCAACCAAAGCCAGAGACGTTTAAGCGAGATACTAAAAAAGTAGGGCGAAATGACCTCTGTCCTTGTGGCAGCGGTAAAAAATACAAACATTGTCACGGAAAATAGATTTGAGCGGTAGTAGCTGAATCAATTATTAAATTGCAGTTTATTAAAGAATTGATTAATTTTCATGCGTTCTACCTTTAGCCTCGCCTGCTTGGTATTGTTGTTCTAAACTTTTCTGCGCTTTCTGTTCTAATTTCGATAATTGTCTTGGGGTCAGTTGCTGCAAGTTAGGCTGTCCAGCATCTACCCAAGCAGAAAACCAAACATCACCTACTGCTTTTACGGTAGCTCGCATTCGTCGTTCTACCATTCCAGCCATTCGCTCATGGTACGCTTTAGCATAGCCTTCGCATTGTGTGCGAATTGTTCTGCCGAGTCGCTCTTCATAGCAATACTGCTGATCTTCAGGAAATTGATAGCTCAACTCCTTTTCAATGATTAGTACAGAATCTAACTCAGCGTGGCTGTCTAAGACAGTGTCCCAAAAGTACTGCCTTGGATCGCGAATATAGGTGGCTTTACCTACAAAAAAGTCGTAATTTTCATCAGCATATAGCTCTGGTAAACGACTTTCCCAAAAGGCATGAATACCTATCTGATTGGTCAACTGACCATTGTAGTTTTCTGTTGTGTGAAGTGGAACATGAGCATCACCTACATAATGACCGATTTCAGTTGAAATACGCAAAATGCGATTGTAGTTCTTTTCTTGAAAGGCTTGTACGAGCTGCCTATATACTCTTAATAAGTTATAAGGTAGAATACCATACTCTGAAAAGCGATCAATTGCAATTGCTTTTTGGCAATCAACATCTTCTGCCAACAACTGATTTAAGGAATCACAATTGATGATCCATTCGTCTTCATAATATACAGGTAAAATATTATTGAAAAAAAAATCTCTATAAGTATTTGACTTGCCGTCCAAGTTCACTTCAATAGTGCTCATTTTCTCTCTGCCAAATAAGTGCAGAGTGTCATTTTGAGGATTAATTGCATAAATATCAGTATATTTCATTAAAGTGCTTGTCCAATCTCTAGGTAATTCAGGAAAAGGATACTCCCCCCAGTGGTCAATATCAATATAATGTCGCACGGCTTCGTGTCTAGTGGCGTATCTGCGTTTGTCTGGATCAACTGCATGTTGCGTGATAAATTCAATGTTGGTTTTGTAGAAGCCCAACATTTCTGGAGGTAGCGTAAACACTGCCATTCTGTTGATACGCCGATGTCCAAAAAATCCCCATTCGTTCATACACATAAAACTAGTGGACAATACCAAAATACTGAGCAACAAAAGTGTAGTCCATCCTCTAAATAGCATAAAATGTATATTTTAAATCAAAAATAAGAAGAAAAAATTATTCTATTGATTTATCATTTAGCAGTTCTGTGGTTTTATAGTAGATAACCAAAAAACCACTTATGGGAAGGATGGCGTAAATAATCGTCATTGGGATACGTAGTGCTGGAGAAAGCTGCCCCAAAGTTTGAGTAATATACATCAAACGCAAACCACCAATGACCATAACGGCTAAAGTGAAAGTAATGATTAGAAGATTAATAAATAAAGATAGTCGTCGCTGCCCTCTCGGTTGAAGGCTTGGCTTTAGCAGATCAATAGCAAGGTGCATTTTTTGTCCAGAGGCATAAGCCGCTCCAAGTACTCCAATCCAGATAAGCAGAAAGCGAGCTAACTCTTCTGTCCAGCTTGCTTGACCACCTAAGACATATCTTGTGATAACGCCCCAAAGAACATCTAACGTCATAGCTGCCATGAGAGCTATCAGAAAATATCCTAGTATTTTATCAATCTTTTGTTTCATGGTTCTATTATTGATTAAATATACTCTAATCGAGTCTCCGTAGTGAAATAGACATTCCTTCTAAACGACTTCCTCACCTTTCATTTTTTCTGTATTTTCGTGCATTTGTAGAGCTTCAATGACAGGCTCTAATTCCCCCTCTACTATTTTATCTAAGTTGTAAAGAGTTAGGTTGATACGATGATCTGTAACGCGATTTTGTGGATAATTATAAGTTCGGATTTTATCAGAACGGTCACCAGAACCTACTAGTGATTTTCTAGCTGAAGATACTTCTGAATCGTGCGCTTCGCGGTTTGCTTCTTGTATTTTTTGGAATAACCGCTGCATTGCAATTTCTTTATTCTTATGCTGTGATCGTCCATCTTGGCTTTCTGAAACAACGCCTGTGGGAAGGTGTGTAATCCGAATGGCTGACTCCGTCTTGTTGACATGCTGACCACCTGCTCCACTAGCTCGGAAGGTATCAATTTTTAGATCGGCTTTGTTAATATCTATGTCCTCTATTTCTAGTTTTGGCATCACTACAACGGTAGCCGCAGAGGTATGCACTCGCCCTTGTGACTCCGTCTTCGGTACGCGCTGCACGCGGTGCGCCCCTGATTCAAATTTCACTTTTCCATACACATCTGTACCATTCACCTCTAGTACAATTTTACTGTATCCGCCTACTGTACCTTCATTAGCTGTTATAACTTCTGTTTTCCAGCCTTGTAGTTCAAAATATTTAGCATACATTCGATACAGGTCGCCTGCAAAAATACTTGCTTCGTCTCCACCTGTACCAGAGCGAATTTCAAAAATTACATCTCGTTCGTCATTTGGGTCTTTGGGAATGAGCATAATTTTTATTTCTTCTTCCAATGCTTCTCTCTTAAGAAGTAAATTATTCAGTTCCGTTTGTGCCATTTCACGCATATCGGCATCCTCGTCTTTCAACATTTCCTTAGAGGATTGTATATTATCCAGTATTTCTTTATAAACAGAATGTACTTCTACAAACGCTTCGAGGCTTTTGTATTCTTTGTTCACTTTCATGAAGCGATCCATATCTTCAATTACTTCTGGATCGGATAGTTGCTCTTGCAGTACTAAATATCGGTCTTTGATCGCTTCTAATTTCTCTATCATAGATGCTAAATACTTTTAATTTTGTTACTAAATTTGACTTGCAAAGAAACGAAAAACTAAGCAATACAGTTAGATTCTGTAAAATAAGAAATTTATATTGAATTTAAATAAACAGAATTTGACAACAGCATTTGCTAAAAGTTGTTAGGCTTTAAATTATTAATTGAATATAGAAAATACAAAAAGTTATGATCAAGAAGGTACTTGTGCTTAGTTTTATTGTTGCATTTGCATTTGCTTGCGGTGGAGAAGAAACTAGTTCATCCACATCGAGTTCAACATCCACAACCGATAAAAAACAAATTGCTGCAATTGATGGTAAAGCGATTTATCAAACTAACTGTGTGGCTTGTCATGGAGTAAATGGCGATATGGGTGTGAGTGGAGCTGCTAATTTAGCGGAGTCTCAACTATCTTTGGAAGAGCGTATTCACGTATTGGAAAATGGACGAGAAGGGACAGCAATGGTTTCTTATAAAACGCTGCTAGATGAAGCTGAAATTGAGGCCGTAGCAAAATACACTATTGCTTTGCAGCAATAGAAAAAGGAACTTAATTGTTAGCTGCTCACTTGTACTCAATTTAGTGATTAGATTACTGAGATCTCTGAGGTCTCAATAATCTAAAAAGTTGGAGATCATTGGCAATAAAGACCTACAAGGTACTCGGGTTGATGTCTGGTAGTTCATTAGATGGGCTGGATATTGCCTTTTGTACTTTTACAATCAAAGCCTTACCAACCTTTGAAGTCGTTAATTGGAAAATTAATGCTTCCAACACAGTTGCTTACAGCAAAGCATGGCAAAAGAAATTAATGGAACTACCCCAAAGTTCGGCTTTAGATTTTGTAGAAACACATGCTAAGTTTGGGCACTACCTAGGGCAGTTGGTACAGCAGTTTCTATCAGAACACGCATTAACTCCCGATTTAATTGTCTCACATGGACATACTATTTTTCATTATCCAGAAAGGCAATTTACAGTGCAAATTGGTGATGGTGCTGCAATAGCTAGCATCACAGGATATCCTGTTGTCAGTGATGTGCGAGCTATGGATGTCAGCAGTGGAGGACAAGGTGCACCTATTGCACCTATTGCAGACCGATATTTGCTTTCTGAGTTTGATTTTTGTCTAAATACAGGAGGAATATTCAATATAACCTATCAAAGTGACAAGCATTCAGTAGCCCTTGATATCACGGGTGCAAATCAGATTTTAAATACATTAGCTAATGAAATGGATTTGCCATACGATGCCAGCGGAGCGATAGCAAGAACAGGAACGGTTAACATAACATTGTTAGAACAGTCAAATACATTCGATTATTTTCTTGAGGAATATCCTAAAAGTTTAGACAATCAATGGGTGCGAGAGAACTTAACGCAGCTTTTTAAAAATTTTGATGCTGCTGTCTCGGATAGATTAAGAACTGCCTGTGAGCATATCGTCTTTCAAACACGGCAGTCCGTTCAGCAAATTTTTGAAAAAGAAAAACTACCCAAAGATAGAGTTTACAAGATGATTGTAACAGGCGGTGGAGCATTTAATACTTTTTTGATGGAGTTACTAGTAGAAGGGCTTCCTGAAATTCAAGTAGTTCTACCCGATAAAGAAATGATCGAAAATAAAGAAGCATTACTCATGGCACTAATGGGTGTGATGAGAATAGAAAGTGTTCCTAATTGCATACATACTGTAACTGGAGCAGTGAGAAGCGTGATTGGCGGCGTAGTTCATCAAGGCTGGCAAAAGACGATTTAATAAATTCCATTACCTTTGGGCTAGAACTTTAGAAATATTATATGCAAAGAGTTACAGCCCACGAACGAACGTTTGAACAATATCTTTCTGCGGAAAAAATCCAACATCGCATCTTAGCCTTAGGAAAAGAAATACATCAGCAGTATGCTGAGAAAAATCCAATATTTATAGGCGTCTTAAATGGTGCATTTATTTTTACAGCTGATCTAGTAAGAGCCTGTAAAATACATTGTGAAATTTCTTTCATAAAAGTTTCCTCCTATAAAGGTATGGACTCCACGGGAAAGCTAACTACTCAATTAGGCTTGAACAAAAATATCACAGGTCGCCACATCATACTAGTAGAAGATATTGTAGATACAGGCAATACTTTTTCAAACTTGCTACCTGAGCTGCAAAAAGAGACTCCCGAATCTATTGCAATTGCTACTTTATTACTCAAGCCCGATGCCCTGCAGTACAACGACTTACCATTAACCTATGTTGGGTTTGAAATTCCTAACAAGTTTGTAATAGGATATGGTTTGGATTATGATGAATCGGGGCGACAATGGGACAGCATATACCAATTAGTTTCCTAAATTATTTGTTGATTAGGATGATAGTCTTTATTTTAAGGCTTTGTTTCTCTGAAAGTTAACTAAGTTTTCTAAAAGTTAATTTATTAATGATGGTGACTGTTGATTGTATGCTACATTTCACTGTCTTACTTACTTAATCAATAATTAAAATATGAAAAATCAACTTACAGTATGCTTACTCCTATTCGTAGGTCTAATGCTTTCCTTTCAGTCTATTGCACAGCAAGATATCTGGCAGCAACTAAAAGAAATAGCTATTATTGAGGAAAAAGTGATGATGCCTATGCGTGACGGTGTGCGTCTAGCGACTGATATTATTCGTCCTAAAACAGATGAAAAAGTACCTATTATTTTTTCCAGAACTCCTTATAATTTCAATCGTTGGCGCGATGGTAAAGAAAGTACTCGAACGGCACAAAGAGCCTATGAGGCAGTGAAGCACGGTTATGCTTATGTGGTTCAAAATGAGCGTGGACGCTATTTTTCAGAAGGAGAATGGGATATACTGGGTGTACCTTTAACGGATGGCTATGATGCTTTTTCTTGGATGAGCGAGCAAGAATGGTCAAATGGGAAAATCGGTACGTTAGGCTGCTCTTCCACTGCAGAATGGCAAATGGCAGTCGCTGCACTCGATCATCCATCTCATGCAGCTATGGTGCCGCAGGGTTTTGGTGCAGGTGTTGGTAGGGTAGGAGACTATTTTGAGCAAGGCAACTGGTATAGAGGGGGAGCGCATCAACTGCTTTTTACTTCTTGGCTATATGGCGTGGAGCACGATAAATTCAAGCCTCGCATTTCCAAAGATGCAACACAAGAAGATTTAGTTCGCATTTCGAGATTTTACGATCTTGCACCTGAGAATCCACCGATAGATATGTCAGAAGCATTAGCACATTTGCCTCTGCAAGATTTGATAAGTAATATGAAAGGCAAATCTGAAATTTTTGAGCAGATGATAACTCGAAAACCCAATGATCCTGCTTGGTACAAAGGTGGCTTGTATCACGATAATAAGGATATTGGCGTGCCAAGTTTTTGGTTTGTTTCTTGGTATGATGTTTCGACGAGTCCAAATATTGCGCTATTCAATCACGTCAGAGAAAATGCAAAAGATGCCATTATTCGAGATAATCAATACCTAGTTATTGCTCCTACTTTGCATTGTGGTTACACGAGGGCTACCGAAAATACTATTGTTGGTGAGCGTAGCGTAGGTGATGCTCGGTTGAATTACGACGAACAAATTTACAGTTGGTTTGATCTTTGGCTGAAGGGAGAAAAAAATAACTTCAAGACAGCAACACCAAGAATTCAGTATTACACAATGGGTATTAATAAGTGGCAACAAGCAGAAACTTTTCCACCAAGCAGTGCTGAAATGACTACTTTTTATCTTAATAGTAACGGTCAAGCCAATAGTCTTTATGGTGATGGTCAATTGACTATGAGTAAGCCAAGTAAAGATAATCCTGATCGCTTTACTTATGATCCTATGAACCCTGTGCCTTCTTATGGAGGTAATGTATGCTGTACCGGTAATGCTGTCAAAGGTGGCTCATTCGATCAAAGAGTAATGGAAACACGCAATGATATTTTAGTTTACACTTCTGAGCCACTAGCAGAAGGTATCGAAATTACAGGATTTATTGAAAGCACTTTATATGTTTCTTCGGATGCAAAAGATACTGATTTTACTATTAAGTTGATTGATGTTTATCCTGATGGTCGAGCTTACAATTTAGATGAAACCATCCAACGAGCAAGATACCGAGATGGCTACGACAAGGAAGTATTTATGAAAGAAGGGGAGGTCTATAAGTTAGAACTAACGCCAATGACTACGAGCAACTACTTTGAAAAAGGGCATCGTATTAGAATTGAAATTTCGAGTAGTAATTTTCCACGTTTTGCTAGAAACTTAAATACAGGTGGTAATAACTACGACGAAATAAAAGGCGTGATCGCACGAAATGCAATTCATCACTCAGCAGAATATCCTTCACAAGTAGTTCTGCCGATTGTGAGAAAAGAGTAAGGGGAATTGAAGACGCAGTGCGATAGGCATAAAAGTGGATTCTGAATGAGCAAGAATAACTGGAAGATTTTTAAAATTTATTCAACTTTAAAAATCTTCCAGTTACATATTTACTCTATAAGACTAGCTTTTATTTCTTCAAAGGAAGGCAACTTTTTGTAGTGCCACTTATCAACAATTACACCATCCTTCCAAAGTACAATACCTGGATTAGATCGAACAATTGTCTTCAACAAAATATCATCCGCCTTGTGGAATGGATAGCTACTCTGAGTTGCATGCCTAAAATCATCCACTACATACTTAGCATAAGGCTTTGTAACAGCATATATATTAAAACCTTCTTCTTCGGCTGCTTCTAGCATTGGATTGACTACTTCTTGCCATCTTTTTATATAGTCTTCCTCCCATATGTGTTCATCTTGCTGAATAGGCACTTCTTTTACTTCAGCTACCCGCTGAACGAGTTTGATCGTATCACCCACCTGCAACGAATCAACAGCAAAAGTGGTATCCCGATGAATAGTGGTTTGGGTTTTTACATCGTCGTAATGCAATTTGTGCGCCACAATCATAAAACTATATCCCTCACCGTACAAAATGTCGTCTGTAATATCGTATCCTTCCATATTTTCGATACCAAAATCGCTAATTTTCGTAGGCTCAGCTTCAGGTACAGAACGCATTTGATCGTACTCCCATTCTGATTTTGGGTAATTTTTCATTTCTCCTAGCTGCTCCATACTCAACTCCACTTTTTCACCAGAAGCCTTATTGGTCAATTCATATCCGATTACTTTTACTGCAGTGGCTTCTGCTTCATATTCTTTTTGAGCTGCCACATCTACTCCCTTTTTAAAGGGTCTAAAATCAGTGTGTGGTAAATCCCAGACATAATTACTCAAGCAGTAGATCAATAGCCCGGCAGTACTCGCCAATAAAATACCTGTTCTAGCACCACGAGAAAAAAGTTGATGAAATTGACTGCTGAAAAATAAAAAAATCAATGCCGGAATAAGAAGGAATATGTCTTTCATGAAAGAAGTAAATGGCTTTAACTTCAAGAAGTCACCAAAGCAACCACAATCAGTTACTTTCATGTTTGTTTCTTTGTAATCCTGCCAATAGCCAAAATTGAAAAAATTAACATTTACGGTGTCTTTAGCCGTCCATTCTCCTTCTAAATTACTTGCTTCACTTATGAGCGTTTGTTGAGTCGCACCGTTCGTATTTTCTAATACCACAACTTCTTCACTTGGTACATAACCTGTTAAAAATGTGAAACCTGTTAGGAGCGTAAAAAAGGCAACAAGTAAAAAAAATGCCCAACTCGTCAACTTTGGTGCAGCACCAATTAACAGCATGATACCCAGTACAATTTCAAATATGATGACGAATACAGAAAAACCGATGGCATAGCTGGATAACACTGGAAACATTGGAGAAAGAAAAGAAACCCATGTATCTGTAAATGTAGATTCAAATTCTGCAAAATACTGCTCCATTTTATAGGCCGTTCCCAGTGGATCAACTGCTTTTACCCAGCCAGAAAAGATGAATAAAGTTCCTGTAAAGCATTGTAGATAGGTGATTAAGAGGTTCTCCATTTTTTTGCGATAGACTGCACTAATCAATATCGTTAGTAATAAAGCAGCAATGGCTACACCTATAGTTAATTTTGTTAATGTCATGTTGTGTATTATTCTTTTATATATGCAAAGATACAAGGTAAAAGTCAATAATGAATGAATAGTCCTTGTCAGTATTGTGAATGATTTGTAAAGACTGAGCAAAGTAACTACTCAAGTTGAAGTATAATCTAATAGGTAATATATAGTTAACATACGAAATGTATGTTGATTGAGTTCTTTTTCTATATTTGTGTCGTAATCTGCGAGGTAGTGCGCCTTGCCTGAAAAATTTCATTCTTCCCATACCGATTTACGATTACATCAAACATTAAAAAACACCTGATTTCCAGTCTGTTACTGGTTCTCATCTGCTGAATCGTAGTGCTTATGAAAAAAGTTTACCTATTATTTTTATCTGTGTTATTGTCAATAGGGCAGTTAGTAGCCCAGTCTCAATGTCCAGATCTGAGCATTGGCTCAAGTTGCGATGTGCCTGTTGTTACTTTCGATGGTTTCACAGGAACTGGTTTTAGTGATAACCCAGCTGCTGGGCAGCTCTGTTCCAATAATTGGAGCATTACAGGATTTTCTGATGGTAATCTAGCATTGGGAGGTGAGCGAACAGCAGGTGATTTCGCTAGAGGCACTACCACAGGTGGTGTCTCCACAGGAGGAATCTACGCCATCAATTACAATGGCAGCAATGCAGGTATATGGATAAAGCCAGGTGGAAGTGATTTTACGCCAGGTTCTATTACATTGAAGGTTTGTAATAATAGTGGTGTAACTCTGAATGCTGTGGAGGTAGCTTATGATTTACTTGTACGGAATGACCAACCCAGAGCTAACAGTTTCAACTTTTCTTATTCTGAAGATGACATAAATTACACCTCTGTAACGGAGCTGGATTTTACAAGTGAAGAAATTGCTGATGCTTCGCCATCCATCACCGTACAAAATCAATCTACCACAATAAATGGCTTAGCACTTAGTAATGGAGATTGCTTATTTTTAAGATGGACAGGAAATGATGTTTCAGGTAGCTTTTCGAGAGATGAGTTTGGCTTAGATAATATTACTGTTTGTTCAACAACGGCAGAACCGGGAATTACTGTAACGCCAACTGCTGGTTTAGAAACAAGTGAAGATGGTGCAACATCTGAATTTACAGTAGTGCTTAACATGCAACCTACTGACGATGTCGTTATCAATGTAAGTAGTTCTGATGCAACAGAAGGTACAATAGACAAGACAGCATTGACTTTCACAAATGTCAATTGGAATATAGCCCAAACAGTAACGATCACAGGACAAAACGATGACGAACTAGACGGCGATGTAGTCTATCAGATTATCTTATCTACTGCGAATAGTATGGATAGTGATTATAACGGTATTGATCCATCAGATGTAGCGGTATCTAATTTAGATAATGATCAGATGCTTTGTGTGAAAGATACAGATTGTAGTTTTTTTAATATCATTCCAGTTACTCAAAATAGTGATAATGACAACTGGGCTTGCGATGCGGGAGTTTATTCCGTCAATGCTTTTTGTGGTGCCTCATGTACAGAAGCCAGTGAACTTTGGTTGGTTTCTAATGCCTTGAATTATGGAAATGTCACACAACTGCTCAACTTTAGTTTTGATTTAGAAGAAGGCTTTAGCGGTTCAAATATAGAAGTGTTCTATTCAACTGACTTTAGTGGTACACAAGATGCTGCTAATGTTGGAGCAGCTACGTGGAGCTCCTTAGGAGTTTTTGAGAATAATGCCTCACCAGTTCTCGACCTAACCGCCAATCTTACTGCAGCAGCATTGAATAACTTTTACTTAGGTATAAAGTATGTCGCAGAAGGTGGTGCAGGTACGACAAGTGCATTTGACGTTTCTAATATAAAGATTAAAGCAGACGATTGTACGCCAGCTAATGTAGCGATGTGCGGCATCACCTTAGGCACAGCAAGCCAAGCGTGCCAAGCCCAAA
>CAYWKD010000001.1:0-5295 GCA_964458705.1 uncultured Saprospiraceae bacterium | reverse complement strand
AAAGGTGCAACGAATGGACAATCAGTAGCGATGTGCGGCATCACCTTAGGCACAGTAAGCCAAGCGTGCCAAGCTCAAACGGTAGGTACAGACCAAGTGGTGGTGAGCATTCCCTACACAGGCGTGGATGCGAATGCGATGCTAACAAGCACAGGTGCAGGCACATTAGGCGGCGATAATCCAGCGACTGTATCAAATGGAACAATTACTATTACTTTAGATGAAGGACAATCATGGGGTATTTCCATTGTGGGTGGGGAGTGTGATATTGCTATAAGCGGCATAGCACCTGCTTGCGAACCATGTGCCCAAGCAACTGCAAACATCAATGAATTTCACTACGATAACTTCGGCACAGATGAGAATGAATTTGTAGAAATATTTATTGCCAATCCACAACCAACGAATCTAGGCGATTATCAGATTGCCCTTTACAATGGTAACGGTGGAGGTACTTACAATACAATCAATCTAAACAGTAATGCTATCATTGTTACCAGCGATGATTTGGGTAGTTATTATGTTTGGGAATTACCCTCTAATGGTATCCAAAATGGTGCACCAGACGGAATAGCATTAGGCGGACCGTGTGGTTTGATTGAGTTTTTAAGTTACGAGGGAATATTTACGGGATCAGGTGGTATAGCTGATGGAGTAGAAAGCACCGATGTAGGAGTAGAAGAACTAGGCACAGCTCCAGTGAATTCATCGCTACAACTAGTAGATGGAGTATGGACGTACACAGCAGGTATCAACACAAAAGGTGCAACGAATGGACAATCAGTAGCGATGTGCGGCATCACCTTAGGCACAGCAAGCCAAGCGTGCCAAGCCCAAACGGCAGGCACAGACCAAGTGATAGTAAGCATTCCCTACACAGGCGTGGATGCGAATGCGATGCTGACAAGCACAGGTGCAGGCACATTAGGCGGTGATAATCCAGCGACTGTATCAAATGGAACAATTACTATTACTTTAGATGAAGGACAATCATGGGGTATTTCCATTGTGGGTGGGGAGTGTGATATTGCTATAAGCGGCATAGCACCTGCTTGCGAACCATGTGCCCAAGCAACTGCAAACATCAATGAATTTCACTACGATAACTTCGGCACAGATGAGAATGAATTTGTAGAAATATTTATTGCCAATCCACAACCAACGAATCTAGGCGATTATCAGATTGCCCTTTACAATGGTAACGGTGGAGGTACTTACAATACAATCAATCTAAACAGTAATGCTATCATTGTTACCAGCGATGATTTGGGTAGTTATTATGTTTGGGAATTACCCTCTAATGGTATCCAAAATGGTGCACCAGACGGAATAGCATTAGGCGGACCGTGTGGTTTGATTGAGTTTCTGAGCTACGAAGGGACATTGATAGCTACCAACGGAATAGCCGAAGGTATAGAAAGTAAAGATATTGATGTTTCGCAACCAGATGAAATTGGTAGTTCTTTACAATTAATAGATGGAGTTTGGACAGTGGCAAGTGGCTTTAACACTAAAGGAAGCATTAACTTGGTGTGTGACGTAGAAATCACGTCAGTGAGTCAAGCCTGCTTAAGTGAAACGATGGGTGGTAGCGATCTAGTTGAGATCACTGTAATTTATAGTGGGATAGATAAAAATGCTATACTAACTAATACAGGTACAGGCGTCATTATAGGAGATAATCCATCTGAAGTGGCGGATGGCACTTTTGTTATAACCGTCAAAGAGAATGAGATGTGGGGCTTTACCATCACTGGTGGAGCGTGTGATATTGTAGAATCAGGTAGGGCACAAAGTTGCCCTAGATGTCTGCAAGACGATTGCGATTTCTTTAGTATAGTCCCTGTGACCATCAATCAAGACGGTGATAATTGGTCATGTTCGGGAGGAGCATATAATGTTAATGCTTTCTGCGGTAGTCCTTGTCAAAGTGAATTGTGGCTTGTTTCTAACGCCTTACTATACGATAATGCAACAGTCGCTAATTTGGTTTTTGTACTAGAAGAAGATTTTGGGGACTCGCCGCTGAAGATATTTTATTCCACCAACTACAATGGGTTTAATCGAGCAGAAGATATTACGGCTGCTAATTGGATAGAAATTGCAACTTATACAGAAGCAAACTCAAATGTAAATGTAGATTTATCCAATATTGATGAACCATTCTACATCGGCGTTCAATATACAGCAGGAGGAGAATCTGGAAATACTAGCTCATGGACAATATCTAATCTAGCTATTGATGCAGATGAATGCTCTAATAGTTCTATTTGTTCCATTACAGCTATAACCTACACTGAAAGCGATTGCGATAATAACAATACCGCTGCCATCATTGATGACACATTTACGGCAGAGGTAACCGTAACTTTTGATAATGCGCCAGCTACTGGAACGCTTGACTTGTTCGGTGCTTCAATTGCACAGGTGGATGTTGCTAATTTAGATAGTCCAACAAGCCATACTTTTACAGTTAATCTGCCCGCTGACGGTTCGGTGATTGATTTTTCAGCTAAATTTTCTGATAATGCCGTTTGTTTTTTATCAGCAAAAGAAATTGCTACCGCACCATTTGGTTGTAACCAATTAGAAAACTGTCAAACTTTATTTATATCAGAGTATGCAGAGCAAACAGATGGTAACAATAAAGCCATAGAGCTATACAATCCTAGTATTGAGACGATTGATTTGGTCACAGATAACTATGTCATAGCTATATATGAACAAGGGAACGATGATATCAGTAATCCAACTAGTACGGTTATGCTATCGGGTGAATTGAAACCTAATAATACCTTTGTACTCATCAATGCGAATGCCACAGATGCGACCTTGATAGCAGCAGCAGACCAAACGGCTAGTCTAAATTACGATGGAGATGATGCTGTTATATTATGGAGAGGGGGTATTGGTGGAGAGGTGCTAGATGCGATTGGAAAACTCGGAGAAGCACCTTTGGCATTGAATTGGGTAGGAGAAGTAGGTGGAAATTTTGTAGCTACTAAAGACGATATTATCCGCAGGATAGCATCCGTGCAAAAAGGGGATAATAATCCAGTTGATGACTTCTTTGGAAATGATGTAGAATGGGAAAGTGTTGGATTACCTGACTTTTCAGGCTTTGGATTTCACGAAAATGGTTGCTTAACCTGCGACCTTGTTGTAACCGAACCTACGATTACACCTGAGTTATGTGCAGGTACTAACGATGGCAAGATTACAATAAATGCCATAGCAACCTTACCGATTCAATATTCTATTGATGGTGGGCAAACTTTTCAAGATAAACCTACTTTTGAAGGATTAGCACCAGGATCGTATAATATTATAGTAAAAGTATTATTCTTAGAAAATTGTCAGCAAGAAGTTAAGGCAACACTTCCAGTCGGTCCAGCAGTCGTCATTACTAGGGTAAATACGACTAGAGAAACCTGCCCAGACAATAGCAATGGTTCTATTCAGATTTTTGCCAATTTTGCTAATGGGGCATTAAAATACTCCATTAATGATGGCACAACGTTCCAATCGAGCAATTCATTTCTTGATTTGGATGGCGGGACTTACAATATCGTCGTGATGGCAGAAAATATTGCAGGTTGTATGGCAACAGCAACAGCATTCATTGAAACTTTACCAGATACAGAAGCACCTACCTTTGTTTGCCCAGCGAATGTAAGTGCAACAACTGCGCCTCAGCGTTGCGATGCAGTAGTAACGAATATTGGTCTAAAGGAGGTACAAGACAACTGCGATAACAGCCCAGCGATCACTTACACAACCACAGGCGCAACACAAACAAGTGGCACGGGCGATGCCAGTGGTTTGATGTTTAGTGTGGGGCAAACTACAGTAACTTACACGGTAACAGACCGTTATAACAATGCTGCTTCTTGTAATTTCACAATAACTGTGGAAGACGAAGAAGCACCAATAACACTAAATTGCCCTAACGACATCATTATTAGCAACGCTAACGACTTTTACAAACAAGGAGGTATTGCCACATGGACACCACCAATATTTACAGATAATTGTACCGACGTAAATGACTTAGAAACCTTTAATAACATTGAGCCGAATTTTGTAGCTGAATTGGGTTTAGCTAAAGTGGAATATACTGCTACTGATGAAGTTGGTAATGTTGGTATATGTGCCTTTGACTTTGTAGTTCAAGATGCACAAATTACCGACCCTTGTAACTGCCTAGACAATAGAAGCGCACCTAATGTAAATGACGGGCAATTTGCAGAAACTATTACAGTTTATTCAAATGCTGGCGAGACTTGGACGATTCAATCTGTAACAGGACTATTCAAAGCACCTGCTGGAGTGCTTCCACCGGCTGCTGGAATGCGCTATAATTTAGACCCTTATGCGATGGGTGATGCGATGATAGAAAGTCCTGTTGGTTCAGGTATTTATGTTTTAAACGGTCTTCATGTGGAGGGAATAGGTTATCAAATAGCTGTAACCAATGGAGCAATTACTTTGCCAATAGGTAATCTTTGCAACTATGATGTAGCCTGTAATGGTGATGTTACAATGCCTTCCAATGGAATGAATAATGCTCAATATCAAATTGATTGCAGCAGAAATACAGGATTTTTTGATGATGGAGGAGCTTTGTTTATCTACGATGATAGTGCTGCAGAGACAGATGTCATAACAATTTGTCCAGATGATCCAGCGAGACAAGTGGTGAAGGTTACTTTTAGTTGGTTTGATGTGGCAGCAGGCGATCAATTATTAGCCTATGATGGTAAAAATCTAGCAGCCACACCGTTCGGAGGTGCTGGAACAGGCATTGGCGTCTCAAATGCGCCAAATGGAGGGATAGTAGAGGCTTCCTGCTTGAACAGAAGTGGTTGCATCACCTTCGAGTTCATCAAAAATGGCGATGGTATTAGTGGTCAAGGTTGGGAAGCAAATATTACCTGTGAAGCCAGAAATAGAACATTTACCTGCCCTACAATCACTACTTATAATGGAATAGCAGATAATTGTAATCAAGTCGATGGGCTGGTCATTGATATGCCAGTTTACATAGATTGTGGGACTAAACGTTTGCCCAATATCACGATTCCTAACTGCACTGGTGGAGGTATTACGATCACACCAAACTTGGCCAATGATGCAGTAGCTCTAGATGGCTTGCCCGTTGGAGTCCATACGGTAGTTTTTAGCGATCCAAATTATCCAAACGAAAGGTGCGAGACTACTATTTCCATTTACCCAAAACAATTAGCATGTAATGACGATGTAAACGTAAGTTTGGCGAATAACTGTACGGTTATT